>NZ_JBFUMS010000011.1:0-244247 GCF_054049255.1 Roseateles sp. P5_E4 | reverse complement strand
GCCGAGCACATCGACCATGCGCAGGAAGTTCTCGTGGCTCTCGCGCGGCGTGGCGCCTTCCGGGGCGACGTCGCGGTCATGGAAGCAGTAGTAGGGCGCGCCGAGCTTGGCAAAGAACTCGAAGGCCGCGTCGGCCTTGAGCTTGGCCAGCTCCATCGGGCTGCCGCCCTGGAACCAGGGGCGCTCGAAGGTGGCGCCGCCGAACGGGTCCAGGCCGGTCCAGACGAAGTTGTGCCAGTAGCACACGGCAAAGCGCAGGTGGTCCTCCATGCGCTGGCCCAGGACGATGCGGTCCTTGTCGTAGTGCTTGAAGGCCAGGTCATTCTGGCTGTCGACGCCCTCAAAGCGGATCGGGGCGATGGCGTGGAAATAGCTCGTCATAACTCGGGGGTCAGGCACCGCGCAGGCGGCGGTAGAGGTCACGGAAACGCGCCAGGCGGGGGGCCAGGCGGGCATGGCGTTCGGGGTCGGGAGAGAAGAGGGCCGCCACGGGCGGGCGGGTGCAGACGGTCTCGACAGCACCCCCGATGGCCAACCAGCCCAGGCGTGCCGCGCCGAGCGCGCCGCCGGCTTCGCTGCCGGTGTGCAGGACGATGTCGACCTGGAGCGCGTCGGCGATCAACTGGGCCCAGAAACGGCTGCGTGAGCCGCCGCCCACCAGCGACAGCTGGTGGACCTGGGTGCCCGCGGCTCGCAGCGCGTCCAGCCCATCGGCCAGCCCGAAGGCCACGCCCTCGAGCACGGCATAGGTGCAGTCGGCGCGATTCGTCTGCGCCTTCAGGCCATGGAAGACGCCGGCTGCAAACGGGTCGTTGTGCGGCGTGCGCTCGCCGGCCAGGTAGGGCAGGAAGATCGGCGCGTGGTCTGAGGGGCTGACTGCGCTGTCATTTGATGAAAGTTCAGCCAGCAAGGTGGTTTCATCGGCGCCGACGAGCTGGCAGAACCAGCGCAGGCAACTGGCGGCCGACAGCATCACGCTCATCTGGTGCCAGCGTGCGGGAAGCGCATGGCAGAAGGCATGCACGGCCGAGGCCGGGTTGGGCCGGTAGCGGTCGTTGACGACGAAGAGCACGCCCGAGGTGCCCAGCGAGATGAAGCCGTCCCCTGGCTGCGTGGCGCCGATGCCGATGGCGCTGGCCGCGTTGTCGCCGGCGCCACCGGCGACGACCACCTCCGCGCCCAGGCCCCAGGCCTTGGCGAGTTCGGGCTTGAGCACGCCGCTGGGCTGGCTGCTCTCGACCAGGCGGGGCATCTGCGCGCGCGTCAGGCCGCAGGCGCCGAGCAGTTCGTCGGACCAGTCGCGCCGGGCCACGTCCAGCCACAGGGTGCCGGCGGCGTCCGACGGGTCGGAGACCTTGTCGCCGGTCAGCTGCAGGCGCAGCCAGTCCTTGGGCAGCAGCACGCTGGCCACGCGCTCGAAGACTTCGGGCTCGTGCTTCTTCACCCACAGCAGCTTCGGGGCGGTGAAGCCGGGCATGGCGAGGTTGCCGGCGATGTCGTGCAGGCGCGGCGCGGTGGTTGTTAGCTCGTCGCACTCGGCGTGGCTGCGGCCGTCGTTCCACAGGATGGCCGGGCGCAGCACGGCGTCGTCAGCGCCCAGCAGCACCGCGCCGTGCATCTGGCCGGACAGGCCGATGCCGCGCACGGCGGCGAACTCGGTCGGGTGGGTCGTGCGCAATTGGGCGACGGCGGTGCCGGTCGCGCGCCACCAGTCGGATGGATTCTGCTCGGACCACAGAGGTTCCGGTGCCGACAGCGTCAATGCGCTGCCTGCGGTACCAACGATGCGACCGCTGTCGTCAAGCAACAGCAGCTTGACTTCCGAGGTACCCAGATCAATGCCGAGAAACATCAAGCAGCCTCCGCTGTTTCAAGAAAAATGGTTCCACCGTCAGCCAGAGGTAACGCGGGGCGGGTCAGTCGATAACGTGCCAGCGCTGCAGCGCCGACAGCGACGGCGTTGACGCCGAAGCGCGACGTGCGCACGATCGGCGGTGGCAAACCGGCTGCAGCGGCATAGGCGTTCAGCGTATCCAGCGCCGGCTTAAGGAATGGTTCGCCCAGCTCGATCGCGGCGCCACCGAGAACGATGCACGCGGGGTCGTAAGTGGCAGACAGGTTCTGCAGCAGCACGCCGAGGTAGCGTCCGGCGGAGGCGACGGCATTCTGGGTCTCAGGGTCGTTCCCCAACAGATGGCTGCGTATCCGAGACAGCGAGGTCATCTCCGTCCCCCTGCCGTAGCCCCGCTGCATGGCGCCCATCGAGATCAGCGCCTCCGCGCAGCCCCGGCGCCCGCAGGAACAACGCGGACCATCGAGTTGCAGCACGGTGTGCCCCACTTCGCCAGCGAAACCTCGGTTGCCGGTCAGCAGCCGGTCACCGACGATGACACCGGCACCGAGGCCCTCGCTGATGGAGACGTAGAGCAATGGGTCCGCGGCGGTCGAGGAGTTGAACTCCACTTCGCCAACCGCGGCGACAGCAGCTTCGTTCTGAAGGAAGAGCGGCACGTGTGCCAGCGGGGAGTCAGCCAGTCTTTCGGCCAGCAGTGCTGCGAATGGCACATCGCGCCAGCCCAGGTTGGGCGCGAATCGAAGCACGCCACGCGCTGCATCGACGCCGCCGGGCAAGCCGACACCGATACCCAGCGCCTGCTCGCTGGCGGCGAGCTGCCCGAAGACCTTCAGCAGCGATGCGGCAAGTACTCGAATGCACGACTTGGCCGAGCGAATGGCACCGTAGCTGGCGACAGTTTCTGCACGTATCTCGCCCGTGAGGGACGTGGCAACCACGCGCACGGAGTCGACGCCGACTTCGGCACCGAGCAGCAGCAGTCGGGTTGGATCGATGAACAAGGGCGTGGGGCGGCGACCCATGTCGCCTGTCGGGACGATTTCGCGCTCGACCAGCCAACCCTCGGTAATCAATTCACGGGCGAGCAGGCCGACGGTGGATTTAGTCAGGCCCACCACAGCAGCCAGATCGGCTCGTGACTGACCTGGTTTGGCACACAGTTGCCTGACGAGCGCCATGCGATTGATGACTTTGAGGAGCTGTTGGCTCGCGGCGGCTTCGACCTGCAAGGCACTTCTCCCTGATGAACTTTCGTGGTCGGACCACAACTTGTCGTTGTGTTTTTGGTATGACCAATGTTAGTTGGGGCGATGGACAAAGTAAATAGGGGCGCGCGGCTTCGTCATCGCAGGCCGCGAGTCACGGCAGCAGCAGGAGATTTCACCGAGGCACTCCCGGAGCCTGTTGCCCGGTCCGGGAAGTGGCGGGGAGGGATCGGATCCTGATGTTCCGAAACCATACGGGCTGCGATTCCGCCTGCAGCGCGATATGGCCGAATGACAACTGCAGGGGAGCACCGGCATCCAGCAGGGCCTTTGCGCTGTCCTCCCTGGGATCAAGCTGGGGGTGCTGATAGCGCAGGACCTCGACGCCATTGACGCGATGGACGACTTCCTCGTTGCCTCGAACCTCGACCTCCACCGCTACCCACTCATTCAGGGGGAACAATTTCGAGGTCGACTCGATGATGTGGTCTGTCAGCAGCCGGCCCTTCATCTCAAGGTTGGTGCCAGGCGTGCACACATTGCCCGTCTGGCGGCCCGCCGTTGCGCCCGCGCTGAGGAACTGGAATTCCATGCTGGCAGGCCAGGCCTGGTTGAGCCCCATCGTCCAGGGCGACTGTGAATGGATCATCACGCCGCTGTTGAGTTTGGCCCAGGGTGGGGCATCTGCAACGGCAGTGCCCGTGATCCGGTACTCGAGCCTAAGGATGTAATTGGCGTAGGCCAGGTTGGAGTACAGATGGCCGAACTGTTCGTCGAACTTGCCGTAGCCGTCATAGCTGACCTTGATCACGCCGTCTTCCACCCGAAACGTGTTCGCGTAGTTGTCTCCAAGCGGACGCTTGTTGATCTTCACGGTCCATCCGGAAAGGTCGCGGCCATTGAACAGCGAATGCCATTCGCCCTCGTCCTGCGCACTCGCGCGCGCTGGGGTCAGGGCGATGCACAGGCAGGCCAGCATCGTTGACAGAGATCGGTTCTTCATGACGTGGACCTATCCGGAAAAAGGCAAATCGCGCGGTCTCTTTCAAGGCCGCGCGTTGGTGCTGGAACGGTTCTGGCGAGTTCAGCCCCCGAACCGGTATTGCGCCAGCGAGGCCGGTTTCATCGTGATCGAAAAGCCCGGTGCTTCGGGCGGCATGTAGGCCGCGCCGCGCACGACGCAGGGGTCGACGAAGTGCTCATGCAGGTGATCCACGTACTCGATGACACGGCCGTCACGCGTGCCGGCAATGCAGAGGTAGTCGATCATGGACAGGTGCTGCACGTACTCGCACAGGCCCACGCCGCCGGCATGCGGGCAGACGGGCAGGCCGTGCTTGGCGGCCATCAGCATGACGGCCAGGATCTCGTTGACGCCGCCCAGGCGGCAGCTGTCGATCTGCACCACGTCGATGGCGCCGCGCATCATGAACTGCTTGAACAGGATGCGGTTCTGGCACATCTCGCCGGTGGCGACCTGCATGGGCGCGATGGCCTGCCGAATGGCGCGGTGGCCTTCGACGTCGTCGGGGCTGGTCGGTTCCTCGATGAACCAGGGCTTGGCAAAGGCCAGGTCCTTGAGCCAGTCGATGGCCACGGGAACATCCCAGACCTGATTGGCGTCGATCATCAGCTTGCGGTCCGGCCCCAGCACCTCGCGAGCGATACGCAGGCGGCGGATGTCGTCCTCGCGGTCGCGGCCGACCTTGAGCTTGACGTGGTTGAAGCCCGCGTCCACAGCCTCCTGGCACAGCCGCCGCAGCTTGTCGTCGGGGTAGCCCAGCCAGCCGGCCGAGGTCGTGTAGCAGGGGTAGCCCTCGCGCTCCAGCGTGGCCAGGCGCTCGGCCTTGCCCTCTGCTGCGCGGGTGAGCAGCGCCAGCGCCTCGTCGGGTGTGATGCAGTCGGTGATGTAGCGGAAGTCGATGCAGCGCACCAGCTCGGCCGGGCTCATGTCGGCCACCAGGCGCCACACCGGCTTGCCCTCGGCCTTGGCCCACAAGTCCCATACGGCATTGACGACGGCGCCGGTGGCGAGGTGGATGGCGCCCTTGTCGGGCCCGATCCAGCGCAGTTGGCTGTCCGACGTGACGTGGCGCCAGAAGCGGCCCATGTCGGCGGCGATCCAGCTCAGCTCCAGGCCGACAACCAGGTGGCGCATGGCCTCAATGGCGCGGCAGCAGATGTCGTTGCCACGGCCGATGGTGAAGGTCAGGCCATGGCCTTCCAGGCCCGGCGTGTCGGTTTCAAGGATGACGTAGGCGGCCGAGTAGTCCGGGTCGGGGTTCATCGCGTCCGAACCGTCGAGGTGCTGCGACGTCGGGAAGCGCACATCCACCGTGCGCAGGCCTGTGATGCGGGTGGTCATGCTGCGACGGTCTTCTGCGTTTGAACGCCCAGGCCCTGGATGCCCAGGCGCATGGTCTGGCCGGGCTTCAGGTACAGCGGCGGCTTCTGGCCCAGGCCGACGCCGGGCGGCGTGCCGGTGGAGATGATGTCGCCGGGCTGCAGGCTCATGAACTTGCTCAGGTAGCTGACGATCTGCGCAACGCCGAACACCATGGTGCGCGTGTTGCCGTTCTGGAAGCGCCGGCCGTCGATCTCCAGCCAGAGGTCCAGCTGCTGCGGGTCGGCCACCTCGTCGGCCGTGACGAGCCAGGGGCCGATGGGCCCGAAGGTGTCACAGCCCTTGCCCTTGTCCCACTGCGTGCCGCGCTCGAGCTGCCATTCGCGCTCTGACACGTCATTGACGACGCAGTAGCCGGCCACATGCTTCATCGCGTCGGCTTCCTCGATGTAGCGGCCACCTTCGCCGATGACGACGCCCAGTTCCACCTCCCAGTCGGTCTTGAGCGAGCCGCGCGGGATCTGCACCGCGTCATCGGGGCCGCAGATGGCGCTGGTCCACTTGGCGAAGACGACGGGCTCGGTCGGCACGGCCAAGCCGGACTCGGCAGCGTGATCGGCGTAGTTCAGGCCGATGCAGATGAACTTGCCGACGCGGCCGACGCAGGGGCCGAGGCGCAGGTCCTGTTGCGGCGTGCCGCTGACGAGTGGCAGGTCCGTCGGGTCGATATCGCGCAGCCTTGCGAGGCCGGCGGGCGTCAGCACGTTGCCTGCAACGTCATCGACAAGGCCTGAGAGGTCGCGCACGCGGCCGTTGTCATCGAGCAGGCCGGGGCGTTCTTGGCCCACAGGGCCGTAGCGAAGGAGTTTCATGGGAAGTTCGTTATTGACGGATCGGGAGATATGCCGAAATGACGCGCCTTAAATCGTGACGCCGCCATCCACGCAAACGGCCTGCCCGGTGATGAAGCGCGACGCGTCGCTGAGCAGGAAGACGACGAGCGGAGCGATGTCGTCGACGGTGGCCAGCCGGCCCATGGGCTGGCGGGCGATGAAGTCTTTCTCGGCCTGCACGGGATCGGCCGCCGCAGCGATCCGCCCGCGCAGGGACGGTGTGTCCACTGTGCCGGGGCAAAGGGCATTGCAGCGCAGGCCTTGCTTGACGAAGTCCGCAGCGACTGCCTTGCTCAAGCCGATGACGGCCGCCTTGGTCGTGCCGTAGGCGAAGCGGTTCGCAAAGCCCTTTACCGATGAGGCCATGGATGCCATGTTCAGCACCGAGGCGCCGCCGCCGTGGCGTGCGGCCTCTGCGAGCATGCCCGGCAGGAAGGCGCGCAGCGTGCGCAGCATGCTCTTCACGTTCAGGTCCATGCTGAAGTCCCAGGCAGCTTCATCGCAGTCGAGCACCGTGCCGTGATGCACGAAGCCGGCGCAGTTGAACAGCCCATGCAGAGCAGGCAACCGACCGGCCAGGCTCTGCACCGACAGGGTGTCGCGGACATCGAGAACCTCGGTACGCAGCGCCGAAGACGCCGCTTCCCGGGCCAGCGCGGCCAAGCCGCTCTCCTGGATGTCCGTGGCGATCACCTCGGCACCCGCCGCGAGGCAGGCCAGGGTGCTTGCACGTCCGATTCCCTGCGCTGCTGCGGTGATCAGAACGGTCTTGCCCGTCAGGCAGGCGGAAGGGGCGTGGAAGTCACTCACGATGGTCAGGGTATTGAAGGTCTGACCAGTGTAGGCGAACATGGCATAAATCGTTAAATTGGCCTTACCAATTTCAATTATCGAAGGCGCTGGCGCCCATCGACCCGATTCGCGGCAGTTGGCCAGGCCGCGTTTTTCATGGATTGCCGTCGACGGCGATTGCCCCTTGAGGCGAGCGCTTCGTTGTGCCGGCGCCCGCCTTTGGCTCTAGAGTGCACAGGACGCAAATGCCGAAGTTTGATGGCGTGCAATCTGACCTGATTAGCATCAGATTCCTCATGGGAGGGATCGTGCTCACCGTGGCCGTGCTGGGTGTTCACATGATGCTGCCCGCGCGAACTCTGGATCTGCTGGAGCCGGGCGTGAGCAAGCATTTCCTGGAAGCCCCCCCTCAGGCCGGCGAGGAAGCCGCGGTGCAGTGGGTGGACGCCGGGCGGTTGCGATGGCGTTGCCAATACGTCGCCTCCGAGAAGTACCAGCCGTGCGTCCTGACCTATCTGCTGACCGGCGACGATCTCAGCCGCGGCCGGGATCTGAGCGGGTTTGACCACATCGAGCTGGAACTGGACTACCAAGGGCCGGCGCCATTCCTGCATCTTGATATCCGGAATTTCGATCCACGCTTCTCCAGGCTCGAGGACGCCAACAGCTCGCGGATGCACGCGGTCACGCTTCGAAGGCGGGACGTGGAGCAACCGGTGCGCATCAAGTTGAGCGAACTCAACGTGCCCGACTGGTGGATCCAGATGTTCAATCTGCCTCGCGAGTACAACCAGCCAAGCCTGGACAACGCGACGTCGTTGTCCATCGGCATTCCCGGAGAGCTGACGGGTCAGCACCATGAACTGCAGCTTCGCCGCCTGGTGCTGAAGGGCGAATGGATTGGCGACGACCGCGTCTACCTGGGCATCCTGCTTGCCTGGCTTTTTGGTGCTTGCGCCATGGTGTTGCGCGGCTGGCAGCGACTGCGCCTGAGCCATCGCCGCCAGCAACGGGAGATCGATGCCTTGACAGCGCGCACGCGTCAGTTGCGCATCGAGCAGGAGAACCTGCGCCGCCTGGCCACGGTCGATGAACTGACCGGTGTGTTGAACCGGCGCGGCCTGGAGCAATCGCTGGATGACATGGAAGAGGCGGCGCAGGGCATGTCGCTCGTGCTGCTGGACATCGACCACTTCAAGCATGTCAACGACCGCCATGGTCATGATTGCGGTGACGAGGTGTTGCGCCGCGTTGCGGCCATCGTCGCGGCCAACCTGCGCGCGAGCGATGTCATCGGTCGCTGGGGCGGCGAGGAGTTCCTGATCGCTTGCCAGGGCACGCGTGTGCGTGATGCCGCCCGCCTGGCCGAGAAGCTGCGCGAACGCGTGCAGCAGAGCGAGGTCAGCTGTACTGCGGGCCGCCTCGCAATCACCGCCAGCTTCGGCGTGGCGCTGTCACCGCCGGGAGGGTCGGCTGCGAATGCCCTCAAGCGGGCCGACGAGGCCCTGTATCGCGCCAAGGAGGCCGGCCGGAACCGCGTCGAGATAGACAGGACGCTGCAGAGCGACTCACCGACCACGGTCTGATTTGTTGGACCCTCAATAAAACCGCAATCCCCAGGCGGCGGCGAGCGAAACGGCTGCAAGCCACAAGCTCGTCGCCACCATCAGCAGGATGGGCCGCCAACCTGCGCTGGCGAGGTGCGGGAACGACGTCTTCATGCCGAGCCCGGCCACCCCCAGCATGAGGCAGGCGCGCGAGGCGAGATTGAGCTGCTCCTGCACTGGCCGCAGGCATCCCAGCGAGTTGAGCGTCGCCAGCGCGACGAACAGCCACAGAAAGCCCGGCACCAGCCCGCCGAGTCGCATCACCATCGGTCGTGCCGTGGGCGGCGGCTCGTCGGCCGAAGTGCGGCAGGCGATGGACACGCCCAGCACGACGATGAAGAGCAGGCTGACGCGCAGCAGTTTGACGATGGAGGCCGCGTCGCCGGCGGCCGCAGAGATCGAATAGCCCGCTACCACCACCTGCGCCACGTCATGGATGCTTCCGCCGATGAAGAGGCCAGCACCAGCCGGCGACAGCTGCAACTGCCGCGCGATCAGTGGGTAGGCCACCATCGCCGCCGTCGACAGCAGCGTGGCCAAGACGGCCACGACGAGCGCGTGGCGTTCGTTCGGCGTCTCCCCCTCACCGGCACGCGGCAGCACCGCACCAATCGCCAGCGCCGCCGAGGCGCCGCAGATGGCCGTGGCGCCGCCCGCCAGCATGCCGAGCGCCCACGGCAGGCGCAGTGCCTTCGCCAGCCACCGACCGCACAGGAGGGTGCTGGCGACCGCGAACAACACGACGAGCAAGGTCGGCCAACCGAGCCCGGCGACCTGCTCCCAGCTGATGCGCGCACCCAGCAGCCCCACGCCCAGGCGCAGCAGCGTGCGGCCGCAGAAGTCCACGCCAGCGGCCGTGCGGTCCTGCGGGCTCTGGCTGTGCAGCGCCGCGCCGAACAGCAGCGCGTACAACATCGGGGGCCCCTGATACAGCGCGGCAACGAATGACGCAGCCAAAGCGATCAGCACGCAGGTCGCCCACCCCGGCCAGACTCGCCGCAGGGCCTGGCCATGAGCGTCGAAGAAGGCAGCCCGTGCCAGCATGGCCGTTCACTTCTCGACGAAGGCCCGCTCGATGACGAAATGCCCGGGATGGCTCATATTGCCCTCGGTCATGCCCATCTCGTCGAACACGGCGCGCGTGTCGCGCAACATCTCGGGGCTGCCGCACAGCATGAAGCGGTCGTTCTCCTTGCACAGCGGCGGCAGGCCGATGTCGCTGGGCAGCTTGCCGTTGGCCATGAGCGTCGGGATGCGCCCCTGGTTGCGGAAGGGCTCGCGCGTGACGGTCGGGTAGTAGATGAGCTTGTCGCGCACCTGGTCGCCGAAGAATTCGTTGTCGGGCAGCTCGCGCGTGATGATGTCCTCGTAGGCCAGCTCGCTCACCTGGCGGCATCCATGCACGAGGATGACCTTCTCGTAGAGCTCATAGACGTCGGGGTCGCGCACGATGGCCATGAAGGGCGCCAGGCCCGTGCCGGTGGCCAGCAGGTAGAGATGCCGGCCGGCCAGCAGGTTCTGCGTGACGAGGGTGCCCGAGGCCTTGCGGCCGATGTGCACCGTGTCGCCGACCTGGATGTGCTGCAGGCGCGAGGTCAGAGGGCCGTCGGGCACCTTGATGCTGAGGAACTCCAGCGTGTCGTCCCAGTGCGGGCTGACGACGCTGTAGGCGCGCAGCAGCGGCTTGCCGTCGACCATCAGGCCGATCATCGTGAACTGCCCGCTCTGGAAGCGAAAGCCCGGGTCACGAGTGCAGGTGAAGGAGAACTGGCGGTCGGTCCAGTGGCGGACGTCCAGCACCTTGGCGTCGAAAAGAATGCTCATGCGCAAGGCTCCAGGCAGAGTTGATGCAGATAGGGCCAGGGGTAGATGCCGCGGTCGTGGCCGTCGCTGAAGACGAGCTGCAGGCCCTGCGGCCCGACCGGGTGGAGGGCGGTGAGCTGTGTGTCGATGAGCGCCTGCACGGGCTCGCCGCTGCGCCGACGCTGCTCGCAACCGGCACATTTGCAGGCGGCGCGCAGCACCGGGCCGCTGAGGCGGGCGGCGCGGCCATCGGCCCAGGCCAGCGCCAGCACGCCACTGGCCTGGTGCCAGACGACTTCGGTGGGAACGGCGTCCATCAGACGAGGTGCTCCACGCCCTGCGGGCCGATCTCGGTGCACAGGCCCGCCAGCCCGCCTTCGCTCAGTTCGCCCCCCATGGCCGCGATGCTTTCCTCGCGGATCAGGCCCTTGATCTGGCGCACCATGGCGACGAACTCGGGCTCGGAGGTCATGTCCGGCGTGCGCGGCCGCGGCAGCGGCACGTCCAGCTCGGCCTTGATGCGCCCGGGCCTTGCCGTCATCACGTAGATGCGGTCGGACAGGAACACCGCCTCCTCGATGTCGTGCGTGATGAAGAGCACCGAGATGCGCAGGCGCTGCCACATATTGGTCAGGATCTCCTGCATCACCACGCGGGTCTGAGAGTCGAGGGCGCCGAACGGCTCGTCCATCAGCAGCACCTGCGGGCTGGTGGCCAGCGCGCGGACGATGCCCACGCGCTGCTTCATGCCGCCGGAGAGCTGGTCGGGGTAGTGGTTCTCGAAGGACAGCAGGCCGGCCAGCCCCAGCAGCGTGCGCGCCTGCGCCTCGCGGTCGCTAGCCGACGCGCCCTTCATGCGCAGCCCGAACTCCACGTTCGCACGCACCGTCATCCATGGGAAGAGCGAGTACTGCTGGAACACGACGCCGCGGTCCGAGCCCGGGCCCGTGATGGGTTGACCGTCCAGCAGCACCTGACCGCCACTGGGCTTGAGGAAGCCTGCCACCGCGTTCAGCAGCGTGGACTTGCCGCAGCCGGACGGCCCGATCAGCGACACGAACTCGCCGGGCCGCACATGCACGTTGGCGGCGCGCACGGCTTCGAAATCCTGGCCTTTTGAGTGGAAGCGGATGTCCAGCTCGCGCACGTCCACGCGGCCACGGGATGCTGTCGCCATGTCCATCAACGTCCTCCTTGCGAATGGGCCTGCCAGGGCATGGCGAGCTTGGCCAGCAGCCGGATGGCGCCGCTGCACAGCAGCCCCAGCACGCCGATCGTGATCATCCCGAGCGCGATCTCGGCATAGCTGATCAGCGAGTAGGCCTCCCACGTGAAGTAGCCGATGCCGAACTGCCCCGAGATCATCTCGGCGGCGATCAGCGACACCCAGGCCACGCCCATGCCTACCGCCAGGCCCGTGAAGATGTGGGGCAGGGCGCCGGGCAGCACCACGTGCCTGAGCAGGCTGGCCTCGCCCGCGCCCAGCGTGCGGGCGGCGCGCAGCAGCACCGGGTCGATCGCCTCGACACCATGCACGGTGTTGAGCAGGATGGGGAAGAAGGCGCCCAGGAAGGTGATGAAGACGATGCTCACCTCGTTGTCGGGCCACAGCATGATGGACATGGGCACCCAGGCGATGGCCGGGATGGGCCGGAAAACCTCCATCGCCGGCATGGCCAGCCCGCGCACGATGCGGTAGCGGCCGATCAGGATGCCCAGGCCGACGCCCAGGCCCGTGGCCACCAGGAAGCCGAGCAGGATGCGCCGCACGCTGATGCCGATGTTGGTGACGAACTTCGGGCTGGCGTTGACCTCCACCACCTTCTCCAGCACTTGGGCCGGCGTGGGGATGTTGTTGAAGCGGATGTAGGCGTCGAGCTTGTAGCGCGTGGCCAGGTGCCAGAAGAGCAGCACGCTGGCGATGGACAGCGCACCCATCAGCACCGCCGCGCCACGGCCCCGCCAGAAGCGCTGCCGCAGGCTGGGCGCAGCAGCCGCGGGCAACGGCAGGGGCAGCGGCGTGATGCCCTGGCCCACGTGGGCGGGCGGGGCCGCCTTGGGCGCCGCCGCAGGCATTGCAGCAGGCGGCGCCAGGGGCGGCGTGTAGGTTTGGATGCGGGGCAGCGCGCTCATGGTGTTCACTTCACGCTGACCGCGACGACAGTGGCGTTGGCCTGCCCCAGGGCCTCCGCAAAGGTGGCGAGCTTGCCGTGCGTCCTGGCGGCGTAGGCCTCGGCGTCTTTCTTCAGCAGGAAGGGCACGGCCAGCGGCGCCTTGGGGTTGCTGGCATCCACCGCGTAGAAGGCCTTGTCGGCGACGACCTTGATGCCCAGCTCCTTGTCGTACAGGTAGGCGACGTTGACCTTCTTGCCCGCCGCCTCGTACTGCTTCACGCCAGCCAGCAGGCAGGCGGGCGAGCTGGCCACGACGATCTCGCCGCTGGACAGCCAGATCTCGCCGGCTTCCTTGGGCCGCGTGACCGGCACCTTGCAGATGGGGTCGTTGCCGGCGATGTCGTAGTTGGCGAGCGTCTGCTTCTGGGCCTCGTAGTCCTGGCCGCGCTGCTTGAAGGCTTCGCGCAGATAGCTTTCGTTGACCCAGGCGGCGGCGTCGAACTCCTTCACGCGGCCGAGCTTGGACAGTACGCCGTGCGCGATCTTGATCGTCTCGACCCAGCGCGGCTTGATGCTCGGGTCCAGCGTGTGGATGCCGCCCGGGCCGAGGAAGAGGTAGACGACCTCCTTCTCGATCTTGGTCCACTCTTCGATCTTGGCGGCGGCCAGCTTGGGGTCCTTGCGCACCCAGTCGTTGGCCTCCATCAAGGCCTTGATGTAGGCCACGACGGCCTCGGGGTATTTGTCGGCGAATTCCTTGCGCACGACGACGCCGTGGAAGGTCGGCACCTTGGTCTGTGCGCCGTCGAAGATCTTGCGGGCGAAGCCGCGCTGCGGCAGCAGGTCGGCGAAGGGCACGAAGTCGCCGTGGGCGTCGATCTTCTTTTCCTGCAGATTGGTGGTGCCTACCTCGGGGCTCTGGCTGACGAGGTTCCAGTAGTCCGCAGGCCAGCCGCGCTCCTGCATGGCCTGCAGCATCATCCCGTGGGCTGCCGATCCGAAGGGTACCGACACCGTCTTGCCCTTGAGGTCGGCCAGCTCGTAGTAGGGGCTGTCCTTGTGCACGACGACGCCGTTGCCCGAGCCGAAGGCGTTGTAGGCGATGACGGCGACGAGCTGGGTCTCGTTGCCCTTGTTGAGCTGCCCGGTGGCGCCGTTCACCAGCAGCGGGTAGTCGCCCATCATGCCGATCTGCAGCTTGCCGGCGACCATGCCGTTGGTGATGGGCGGGCCGGAAGTGAAGTTCTGCCAGTCGAGCTTCCACTCGATGTTGGCGTACTTGCCCGTCTTGGGCAGGTGCTTCTCCAGCAGCTTCAGCTCCTTGAGCACCACGCCACCGGTGACGGTGTTGGTGGTGGTGTTCTGCGTGCCGATGCCGAGGGTCACCACCTCCTTGGCGGCGTGGGCCTGCGGGGCCAGGAAGGCCGCGCAGAGCGCGAGGCACTTCGCGAGGGTGGCGGAAACATGCGAGAGCTGGGGCAACTTCATCTCAATCTCCTGGCAGTCGGGTAGGTTCAGAAGCGGCGGCGCAAGATCGGTGCCTGCGCCGCGCCGGGTTCTCAGGCGGGCGCGGCGCTCTCCGTCAGCAGGGCGCGCTTGTGCGTCTGGTTGGCCCAGTGCTCGGCGTCGGGCAGCGGTTCCTGTGCGGCAGTGATGAGCGGCCATTGCGCGGCCAGGCGGCGGTTCAGTTCGACGTACTCACGCTGTTCGGCTGGCAAGTCCTTCTCGTCGAAGATGGCCTCGACCGGGCACTCGGGCACGCAGACGCCGCAGTCGATGCAGGCACTGGGGTCGATGACGAGGAAGTCGGGGCCTTCGTGGAAGCACTCCACCGGGCAGGCGGCAACGCAGTCGGTGTACTTGCAGCGGATGCAAGCTTCCGTCACAACGAAAGTCATGCTGCACCTCCCGCCGGGCCGTCCCAAGGCAGGTGTGCGCCCCCTCGGGGGGCAGCGAACGCAAGTGAGCGTGGGGGCTTCATGCATTACTCCCGTTCATTTGGATGGTCGTCAACGCCAGCTTGGACAGTTTGCGCACGTCCGGGTCGGGGTCGCGCAGCGTGCGCTCCAGCGGCGTGATGGCGCGCGGGTCGCCGATCTCGCCGAGCGCAATGACAGCCTCCTTGCGCAGGTTGCTGACCGGATGGATCAGCGCCTCCACCAGCGCCATCACGCCGTCGCGCGCCTTCAGCTTGCCCAGGGAGCGAGCGGCCTTCACGCGCACCTGCCAGTACTCGTCGTCCATGGCGCGCACGAGGTTGGGCACGCCCAGCGCCGAGCCGGTCTTGGCGAAGGTCGTGGCAGCTTCCTCGCGCACCTGCCAGACCGGGTCGTTGAGAGCCCGGCTCAGCGCGGGATGCACGCTGATCTCGGCATCGTTGGCAAAGCTCAGCGCACCGACGGCGACGCGGCGCACCTCGGCGTCATCGTCATGCGCGGCGACTTCGGTCAGCGCCGAGATGGCCTGCGGCTTCTTCAGATAGCCCAGCACGCTGACGGCCGCGCGGCGCACCTTGGCGTCGGTGTGGGCGAGCGCGGCCATGGCGGGGTCGAAGGCGGCGTCCACGCGCAGGGCTTTTACGGCCTGCAGCGCGGCGGCCTGCACTTCGGGGTCCGCGTCGCCCAGGTAGGGCAGCAGCGCTGTGGCGGAGGCTGAGTCTTTCAGCTCTGCGAGCGTGTAGGCAACGGCCTCGCGCACGGCAGCGTCCTCGTCCTTGAGCCGCGGCGCCAGTGCCGCCAGCACCTCGGGCTCCTCGAAGCCTTCGAGGGCCTTGGCGGCTTCGAGCCGCACGGTGGCATCGCTGTCGCCAAGCGCCGCAATCAGCAGCGGCGCGATGTCGTCTTCCTCGTCGGTGTAGGGCAGGTCGATGACGGCGATGCGTCGCACGCCCGCGTCGCTATTGCGCAGCCGGTCATGGATGGTGGCAAGCATGATCACCTCACCAGGTAGGGGATGTCGACGCGCACTGCGCCGGTGGGGCAGTCCTTCTCGCAGGGCATGCAGTACCAGCATTCATCGAACTTCATGAACGCCTTGTTCTTGGTCAAGTCGATGGCCAGCACGTCGAGTGGGCAGACGTCGACGCAGACGGTGCAGCCCTTGTCGGCGATGCACTTGTCTTCGTCGATGACGACGGGGGCCTGGGTGCGGGTGATGGTGATGGTCATTGCGGTCTCCTGAGGGCCTGTTGACGCTATGGCAATGGGTCGCGAAGGCCCGCCGCCACGGGCCAATCAAGGCGTGACACGCCGCCCGCACTGATGTGCGGGCAAGTGGCGCAACGCGGAGTGGCCCGTGGCGGCGGGCCTTCCCGAAGGGTTGTGGCCAAAACGACCGCGCGCGGCGTTGCAAATGCTCGCCGGGTGTGCAACCCGGCTCCGCTTTGCGCCTTGCTCGCGGCCGTTTTGGCCACAACGCGACCCGTTGCCATAGCGTCAACAGGCCCTAGGCGGCCGCAGGCGTGGCGACGCGCAGGCGCTGGTAGGCGGACTTCTCTTCCTCGTTCAGCTCCACGACGTAGGGCTCCACCGCGCGCTTGCGGAACACCGCGTTGCCGCTCGCGTCACTCGTCACGTTGGTGTGGCAGAACCAGTCGGCGTCGTTCTTCTCGGGGTGGTCCACGCGCAGGTGGTACAGGCCCCAGCGGCTCTCGGTGCGGAACAGCGAGGCGCGCGCCGCCAGCTCGGCGCAGTCGCGGATGGTGTGGGCCTCCATCGCCCGCATCAGCTCGTGCGGGTCGGCCGCGCCCATGTGCTGCAGGTCCTCGCGGATCTCGTCGAAGCGCTGAAGGCCGATCTCCATCTTGCGGGTGACCTTGGGCGGCTGCAGGTAGTCGTTGACGATGCGGCGCGTCTTGTATTCGACCTGGAAGGGCGTCAGGCCCTCGGTCCTGCCCAGCGGCGCATAGACGCGGGCCTTCTCCTTCTCGACCTGGCCGGCATCGAAGGCCGGCGCCGCGATGCCGCTGACATAGTCGGCCGCGTTCTCGCCGCAGAACTTGCCGTAGACGAAGGCGCCCAGCATGTAGTTGTGCGGGATGCTGGCGCAATCGCCCGCCGCATACAGCCCGGGGATGGAACACTCGCCGCGCTCATTCGTCCAGATGCCCGAGGCGCTGTGGCCGCTGCAGAAACCGATCTCCGAGATGTGCATCTCGATCATCTGCTTGCGGTAGTCGGTGCCGCGGCCCTCGTGGAAGCGGCCGCGGCTGGGGCGCTCGTTGGTGTGCAGGATGTGCTCGATCTCGCTGATCGTTTCCTCGGCGAGGTGGTCGAGCTTCAGGAACACCGGGCCCTTGCCGCCTTCGAGTTCGTTGAAGAACTCCATCATCATCTGGCCGCTCCAGTAGTCGCACTCGATGAAGCGCTGGCCGGCGTTGTTGGAGGTGTAGCCGCCGAAGGGGCCGGTCACGTAGGCGCAAGCCGGGCCGTTGTAGTCCTTGATCAGCGGGTTGATCTGGAAGCACTCGAGGTTGGTCAGCTCGGCGCCTGCGTGATAGGCCATCACGTGCCCTTCACCGCAGTTGGTCGGGTTCTCGTAGGTGCCAAACAAATAGCCACTGGCGGGCAGGCCCAGACGCCCGGCCGCGCCCGTGCAGATGATGACGGCCTTGGCCTTGATGACGTGGAAGTCCGCCGTGCGGCAGTCGAAACCCATCACGCCGGCAATCTCGCCGTCAGGCCCGGTCAGCAGCCGCGTGGCCACGACGCGATTGGTGATCTCCACGCGGGCCCGCTTGAGCTGGCGGTAGAGCACCCGCTTCATGTGGTGGCCCTCGGGCATGGGCAGCACGTAGCTGCCCAGGTGGTGGACCTTGCGCACCGAGTAGTCGCCGGTCTCATCCTTCTCGAATTTGATACCCCAGCGGTCCAGCTCCTCGATCATCGGGAAGCTGTTGGCCGCGTAGGCGTAGACACCCTTCTGGTCGACGATGCCGTCGTTGGCGACGGTGATCTCCTTGGTGTATTGCTCGGGTGTCGCGTGGCCGGGGATGACGGCGTTGTTCAGCCCGTCCATGCCCATGCTGATGGCGCCGCTGCGCTTGACGTTGGCCTTGTCCAGCAGCAGCACCCGCAGCTTGGGATTCTTCTCCTTGGCCTTCACCGCGGCCATCGGGCCGCCGGTTCCACCGCCAACGATGACGAGGTCGTATTCGTGTTCGATCGTGTCCATGTGCAGGCTCTCCTCAAGAGGCTCGTTCGGAAACAGGCACGCGATCGACGCGCACCTTGTACTGGAAGGCGTCGCCGCGGTAATAGAGGTGTTCGTAGTCGATGGGCGCGCCGTCGGCGGTGTGCGTCGTGCGCTCGATGAAGAGCACGGGCGAGCCCTCCTCGACCTTGAGCTGCCCGGCCAGCGTCTCGTCCGCCAGCGTCGAGCCGATCTGCAGCTCGGCGTGGCCGAGGGCCAGGCCGTAGTCGTTCTCCAGGATGGCGAAGATGTCGCGCGCGGCCAGGTCTTCCTTGGCCAGGCGCTGGCCGATGGCTGCGGGCACGTAGGTCACGTCCAGCGAGATCGGCTCGCGGTTCAGGAAGCGCAGGCGATGCAGCTCCGTGACCTTGGCGCGTTTGGCCAGTTGCAGCTTCTCGGCCACCTGCGGCGACGGCAGCACCGTCTTGATCGACAGCACGCGGGCAAAGGTCTCGTAGCCCATCTGCCGCATCGCCTCGCCGAAGCCCTGCAGGCGCCCCAGATCCTGGAAGGCCTTGGGCTTGGAGACAAAGCTGCCCTTGCCGTGGATGCGGAAGATCAGACCTTCGTTCTGCAGGTCATTGAGCGCCTGGCGCACGGTGATGCGGCTGACGTCGAACGCGGCCATCATCTCGCTCTCCGATGGCATCTGCTGATGCGGCTGGTAGCTGCCGTCGAGGATGCGTGCGCGCAGGATCTCCTTGATCTGCGTGTACAGCGGCAGCGGTGACGACAGCTTGATGCGATGAGCGCCGTCCGCCTCGGGGGCGGGGACCAGCGTCAAGGATTTCCTAGCTGCAAGAGCGCCTTTGCTCATGGCCATCCAACTCGTTATGACAAGTCATCACGAGCAGGAGCCGTGCCAGCTTTTCCAGGCTGGGTTTGCACGCGGCTGGTGCCGCAGGGCGGCTGGTGCTGCAGGGGCTGTTTCCAGTGTCTGACGCCCGGGACGGCGGCGTCAGGAAGGTCTCATCGAGACCGCTCGCTGCCCCTCACGCCATGTGTTCTGGCAATGCACCGAAGCGGGTCCATGCCCCAATTTGAATGCGCCAAATGTGTGAATGACCCGCCGCTGGCGGAGCCCTGAAAACCGGACATCGATCCGCCGTCAATGCTCCAGAGGCTGGCGTCGCATGGGCAGCGCGATCCTTTCGCCGGCCGCCCCCGTGCCAGGGGCGGCTGCGGTCATTGCCAACTGCCGGCCCTCCAGCAGCATGCGGGCGTATTCCTCGGCCGGCACCGGGCGGCTGAAGTGGTAGCCCTGGATCTGGTCGCAGCCGCTGGCCCTCAGGAACTCCAGCTGCGCGGGGGTTTCGACGCCTTCCGCAATGACGTGCATGCGCATGCTGTGAGCCATGGCGATGATGGCCAGCGAGATGGCGGCGTCTTCTGGGCTGCGTGTGATATCGGTGATGAAGGACCGGTCGATCTTCACCGAGTTGAAAGGAAAGAGCTTCAGGTAAGCGAGCGAGGAGTAGCCGGTGCCAAAGTCGTCCAGAGACAGGTGCAGGCCGAACTGGCGGAGGTCATGCATGGTGCGCTCGGCCGCGATGGGATCCTGCATGACCAGGGTTTCGGTCAGCTCGAGTTCGATGGCGTCGGCGCCCAGTCCGTTGTCGCGCAGGGCTTGCTCGACACACTGGCGTACCCGACCCTCGCGGAACTGCAGGGTCGACAGGTTCACCGCGACCGGCCGCGTCGCGATGCCTCGCGACCGCCAGACCGCCTGCTGGGCGCAGACGGCCTGGATGACCCATTCGCCGATGGGCACGATGAGGCCAGTCTCTTCGGCGATTGGAATGAAATCGCCCGGGGGCACCAGGCCGCGCTTGGGATGCTGCCAGCGGATCAGGGCTTCGGCCGCGGTGATCTGGCCATCGGCCAGATTGACCTTGGGCTGGAAATGCAACACGAACTGCTGCTGGGCCAATGCTTCGCGCAGTTGCCCCTCCATCTCCAGCTTCTCGGCCATGCGGGCATTCATCTCGGGCGAATAGGTGGCATGCTTCTCGCCAGCCAAACGGGCCTGCTTGAGGGCGGACTCGGCATTGCGGAACAGCGATTCGGCACTGGCGCCGTCCTCCGGATACACGGACACGCCCAGGTGGGCGGACAGGCTGACGTCGCTGCCATCGACTGACGTGGGTCGGCCGATGACTTCGTCCAGCACGCGCAGCAGCGTCGCGACGTCCTCGTCGCCCTTGTAGCTGCCGGCGACGGCGAAGTTGTCGCCCGCCAGCCGGGCCACGTTGTGGCTGCGCGCGAATTCGGTGGCCAGGCGCTGCCCCAGTTGTCTCAGCAACTGGTCCCCCACGTGCCGGCCCAGGGTGTCGTTCAGCCGTTTGAACCGGTGGAGGTTGGCAATGACGGCCACCACGCCGGTGCCGGCCGCAGCCGCGGACTGGATTGCGAGGTCAAGGCGGTCCAGGAAGACAAGGTTGTTGGGCAGGCCGGTCAGTGCGTCATAGCGGGACAGGTAATGGACTTTTTCCTCCTGCTCGATGTGCCTGAGCGCAAACGAGATATCGCCAGCCAGCTCGCCGAGCAGCTTGAGCTCGTCCTCGTCGAAGAGATGGGCCTCCGTGGCGTACAGCGCGATGACGCCGACGAGCCGGTCACCGGAAGTCAACGGCAGCGCAATCGCGGAGCCGACCCCCTTCGCCGGCGCAACGGCGTGGACAGCCGCACCCATGTCCTCCTGCGAGAGGTCGTTGCAGTACACGACGCCGCCGCCATCGAGCGCCCGGTAGGGAAGTGAGCGTCGACCTGGCCCACCGGTGGCGCCCAGAGCGCCGCGCAACTCGTCGAGCTGCCCGGCATCCAGGCCTCGCGCGGCAATGGGGTCGAGCCTCTTCAAAGGGCCGTGGGCGAGGCCGATCCAGGCACTCGCGAAGCCGCCATCCTCGGCGGCGATGCGGCAGGTTTCATCAAACAGCGCCTGCCGGTCGCGCAGCCTGACGATGGCCGAGTTGATGCCGCTCAGGACGCTCTTGATGCGGCTGAGCCGGCTGATCTTCAGCTGCTGGGCCTCGAGCTCCTTGACGTAGCGCTCCAGCATGGAGGTATGCACCAGCGACAGGTGGGTGCGCACCCGTGCCAGCACCAGGGCCGGCGACACGGGCTTGACGATGTAGTCGACCGCGCCGCAGTCGAATCCCGCGGCCTCGTCGCCGACGTCGGCCAGCGCCGTCACGAAGATGACGGCGATGTGCTGGGTCTGGGGGGCGGCCTTGAGCCGGCGGCAGACCTCATAGCCGTCCAGGTCGGGCATCTGGACGTCCAGCAGGATCAACGAAGGCTGGTGCTTCTGCGCGGCGGCGAGGCATTCACCGCCACTGCGCGCGAACGCCAGCGGATAGTGCGGCGCGAGGATCTGCTTCAAGGTTGCGAGGTTGATCGGCTCGTCGTCGACGATGAGGATGGGTCCGTTCGGCATGCCTACTTCCTTTGCTCTTCCAGTTCGGCGACGAGGTCCCGCGCCATCTGTTCCGCACGCCGGAAATCGAACTCCTCGACGCTGGCAAGCAAGGCGGCCAGCGTGGCCTGCGGCAGCAGCCCGTCCAGGCGCTGGAACACGGGTGCGGCCAGGTCCGGGTTGTCGCTGTCCAGCGCGTCCAGCAGCTCATGAAGCAGGGCCGCCACCCGTGCCCTGTCGACGGACGGGCTGACCGGCGCCGGCTGCGGTTCATTCGCGGCGGCGTCAGCCGTGAACGCCGCAATCGATCGGAGGGCCTGGGCGAAGGCGGCCTCGAACGGCGCCCATTCGTCGAAGGGGTCCCTGCCTTCGATCAGCCGATGCTCCAGGCGGCCGGCAGCGCGTGCCAGCTGGGGAAGAGCCAGGTTGCCCGCAGAGCCCTTGAGCTTGTGCAGCAGGGCGGTGGCTTCCTTTTCTTGCCCTTGGTTGAGCAGCTTGCGCAGCTGCGCCGCGCTGTCGGCGTTGTCGCGGGCAAATTTGGCCAGGAACTTCCGGTAGACGGCGAGGTCCTGCCAGACCTTGCGCGCGTCGGCCACCGAGATGCCTTCAAAGGGCACGCCGTCCTCGGCCTGCGGGCCGGCCGGCGCCACGGCCTCGACGGATGCGATGTCGGCCGGCTCGCGCTGCGCGGTCAGGCGCTGAATGGCCGCGATCAGCTCATCGACGGCAAAGGGCTTGGCCACGAAGGCATTCATGCCGGCTTCCCGAGCCTCTTCCTGCTGGACCTTGAACGCGCCGGCCGTCAGCGCGATGACCGGGAGGTCTGCCAGGCCTGGCGTGCCGCGCAGCACGCGCGTTGCCTGGTAGCCGTCCATCACCGGCATCTGGACGTCCATCAGCACGATGTCGACCTCGCCGACATGGGCCGTCAGCCAATCCAGGGCCTGCAGGCCGTTCTCGGCCAGCTGCACGGTGGCGCCTTCGGACTCGAGGATGCGCAGCGCAACCTCGCGGTTGATGTCGCTGTCGTCAACGACGAGGGCGCGCAGGCCAACAAGGCGCTGCGTCGCCTCGGTTTGCGGGCTGTCGGACATGGCCGCAACCCCCCGGCGTCGCATGGCCTGGGCCACGCTGTTGTACAGCGAAGAGCTGGTCACGGGCTTGTTGAGCACGCCGTCGATCAGCTCGCTGCCCTCGCTCTTGAGGAGCTCGTCTCGGGAGTAGGCCGTCACCATCAGCACGATGGGCGCTTGCTGTCCCTCCATCGTGCGGCGGATGGCGCGCGCGGTCGCCAGCCCGTCCAGGCCGGGCATCTTCCAGTCCAGCAGGAGCACGTCATAGGCCTCGGTGCCCTGAAGTCGATTGCGCACCTTGCCGAGGGCGGCTTCGCCGGAATCGGTCAGCGTGGGTGCCCAGCCCATGGCCCGAGCGGTCAGCGCAAGGTTTTCGCGCGCCACGTCGCTGTCGTCCGCGACCAGGACTTCCAGTTTTGACAGCGCCGCGGGCTGGTAGTTCTGGATCGGGACCCATTTGAAAGGCAGGCTGAACCAGAATTCGCTGCCTTTGCCAGGCGTGCTGATGACGCCGATCTCTCCGCCCATCTTGGTGACGAGCTGGCGGCAGATCGCCAATCCCAGCCCGGTACCTCCGAAGCGGCGAGTCGTTGACATGTCCGCCTGGGCAAAGGCCGAGAAGATGTGGCTCTGCTTCTCCAGCGGAATGCCGATGCCCGTGTCGCTGACCGAAAAACGAAGGCGAGCCGAGCCGTCGGTGCGCTCCAGCAGCGCGATGCCGACCTTGACGACACCGCTGGAGGTGAACTTGATGGCGTTGCTGGTCAGGTTGATCAGGATCTGTTCGAGCCGCAGCGCATCGCCGTGCAGTTCGCCACCAACATCGGGCGCCGGCGAGATGACAAGCTCCAGATCCTTGTCGCCCGCATTGGCGCTCATGATGTTGGCCAGGTTGTCCAGCACGCCGTCCAGGTGCAGGGGGGCCTCTTCGATCTCCAGCTGGCCGGCCTCGATCTTGGAGAAGTCCAGGATGTCGTTGATGATGGTCTGCAGCGACCGGCCGGCATTGCGGATCTTCTTGACCAGGTCCAGCGCATCGGGCTCCAGCGGCTTGTTCGCGAGCAGGTAGGCCAGCCCGAGCACGGCGTTCATCGGCGTGCGGATCTCGTGGCTCATGTTGGCGAGGAAGTCGGCCTTGGCGCGGCTCGCGGCCTCGGCCTCCTGGGTGCGAACGACCAGCTCCGCGGTGCGCCGCTCGACGCGCTGCTCCAGCTCCGCGTTCAGCGTGCGTACGGCCACCTCGGCTGTGCTGCGCTCGGCGATCTCATGCTCGAGCGTCTGCAGCATGCCGTTGAAGGATTCGGCCAGCTCTCCGATCTCGTCCTCGGTCGTCTTGCGGGCACGCAGGCTGAAGTCGCGCTGCTGCATGACCTGCTGCGCCACTTCGCTGACAGCCAGCATGGGCCGGGTGATGCGGCGCTGCAGCCGAAAGGACACCAGCAGGCCCAGGGCGAGACTGCCGCCGAGCACGACGCCGAAGATCAGGAGATAGTCCCGCAGCCATTGGGCGACGTCGTAGCGGCCATCGATGTAGACCGCTCCCAGTCGGCCATTGGCGCCATTGACCGGCAGCATCACGATCAGATTGCTGCGCAGGACCTGCACCCCCGCGGATGGCGGCTCGGCAGGCAGGGCCGCGCCGGGAGTGGCTGCGTTCACATAGCGCGCAAACAGCTTGCCGCCTGCCGTATAGATTGCCGCGGCATTGATATTGGGGTCACCGCGCAACTGGCCGAGGGTGTCGGTGGCAACCTTGGAATCGTCGAACTCCAGGGCTGTCGCGCTGCCCTGGCCGAGGATGTCGGCAAGCGTTGTCAGTTCGCGCGCCGAGCGGTCGCGGTTCTCCACCATGTCGTGATAGAAGAAGGCGGCGCTGGCCCCGAGCAGCGTGCAAGCGTTGACGGCCAGCACCATCAGCAGCAGCTTGTTGCTTATCGAGCGCAAGCGGATCCTCATTCAGAGGCTCCCGGGTTCCCGCGCTGTGCGACAGCCAACAGGCGCGAGCTGATCTTGAGCCCATGCCGCTCCGCGTTGCGGACCGAGATCTCGAAGCGCACCCGGTTGTCCACCAGCATGAAGTTGATGACGCAGCCCGCGTCGATGCCACCTGGGATGTCCGAGACCGTCAGTGTCGGCAGGGCCTTGTAGGGCTCCAACGTGCGCCGGAGTTGCGGGGTGTCGGCACCGCTCACAAAGATGAGCTGGACACTGCGGGGCAGGTCGCCGGCCTTGAGAAGGCGCACCTCGACGGGGTGGTCGCTCAGTGAACGGCCCGACGTGAGCTTGTTGAGTTCTGTGGCGATGTCCCCGGCGCCGACGATGCCGATGGTGAAAGGCATCGTGGCGTCCATGAAGGCATTCGGCGGCCACTCCACATAGCCGGCGAACTTGTACAGATAGGCGGCCTTGATCTGGGCTTCCAGCGCACGGCTGTCGTTGTCGGCGGCGCCGCTTTGCGCGGCGGCGAAGAAGAGAAGACCTGTGATCGCCATGCGCCGCAGCACTGGCACATTGCCGCGCCATTGCAGGAGGCACCCGAGAAATAGGCTCAGGCGCGGCATCAGAATCTCGCCGTGGCGGTGATCTGGGCGGTGCGCCCGACCATGATCGGGTCGGCCCCGGTTGCGCCGCCCTGCGCGAACTCGCGGTGATTTGCATGCAGGAGATTGCGCGCTGAGACGGCGAAGGCCAGCCTGTCGGAGTACCGCCAGCCGACACGCGCATCGGCCTCGTTGTAGCCGGGCACGGTGGTGAAGCGCAGCTTCGCGACCCGCCGCAGCGTGACATCGATATCCACGCCCGCCGCCAGCGACCAAGAGGACTGCAGCCGAACCTGGTAGCGGGGATCGTTTCCCGGCGCAATGGCGGCCACGTTGGCGCCGCTGAAGCGCTCGTGCATCGAGGTCAGTCCCGCATGGATAGCCCAGCTCCTGCTGACCTGGTAGCGGCCCCAGGCCTCGACGCCATAGACCTCCGCTTTGGATGCATTGATCAGTACGAAAGTGCGGTCGCTCAGGCGCCGGTAATTGCGCAGGCTCGAGTAGCGGCTGCCGAATACCGTGACCGAGTAGGACAGGTTCTCGCTGGGTTGAGCTCGCGCGCCAACCTCCAGCGTGTTGGCGATCTCCGAGCGGAAGTTGGGGCCGCCCGCCAACTGGTAGGGAGGCTGCGCTGGCACGAAGAACTCGACGTCGATGCGGGAGGGCGTGCGCACCGCACGGGACGCTGCGCTCCACAGCAGCAGTTGGGGCGACAGCTTCCAGCCCAGCCGGGCGCTTGGCATCCATTCCGTGCCCGTGTAACTGTTGTGCTCGGCCTTGGTGCCCAGTGTCAGCGTCGCGGTTGGCGAAAGCTGGCGCTCATGCTGAACGAAGGCATTCGTCCAGTGCAGGCGCCGGGATGCGGGCAGAAAGGCCAGGCTGCCGTAGTTGCCGACTTCGTCCTCGGCCATGCGGTGGCCGCCGCCGAAGATCCACTGGCTGCCCTCGCTGGCAGCCAGCAGGTACTGCAGGTCGACATCGACGACCTGCAGGTTCTCGTTGTAGGAGCCAGGGACATCGCGCCAGGAGCGGTCGACGTAGGTCTGCAGATTCAGCGTTGCGCCGTCGTCCATCGGTCGTACCCAACGCGCCAGCAGGTTGCCACCATGGTGGCGCTGGTCGGCGGCATTGGGCTGGCTGATCGACTCCTTGTAGGCATCGCCCTGCAGCGTCAGCGCGCCGCCGCCGGCGTCGATACCCGCCCGAAAACCCAGCTGGAGCTTCTCGAAGCCATCGTCGGCATCAATGCCGCTGGCTCGCTCGCTGTCCTGGCGGCGGTTGTACTTGGCGTAGGCGCGCACGGCGCCGCCGCCATCGAAGCGCCAGCCATGGCGCAGCGACAGGCCCTGGCTGAGATTGCCAGCCGCTGCCGACGCGAGCGTTCCCAGGCTGCCCTCGGCGGGCGTCGTGATGACATTGATGACGCCGTTGACGGCATTGGCGCCCCACAGCGTGCCTCCCGGGCCGCTGACGACCTCGATGCGCTCCACGTCACCCAAAGGCACGTCCTGGGATTCCCAGAACACGCCGGAATACAGCGGCGTGTAGACGCTGCGGCCATCGATCAGCACCAGCAGCTTGTTCGCCGTGGCCGAATTGAAGCCGCGCGCGCTGATGGCGTACTGGCTGGCATTGATGCGTGCAACCTGCAGGTTGGGTGCCAGGCGCAGAGCCTCGGCCAGCGTATTGACGCCGGCGCGCTGGATGGCTTCCTTGGTGATGACGTAGATCGAGGCCGGCGCGTCGGCCAGGCGCTGCTCCCGTTTCGACACCGAGGTGATCTCGATGTCGCCCAGCTGCTCCAGTGACAGGTCTGCCAGGTTCGTGGTGCCAGCTGCCCAGGCCACGCCCTGGGTCACCATCAGAAGCGAAAAGAGCAGGCCCAGGCCATGAGCGCAGCGCGGCGCGCGCGGCCACCGTTCAACTCTCCCACCTGTCTCCTGTCTCGGCCGGCTGCGCAGCGTCTCAGACATGGCCGCCTCGTTCATTTGATTTGTAGGTCAGCTCATTCTGTGAGTCATGTGCTACAGAGGCAACGCAAACACAATGGCCGCGCCGTCGTTATGGTTTTTCGGCCGTTGGTGGGGGAGTCTGAAGTTGGGCCCCGATGCCGGTTGCGCCGCAAGTGTGTCAGTTTATTTGATAAGTTAGCTTTAGGATCAGCCGGACGACTTCAGGCCGCTCTGTGGCGGATGGCGTCATCGATCGCAGACAGCAGATCACCCTGGTCAAAAGGCTTGGCAACCCGGCGGAACCAGAGGATCGGCTCGCCGTCACCCTCGGGCATGGCGTCGGCCCCCGCGCTGATGGCGATCACCGGAATGCTGGCGGTGCGCGGATCCTGCGACAGCAGTTGAAAGGCCTGGCGCCCGGTGAGTTCCGGCATCCGGTTGTCCATCAGGATGACGGCGGGCGCATGGGCAAGGGCCAGCGCCACACCCTCGCGGCCGTTGTTTGCCGTGATGAGGCGCAGGTCCGGCCGATGCACCAGCTGCGCGCGCACGAGGTCGTGGCTGGGCAGGTCGTCCTCGACCAGCAGCACGGTGAGCTGCGGCTGGATGTCGCTCACGCCGCCGGGGCGCTCCTGCGGGCCGACGCCGATCTCCGGCTTTCGCGACACGGCTTCACCGCCAGCCAGCTCGAACCAGAAGCAGCTGCCCGTTCCGGGCGTGCTGTCCACGCCGATTCGGCCGCCCATCAATTCGACCAGGTGCCGGGTCACGACCAAGCCGAGGCCCGTGCCTTCCACGGCGCCCGGGCCTTCGCCGGAATGCCCCAGCCGATTGAAGGCCTCGAAGAGCTGGGCCAGCTCCTGCGGGCGCAGTCCGGAGCCGCCGTCTTGTACTTCGATGCGCACACGCTCGGCGCCGGAGGGTCGCACCCGCAGTTCAAGCGCACCGCCCGGCCGGTTGTACTTGATGGCGTTGGACAGCAGGTTCAGCAGCACCTGCTTGAGTCGCGTTCGGTCCGCCACCACGGCCAGCGCGTCTGGCGGCGCCTCGAAATTCGTTTGCAGACCGCGGGCCTGGGCTTGCGGCATGACCATGGCTTCGCACTCGGCCAGCAACTGGCGCAGCGGCAGTACCTGCATGTCGAGCTTCAGCTTGCCGGCTTCGATCTGCGACAAGTTGAGCAGTTCACCGATCAGCGTCAGCAGGTGCTCGCCGGCCTTCTGGATATGGGCGTTGAAGGCCGCTTGCCTTTCCGCGGGCAAGCCGTGGCCCGGGGAGGCAAGCATCTGCGAGAAGCCGATGATGGCGTTCAGCGGCGTCCGCAGCTCATGGCTCATGCGGCTCAGGAACTCGCTCTTGGCCTGGTTGGCATGCTCGGCGGCGCGGGTGGCAGCGACGAGCTCGCGGTTGGATGCTTCCAGCTGTTCTGTCCGCAGGGCCACCCGGTGCTCGAGCTGCTCGTTGAGGTCGCGCATGGTGGCTTCCACCGCCTTCTGGACCGTCACATCCTGCAGGGTGCTGAACCATCGCAGGCCGCCGACCTCGGCCACCTCCTCGAGGGGCTCGATCACCTGGGCCACCTGCACGACTTCGCCATCGGCGCGYACCAGGCGGTACTCCACTTCGACTTTGGCCCGCGTGCGCGCCGCTTCGAGGCTCGCACTGCGGTAGCTGGCCCGATCGTCGGCATGCACCCGTTGATTCATCCAGTCGCGTGTCGTGCGCGGCATGTCCTGCGGCGCGCAGCCGACGAGCTGGGGCAGGGTGTCGGACCAGCGCTCGAAGGAGCCGTCCGGGCGGGTCACCACATGGCTGAGTTTGGCCACCCCCTGGGCGCGCCGAAGGCCAGCCTCGCGCTCGCGCAATGCCGCTTCCGCCTGCATGCGCAGGGTCACGTCAAGCGGTGCGACGAAGCGGGCAGGCCGGCCTTCATAGAGCAACTCATGAGAGGTGATTTCGACGTAGATCAGCCGCCCGTCCTTGAGCCGATGCCGCCAGACGCCGCTGTTGAACACCTCGGCGGGCGTGAGGCGTACTGACGTCTCCACGGCGCCCACGTCTTCCGGTGGGCGGATGTCGCGGATGGACATCGAAAGGAATTCCTCGCGCGTGTAGCCGTATTTCTGGCAGGCCACCTCGTTGACGTCGAGAAAGCGCAGCGTCTGCAGGTCATAGACCCACATGGGCAAGGGGTTGGCCGCGAAGAGCTGTTGATACCGGCGTGCGTGCGAACCGCTCATTTGCCTCGACTCAAGCGTTGACCGGCGCTTGCTGCGCAAAACCTTCCTGCCTCGGTGAGCTGATTTTCCGGATCTGGCGACCATTCGTTCGCTCCTGCAAGCGTGGCCATGGTTCCGCAGCGCAACGGCGCGCCGTTCTGACTCTAAGTCCAATCTGCCATGGCGCGCCGTAAGTAACACTTTGCTTGCCTGCATGGGCTTGAAAGCTCAGGCAGTTGTCCGACACGCGAACCGTCCCGACCGGTCTACCGTCGTCGCCAGAACCATTGGCTGGAGCGACCATGGCGTCGATGCCGTTGCTGCTGTTGCCTGGGCTTCTGAACGATGCCCGGGTGTGGGGGCCCATTCTTCAAGCGATCTCCCAGGAGCGCATCGTGGAAAAGGGGCAGACCCACATCGCCGACAACGTCGGCGCGCTCGCCGCTGCGTCGCTGGCGCGCATGCCTGCGGGGCGCTTTGCTGTCGCCGGGTTCTCGCTGGGCGGCTATGTCGCGCTGGAGCTCTGCCGCCAGGCGCGGGACCGGATCGCGGGCATCGCACTGATCGACACCAGCGCGCGCGCCGACACGGCCGAGGCCAGGTTGAACCGCCAGCGCATCCTCGATCGCCTCAAGGCGGGCAGCGCGACGTTCGAGCAGGTTGTTGCAGAGCTTTCCGCTCGCCTGCTGCATCCGGCGCATGCCGCCGATGAAAAACTGCTCGACCTGCTGCGCGACATGGCGCGTGCCGTCGGGGTCGGCGGCTTCGTCCGTCAGCAGACGGCGGCGATGAATCGCGCCGACCGCCGCGACGTGCTGCAGACGCTGGAGTGTCCGGCGCTGGTGGTCTGTGGCCGCGAGGACCAGGTCACGCCGCCCGAGCGCAGTGAGCAGATGGCCCACTTGCTCAAGGGTGACGTCGAGTTGTTGCTGGTGCCGCAGGCGGGCCACCTGACGACGCTGGAGCAGCCGGAGGCGGTCGGCGGGGCCGTCCTGCGTTGGCTGGCGAAGGTGGATGCCTCGTCATCAACGCGTTCAACCTTGGGCTCTGGCGCCTGAGCCGAAATGCAGTGATGGTGAAACCGGTCAAGCGGGCAGTGTTGTACCGGATGGTCATGCCGGAGCATGTCTGCCCGTTCGGGCTGAAGTCCTTGGATCTGCTGAAGCGCCACGGCTACGAGGTCGAGGACCACCCGCTCACCAGCCACGCCGAGACCGAGGCCTTCAAGAAGGCGCAAGGCGTGCAGACCACGCCTCAGACCTTCATCGATGGCAGGCGCATAGGTGGGCACGATGACCTGCGCGCGTTCTTCGGCCACCCGGTGAAGGACGAGGGCGCTGCCACCTACCTGCCGGTCGTCATGCTGTTCGCAATGGCCGCGGCGATGTCGTTGGCCATCGGCTGGGACGACTACGGCGGCCTGCGCATCGTCCAGGCCATGGAACGTTTCGTGGCCCTCTCGATGTGCCTGCTGGCCCTTCAGAAGCTGCGTGATGTCGAGGCCTTTTCCACCATGTTCCTCAACTACGACCTTCTGGCCAGGAGGTGGGTTCGCTACGCCTACATCTATCCGTTCGCAGAAGGACTGGCCGGCATCCTGATGCTGGCAGATGCGCTCAGGTGGCTGGCGATAGCCGTGGCGCTTTTCATAGGGGTGGTGGGTGCGGTGTCTGTCTTCAAGGCGGTGTATGTCGACAAGCGCGAGCTGAAGTGTGCCTGCGTGGGTGGTGACAGCCGCGTGCCGCTGGGCTTTGTCTCGCTGACCGAGAATCTGATGATGGTCGCCATGGCTTGCTGGATGGCGGTGAAGCCCGCCGGCCTTGGAGTCCCCTGACATGGCTCACACGTGCAGTGTTCCTCGCCCGCCGCTGTGGTGCTGAGGCCAGCGCCGCGCAGGCACGGGCGCTTCTTCCCATGGCGAGGCAGCGGCCCGCTATCCAGCAGCAGCGATCAAGCCTGACTTTCGGCCTGCAGGGCCGCCTGGACCGCAGGGCGCTGGCGCGTTCGCGCCTGGTGGGCCGCCAGGTTCTCCAGGCCCGCGATGTCCACGCCGACGCGGCCGGCCCAGCCGGTGATCACGAACAGGTAGGCGTCGGCCACGGTGAAGGTCTCGCCCATCAGGTAGGACTTGCCGGCCAGTTGCTGGTTTACCCAGCCAAAGCGATCGAGCAGTTTCTTCTTGAAGATCGGCCTGGCCTCTTCGGGCAGGGCCGGATTGAACAGCGGCGAGAAGCCTTTGTGCAGTTCGCTGCCGACGAAGGCCAGCCATTCCTGCACGCGCGTGCGTGCCAGGGTGCCGGCCGGTGGCAGCAGGCCTCGGTCGGGCGCGCGTTCGGCCAGGTACTGCACGATGGCTGCGTTCTCAGTGATGCGCTGGCCGTCGTCCAGCTCCAGCAGCGGCACGTAGCCGCGCGGGTTGATGGCGTAGTAGTCACTGCCATCGAGCAGTTGGTGGGCCTTCAAATTGACCTGCACGGTTTCAGCGGCCAGGCCCGCCTCCAGCACCACGATGTGTGGGCACAGCGAACAGGCACCAGGGGCGAAGTAGAGCTTCATGGAAAGGTCTCCTTGCGAGTGAGCGTGAGCCGTGCAGGCTAATCCAATCGCTTCGGACGTTCAAACCTCGAGGATTGCCGGGTGAGGGCAGGGCGCGCAACGCGCCCGCCCAGACCGCTCCACCGCTCAGTCAGCGCCTGCGGTGGGCGGCCATTGCAAACCGAGCTGCTCTCCGATATGGGCCTGCAGCGCCTCCAGCGACACAGGCTTGGTCAGGAACACGTTGACGCCGGCCTGCAGGCAGGTGGCACGGTGCTCGGCGGTGGCCGAGGCCGAGACCGCGATCACGGGCACGGTGGCCAGCTCGGCGTCCCGCCGCAGCCGGCGCGTGGCTTCCACGCCGCCGACAGACGGCATCATGCTGTCCATCACGATCAGGTCCGGCCGGAAGCTCCTTGCCGCCGCCAGCAGTTCGCTGCCATCGCTGGCCTGCGCCACTTCGAAGCCGGCGTTGGTGAGGAAATCGCACATCAGCGTGCGGTTCGCCGCCACATCGTCGACCACCAGCACGCGTCGTGGCGGCCCCGCGTAGCGCGCCACGCCGGGCACCCTGCGAGGCGCGGCCTCCGCCCGCTGCGCTATTGGCAACGGCAGCTCCACGCGAAACCGGGAGCCGCGCCCGAACTCACTGCTCACCTGCACTTGTCCGCCCATGTCGTTCACCAATGCGCGGGTGATCGCGAGCCCCAGCCCCGTACCAGCACTGCGGTGCTGCACGTCGCCCACCTGCTCAAAGGGCTTGAAGATGCGTTCCATGTCATCGGGGCGCATGCCGACACCGGTGTCCTCGATATCCAGCCGCAGCAACACCTGCCCGGGGCCAGTCGGCTCGGCACGGGCGCGCAGCGCGACCGTCCCGTGGTCGGTGAACTTGATCGCGTTGCCCAGCAGGTTCAGCAGCACCTGGCGCAACCGGCGCTCGTCGGCCAGCACGGCCTCGGGCAAGCCCTCACCGGCCTCGAACACGAAGGCCAGACGCTTCTCGTCTGCCTTCACCCGCATGAGGCTCACGACCGTCTGCAGCAGGCCGGTCAGGTGCACCGGCTCCGGGTTCAGGTCCGTGCGACCGGCCTCGATGCGCGCCAGGTCGAGGATGTCGTTGATCAGCGCCAGCAGGTGCTGCCCGCTCTGGTGGATGGTGTCCAGGCCGCGCGCCTGGCGCGCGCTCAGGCCGCCCTCCATGGTCAGCAGTTGCGCGTAGCCGAGGACGGCATTCAGCGGTGTGCGCAGCTCGTGGCTCATGCCGGCGAGGAACTCGCTCTTCGCTCGGTTGGCCGCTTCGGCTGCGTGCCGGGCGGCGCGCTCGGTCTGGAGCATCCCGCGCTCGAGTTCGAGCGTCGCGGCATGCGCGCGATCCCGGGCATCCAGCTTCGACAGGGTGCTTCGCACCTGGCTTTCGACCGCCTCCTCGCTGAGCGCGAGCACCCTGGCGATCTCGGTGTAGGCGTTCCCCTGAGCGATGAATCGCAGGACGCTGATCTCCGCCGGCGTGAGGTTGTCGTCGATGATCTGCTCGGCCAGTTCAAATGACCCTTCCGACGGAAGCGCGTGGCGGCCGGCGTGCACGGCGCGGATGGCGTCGAGCAGCTCCTTGTGCAAGGCGTTCTTCAGAAGGTAGCCGCGCGCGCCGGCTTGCAAGGCGCGCTGCGCCTGAGCGTCGCCGGCATAGGTGGTGAGCACGATGATCCGGGCTTCGGGAAACTCGGCCCGGATCGCGCCGATCGCGTCAAGCCCGCTCATGCCGGGCATCTGCAAGTCCATCAGCGTGACGTCGGGGCGGTGCGCGCGGAATTGCTGAATCGCTTCGCGTCCGTTCGCTGCTTCCGCCACGAGGGCCATGTCCGGCTCCACGGAAAGCAGCATCGCGATGCCCTGCCGCACGATCGGGTGATCGTCGACGCAGAGAACCTGGATGCGGGTCAGATCTTCGGTCATTCGCCGACCTCGCTGGGTGCGAACTTCTTGTGGAGGAACCACGATCGAGCCGGTACCGGCCGACTGTACGCCTGCGAGCTGGGCGCACTGAATACCACTTCCGTTCCGGTCCCCGGGCCGCTGCGAACCGCCAGCTTGCCGCCGACGAGCTCGGCGCGCTCCCGCATGCCGCTCAACCCGAAGTGCCCTTGTTTTTCGCCCGCGTGCAGCACTTCCGGGTCGATCCCCTTGCCGTCGTCGCGAACCCGTACGCACAGCTGCCGCTCGTCGTAGCCAATCTCGACCTGGATCTGCTTTGCATCAGCGTGGTGGAAGGCGTTGCGCAGCGCCTCGCCGGCGATGCGGAAGGTCTCGTCGCGCACCAGCGGATGCAGAGCTTGCGGCGTTCCCTGCACTTCGACATGCGCCGATGCCGCGTGACCGCTCTCGTTCGCCAGATCCTCGGCGAGCGCCCGCAAGGCGTCCGCCAGGTTGTTGGTCTCCAGCGCCGAGGTCCGCAAGCCCTGCACGGTGTCGCGGCCCTCCGTGATCGCCTCGGCTGCATGGTCGATGGCGCCCGCAAGGATCTGCCTCGACTCGCGCGGGCGATCAGGCAGCAGGTTGAGCGCGGCCTGGAACTGCAGCAGCAGCCCGTGAAAACGCTGCAACAGGGTGTCGTGCAGGTCGCGAGCGATGCGCGTGCGTTCGGCAATACGCGCCTCCAGCGTCGCCTCCAACTGCCGATGCAGCCGCCGGATGCGCATGTGCAGCCGGAGTTGGAAAGCGCTCCATGCCAGGCCGATGAGCAGGACGGCGCCGGCCAGGCGGAACCAGGTGGTTTGGTAGAAGGCCGGCGGAATGGCGAACTCGAGCTGCGCGCCTTCCTCGTTCCACACGCCGCTGTTGTTGGACGCCTTCACGCGGAAGCGATAGTTGCCGGGCGGCAGATTGGTATAGGTGGCCTGGCGCCTGTCGATGGCCTCCTGCCAATCGTTGTCGTGCCCCTCCAGCCTGTAGCGAAAGCGCGTGCTCTTCGGGTCGACCAGGCTCAGCGCGGTGAACTCGATCGTCATGTCGCGGACCAGCGGGGGCAGACGAAGGCCGTTCTCGACCGCATAGGGCCTGTGGTCGGCGAGCAGAGCTTCGATGTGAACCGGCGGCGGCAGCGGGTTGAAGGGCAGGTGGTCGGGGGCGATCACCTGGACGTCTGCGCCCGACACGAACCAGAGCTTGCCGTCCGGCCCTTTCGCCACGGGAGGGTTGAAGTAGGCCGGCGTGAGCGCCAGCAGCGGCACGCCATCCGCGGCCCCCCAGACCTTCGTGGTGACCCGGCGGCTCGGGTCGGCGATCCAGGCAGCCAGGTCATCACGCAGAACCCGCACGAGTCCGCAGGACGCATACATCCACAGCGACCCATCGTCGTCCAGCGTCGACCAGTGCACTGTGTTGCAGGGCAGGCCGTTGCCGACCGCGAGCGTGGTGACGCGGCCATCCTTGATCCGGCTGAGGCCTCCCTCTTCGGTGGCGGCCCAGACCGCCCCGTCGGCATCGAGCCGGAGACCGGCGACGTGGCCCGCGCCCAGCCCTTCGGCGGGCGTGTAGGCGGCCTGGACCTTGCCGTCCTTGAAATACAACACCCCACCGTCCTGCCAGAAGGACAGCCACAAGCCACCTCGGTCGGCGACGACGACCTTGGCCTGTTGCCGGCGACCGAGCGCGGCCCACGGGATGTTCTCGGCGAATCGGCCCTTGTGCAGCCGTGCAAGGCCATCGTTGCCTGAAAGCCAGAGGTCGCCCGCCCCGTCCCCCGTGATGGAATAGATCTCTTTGCTGGGCACACCGCTGACGGCGACGAAGCGGTCGTTCGCAAAGTAGGCGAGGCCACGGCCCGTGCTCACCCAGAGTCGCCCCTCGGCGTCCTGGTGCAGGGACTGCACCCTGGCGTCGGGCAGGCCGTCGCGTTCCCTGTAGACGGTCGGTCTCGCGCCCTTCCATCGGGCCAGTCCATCGCCGGTTGCCACCCAGACGCTGCCGTCCGTCGTGGCCAGCACAGACTTCGTGCCGTCATTGGGCAGCCCTTGTTGCAAGGAGAGGGTGGTGACAGGCAGCTTTCGGAAGCGGTCTATTCCCTTCTCGCTGCCGAACCAGATGTTGCCCTCGCGGTCTTGGAAGAGACTGCAGGCGATGTTCCCGGAGAGGCCGTCTGCCCGGGTGAACGCGTCGGCCTGGCCCTCCTGCAAATGGAGGATCCCGTGGCCTTCGGTTCCGATCCAGAGTCCGCCATCGCGGTCCCGCAACAACTTGTTGGCCTTGACGTCGCGGTCAGAGAGCCACTCATCGGGCTTGGCAGCGCTTCGCATCGGAGCAGGCACCAACCTGTCGCCGTCGATGCGCTGGATTCCTGCGCCACGGATGCCAATCAGGAGCTGTCCATCGGCGGTCGTGCTCAGGTCGCCCACTCGCGCGCCTGGCGTCTCGAATCGTTGCGGCGTCCCGGGCTTCCATCGCCAGAGGCCCGAGTCCGCACCCACCCACAGCGCCCCGGATTTGTCTTCGGCCAGGCTCCAGACGAACTGGCCAAACCCGCCTTCGGGCATGGAACATTGGGCCTGACCTGCGCGGATGGCGCACAGCCGTCCCTGTTCGCCCAGCAGGCCGGCCCAGACCGTTCCGTCGCGGTCCTCGAACAACGACGTCACGAACCCGTTGGGGATCTGCGGATAACGGGTCAGCTCGATGCCATTCCAGCTGACCAGGCCATTGAAGGTGCCAATCCAGAGCGTGCCATCGCGGGAAACCAGCAGGGCGTAGGGATTGCTTGGCAGCGACTGGCCTCTCGGTGGTTGCCAGGGAACGAACCGAAGGCCGTCGAAGCGAAACATGCCAAATGACCCACCGACCCAGAGATAGCCGTCGGGGGTTTGTGCCATCGCAAAGACGAGGCCCAGCAAGGCGCCGTCCCGAGCAGTCCACGAGGTGTGCGCGTACTGGGATACCTGCAGGGGAGGATCGAGCGCGAGGGCAGGGGATGGCGAGGTGAGCAGAGCCGAAGCCAGGAGCAGACCCGGCAGGAGGTGTCTCTGACTCTGGCCTTCCAGTTGCCCCACTGAATTCCTTTGCCTTCGCTTGCCGCTGGCAGCAAGTGAGCAGCGTATCGCGAAAGGGTCGCTGCAGGGCGGTTCAGAACGTCATTGCCGATCGGAAAGCACCGAAGACGGCCGCAGCCGCAAGAGGCACACAACGCACAGCAGAGAGAAAACCGTTCCTGCAAGCAGCGTGTAGCGATAGTCGTGTTCGGACAGGTCGAGCATCGGCCCTTGGACGCTGCTGACCAGGATCGTGCCGAAGATCACCATCAGATCTTTGGTCGAGTTGAACTGCACGAATCTGTCGCGCGGGAAAAGCGCCATCGGCATTGATGCAGCAGCCGTGAACCATGCGCCGGAAATCACCACGTGGGCAAAGTAGAAGACGCGGAAGCTGGCGGCGTCCGACACCAAGGCGAAGCCGCCCGCCGAGATGGCGCAATACACCGTCATGATGGCTACCGAGACCCGCACCGCACCCAAGCGATCAGCCATCGATCCAATGGCAAAGGCCGACACGATGGACACCGCATAGCCGGCTGCCGTCAATGCGCCCAGCGTGGCCTTCTGGATACCGGCCGCGTGCGCGTAGTGCAGATAGAAGGTGTTGAAGGGACTGAAGGTGACGCTCGCCAGCACGAAGGCGGCGACGGCCCACCCATAGGAGCGATGGCGAAAGCAGGCCAGCACGTGGTCGAGGGGAAATCTCAGCCGGCGCTCCGTCTTGTCAGCGGGCGCGGTGTCGGGCGGCAAGGGTGTCTCCTTCAGCATCAACGCCATCGCGAGGATAGGCAGGCAGAAGAAGAGGCCGACGCCCATCAGAACCTCGCGCAGATGGTGGTCCGTGAGCGCGAAGATCCAGTTGTGATACGCGATGCCGATCGTCAGGCTGACGATTCGGAACACCGCAAAGAAGCGACCGAGCAGGCCCGCGGGTACAAGGTCATTGACGAGGCCGTTGAACAGCGAGAAAGCGCTGATGGCGGCGCAGTCGAATGCGGCCCAGAACAGGCTGAACAGCGCGAGTCGGCAGTTGTGCAGGCCGGGTGACCAGCCGCCCAGTGCAGCATCAAGCCAGCCCGCCAGCGTGGGTGAGGCTGCCAGGCCCGCCATGGCCACGAGGCCGGTGGGCGCTGCAACCATCAGAAAGGGCTTGCGCCTGCCAAGGCGGCTGCGGCAGCGGTCCGAGTGATAGCCGGCCAGGGGTACCAACAGCAAGCTCAAGGCGGCGGGCACCGTGGACAGCAGCAGCGAGATCGTCGTGTCAGACGCCGCGTGCCGGCGCAGCAGCTCCAGCGCGCTGGGCACGGCAGCGCGGTCGCGCATCGAGACGCCGAAATCGCCGCACAGCAGCCAGAGCAGCAGGGCGCCCAGCCCGACAAGGCTGAGCGGCACAGCCGCCCCAGCTCTCGCAGCCAGTGCGCGATTCATGTCAGCCGCGTTGCGCCACGGGGCCGGTCGATTTGCGGACGACCAGTTCCAGCGGGAGGGCGATCTTCTTCGCTGCGATGCCCTGGCCCTCGATCAGCGCCACGAGTTCCCGTACCGCGCAGGCGCTGAGTTCGACCAGCGGCTGGCGCATCGTCGTCAGGGGTGGGTGGATGTGGCTGGAGATGGCGATGTCGTCGAAACCCACGACCGAGATGTCTTCGGGGACGCGCAGGCCTTTGCTGTGGATGGCGTCGATGGCGCCGAACGCCATTTCGTCGTTGGCCGCGAAGATGGCGGTGGGCGGCTCCGGCAGGTCCAGCAGCTGCACGGTGGCCGCGTAGCCGCCGGTCTGGACGAAACGACCCGGAACGATCAGCGCCGGGTCTGCGGCGATGCCGGCTTCGTTCAGGGCTTCGACATAGGCGGCCTGCCGCTCGGTGCTTTGGCCCGTGTAGTGGGAGCCGGCAATGAACGCGATGCGACGGTGCCCCAGCGACAGCAGATGCTCGACTGCCGTGCGGGCGCCCTTGCGGTTTTCGACCACGACGACGGGCAGCCCCATGGCGCGCGCATCGAAGTTGACGAACACACAGGGTAACTGGCGGTGTTCAAGGTCGCCGAGATAGGCATCCTCGACGTTCGGCATGGGCAGGATCAGGCCGGCGCACAGGTTGGCCAGCATGTCGCGCGTGTCTGCGCGGCCTGGGGCGTCGAAACGGTCGGCGTTGAACAGCAGGATGTCGTAGCCGCGGGCACGCGCTTCGTTGCTGATCTCCTTGGTGATCTCGTGCAGCACCAGTGAGCCGAAGTTGTTCACGAAGATGCCGATGAGCCGGCTTTTCTCGCCGCGCATGCGTCGCGCCACCATGTCGGGCGAGTAGTTCAGCTTGGCCGCAGCTTCCATGACGCGGGCGCGTGCATCTTCAGAGACGTAGCCCGTGCCGCGGATGGCACGCGATGCGGTGATGGGGGCGACGCCGGCCAACTTCGCTACTTCACTGAGCCTGCTGGGTTTTGGCATAGGTCAACGCTGAGATGGAATACCGCAATGTGGTGACGATACCACATTCATTGCAGCGACCGGCAAAGCGTGCCGGGCATCCAAATTTCTTTGTGATTTCGACTTGATATGCTAACGTAACCATATTCAATGGCCGCAGCAGCCAACCGGCGGGCTGCGCCGACCCAGCCGACGCATCGGAATTGCTCCGGTGCGTTTAACGGATCCATGCTGATGAAACTGAAGAATTGCGTGAGCGGCTTGTTATTGACGCTGGGCATTGCTCTGGGCGGGTGTGCGAGTGCGCCCACCCAAAACGGCAGCAACCGCACCGAAGTGCTTGCGGCGATCGACAAGGCCAATTCCTACTGGCAGGCGCGCGCACCCGCTCAGGACAGCCCATTCTGGAATGTGGCTGCCTATCACACCGGTAATATCGAAGCCTACCGGGTGACCGGCAATGAAAGTTATCGGCGCTATACCGAAACCTGGGCCGAGTACAACCAATGGATGGGCGCGCGGTCCAACGATAAATCAACCTGGAAATACACCTACGGCGAAACACCGGATCACGTGCTGTTCGGTGATTGGCAGATCTGCTTTCAGGTTTACGCAGACCTTTATCAGCTTGACAAGGACCCGCGCAAGATCGCTCGCGCCCGCGAGGTGATGGAATATCAGATGAGCACCCCCAACAAGGACTATTGGTGGTGGGTGGATGGGTTGTATATGGCCATGCCGGTCATGACAAAGATGTACAAGGCTACCGGCAATCGCCAGTATCTCGACAAGATGTACGAGTATTACAGCCACGCCAACAGCATCATGTACGACGCGCAGGAGAAGCTCTATTACCGGGACGCGAGATACGTGTTCCCGCAGCACAAGAGCGTCAACGGCAAGAAGGACTTCTGGTCCCGCGGCGATGGGTGGGCATTTGCGGCGCTTGCCAGGGTCCTGTCGGAATTGCCGCAGGACGATCCGCACCGCGGTGAGTACGTGCAGCGCCTTCAGGACATGGCTGCGGCGCTGCTGCCGCTGCAGCAGCCCGAGGGTTACTGGACGCGCAGCCTCATGGACCCGGCCCATGCGCCGGGCCCCGAGACCAGCGGGACGGCCTTCTTCACCTACGGGCTGCTGTGGGGCATCAACAATGGCCTGCTGCCGCGTGACCGGTACCTGCCTGCGGCGCAGCGCGGCTGGCATTACCTGACGACCGTGGCCCTGCAGCCCGACGGCAAGCTGGGGTATGTGCAGCCGATCGGCGACCGCGCGATTCCGGGGCAGGTGGTAGACCAGAATTCCACGTCGCACTTCGGCGTCGGCGCCTTCCTGCTGGCGGGGGCTGAAATGGTCCGTCTGCTCGACAAATAACGGCGCAGCCAGGAGACAAAGTGCAACGTCGAAATTTCATGCGCGCTGCGGCCTTGGGGCCGACCGTGCCGGCCCTGTTGGCCACCAGCGAGGCGGCAGCTGCGGCGACTGCCTCAACTGCCGCTGCGCCTGGGCAGGAGCGTGCCTACATGCTCAACCTGCTGCGCCAGATGGCGGAGCCGGTGCTGGGCCTGATGTCCAAAGGCGAGCTGAAAAAGAAGTTCGCGCTCGAACTGAGCCCCACCTGGGATGGCCGCGACCCTTCCGTCGCCTACCTCGAATGTTTCGGTCGCTTGATTTCGGGCATCTCTCCGTGGCTCGCGCTGCCGGCGGATGACGCTGCCGAGGGCAAGCTGCGCCAGCGCCTGCAACAACAGGCGCTGCAGAGCTACGTCAACGCGGTCGACCCCAAGAGCCCGGACTACCTGACCTGGAAGGGACATGGCCAGGCGCTGGTGGATTCCGCCTATTTCACCAACGCGCTGATGCGCGCACCCAAGGTGTTGTGGGAGCCGCTGGACACGGCCACGAAAGGCCGCATCGTGGCCGAGATCAAGGACCTGCGCCGCATCGAGGTGCCCTACATCAACTGGCTGCTGTTCGCGGCGATGAACGAGGCCTGGCTGCTGTCCATCGGCGAGGAATCCGACCCGATGCGCATGAACGGGGCCATCCGCAAGATCAACGAGTGGTATGTCGGCGACGGCTGGATCAAGGACGGCCAGGACTTCCATTTCGACTACTACTGCTCCTACGTCATGTACCCCATGCTGCTCGAGATCCTCGAGGTGCTGGTGGCCAGGAAGGGGCCGTTCTGGAACGCCAAGCCCGAGGACCTGCTGGCGCAGGCCACGAAGCGCGCGCAGCGCTATTGCGAGCACCTGGAGCGCTTCGTCGGCCCGCAGGGCAGCTACCCGCCGATCGGCCGCTCGCTGACCTACCGCACCGCGGTGTTCCAGCCGCTGGCCTTGCTGGCCTGGCGCAAGCAGCTGCCGGCATCGTTGCCCGAGGGGCAGGTGCGCTCGGCCTTGCACGCCGCGCACGTGGCGATCTGGGACGGCCCCGGAAACTTCACGAAGGACGGTTTCCTGACCATCGGCTTTCGCGGCCATCAGCCCGAACTGGGGGACTGGTACTCCAACAACGGCAGCATGTACATCGCCGCGGCGGGCCTGCTCGCGCTGGGCCTGCCCGCGACCGACTCCTACTGGACGGCGCCGGCGCAGGACTGGACGCAGAAGAAGGCGTTCAGCAGCAACCGCTTTCCCAAAGACTACGCCGTGGGCTACTGATGAAGCGGGCGTTCCTTGCCGTTTGGCTGGCCTTGAACGCGCTCGGCGCCAGCGCGGCGGAGCGCCTGGTCGTCACTGTCCGGCACGATCTGAAGGCCGCGCGGCCGGCCGAGACGATCGCGGTCCCCTGGTCCGAAGTGGCACGGCGCCTGCCCGGGGCGCTGCTGCATCAGCTCGCTGTGCGCGATGCCGGTGGCAACCTGCTGCCCTACCAGGTCACCAACGTGGCGCCGTTGGCGAAAGACCCGAAGAACGAAGGCATCGCCTACGGGGAGCTGATCTTCCAGCATGACTTCGCCGTTGACGAGCAGAGCGCACGCTTCACCGTCGAGAAGACGACGACGGTCGCGCCCCCGTTTCCCGCCAGGGCATTCGCCCGCTATGTCCCCGAGCGCCTCGACGACTTCGCCTGGGAGAACGACAGGATCGGCCACCGCACCTACGGCCAGGCGCTGGCCGCGCCGGCGCCGCCCGGGAGCGACAAGGAAGTCCTCGTCACGAGCGGCGTCGACATCTGGTTCAAGCGGCCGTCCTATCTCATCGTCGACCGTTGGTACAACAAGGGCCACGACCACTATCACAAGGACGAGGGCGAAGGGCTCGACATGTACGCCGTCGGCCGCACCCGCGGCGCGGGCGGCACGGGCATCTGGAATGGCAGCCGGCTGTTCGTCAGCCGCAACTATTCGGCGTGGCGCGTCGTCACGAACGGGCCCGTCCGTGCCGTTTTCGAGTTGACCTACGACAAGTGGGACGCGGGCGGTGTGGCGGTCAGCGAAGTGAAGCGATTCACCGTCGACGCGGGCCATCTTTTCGACACGGTCGAAAGCACTTTCAGCACTGCCACGCCGCAGACGCTCACGGTCGCGCTGGGCCTCAACAAGAAGCCGGCCTATCCCGAGCAGGCGCCGACGGTCGCTGCTTACCGTGCCCCGGACACGCTGATGCAATGGGTGCGCCAGCGCAGTGCGGGTGACTTTGGTGTCGCCATCCTGCTGCCGGGTGCAGACGGCTACGCGGCCGATTCCGACAACGAACTGATCCTCGTCAAGGCCAAGACCGGCCAGCCGCTGCGCTACTACCTTGGCGCCGCGGTCGACTGGTCGGGTGAGATCCCCACGGCGCAAGCCTGGCAGGGCTATGTGGAGGCCTACCGCAAGCGCGTCGCATCGCCGATCCGGGTCGAATTCGGCGCGGAGTAGCCATGTTTTCCCGGTGGCATCCTGCGATGTGCTTTGACTCTGAAATTTTGTATATCTCGCGGCGCCTTATTCATAGCTCCTTTCGCGCCGTGGAGACTAAGCTGAACGGAGCGAGGCCGTGACACCCCTAGTTTGATAGTCACCAAGATTGCCAAGCATCCCTGACTGTCTTCGAGAACATTGGTGATGATCCTGCAATGTCGCACCAAAGCAACTTTCAAGATCGATGAGGCAACGTTACCATACCGTAACCGAGGGTCGAGGAAGCGTGATCACATGCTGCGCTGTAAGCGCCTTGGAGGGTTTCATGAGCCTATTTTTTTGGGGCTCGCATGGTAACGTTGTCACATATTGCTGTTATCGAAATTAATCTGCGATGAGCAAGCTGATCCAGCCATCGCCGATATAAAAACAACTTGTAGTCACATTGATGACAAAAGCCCTTGAGGCATGGAGAGAGACATGAAACAAACCCTGATTTGCTCGGCCGTGTCGATGGCGCTTGCCGCCGCCTACGGCCACGCCGCGGCTCAGGCTGCGGCGCCCGCCCAAGCGGCCGAAAAAGCGCCCGACGCCGCAGACGCCGCCGCCAAGCCCGACGGCCAGAAACTCGAGACCGTGGTCGTGACCGGTTTCCGCGCCAGTCTTGAGAAGTCGATGGCGTTGAAGCAGCAGGCCATCGGCGTGCGCGATTCCATCGTCGCCGAGGACATCGGCAAGTTCCCCGAGGCCAACGTGGCCGAATCGCTGCAGCGCGTGCCGGGCATCATCCTGAACCGTGACGAGAGTTCGGGTGAGGGGCAGCGCATCTCCATCCGCGGCCTGCCGACCGAGTACACCGTCACCACGCTGAATGGCGCGCTCGTCAACACCGTGTCCACGGCCACCATCGGCTCGGCGGTGCGGGGTTTCAACTATGACGTGTTCGCGTCCGAACTGTTCGGCCGTGTGGACTTCTACAAGTCGCCGCTGGCGGAGCTGAACGAAGGCGGCATGGGCGGCGTGGTGGACCTGCAGACGCCACGCCCCTTCGACAACCCCAAGCGCACCATCCGCTATGGCGTGACGGCGTCGTACAACACCACGTCCGGCAAGACGGACCCGATGGGCTTCGCGCTGTACTCCAACACCTGGGGCGACTGGGGCGCGCTGATTGGCGTGTCGCACGCCGCCGCCGTGAACAACCGCTCAGGCTTCGAGGCGACCGGTGGCTACAACAGCTCGGCCCGCGCCAGCCAGAGTCCCGTGAAGGGCAACTTCGCCTTCGCGCTGGACTACGACAGCCCGCGCGCCAACCTCGGCAGCTACACCCGCGCCCAAGTCGACAACGCACTGCTGCCCCGCATCTACCGCTTCTACGGTTCGGCCAATGACCGGACCCGCGACGGCCTGGTGGGCTCGCTGCAGTTCAAGACCCCGACGCTGAACTTCAGCCTGGACACGCTCTATTCCAAGCTGAAGAACACCCGCGACGAGATCTACTTCGGCCTGCTGATCCGCAACAGCCGTACCACCGACCGCACCAAGCCGGCGGGCCAGAGCGGCAACAACGGCTTCATTCCGCTGAACGTCAAGATCGACCCCGCGTCCAACCTGCTGACCGGCACCTTCGGCAATACGTCCTACAGCAGCGGAGYGACCTACAGCGAAGACGAAACCAAGTTCGGCTACGTGGCCGCCAATGCCCGCTGGAGCGTCAGCGACAAACTGGTGCTGACCGGCCAGCTGAGCACCAACAACAGCAAGGCGCTGAGCTACCAGGACACCCTGTCCGGCCAGATCTTCGGCGTCGACTCCACCATCGACTACGGCAGCGACCACGTCTACCCGTCGCTGTCCTCGCCGACCAGCTACACCGACCCCGCCAACTTCCAGGGTTTCGGCATCGGTACCGGCTGGACCCGTGAGACAGACAAGAGCAACCAGGGCCGCGTCGTCGCTGACTGGGACTACGCCCTCGCTGGCGACTGGACCGGCCACCTGAAGGCCGGCCTGGCCTATTCCGAGACCTCCAAGGAGATCAACAAGCGCAACGGCACATCCGCCGCGACCGCCAAGCTCAACACGCTGGGCACGGCAGGCCTGCGATCGGGCATGACCTCCGTGCTGCCGATCGGCAACCTCGACATGGGTGCCGGCTGGCCGCACGCCTGGGGTACCTTCACCCGCGCCTACACCTACTCCACCTTCGACCCGCTGGCCCTCAATTCGGAGGCGACCTTCACGCCGGCGCAGAGCTTCAAAGCGCAGGAGAACGTGTCCACGGCTTTCGTGCAGTCCGACTTCCGGGGCCAGGTGTTCGACCGGGAACTGCGCCTGAACGCCGGCGTGCGCTTCGCGCGCACCGAGACGCTGATCGACAACTTCAAGCAGCAGGGTGCCAGCCTCACGTATGCACCGAACCAGGAGAAGGGCTCCTACACCAGCGTGCTGCCGGCCTTCAGCTCGGCCCTGGACCTGACCGACAACCTGACCTGGCGTGCCTCCTGGGGCAAGACGCTGAGCCGCCAGGCGCTGTCCATCATCGCGGCGCAGACGGTCATTCCCAACCCGTTCGACAACACCGCAACGGCCGGCAATCCCAGCCTGCGTCCGCAGAAATCCAAGAACTTCGACACCAGCCTGGAGTGGTATTTCCAGAAGGGCAGCATGCTGTCGGCGGCCCTGTTCCGCAAGGAACTGACCGACGCCACCACGAGCAACAGCGTGCAAACCACCTTCGGCGCGCTGGGCCTGCCTGACACGGCGCTGGGCGCCATCTTCCAGGACGCCAACGGCAAGGTGGATCCCAAGCTGCCGATGACGCTGAAGACCTACAGCAACGCCGGCAAGCAGACGCTCAAGGGCTTCGAGCTGGCCTACCAGCAGGCCTTCACCTTCCTGCCCGACCCCTTCAAGGGCCTGGGCGCGCTGGCCAGCTACACGCACATCAACCCGTTCAACAGCGCGGTGTGGACGACCAATGGGGGCAGCGTCATCGACGTGAACTCCGTGCCCAAGTACGCATACAGCACCACGCTGTACTACGAGAACGGCCCGTTCGCATTCCGCACGTCCTACAACTACAAGGGCCGCTCGCTGCACAGCGACAACCCGAAGAACAACGGCGACGACCTGATCCGCTGGCGCGCCGGCCGCGGCTACCTGGACGCCAACGTCAGCTACAAGATCAACGACTCGCTGGAGATCCGCGTGGAGGGGTTGAACCTGTCCAACACGCTGGCCTACGACTACTTCGAAGATGCCACCGGCCAATACGGCCTGGGCAACAAGACCCGCATGGACTATGCGAAGTACGACGGTCGCACCTTCAAGATCGGCCTGCGCGGCAGGTTCTGATGCCCCTCGTCCGGTCTCGCGCCGCTGAACGCGGGCGTGCCCAACCGGTCCCCCGTGGGGACGGCGATGCTTGCGGCGTTGAGCCGCAAGCACATCGCCCCAGGCGGGCCGGCTTGGGAGCGGCCCGGCGCTCGGCCCGCAAGTTCGACGCGCTGTCCGTTCTCATGGCCGCGGCGTGTGCCGTAAGCTGCGCCGCGCCACCACCGCGCGCCGCTGATATCCACGCCGGCGATGTGCGTGTGGTCGACGTCGGTGAGGGTTGGGCGCGCAACTCCGTCAACGCCGTGGTGTTCCGCAAGAACTCCCTCGTCACCCACGGCGACATGCAGTACATCGCCTTCTACGACCCGCAGGCCCGGGTGGTGCTGGGCAAGCGCCGGCTCGGCAGCGGCGCCTGGGAGCTGAGGACCACGCCGTACCAGGGCAACGCGCTGGATGCCCACAACAGCATCAGCATCATGGTCGATGGCGCGGGCTTTCTGCATCTCGCCTGGGACCACCACAACAGTGCGCTGCGCTATGCGCGCAGCCTGCGGCCCGGTGCGCTGGAAATGACGGCCGAGATGCCGATGACGGGGCAGGGCGAGGCCTCCGTGTCCTATCCCGAGTTCCATCGCCAGCCGGACGGCAATCTGCTGTTCTTCTACCGGGACGGCGGTTCCGGCCGGGGCAACCTGGTGCTCAACCGCTACGACGTCGCCACGCAAAAGTGGACACGGCTGCACGGCAACCTGATCAGTGGGGAAGGCAAGCGCAACGCCTACTGGCAAGCCTTCCTCGACCACCGCGGCACCCTGCATCTGTCCTGGGTCTGGCGCGAATCGCCGGACGTCGCCAGCAACCACGACCTGGCCTACGCCCGCTCGCGCGACGGTGGCCGCAGCTGGGAGACCTCCGACGGCCGGCCGTGCGCGCTGCCCATCACGCTGTCCAGCGCCGAGGTCGCCGCGCACATCCCGCAGAACAGCGAACTGATTAACCAGACCTCGATGTCGGCCGACCAGGACGGCAACCCCTACATCGCCAGCTACTGGCGGCGCGCGGGCCGCACGGTGCCGCAGTACCAGGTGGTCTACCGCCGCGGTGGTGCCTGGCGGGAACTGGAGCTGGACTTTCGGCGCACGCCGTTCTCGCTCAGCGGCGTGGGGACCAAGGCGATCCCCGTGTCACGCCCACAAATCATGGTGAGCCTGGGAGGTGGTGAGCCCACGGCGCTGCTGGTGTTTCGCGACGAGGAGCGGGGCAGTCGGGTGTCGGTCACCCGCATAGCCGACTTCAGTGCCCGGCGTTGGACCGTGCACAACCTGACGGCGGATTCCGCCGGCGCCTGGGAGCCCAGCTTCGACACGGAGTTGTGGCGCGAGCGAGGCGAATTGAACCTGTTCCTGCAGGCCGTGCAGCAGATGGACGGCGAGGGCACCGCCAACGTGTCGACCAGCAAGGTGCGAGTGCTGCAGTGGCGCCCGAAACCCTGAGCGACGAGAAAGCCCGTGCCCTACAGCACCGCTCCGTAACTGTATGTTTATTGCCAGCTATATGAACTTTGGATGGGGCGAAGGCGAAACGGCATAAGAATTTAATATTCAACGGTGCTAGCCTTTCGACATTACCTGTTCAGGTGTAATCCACTGCGAGCGGTGTAATGATTGGTATCAATAAATCGGCAGACGAACGCATTTTATTTCGCCTGCCAAACATACCCACCTCACGGAGACAACCATGCGGTCAAAGAATTTCGCAAAAACCGTCATTGCCGGTTTGATCAGCCAGTTTTGGCTAGCATCCCCGGTGCATGCGCAAGATACGGCAAAGCCAGACCTGGAACGGGTCGTCGTCACTGGTATCCGGGCCTCGCTGGAATCGTCAGTCGCGACCAAGCGCATGCAGGACGGCGTCGTCGACGCGGTGTCCGCGGAAGACGCCGGTAAATTCCCCGACACGAATATCGCCGAATCGCTGCAGCGCGTCACCGGCGTGCAGATCCAGCGCAACAACGGCGAGGGCCGGTATATTTCCGTGCGCGGGCTGGGGCCGGAATTCAACAATGTGCTCGTCAACGGCCGAACCATGACCAGCGATACCGGCGGCCGTGAGTTCTCGTTCGACCTGCTGTCGCCCGATCTCATCTCGAAGGCGCTGGTTTACAAGACCGCCCAGCCCTTCCTTCCCGAGGGCGGCATCGGCTCCACGGTCGATATTCAAACGGCGCGGCCGCTGTTGGGCCGCAAGGGCCACAGCGCGGTGGTGAATCTGTCCGGGTCCTACGATTCGAACTCCAAGAAGAAGACGCCCAACGCGAGCGCGATGTACTCGTTCGCAAACGACGACCGCAGCTTCGGCGTCAGCGGTTCCCTGTCGTACACCGACCGTGCCTCGAAGCAGACCAAGGCCGTCAACGACGCGTGGAACTACAAGGACGTGACGCTGATCAACGGCGACCTGAATTCCAAGAACCTGACGATGGCCGACGTGACGGTCAAGAAGCTCTACATCCCGCAGAGCTTCGGGTTCCAGGAGGAGAACGAGCGCCGCAAGCGCCTGGTGGCCGCGGGCACCGTCCAGTTCAACCCGAGCTCGGCGCTCAAGCTCACGGCCGATGCGTTGTACTCGCGCCTGGACCAGAAGAACGACGTGATCGCGGTCAGCGACTGGAACAACCCGACCCAGCTCGGCGTCAAGTTCAACGCCGACAACCAGATCACCAGCTTCCTGCGGCCGGGCTCCACGTTCTTTGCCAACAACCCGGAGATTGCCGGCCCCGGCAAGCTGCTCGGCGAAGCGAACTCCAACGACATGATCGTCAAGGCCGGCGACCGCTTGTCGACCACCAAGGCCTTCGGCGGCAATGCCAAGTGGGCGCTGGCGCCGGAGTGGAACCTGGAAGCCGACCTGTCCACGTCGCGCACGACCTCGGGGACGCCCGACATGTGGATCGTCGCCGGCATGGTGCCCAAGAACGGCGACACGCTGACCTTTGACGGCACGCCCACCATCCACTTCGGCGACAGCCTCTCCGACCCCGCCGCCGTGCGTGCCCACGCCGTCGCCTACGGCCAGATCCGCAACGGCGACGACCTGAAGGAAGGCCGCGTCAACCTGGGCTGGGATCATGAGATCGGCTACTTCAAGGGGCTGCAGTTCGGCCTCGCGGCCTCGCGCCGCAAGGTGGACCGTACCCAATGGAACAGCGATTCGTGGAACGCATTCAGCGGCTATCACGTGTCGCTGCCGGCCTCGCTGTTCACGGTGAGCAAGCTCGACAACATCCTGGGCGCGGAAGGCGCGATGCCGTCGACCTTCCTCAGGTTCGACCCCTACGCCTACATGGCCTACCTGAACCAGCCGTCGCTGATCGCGCAGTCCAACGATCCGGCGCTCTACGGCGACAAGACCAAGTACCCCAACGGCCCGATGGCCATCGACTACACCAGGCCGTCGATGTGGGCCGTCAAGGAGAAGGTGTCCAGCCTGTTCGTGGACAGCAAGTGGGAGGGCGACGGCTGGTCGGGCAACGTGGGCGCGCGGTATGTGCACGTGAACTCCACGTCGATCGGCATCAGCCGGGTGCTGCTGTCGGCCGTCAAGAGCCCCAACGACACGACCTACATCCTGAACTACGGCCCCGACAGCGTGAACTCGGTCGAGAACAGCTACAACAACCTGCTGCCCTCTGCCAACCTCAAACTCGACCTGACTCGCGACCTCGTGCTGCGCCTGGCGGCCTCCAAGACACTGACGCGCCCGACGCTGAACCAGATGGGCGTGAGCAACTGGTACGGTGGCCGTTTTGGGGACGTGCAGACCGGCGGCGGCAACCCCTATCTCAAGCCGATGCGCTCGACCAACCTGGACGCGTCGCTGGAGTGGTATCTGTCCAAGACCAACTACGTCAGCGCGGCGGTCTTCCAGAAGAAGGTCACCGACTTTCTCGAATCCCGGCTGGTCGACATCCAATTGCCGCAGTTCCCCGAGATCGCGCACGACACCCGCATCCGCAACGGGCAGCAAGGCAAGATCAAGGGCCTGGAGTTGGCCGGGCAATATGCCTTCGACGCCAACAACGGGCTGCTGCAGGGCTTCGGCGTGGCGGCCAACTTCACCTATGTGGACGCGAACGCCACGCGGGAAGGCGGCGTCGCCAGCTGTGGCTATCCGGGCCTGTCCAAGCAGTCCTACAACGGCTCCGTGTTCTACGAGGACAGCCGCTTCCAGGCGCGCCTGAGCTACAACTGGCGCAACCACTTCTCCGTCGACTGTGGCGGCGGCAGCACCCTGCCGCGCACCCGCGCGGCCTACGGGCAGGCCGATGCCAGCGTGCGCTACAACGTCACGCCGACGATTTCGCTGTATGCCGACGCGATCAACCTGAACAACGAACGCATGCACGAATACGCGAACAACGAGTCGCAGTTCCTGACCTTGGAGGACGTCGGCCGCCGCTTCAACGTGGGCGTGCGGGTGGCGTTCTAGCAAGCCAGCAGAGTTCTCCAGGCGGCGCCCGTGCGCACGCCTTTCACCCTGTCTCCGTGAGGCAGGGTTTTTTTGTTCAGGCCGGCCGTACAAGAAATCAGGACCCCTCATGACTGTTCTTCTTCCCCGTCGTCGACTGCTCGGCGCTGCCGCCTCCGGCGCGACGCTGCTGCTGAACGCTTCGCCTGCCAGCGCGGCCAAGGCAGAAGCACCGCGCTTTGCCATCGGCGAGAGCGACTTCCTGCTCGACGGCAAGCCGCTGCAGATCCGCTGCGGCGAGATGCACTTCGCCCGTGTGCCGCGCGAGTACTGGAAGCACCGCCTGCAGGCCATCAAGGCCATGGGCATGAACACGGTGTGCGCCTACCTGTTCTGGAACTTCCACGAATGGCGCGAAGGCCAATACCAATGGGAAGGCCAGCGCGACGCGGCGGAGTTCTGCAGGCAGGCACAGGCCGAGGGCCTGTGGGTCATCCTGCGCCCCGGCCCCTACGCCTGCGCCGAATGGGAGATGGGCGGCCTGCCGTGGTGGCTGCTGAAGCACCCTGGCGACGCCTTCCTGCGCAGCCGCGACGACGCCTTCGTGCAACCCGTGCGGCGCTGGTTCAGGGAGGTCGGCCGCGTGCTGGCACCGATGCAGGTCAGCCAGGGCGGCCCCATCCTGATGGTGCAGGTGGAGAACGAGTACGGCTTCCTGAGCGACGACAAGGACTACATGCGCGTGATGCGGCAGGCCGTGCTGGACGGCGGCTTTGACGTGCCGCTGTTCCAGTGCAACCCGACCAACGCGCTCGGCAAGACGCACATCCCGGAGCTGTTCAACGTGGCCAACTTCGGCAGCGACCCAGCGACCGGCTTCAAGGCGCTGGCGGCGCTGCAGAAGGGGCCGCTGATGTGCGGCGAGTACTACTCCGGCTGGTTCGACACCTGGGGCTCGCCGCACAAGCGCGGCGACAACGCCCGCGCCATCCAGGACATCGACACCATGCTGAAGGCCAACGGCTCGTTCAGCCTCTACATGGCCCATGGCGGCACGACGTTTGGCCTCTGGGGTGGCTGTGACCGGCCCTTCCGCCCCGACACGACGAGCTATGACTACGACGCGCCCATCGGCGAGGCAGGCTGGGTGGGCGACAAGTTCCGCACTTACCGCGACTGCCTTGCCAAGCACCTGAAGCCGGGCGAGGTGCTGCCCGACCCGCCGGCCCGGCTGCCGGTGATGGCGATCCCTTCGTTCACCCTCACCGAGACGGCGCCGGTGTTCGCCAACCTGCCTGCCCAGGCCATTGCTGCCGAGTCGCCCAGGAACATCGAGCACTACGACATCAGCCGCGGGCTGGTCGCCTATCGCGTCACGCTGCCGGCCGGCCCCGCCGGCAAGCTGGAGGCCGCGAACGCGCGCGACCTGGCCTGGGTCTTCGTTGGCGGCCGCCTGGCCGGCACGATGGACACGCGCTACCGCCGCTTCAGCGTCGACATCCCCGCGCGCAGCCGCGACACCGTGGTCGAGATCCTGCTGTACACGATTGCCCGCGTGAACTTCGGCATGGAAGTCCACGACCGCAAGGGCATGCAGGGCCCGGTCATGTTTCGCACGTCGAAGACCGAGACGCAGGAACTCAAGGGCTGGGAGATCCGCGCCATCGACTTTGGCGCCGACGGCGACCTGCCGCCGCTGCGTTGGCAGTCCAAGAAAACTGCCGGACCGGCCTTCTGGCGCGGCAGCTTCGACGCGGCGGCGCCGGCCGACACCTTCCTCGACGTGTCGAGCTGGGGCCAGGGCATCGTCTGGATCAACGGCCGCTGCCTGGGGCGCTACTGGAGCATCGGTCCGACGCAGACCATGTACCTACCGGGCCCGTGGATCAAGGCCGGCCGCAACGAGGTCGTGGTGCTGGACCTGACCGGGCCGCGTGTCAACCGCATCGAAGGCAAGACCGCGCCCGTGCTCGACAAATTGCGGCCGGAGCTCGACCTGGCGCGGCCGCCCAGCAAGGCGCGCCCACGTCTGGCGGGGTTGACGCCGGTGCATGCCGGGCAGTTCGCCAGCGGCCCGGCCACGCAGGACGTGCGCTTTGCCGAGCCCGCACGCGGCCGCCAGCTCTGCATCGAGGTGCTCGACAGCTTCGACGGCAAGCCCCATGCGGCAATCGCCGAGCTGGCGCTGCTCGACGCGCAGGGCAAGCTGCTGAACCAGACAGCCTGGACCATCGCCTACGCCAGCAGCGAGGAGGCGCGCAAGGAAGACGGCGGCGCGCTGAACGCCATCAACGGTCAGGCGACTGACTATTGGCACACGGCCTACAGCGGTACCGTTCGCCCCTCGGGTCCGCCGCGCCTCATCATCGACCTCGGCGCGCCGGCCGACATCGCCGGCCTGCGCTACACACCTCGCCAGGGGCCGGACGGCGTCACCGGCCGAATCCGCCGCTACCGCGTGTTCGTCGGTGACAAACTGGTTGCTGAGTGAACAGAGGACTGAACATGAACCCGCAAGTCATCGGCAAGTACAGATGGACCATCTGTGCGCTGCTGTTCTTCGCCACCACCGTCAACTACCTGGACCGCCAGGTCCTGAGCCTGCTGGCGCCGGCCCTGTCCAAGGAGTTCGGCTGGTCCAACACGGACTACGCCAACATCACCGCGGTGTTCCAGTTCGGCTACGCGATCTCGATGCTTTTCGCGGGCCGGTTCATCGACGCGATCGGCACCCAGCGCGCCTTCGCCATCGCCGTGGTCGTCTGGTCGCTCGGCGCCATGATGCATGCCCTCTCCGTGCCCATTGGCGGCATGCTGGTGGCCCTTGGTGTCGGGCTGCCGGTGTCGGTGGCGGGCTTCATGGTGTCGCGCGCCGTGCTGGCCCTTGGTGAGGCCGGGAACTTCCCTGCGGCCATCAAGGCGACCGCCGAATACTTCCCGAAGAAGGAGCGGTCATTCGCCACCGGCATCTTCAATTCGGGAGCCAACGTCGGCGCCATCCTGGCGCCGCTGACCGTGCCGTGGATCGCCGTCACCTGGGGCTGGCAGATGGCCTTCATCGCCATCGGCGCCATCGGCTTCCTGTGGGTCGCGCTGTGGCTCACCTTCTACGATGCACCGTCCCGGCAGCGCCGACTGGGTGCGGCGGAGCTGGCCTATATCAACAGCGACCGCGAGGCCACCGCGCCTGCCGTAGAGGGCGCCAAGGTGCCGTGGTTCCGGCTGCTCGCGCATCGCCAGACCTGGGCCTTTGTCGTCGGTAAATTCCTGACCGACGGCGTCTGGTGGTTCTACCTGTTCTGGCTGCCCAAATACCTCACCGGCCAGTACGGCATGAGCACGACGGACATCGCGCTGCCGCTCACCGTCCTCTACAGCATGACCATGATCGGCAGCATCGGCGGCGGCTGGTTCCCGACCTACTTCATGGAGCGTGGCTACAAGCCCTATGACGGCCGCATGCGGGCGATGCTGGTGATCGCCTTCTTCCCGCTGGTGGTGCTGCTGGCCCAGCCGCTGGGCTCCATCAGCTACTGGCTGCCCGTGCTGCTGATCGGCATCGGCGCGTCGGCCCACCAGGCCTGGTCGGCCAACCTCTTCACCACCGTCTCGGACATGTTCCCCAAGCGGGCCATAGGCTCGGTCGTCGGCATCGGCGGCATGGCCGGCGGGCTGGGCGGCGTGGCCGTGTCCAAGCTCGGCGGCTGGATCTTCGACGCCTACGGCGCGCGCGGCGACCTGTCCACCGGCTACATGATCATGTTCTCCATCTGCGCGCTGGCCTACCTGGCCGCCTGGGCCGCCATGAAGGCGCTGGTGCCGCGCCACAAGGAAATCAACGAGCTTTGATGATGGAAATACACATGCAGCTGAGATTGATCGCCGGCGTGAGCGTGGTGTTGCTGGGTGTCACGTTGGGCGGTGCGGCGCGCGCCCAGGCACCGCAGGTGCAGGCGGTGCAGGTCGACGCGTCGCGGCCGGACTGGGAGAATCCGGCGGTCTACGCGCGCGGCAAGCTGCCGGCCGCGGCGACGCACTTCCCGTTCGAGAGCCGCGAAGCCGCGCTGGCCGGCAACCCGGCGCGGTCGACCCGCTACCAGACGCTGGACGGCCTCTGGTCGTTCAGCTTCTCGCCGTCGTCCGACGACGTGCCCAGCGGCTTCGAGAAGCCCGACTACGACATCTCGGGCTGGAAGACCATCAAGGTGCCGGCCATGTGGCAGGCCGAGGGCTACGACCAGGCCCGCTACAACAACATCACCTATCCCTTCCCGGCCAACCGGCCGCTGATCCCGCACGCCACCAACCCGGTGGGCTCGTACCGGCGCAGCTTCGAGGTGCCGGCGAACTGGTCGGCGCAGGATGTCATCCTGCACATCGGTGCGGCCGGCTCGGCCTACCGGGTCTGGGTGAACGGCGTCGAGGCGGGCTACTCCGAAGACTCCAAGCTGCCCAGCGAGTTCGACGTCACGGCGCTGCTGAAGCCGGGGCAGAAGAACGTCGTCGCCATGCAGATCCATCGCTGGTCCGACGGGTCCTACCTGGAAGACCAGGACTTCTGGCGCGTCTCGGGCATCGAGCGCTCGGTCTACCTGAAGGCCGTGCCCAAGGCCCGGCTGACCGACCTGTTTGTCCATGCGGGCCTGGACAAGGACTACCGCGACGGCGCGCTGTCGGTCGACGTGGCGCTGACCGCGCGCACCCAGCCGCTGACGCTGCGCATGAGTTTGCTGGAAGGCGACAAGCTCGTGCTGACGCGGACCGCTGCCGTCGCGGCCGGTGCGGCCCGCACCGAGACGCTGTCCGCCCCCGTGCCGGGCGTTCGCCCCTGGACGGCCGAGACGCCCAACCTCTACACGCTGCTGGTCGAGGTGCTCGACGCCTACGGCCGGCTGATCCAGGCGACGCCGCAGCGCATCGGCTTTCGCACGGTCGAGATCAGGAAGGGCCTGGTCATGGTCAACGGCCGGCCCATCGTCATCCGCGGCGTCAATCGCCACGAGCACGATCCCGAGACCTTCCACGTGATGTCGGAAGCGTCGATGCGCCGCGACATCGAGCTGATGAAGCGCAACAACATCAACGCGGTGCGGACGTCTCATTACCCGAATGCCGAGCTCTGGTACGCGCTGGCCGACGAATACGGCCTCTACGTCATGGACGAGGCCAACATCGAGAGCCATGCCTACATGGGCTACGGGCACCAGCATCCGGAACTGAGGGCCAAGATCCAGCTCGGCTTCGACCCGGCCTGGGAAGGCGCGCACGTCAGCCGTGTGCTGAACATGGTGGAACGCGACAAGAACCACCCGTCGGTGATCTTCTGGTCCCTCGGCAACGAGGCAGGCCTCGGCCCCAACTTCGAGAAGGCGGCGGCGCAGGCGCGCCAGCGTGACCCCTCGCGGCTGATCTCCTACCTGGGTTGGGGCACGGTGGACTGGCGCCATGAGCCCAACGCCTATGTCGACATCTACGCGCCCATGTACGACGACATCGAGAAGATGGTTGACTGGGCCACCGACCCGACCCGCACCCAGCCCATGATCCAGTGCGAGTACGCCCACATGCAGGGCAACTCGGGCGGCAACTTCAAGGACTACTGGGACACGATCTACAAGTACGAGAAGCTGCAGGGCGGCTTCATCTGGGACTGGGTGGACCAGTCGATGTACCGCACGACCCAGGACGGCCGGCGCTACTGGGGCGATGGCGGCGAGTACGGGCCCAACCCGGGCGGCGACATCGAGTTCGGCGACGGCCTGATCCAGCCCGACCGCACGCCCAACCCGCATGTCTACGAAGTGCAGAAGGTCTACTCGCCCATCCAGTTCGAGGCCTTCGATGCCAAGGCAGGCACGGTCGTCGTGCGCAACCGCCACGACTTCCGCGATCTGTCGGGCTTTGCCTTCGAATGGGCGCTGCTGGAGAACGGCGTGGCCGTCGCCTCGGGGCCGCTGCCCGGGCTGTCGACCGCGGCGCGGGCCACGCAGAAGTTGCAGTTGCCGCTGTCCAACGTCCGGCGCAAGCCGGGCGCGGAATACCTCGTCACGGTGCGCGCGAGGGCCAGGGCGGGTGCCGTGCCGCTGACGCCGGACGGTTCCGTCGTCGGCTGGGAGCAGTTCGCGCTGACGCCTCCCGTGATCGCATCGGCCCCGCCGGCCAAGGGCACGGTCGAGCTGAAGGAGAGCGCCGACGCCGTGGTCCTGTCGGCCGCGGGCGCGACCCTGTCACTCGACCGCAAGACCGGCCTGCTGACCGGCTATGGCAAGGCAGGAACGCCGCTGTTGACTGGCGGCCGGCCCAACTTCGTCCGCGCCGAGACCGACAACGACACGCTGACCGGCACGGTCGCGCAGCAGGCGCCGTGGAAGGTGATGACCCGTGAGCGCCAGGTCCGCTCCATCGCCAGCCGCCGCCTGCCGGGTGGTGGAGCGGAGATTGTGGTCGACCATCGCCTGGGCGCCGGCGCGGCGCGCTTCGTCACCACCTACACCATGCGCGGCGACGGCTCCGTCGACGTGGCCGGCGTGCTGACGCCGCTCAAGAGCGACCTGCCGCCGCCCGTGCGGGTCGGCCTGTGGTTCGACACGCCGCAGGACCTGATCACGGTCGCCTGGTACGGCCGCGGTCCGCACGAAAGCTACGTCGACCGCAAGACGGGCGCTGCGGTCGGCCTGTGGCGCGGCGCCATCGCCGAGCAGAACCACGACTACATGCGGCCGCAGGACACCGGCAACAAGGTCGACGTGCGCTGGCTCGAAATCTCCGGCGGGGGCCGCGGCCTGCGGGTGGAGGGCCAGCAGTTGCTGATGGCCAACGCGCTCGCGTTTCCCTACACCGACCTCTACCGCCGCGCCCCCGGCACCTGGAAGAGCAGCGACATCGTTCCCCACGACCACGGCACGCTGCTGATCGACGGCGCGCAGTGGGGCGTGGGCGGCGACAACTCCTGGAGCTTCGTCGGCCAGCCTCATGCGCAGTACCGCACCCGGCTGGAACCGGTTCGCGTGGCGTTTCGCCTTCGGCCATTCGAAGGGGAGGGCGGCACGCCTGGGAAGGCCATGCCCGCGCAGGCGACGATGCCGCAATAGGGCGGCTCGCGCGCAAGGGACTTCGCTCAACAGCTTGCTCGTTGTGCGCCAGGGCCGACATTCTCTGGGCAAGAACGGATAGCCTGCGGCAGCCTTCGAGCCCTCTTTCCAGGAATGCGCCATGACCCTAAGCCGCCGCACGCTGACGCTTGCCGTTTCCGCAGCCGCCTTCTGCCTTGCCGCACAGGGCGCGCTGGCTGCCGACAAGATTGCCCTCGTCGCGAAAAGCTCGGGCAACGGCTTCTTCATTGCCGCCCATCAGGGTGCGCAGGAAGCCGCCAAGGCGCTCGGCGGCGTGGAGATCGTGCTGGCCAGCCCCGCCAAGGCCACGGCCGAGGGGCAGATCGAGGTCATCAACACGCTGATTGCGCAGAACGTCAAGGCCATCGTGGTGTCTGCCAACGACCCCGACGCGCTGGTGCCGGTGCTCAAGAAGGCCATGGCACGTGGCATCAAGGTCGTGTCCTTCGATTCGGCGGTGCGCAAGGATGGGCGGCTCGTGCATCTCGCGCCATCCTCCAATGCGCTGATCGGCCAGAAGCTCGTGGCCCTGACGACCGACGCCATCGGCAGCAGCGGCGAGATCGCGGTGCTGTCGGCCACCGCTCAGGCCACCAACCAGAACCTCTGGATCGCAGAGATGAAGAAGGCGCTGGCCCAGCCCACGGCCAAGGGCCTGAAGCTGGTCAGCGTGGTCTATGGGGACGACCAGACCGACAAGAGCTATCGCGAGGCGCAGGGCCTGCTGAAGAGCTACCCCAACTTGAAGGCCATCGTCGCGCCGACGACCGTCGGCGTCGCGGCCGCCGCCAAGGCCGTGCAGGACGAGAAGAAGGTGGGCCAGGTCTTCGTCACCGGCCTGGGCCTGCCGTCGGAAATGGCCGGCCACGTGCACAGCGGCGTGGTGAAAAGCTTTGCCATCTGGAACCCCATCGACCTGGGCTACTGCGCCGTCTACATCGCCCATGGCCTGGTCAGCGGCAAGGCAACGGTGAGCGTGGGCGCGAAGATCGGCGTCGGCCGTGTCGGCACGGTCACGCTCGATACGAACAACGAGGCGGTGATGGCCGAGCCCTTCACCTACGACGCCGGCAATGTCGACAAGTTCGCCAAGTTCTTCTGACCCGGCCGGGGTGCTCTGCCTGCGGGGCATCCACAAGCGCTTCGGGCCGACGCATGCATTGCGCGGCGTGGACCTCGAACTGAGGCCGGGCCAGGCGTTGGCCGTGATCGGCGAGAACGGCGCGGGCAAGTCGACGCTGGTCAAGATCCTCACCGGCGTCCACCAGCCCGACGAGGGCGAACTGTGGCTGGACGCCCGCCCGCTCCAACTGCCGGACACGCACGCAGCCCAGGCCGCCGGCATCGTCGCCGTGCACCAGGAGACGGTGATGTTCGACGAACTCACTGCGGCGGAGAACATCTTCATCGGCCGTCAGCCCACGCGCGGGCCAGCGGCCTTGCGCGTCGTGGACTGGGCGACGATGAACCGCCTGGCCCAGCAGGTGCTGGACGAGGTGGGCGCGGGCTTTGACGCCACGACACCGGTCCGGCAACTGAGCCTGGCGCAGCGGCACCTGATCGAGGTCGCGCGGGCCCTGTCGCACCAGGCCCGCGTCGTCATCCTGGACGAACCCACCGCCGCGCTGTCGCAGGCCGAGATCCGTGACTTCTACGGCCTCGTGCGCGGGCTGCTGGATCGCGGCGTGGCGGTGCTGTTCATCTCGCACAAGTTCGACGAACTGTTCGCGGTCTGCGACAACTACGTGGTGCTACGCGATGGTGCCTCGGTGGGCACGGGCTGCATGAAAGAGGCCACGGAGCCGGAGCTGCTGCGCCTGATGGCCGGCCGCAGCATCGAGCAGGTCTACCCGCGCGTGGACACGCAACCCGGCGCGATCGTGCTGGAGGCGCGCGACCTCAGTCACCCGACTGAGTTCGATGGCATCAGCTTTGCGCTGCGGCGTGGCGAGATCCTGGGCTTCTACGGCCTGGTCGGCGCGGGCCGCAGCGAAGTCATGATGGCCTTGATGGGCCTGAAGCCGCTGGCTCGCGGCCGCATCGCCATCGACGGGCAGGAGCGGCTCATCCGTGATCCGGCCGATGCCATCGCACTGGGGTTGGCCTATGTGCCCGAGGAGCGTCAGCGCCAGGGCGGCATTCTCGATTTCTCGGTGCGGCACAACCTCAGCCTGGCCGCGCTGGCGGGGTCCAGCCATGCCGTGAAGGGCCAGGTCTCGCGCGGGCCCTGGCTGTCCGCCTTGCGCGAAAGCGCCTGGGCGCAGCGGCTGATCGAACGGCTGAACATCAAGACCGCCAGCCAGGACACGCCGCTGTCCGGCCTCTCCGGTGGCAACCAGCAGAAGGTCGTCATCGGCAAGTGGCTGGGGCTGGACCCGCGGGTGGTGATCCTGGACGAACCCACCAAGGGCATCGACGTCGGCGCCAAGCAGGCGGTCTATCAACTGGTGGCGGAGATGGTGGAGCAAGGGCTGGCCGTGATCCTGGTGTCGTCCGAACTGCCCGAGGTGATGCACCTGGCCCACCGCGTGGTCGTCATGAAGCGTGGCCGGCAGGTGGCCGAATTCCGGCGCGGCGAGGTGGATGCAGAAACCATCGTGGCTGCGGCTTCAGGCCTGAGCAGGGCCGCCGCATGACGCGTCGCGAATGGGCGCTGGCGGCCGTCATCGTGGCCATCACCCTGGCGGTGGGCCTGCGATCTCCCGTGTTTCTCACGCCGCGCAATGTGCTGGACATCGCAAACGATTCGGCCCTGCTGGCCATCCTCGTCATCGGGCAAATGCCGGTTCTGCTCACGCGCGGCATCGACTTGTCCGTGGCGTCCAACCTGGCCCTGACGGGCATGCTGGTGGCGCTGTTTGGCAAGCTCTTTCCGGGTGCCGGCGCGCCGGTGTTGATCCTGCTGGCGCTGGCGCTGGGCGCGGCGCAGGGCGCCCTCAACGGCTGGCTGATCACGCGCTTCGAGCTGCCGCCCATCGTCGTCACGCTGGGCACCATGTCGGTCTATCGCGGCGCCATCTTCCTGGTCAGCGGCGGCGCCTGGGTCAACGACCAGGACATCCATGCGTCCATCAAGGCCCTGCCTCGTTCGGAGCTGCTGGGCCTGCCGCTGCTGGTGTGGATTGCTGCCGCTGTCGCAGCGCTGGGATGGTGGCTGCTGCGCTGGCGACGGGAAGGCCGTGACCTCTACGCCTGCGGCGGCAACTCAGCTGCGGCGCTGGTCGTGGGCATCCCGGTGCCGCAGCGCATCCGCATGGCCTACACGCTGTCTGGCGCGCTGGCCGGGCTCGCCGGCTTGCTCTGGGTCGGCCGCTATGCCATTGCTTTCACCGAACTCGCCGCTGGCTTCGAGCTCACGGTGATCGCGGCCTGCGTCATTGGTGGCATCAGCATCGGTGGGGGTGTCGGCACGGTCGGCGGTGCGCTGCTGGGCGTGCTGTTCATCGGCGTCATCAATGCGGCCCTGCCGGTCATCCACGTCTCGCCGTTCTGGCAGCAGGCGATTGCCGGCGCTGTCATCCTGGTTTCGGTGATGCTGAACTCGCGAGCACAGCGCCAGTCGGGGCAGCAGATCCTCGAAAGGCGAGCCGCATGAAAGCCTGGGGTTCCTGGGAGCGGGTGCTGACGGCGCTGATCATCGCCGTCTACGTCGGCTTCGGGCTCGGCATCGACGGCTTTGCCTCTCCGTACGCAATCGCCGACAGCACGACCAATATGTCGGAAAAGGCCCTGATCGCCATGGCCATGGCGCTGCTGATCATCGCGGGCGAGATCGACCTCTCCATCGCCGCGACGATGGCGCTGTGCTCCCTGGCCATGGGCTACGCGATGCAGGCCGGCGCAGGCCCGGCCGGCATGATCGCCGCCGCTCTGGGTTGCGGCATCGCGTGCGGCGCATTCAACGGCTGGCTGGTCACGCGCTGGCAGCTGCCCTCCATCGTCGTCACCATCGGCACGCTGTCGCTCTACCGCGGCCTGGCTCTGGTGTTGCTGGGCGACCAGGCCATCACGGGCTACCCGGAATGGTTGAGCCAGTGGGGCAACGGTACGCTGGGGGATCTTGCGGGTTGGCCGTGGCTGATCGTGCCGATCGAGTTCGGCGTCATGCTGGCCGTGGCGGTGGTGTTCATGCTGCTGCAACACCGCACGGTCCATGGCCGCCGCATCTACGCCATTGGCGCCAACCCCGTGGCTGCGCGCTTCTCGGGCATTGCGGTGCAGCGCTACCGGCTGCTGCTGTTCACGGCTGCCGGCCTGATGGCGGCGCTGGCAGCCGTGCAGCTGACCGGCCGCATCGGCAGCACGCGGCCCAACCTCGCGCTGGGCTGGGAGCTGGACGCCATCACCATCGTGATCCTTGGCGGCGTGGCCATCGAAGGCGGCCGCGGCAGCATCGTGGGCGTGCTGTTGGCGGCGGTGCTGCTGGGCGGCTTCACCTTCGCACTTGGCATGTTGAACGTCTCCGGCATGGTGATGACGACGGTCGTTGGCGGATTGCTCATCTGCGTCATGGTGCTGCCGCGCGCGAGACGAAAAGCGGCGGAGGGCTATCGGTAGGAAAGCACCAGCCCATGAATCAACCGGGCCCACCCGTCGAGCATGACGAACAACAGCAGTTTGAACGGCAGCGAAATGGTGGTCGGCGAGATCATCGACATGCCCAGCGCCAGCAGCACCGTCGCCACGATCAGGTCGACCACGACAAACACCAGGTAGAGGACAAAACCGATCTGGAAGGCCCGCGTCAATTCGCTGAGCGTGAAGCTCGGCACCATCACCAGAAAGTCGTCGGCCTGCAGTCTGTCAGCCTGTTCCTTGGGCCAGATGGCGGCGGCCGACTTCAGGAAGAACTGGCGTTCGCGCTCATGCGTGTGCTTTTGCAAGAAGGCCTTGAGCGGCGCCTTGCCGGCGTCCAGCACCGTCACCACGTCGCTCCAGCCCTCGCTCCGGGCACCGGCCTGGCGGTGACGCAGCGCGTCGGCCACTTCCATGCCCACCGGCGCCATGATGTAGACCGACAGGATGATGGCGATGCCGTTGAGCACCATGTTCGGCGGCGTCTGCTGCAGGCCGAGCGCGGTGCGCAGCAGGCCAAAGACGATGACCAGCTTGGTATAGCTGGTCACCATCATCGCGACGAAGGGCGCCACCCCGAAGGCGAGGATCAGCGCCACGAGCGTCATGGGCTCGGGCATGCCGGTGGTGTTCATCGTCAGTTCTTCAGCTCGGTGGGCGCGAACTCCGAGACGCGCACGCCCAGGCGCTCGCCCACCGCCACCAGGAAGCCTTTGCCCAGCACGTTGCCATGGGCCAGGATGCGCACCGGGCTGCGGTTCAGCGGCTGCGTGAGGTCGAACACATGGCCGGGGCCGATATTCCTCAGCTCGCCGAGTGACAGGCTCAGATGACCCACCTCGAAGCGCAGCGCCACTTCCAGCGCATCGAGCCGATCCAGCGGCAGGCCCGTCGCGTCGTCGCCCTCAGTGGCGGGGGCAAGCTCATCTCGTTTCATCGAAAGGTCTCTCCATTGCGTGACGGTGATGCGCGAGCCCTCGGCCTGCGCGATGAGTTGCCGGCCTGCAGGACCACCCAGTTCGGCCTGCACGACCAGGCCCGCGCCGGCGGCGGTCCAGTGTTCGACGCTGACGATGTCGCCCGGCCGGATGCCGCGCACCTCGGCCAGGCTCAGCACGCTGTCGCCGATGCGGAATGCCAATGGCACACGCAGTCCGTCGAAGCTTTTGCTCATGGGGCCAGCTGAGGCAGCCGGCGGGGCGGGGACCAGCTTGTCGAGCGCCGAGGGGTCCTGGAACARCACGAAGCCCTGCCAGGGCCAGGCCTGGCCATCGGTCGCCACGGTGAAGCAGGCGGCGGCCTCCAGTGGCGCCGGTGAGTCGGACTCCTCATCAGGCTCACCCGGCGACCATTCGAAATGCAGACGCAGGGCCGCTTCCAGTGCGGTGGCCAACGGCTGCAGCGCATCGGCTAGCAGCACGTAGCGCAATTCGGCTGGCAGCAGGGCATGGCTGCGCTCCTGCAGCAGCGCGGCCTGCGCGGCGAGATCCAGCATCAGCCAGCCGGTGTGTGGGCCGAGGCGGAATCGATAACGGCCAAATTCAGTGAAATCCTGGACGCTGCCGAAGCGCCACCGCAGGCGATGCCTTGCGCCCCGCAGCATCAGCTCGATGGGCGGCGCGCGGCGGTCGTAGAGACGGTTGAGAGCCAGGCAGGCGGGCGCCGGCAAGCGCATCAACGCGCTCACTTCGCTCAGATCGATCACGGCGGTAGGCATCAGCACGCGGCGAGCGTAGCCATCCACGGGGCTGGGAGGAACTACGTGAATTCGTAGCACCGCGCGCTGCGGCGGGGCGCTACGGGGACTCGTAGTGGTGCGTAAAAAAGTCACGCCATAGAGTGCTTCGCATGGCCGACCCCGCACCGAACGCACTGCAAAGACACCTGCCGCGACGCAGCGGCATGAAGGACCTGATCGCCAGCGCGGGCCGCCACAACGACCTGCTGCTGGCCGGCATGCTGGTGGCCATCGTCGCGCTGTTCGTGCTGCCGTTGCCGACGCCGCTGCTGGATTTTCTGATCGCCGCCAACCTTTCGATGAGCCTGACCCTGCTCATCGTGGCGATGTATGTGCCGTCGGCGCTGTCGCTGTCCACCTTCCCGTCGCTGCTGCTGTTCACGACGCTGTTCCGGCTGGCGCTGAACATCGCATCGACCAAGCTCATCCTGCTGCACGCCAATGCGGGTCACATCATCGACACCTTTGGCAAGCTGATCGTCGGCAACAACGTCGTGGTCGGTGGCGTGGTCTTCCTGATCATCGCCATCGTGCAGTTCATCGTCGTCGCCAAGGGCTCGGAGCGGGTGGCCGAGGTGGCGGCGCGTTTCGCGCTGGACGCCATGCCCGGTAAGCAGATGAGCATCGACGCCGACGTGCGCGCCGGCGTGCTGTCGTCGGTGCAGGCGCAAAAGCGCCGCCAGCAGCTGGAGCAGGAGTGCTCGCTGCACGGCGCGATGGACGGCGCGATGAAGTTCGTCAAGGGCGACGCCATCGCCGGCATCGTCATCGCCCTGGTCAACATCCTCGCCGGCCTGGCCATCGGCACGCTGATGCACGACATGAGCATCGGCGGCGCGCTGCAGCGCTACGCCATCCTCACCGTGGGCGACGGCATGGTGTCGCAGATCCCGTCGCTGCTGGTGTCCATCGCCTCGGGCGTGGTCATCACCCGCGTGTCGGCCGACGGCGAGCCGCACAGCGATCAATTGGCCAGCCAGATCGCTCGCCAGTTGATGGCCCATCCCCGCGCGCTGGTGATCGCGGGCCTGGCCACCGCCAGCTTCCTGCTGGTGCCCGGTTTTCCCAAGTGGGTCTTCGGCACGCTGGCGTTGGTGGTGCTGGGGGCCGGCCTGCTGACGCGCCGGCTGCTCGACAGCCGCCGCACGCCGGCCTGGATGTCCTATAGCGACGCGGACGACGATGGTGGCGAGGTGGTGCAGGGCGCCATCGCCGCACCGCTGGAGCTGCGCCTGTCCACCGGCCTGCGCGGGCGCCTGGACCGTCCCGCGCTGGACTTGCGCATGGCCGCGGCCAAGGCCCGCGTCGAGAGCGACCTGGGGCCGGTGTTCCCGCGCGTGCAGGTCGGCTGGGGCAGCGGCCTGGGCGAGAACCAGTACCAGGTGCTGGTGCAGGACGTGGTGGTCTCGCAAGGCACGCTGCGGCCGGGCAGCTGGCTGCTCGACGCGGCCGAGGCCGCCACGCCGCCGGCGGGTGCCGAGGTGGCGGAGCCCTTCGGTCCGTTCCCGCGGGTCGTGTGGGTCGATGCCGCTCCGACAGCGGTCCGCGCCTGGACCTGCGAAGACGTGCTGGGCCTGCATGTGGACCATGCGGTGCGCCGCCACATCGCCCAGCTGATCGGCCTGCAGGAGGTGCAGCGCTTGCTGCACGCGGCACAGCGCGAGGTGCCCGAGCTGGCGGCGGAAGTGGCACGCGCCGTTCCGTTGCAACGCCTGGCCGAGGTGCTGCGCCGGCTGCTGCAGGAGAACGTGCCCATCCGCAACCTGCATGCCATCTTCGAGAGCCTGGCGATCTGGGCGCCCACCGAGCCCGACGTCGTCGCGTTGACGGAGCTGGTGCGCATCGATCTCGGCCGCTTCATCACCAGCCGCCACGTCGGCGCGCGGCGCGAGTTGCACGCCATCCTGTTCGAGTCCAGCCTGATCGACCGCGTGCAGGCCGCCATCGAGCGCTCGCCGCGCGGCAACCTGCTGCTGCTCGATCCCGCGGTGGCGCAGGACGTGCGCGAACAGGTGCGCCGCATCCTCGGTGGCGCCCAGCAGCGCGTGGTGGCCATCGTGTCATCCGACACGCGGCGCTACATCAAGACGCTGATCGAGCCGGTGGCACCCCAGCTGGCAGTGCTGTCCTACCAGGAGGTCGACGAGGACGTCGCACTGCAGCCGGTGGGCTGGGTCAGCAACCCGCAGCCCCAGGCCCTCACCCCGATCGCGGAGGCGGCATGAACGCCGCGCCGGGCCGCCCCAAGCAAGTTCGCTCCCGCTCGGCGGGACAGGCCGCAGGCCGAAGGGTGCACCAATGACCCCTCAGAGCATCCTCGACATCACGCGCGAAGGACTGCTGATCGTGCTGATGGTCTCGCTGCCCATGGTGCTGGTGTCCACGCTGACCTCGCTGGTCGTGGCCGTGCTGCAGGCGGTCACGCAGATCCAGGACCAGAGCATCGGCCAATCGGTGCGCCTGATTGCAGTGCTGATCGCCCTCGTGGTGACGGCCGGCTGGCTCGGCCGCGATGTGCTGCGCTTCGCCGAGCGCGCTTTCCAAACCCTGACTTCGCTGAGCTGATGCTGCGCTTCGTCTACCTCCTGTTTTGCGCCGGCCTGGTCGCGGCATTGCTGGCCAGCCCCGCCAGGGCGGCCGACCTGCCGCGCAACGGCCGGCCCTTCCGCATGGAAGCCAACGAGAAGCCGGTAGGCGACTTCCTGCGCGAGCTGGCGGCGTCGCAGGGCGTCACGGCGGTCATCGACGGCAAGGTCGGCGGCACCATCAGCGGCCGCTTCGTCATCACCGGCAGCCAGCCCGGTGCGGTGCAGATGGTGCTGAGCAATATCTGCGCGGCCAACGGGTTGACCTGGTATTACGACGGCGCTTTCCTGTTCGTCGATCCGGCCGCCGACACGCGCAGCGAGGTGTTCACCATCGCCGGCAAGAACGCGCAGCGCATCGCCGACACGCTGGCCCGGCTCAAGATCGCCGACGCCCGCTATCCGCTGCAGATCAGCGAGGCGGATGGCAACGTCTACGTCTCGGGTCCCAAGCGCTATGTGGAGCTGGTGCGCCAGACCGTGCGGCTGATCGACCAGCGTGCGGCACGCGACGACCGTGCCGAGGTGCAGGTGTTCCCGCTGCGCTATGCCTGGGCCGCCGACTTCAAGATCAACCGCGCCGGCAAGCAGGTGTCCATTCCTGGCGTGGCGACCGTGCTGCGCAATCTGTATGGCCGCACCGGGGCGGCGCGCGCAGCGGCACCCTCGGCCGTGACCGGGCCGGTGCGGCGCACCAAGCTCGGCGTCAGCGCCGACGCCGGCGTGGCCAAGCTGTCCAGCGAGGGCAGCAGCGCGACCGAGGATGATGGTGACGGCGGTGGCCCCGAGTTCTCCAGCGGCGAACTGCCGCAGTTCCAGCCCGACACGCGGCTCAATGCGGTGCTGGTGCGCGACACGCCCGAGCGCATGGCGCGCTACGAGAAGCTGATCCAGACCATGGACGTGAGGCCGCGCCTGATCGAGATCGAGGTCACGATCATGGACATCAGCACCAACACGCTGGACAGCCTGGGCGTGGACTGGCGGCTGCACGCCCGCCACGGCGACCTGCAGATCGGCCGCGGCAACCTGCCGCCGCTGACCTTCGGCAACGCCAGCTCCGAGGCCGGCCAGGTCGTCACCGTCAACCCGCAGGGCAACCCCAGCACGCCGTTGGGCGCGCTGTTCACCGCCTCCATCGGCAACGACCTGCGCAACTACCTGCTGACCCGCGTCAGCGCGCTGGCCCAGAAGGGCAATGCCAACTTCATCGCGCGGCCCAAGGTGCTGACGCTGGACAACAACGAGGCGGTGCTGGAGAACCTCAGCGAGTTCTATGTGCGGGTCGACGGTTTCCAGGATTCGAGCCTGTACAGCGTCACGGCCGGCACCGCGGTGCGCGTGACGCCGCTGATCGTCGACGACAAGGAAGGCCGCGGCGTGCTGATGTCCATCGACATCGAGGACGGCGACGTCAGCAGCACTACCGTCGACCGCATCCCGGTCGTGCGGCGGCGCACCGTCAACACCCAGGCGCTGGTGGACGAAGGCACGAGCCTGCTGATCGCCGGCTACACCTCGGAGGAGAAGGCCAACGCGACCTCGGGCGTGCCGCTGCTGTCCAGCATCCCGGTGCTGGGCAAGCTGTTCCAGTACAGCGAGAAGAAGCAGAACAACATGGAGCGCTTCTATCTGCTGACGCCGCGCCTCGTCACGCCCGGCAGCAAACCTTCGCTGCCGGTGCAACTGGAGCCTACGCAATGAACGCGCGGGCCCACACCACCACCACGGCCGCCGTGCCGGGCTGGTGCCTGCGCTTCCTCAGTGGCGCGGTCAAGGGCCGCACCATTGCGCTCAAGCCTGGCGTCAACACGCTGGGCGCTTCGGGCGAGTGCGAGGTCATGCTGCCCGGCAGCGACGTGCTGCCGCGCCACCTGGTGTTCACGGTGGGCGAACTGGCGATGTCGCTGCAGAAGGTCGGCGCGGCCGCCGTGAGGCTTAACGGCCAGGACGTGCAGGCCCAGCGCAAGGGCGTGGTGGCGGGCGACGTGGTGTCGGTCGGCAGCATCGACTTCCAGGTCGACCGCAGCTATCCCGCGCCCGAGCACGACGACCCGGCGTCCGAGTGGGCCGAAAGCATCATGCCCGGCGACGCGCCGCCCGCCGCCCTGCTGCAGGCGCCCGCGCGCCGTGGCTCGCCCTGGCTGAGCGTGGCGGTGGTGGTGCTGGCGGTCGGCGGGGCGGCCGGCGTGCTGGCCTGGGCCGGCAGTGCGGGCAGCTCGACCCGCGCCGCCACGGTCGACCTGGCCGAGGTGGAGAAGGCGCTGAAGCCCTTCCCCGAGGTCGAAGTGGTCGCGGTGGCTGGTGGCCGCTTCAACGTGCGCGGCTACGTCGAATCGCGCCAGCGCAAGCAGGCACTGGCCGAGACCATGGCGCCTTTTGGCCGGCAGGTCAGCACCAGCGTGCACGCGGCCGAGGACATCGTCGAGCAGGCGCGCCGCTACGTGAGCGACCCCGGCATCTCGATGAGCTACGCGGGCCAGGGCCGGCTGGTGGTGGCCGGCGCGACCGAGGACGAATCGGTGCGCCAGAAGATCCGTCGCCTGGCCGACGACCTGCATCCCGCGGTGCTGGTGTCCGACCAGGTGAAGCTGCGGCCCAGGCCGCAGGTCGACCGCGCGGGCGAGCAGCAGCGCGCGCAGTGGGACGCGTGGCAGAGCGTGCTGCCGTCGCGCATGGTCAGCATCACGCAGGACGCCAGTGGCATGAGCTACATCCAGCTCGCCAATGGCAACCGCTACTACGAGGGGGCGGTGCTCAAGTCGGGCGCCGAACTCAAGCGCATCGAGGCCGATGGCCTGGTGGTGTCACCAGGCAGGGAGGGCGCGCGATGAGCACCACAGGATTTCGCACCGGAGGCCTGGCCTTCGTGCGGAATGCCTCCGTCCACGAGGACGGGGGCGATTTTTGTCATGTCATCAACCTTTGACGTTAGGAGTCAAACCATGGCCGTAGCCGCACCCGAGTCCGGACTGGACAGCAAGGCAATCCTGGAACAGAACAAGCAGCTGACCATCTTCAGCACCGTGACGTCGCAGAGCGCCCAGCGCACCGCGGCCATCACGTCGGCCAACGCCCAGCAGACCAACACGGTCCTGCAGGCGGCCAGCGACGTTCGCCAGCAGTCGCAGAAGGTCTGACCTTCCCGCGTCTCGCCGCCCCGGGCCCGGGGCGGCATTTCATCTCTGCCCCGGCGCCGGGGCGGCATTTCTCATTCATACCTTTCACCCCAGCGAGGTCATCATGGTCCAACCCGTTGATGCCATGGCCGTTGCGGTCCAGGCCAGCGCCACGGCGCCGGCCGCGATCGATCCGGCAGAGGCGAAGCAATTCGCCGGCTACATGGTTCGCCCCTCAAGCGGCGGCACCGGCTCGCTGCAATCGCTGTCCAGCGCTGCCGACCAGTTCTTCGGCCAGCGCCCCGGGGCCAGCGAGCTGATGGCCCACCGCATGGTGCCGGCGGCCGACCTGGGCGACCCGCAGACCGCTGCCGTCGAATTCGGCCGCGCGCAGATGGAGATCGTCAGGTTCAGCAACGACTCCATGACCTACTTCAGCAAGATGCATATGTGCACGGCCCTGGCCAGCGCCTGCAGCAACCAGTTCAACTCGTTGCTGAAGAACAATGGCTAGGCAACTTTGCACCGCCGCGGCCCTGGTCGTGTGCCTCGCACTGGCCGCCTGCAAGGTCGACCTGTATTCCAACCTCAACGAGCGTGAGGCCAACGAGATGCTGGCCGCCCTGACCTCGGAGAGCATCCCCGCCGAGAAGGAGGCTGCCGAGGGCGGCCTCTGGCAGCTCAAGGTCGAGGAAAGCCGCCTGCCCGCGGCCCTGGATGTGCTGCGATCGCAGGGCCTGCCGCACGACCGCTACGCCAGCATCGGCGACGTCTTCCAGAAGCAGGGCCTGGTGTCCACGCCGTCGGAAGAACGCATGCGCTACATCTATGCGGTGTCGCAGGAGCTGTCGCAGACGCTGCGCACCATCGACGGCGTGGTGGCTGCCCGCGTGCATGTGGTGATCCCGGCCAACGACCCGCTGAGCGACAAGCTCAAGCCCTCGTCGGCCGCGGTCTTCATCAAATACCGTGCGGACGTGGACCTGCGGCTGCTGGCGCCCACCGTCAAGGACATGGTGGCGCACAGCATCGAGGGCCTGTCGCACGACCAGGTCTCGCTGTCGCTGGTGGAGGCCAAGCGGCCCGGCGGTGCGGCGCTGGCCGCCGTCGACACGCCACCGCGCTATGAGGTGGCCGGCCTGTCGTTTGACCGCACCATGATCACGCTCGCTGTGCTGCTGCTGGCCGCAGTGGCCTGCCTGATCGCGCTGCCTGGCCTGCTGCGCCGCCAGGGTCTTGACTGGCGCACCTGGGCGCGGCGCCAGCTGTTGAAGCGCTGATGCGAACCTTGCAGCCCTCCGTCGAAGCGGTTCCACCGCCGGCAGCCGAGCATGGCCCGCTCGACATGCTGCGCCTGGCGCTGCGCCAGGGCTTGCACCCCGAGGAGGGGCTGCACCCCAGCTGGCTGCCGCCCGATTGGCCGGTGCGCCACCGCAGCACCTCGCGCTTCGGGCCTGCCGGCCGCGCCGTGCTTGGCCAACTGCTGCGCGCCCGCGGCCTGGCCGACGAGACCGTGGACCTGCAGTTCGATTCCCAGCTCAAGCGCGTGGACCTGATGGACGCCACCTCGCTGCGGCTGCTGGCCATCTACTGTGGCTTCGCGGCGCACAAGCCGCTGTTCGGCCTGCGGGGTGGCCTGGGTCAGCAGGTGCGGCGCCAGGCGCTGCGCGTGGCCGACGACGCGGTCGACTTCGTGCTCGACCGCGTACCGCAACTCACCCACATCCGCGTCGACATGCAGCGGCTGCAAGAGCACCCTCATGCGGCCGGCCATGTGATGGTGCAGCGCGGCTACCGGCTGCTGACGGGCGCGCTGCTGCCCGAGGGGGCTGCGGTGCTGCAGCGCATCCGGCTCAAGTTGCCGCAGCGCGTGAGCCGCTTGCGCGTGCCACCGCTGCAGCCGCGCCAGCTCGAACAACTCAGGGAGCTGATGCTGCTGTGCATCGTCCCGGAAAGACTGCCGCAATGGGACTGGCTTTTCTGATCACGACCGACAACCTCCAACTGCTCAGCGAGCGCAAGGTGCTGAAGGAGGCCGAGTACGCCGCGCTGCTGGACGCCTCGGCCGTGGTGGAGGCCGCGCGGCAGGAGGCACGTCGCATCGAGCAGCAGGCCCGGCAGCAGGCCGAGGACAGCCGCCGCCAGGGCCATGAGCAGGGGCTGGAGGCGGCGCGCGCCGAGTACGCCCAGCAGCTGGTGGGCGAGGCCCTGGCCGCACAGCGCCAGCTGCAGGCACTGCGCGCGGCGATGGCGCAGATCGTCGCCCAGGCCGTGCGGCAGTTCCTGGGCGAGGCCGATCCGGCGGCGCTGCTGGAGACTGCGCTGCGCCGCGTCGACACCTTGGTACGCCACGAGCCCTTCGTCATGCTGCGCGTGGCGCCTGCGCAGGAGGAGCACGTGCGCACGGCGCTGCGGCAGCTCGGTGGCGAGCTGCCCTGGGCCCAGGCGCTGGCCGTGGTGGCCGACCCGGCCCTGCCGGCCCAGGCCTGCGTGCTGCAGACGCCCTCGGGCACGCTGCAGATCGGTGTTGATGCGCAGCTCGACGCGTTTCGCGCCGCGGTGGAGCGCAGCGGGTTGCTGCAGCCCACGGAGCAGGGCTGATGGACGAGCTGGCCACGCAAAGCATCGTCGACGACCTGTCGCGCGCCTTCGGCCACCTGCCCACCGTGGGCGTGCGCGGCCGCGTCAGCAAGGCGGTGGGCATGCTGATCGACGCTACCGGCATCCAGGCTCATGTGGGCGAACTCTGCGAGCTGCGCACGCCGGGCGAGCCGCCGCTGCTGGCGGAGGTGGTGGGCTTCCAGAAGCAGGTGGCCATCCTGACGCCGCTGGGGCCGACCACCGGCATCTCCGCGCTGACCGAGGTGGTGCCTTCAGGCCGTGGCCATGTCTGCCCCGTCGGGCCGGGCTTGCTCGGCCGGGTGCTCGACGCGATGGGCGAGCCCATGGACGGCAAGGGCCCGCTGAAGGCAATGGCGCGCATGCCGGTCCAGCGCGCACCGGTGAACCCGCTGGCACGCCGCATGGTGGCTGAGCCGCTGGTCACCGGCATCCGTGCCATCGACGGCCTGCTGACGCTGGGTGAGGGCCAGCGCGTGGGCGTGTTTTCGCCGCCCGGCGTGGGCAAGAGCACGCTGCTGGGCATGCTGGCGCGCGGCTCCACGGCCGACGTCAACGTGGTGGCGCTGATCGGCGAGCGTGGCCGCGAGGTGAAGGAGTTCATCGAGAACAGCCTTGGCGCCGAAGGCATGGCCCGCACGGTGATGGTGGTGTCCACCTCCGACCGGCCGCCGATGGAGCGCATCAAGTCGGCCTATGTGGCCACCACCATCGCCGAGCATTTCCGCGACCAGGGGCAGAAGGTGCTGCTGCTGGTGGACTCGCTGACGCGCTTTGCGCGCGCCCAGCGCGAGATCGGCCTGGCCAGCGGCGAGCCGCCCACGCGGCGCAGCTACCCGCCGTCGATCTTCTCGATGCTGCCGCAACTGCTGGAGCGCGCGGGGCAGGGCGAGCGCGGCTCCATCACCGCCGTGTATTCGGTACTGACCGAGGGCGAGGACGACAGTGACCCCATCGCCGAGGAGGTTCGCTCCATCCTGGACGGCCACATCGTGCTGTCGCGCAAGCTCGCCGCGGCCAACCACTACCCCGCCATCGATGTGCTGGCCAGCGTGAGCCGCGTGATGTCGGCCGTGGCGTCGCCCGAGCATGCGCAGGCGGCCGGGCGCCTGCGCTCCCTGATGGCCAAGTACCAGGAGCTGGAGCTGCTGATCCAGATCGGCGAGTACCGCCAGGGCGCCGAAGCGCTGGCCGACCTGGCGGTGCAGCGCCGGGCGGCGACGCAGCAGTTCCTCGCGCAGAAGCCCGGCGACCGCCAAGCCTTCGAGCAGACACTGGCGGCGCTGCGGCGGCTCGCCGAGGGCGTGTGACATGGCCATCGCCTGGAAGCTGCTGGCCGACGTGCGCGAGCGCCACCAGCGCAGCGCGCTGCAGGTGGTGGGGCGTGACCAGCGGGCGCTGCAGGCCTGCGAGGCGAGGGCGCAAGAGGCCGAGCAGCAATGGCTGCAGCAGCACCAGGCCAAGGCGCAGCACTGGCAGTCCACTGTGGTGGCCGTGGGCGAGGGCGGCTGCAGCGTGGCGCAGATGCGCCAGGCGGGAGCCTGGAGCCGCGCGCTCGACAGGCGCATCGTGACGGCCGGTGCGGCCGCCGTACAGGCGCAGGTCGTGGTGGCGCAGGCTGCAGGGCTGCTCGACGCGAGCCGCGCGCAGCTGCGCCGCGCCAGCGCCGAGCTGGAGAAGGCCAGGCAGATGCAGCAGCGCGCCCAGGCCGAGCAACGTGCGCAGCAGGAGCGCCGGCAGGACGAGGCGACCGAGGAAGCGTCGGTGCAGATGTGGTCGGCGGCGCGGCGGGCCTGATGGACGAGTCCGCCTTCCTCCATCCCGAGCAGCTGCTCGCTTCCATCGCGCTGACCATGCCGCGGCTGTTCGCCGTGTTCGCTGTCACGCCTTTCCTGTCGCCCAACGTCATCACCGGCATGTCGCGCAATTCGCTGATGCTGATGCTGGCGCTGTTCATGTCGCCGCTGGCGGGCGTGATGCCGGCGCTGTCGGCGACGATGTGGGTCGCCATCGCCGCCAAGGAGGCGCTGATCGGCGTGATGCTGGGCCTGGGCTTCGGCATCTTCTTCTGGGCCATCCAGAGCGTGGGTGACCTGATCGACTTCCAGACCGGCAGCGGCAACGCCGCCTTCTTCGACCCCGTCGCGGGGCATGACAACGGCCCCACAGGCGAATTCCTCGGCTGGGTCGTCATCAACCTCTTCGTGTCGGCGGGCGGCATGCTGGCGCTGGTGGGCGCGGTGGTGGACTCCTACCGGCTGTGGCCGGTGGCCGATTTCTTTCCGGACCTGAGCCGCGTGATCGAGGCCTTCGCCATCCGCCAGGGCGACACCCTCTTCACCTGGATCGTCAAGCTGGCCGCGCCGGTCATCCTGGTGCTGATGCTGGTGGAGCTGGGCGCCGGCCTGCTGCAGCGCGTGGCGCCGCAGCTCAATGTGTTCCAGAGCACGCAGTCGCTCAAGGGCCTGCTGGCCGCGCTGATGATGATGATGTTCATGTATGTGCTGTGGGATTCCCTGCAGCAGTTCCTGCGGCCCGACAACGGCGTGCTCGAGTTCCTGCGCTCTTCCATGAGGCCCCGCAGTGGCTGAGAAGGATCAGGCTCCGACGTCCAAGAAGCTGCGCGACGCACGCAAGCGGGGCGAGGTGGTGTTCAGCCACGACGTGGCGTCCAGCGCCGTCTTCCTGTTCGCCGTGCTGGCCTTGTGGCTGGCCGGCGCCACGATCTTCGGCCTGTGGCGCGAGTTGTGGCTGCACGCCACCAGCGAGCGCCTGTTCATCGCACCGGACGACGGCGTGCCGGCGCTGCTGCTGCACGCCGGGCGCGTGCTGGTGGCCACGATGCTGGGCCTGGGCGCGATGGCGGCGGCGGGCGGCTTCGTCGGTTCGTTCGCGCAGGTGGGGGGGCTGCTGGCCTGGGAGCGCATCAAGCCTGACGTGAACCGGCTCAACCCGGCACAGGGTTTCCAGAAGATCTTCTCGACGCGCAACCTCATCAACCTGCTGAAGATGATGGTCAAGACGGCGCTGCTCGCATCGGTGATGTGGCTGGTGATCCGCGGTTGCCTCGATACCGCGCTGAAGCTCGGCTATGCGACGCCGTCGGCCGCGATGAGCGTCGGCGCCAGCCTCGTGCTGCAGAGCTTCGCCTGGGCGGGGCTCGTCTATGCACTGATGGCGGGCGTGGACTACGCGCACACGCGCTACGAGTTCATCAAGGGCCTGCGCATGTCCATCGACGAGGTGAGGCGCGAGCACAAGGACGCCGAGGGCGACCCGCTGAACCGTTCGCGCCGGCGCAGCGCCCACTTCGAGGCCGTGTACGCGAGTCTGGCGGACCGCGTGCGCATGGCCTCGGCCGTCATCCATTCGCAGCGCGTGGCGGTGGCCCTGCAGTACCTCGGCGAGCACGACCTGCCGCGCGTGCTGGTGCGCGGCGAGGCCGAGCTGGCCGCACAGATTCGCCGCGTGGCCAGCGAGGCGCTGATTCCGATGGCCTTCGACCCGCAACTGGCCGAGCTGCTGTACGACGAGGTGCCGCAGGACCGCCCCATCCCGCGCTCGCTGTATGCGCCGGTGGCCCGGCTGCTGCAGTGGGCCCAGGGGGATAACTAGGGCCTGTTAACGCTATGGCAATGGGTCGCGTTGTCGCCAAAAAGGCCGCGAGCAAGGCGCAAAGCGGAGCCGGGTTGGGCACCCGGCGAGCATTGGCAACGCCGCACGCGGCCTTTTTGGCGACAACCCTTCGGGAAGGCCCATTGCCATAGCGTTAGCAGGCCCGCGCTACGTGGACTCGTAGTTGCGAGGGCGACACCCCTGCAACTACTGTTGATCGCCGGGCAGGAATGCACATCAGGCCCATCCGCCATAGACAAGGAGAGAGTGAATGCTTGACGCCGTAGGGTCCAGTTCTTTCGTCGGCCGGGACGACGCCGCACAGGCCGAAGAAGCGCGTCGCCGCGCCGAGGAGGCTGCACGCCGCGCTGCCGAAGAAGCGCGTCGCCGCGCCGAGGAAGCCCGTCGCCGCGCCGAAGAAGCCAAGCGCCAGGCCGAAGCCGCACGCAAGGCTGCCGAGGAAGCGCAAGCCAAGGCGGAGCAGACCCGGGCCCAACAGGACCAGGAGAAGGCCGCGAAGCTGAAGGACGAACACAAGGCCAAGCAAGCCGATGCGCTCAAGGCCGAAGCCCAGGCCGTGTTCAAGGAGAAGGAGCACGGCCTCGCCAAGGCCAGGCTGAAGGACGCGCAGGACAACCGCGCGCCGGCCGCGCCGTCGGCCGCCACCCAGGAAGCGCAGAAGCAGGTCGACAAGGCCAGGGCGACCTACGCCTTCTACGATCCATTGGCAGCCGCGCCCCTCTTCAACAGCGGTTCGCCCTTCATCAACGGACTGGGGCCGCTGCGCGCCACGCCTCCGCTCGGTGGCAACAACCCGCTGTCGCCCGGGCTGGAGCCCTTGCAGTCAAAGCCACCCCTGGGCAGCAACCCGCCACCGTTCCTGCAGCCCATGCAGGGCGTGCCGGTCGCCAAGCATGACGTCGACGGTTATGCCCAGCAGATCCGGGACGTCTACGCCCAGTCGGGCGCCGCCACCGCTGCCCAACAGCTCGCGCAGGCGATGGGGGACACGAGCCTGAGCCCCGAGCAGCGCAAGCAGCTGATGGCCAAGGCCCAGCCGGTGGTCAGCAAGCTTGCCGAGACGGCGGGCCAGGAGGCGCGCCACACCGACCTGCAGGCCGACGGCCAGGCCGGCAAGACCACGGGCATCGACGACAAGGCGGAGTACCACGCGTTGGTCGACGACCTGGCCACGGCGGCCGATGCCGCCGGCGACCCGGCGCAGGCGCGGCAACTCGCGCGCACGTTGCTGGATCACCTCGCCGCACCAGCCAAGCCAGGCGGTGGTGCCGACGGGCTCGACCTGTTCGGCGATGCCCTGCGCGCGCACAACGTCGGCAAGGGAGCGCTGCACGACGCGGTGCTGTTTGCCTTGCAATCGCCGCAGAACGCGCCGGCGGGCTCGGTGCTGGCGGCGCCGCCCGACGCGCTGGCCTCCACGGTGCGGCTGATCGCTGGCGTGCCGGAGCCGGCGGGCGTGGCAGGTGCGTCGCCCACCGACCTGGCGGCGATGAAGACCTACACGGACGACGAGATCGACCTGTCCCACGAGCTGCTGCTGGACGCGCGCAAGAAGGAAGCGGAGCTCGCCAAGTACAAGCCCGGCAGCGAGGACTACGAGAAGGCGGCCCAGGCCTACCGCAGCGCCGCCAACCTGACGATCCGGGAACGCGCCAAGAGCGAGCAGGCCATCGCGGCGGAGCTGCGCCAGACCTACAAGGCCGACGCGAAGAACGCGGTGGCCACCGAGGATGCGGCGCACGAGATCGCCAAGCGCTTCCGCGACGACCCCGAGGCGCAGATGGTGGTCGACGCTGCATTGAAGACGGTCAAGACCGAGAACGCCCAGCAGCGCGACACCGGCAACAAGCTCTACGAGTTCCACCGCGCGACCGACCAGGTCACGACGCTGCAGGCGCAGCTCAACGCGACCGGCCACACCGACGAGGGCGCCTACAAGACGGCCCTGGCTGACTACGAGACCAAGCGCAATGCCGTGATGGAGACCCTGGGGCACGAGATCTCGTTGGCCACCGCCGGGGAGCCGGACGGCGCCGCGCGCGACAAGGCGATCGACGATGCCGCGATGGGCCTGGTCGACCGCTACCTGGGTGACGAAGACCTGACCCGCATGGCCGCAGCGGCGCGCATCATCAGCCACACCGAGAGCGCCAGCGGCACGACCAACCAGATGCTCGCCCTCGGCAAGGCGATGCCGGCCGACACCAGCCTGCAGATCCGCGAGCTGGTGATGTCGGACCCGGGCGTGAAGAAGCTCGTCGACAGCTATGTGAACGAATCGGCCCAGGCCGTCACCGACGCCTACGACAAGGGCGTCAAGGACTACAAGGACGAGTACGGGGACACCTACCGGCGGGACAAGAACTATGCGGCGCCCGCCACGGCGGCCACGCGCAAGTTGATGGAGCTGACCGACCCGGCCAAGCATCCCGAACTCACGCCCGAGATCACGGCGCGCATCGTCAACAAGCTCTTCGGTCCGGACGGGAACGGCACCCTGGACAAGGTGATCGACGACGTCTCGCTGCATGGCGACCACTCCGCGGAGCTGATGACGATCGACGGCACGCCTGAGGATTTCAAGTCCTTCCGCGGCATGGACAACGACATGCTGATGGGCTACGGCCTGAAGGACTTCGACGAGATCATCGGCGGTGTCAGCACGGTCATCGACCGCGCCGCGGCCGGCTCGCATCCGACTGGCAACAGCGCGGACGGCAAGCCGGTGATGGCCTGGGAATCCGACGAAGTGCAGAAGGCTGTCGAGTCTGCCGGGCAGTCCTTCACGATGAACATCGTCGAGAACTGGGGGCCGCAGCAGGGGCGTCTCAATGGCGGCTTCCAGCGCGCCATCGCCAACGGTTCAGGGGCGACGCTGGCTCTGGAGACGGCCAGGCAGGAAAAAGACTTCCAGTTCAAGATGGATTGGGGCCCGGCCGGCGGGCATGAGGTCGACCTCGCGAAGGAAACCCTGCAAAGCACCGCCAAGGGCTTGGACGACCTGAAGAAAAACTCGCGCCAGCTGTTCGAAGACAAGCACAAGGACATGGCCGCGCTTGAAGTGCCGCAGCTGCGCTTCGGCAAGCTGATGACCGAGGAGCAGCAGCAGAAAGCGCTGCAGGCCGTGATCAAGCAGCACCCCGACTTCGCCAAGGCCTTCGAGGACGGCAAGCGCACCCTGGACGCGCGCGGCTACCAGCTGCTGCGCGACACCGAGATGGTCACCTTCTATGGCCAGGACGACAGGCTGGGCAAGCAGGACGGCTACAGCCAGGTGGACGACAAGCGCAAGGCGCTGCTGGACGACGACTACACCAAGACCATGCTGATGGGCAGCGATGCCGCCTCGACCCGCATCAAGGAGCAGGCGGTGCATTCGTCGCTGAACTGGATGCGCGACGCCGGCATCACACCGCCTGCGGCTGCAGGGGTGGTGCCGGTGAACCTGTACCTGCAGTGGACCGGCGACTTTGCCGAGAACGCCATCGAGAACAACAAGCTCAAGGGGGTCTACGGTGCTGGCTATGGGCGGCTGGGCAACCATGGCCCGGCGGCGGCAGCGAGCTGGGGCGCGGTGGGCGTCACGCAGCTGTGGTTCACGGACTACCTCTATCACAACCTCAAGTTCGACTCGAGCGAGTCCTGGCGCAAGCCGGTGCTGCTGGGGCTGGTGGGGGGCTTCGCGGGCATCAAGGTGCTCGAGGCCGGCGCCGCGCTGGCGCACAAGGGCGCGCAGGCATTGCCGCCGAGCATGCAGAGGGTTCTCAACGACACCAGGGGCCTGCCGAGCCTCAGCACGATCGAGCGCGGCAGCGAGTTCACCCGCACCGCCGAATGGAAGTCCATCGGCTTCTTCGGCCTGCTGCATGCCGACGCTGCGGTGTGGGACGCGAGCCGGGTGAACAGCGAGATCAACAACTTCGTCGACGGCAAGCCGGTGGACCAGCGCAACTTCTGGACCGCCACCGTCAACCTGTCCAACGACGTTGCGATCTCGACGCTCGAGTTCAAGGGGGCCTGGAACCTGCTGAAGGACCCGCTGGTCACCACCGAGGAGGCCAAGCGGATCGCCGCACAGGGTGGCGCGGCTGTGACGCGCGATGGGCCGATCAAGGCGGCGCAGCTGGCTATCGAGGGCGCCGTCAACAAGTACGCGCTCGGCCGTTTCGGCTTGAAGGCGGTGATGACGCCGGCGAACATCTACGAGGCTGTCGGCAAGTTCATGGCCAAGAAGCTCCCCTTCATGGAGGCCGGCCCTGCAGGTTGGCTGGCCACCATGGCCTGGACGGCGACCGACCTGGTCAACTGGTACGGCAATGAGCAGAAGATCCACAAGCAGCTGGAATCGGTGGATCGAGACTTCCTCTCCGCCGCCGGCATGTCGCCCGGCGCTGCTGACAATCTTGCCGACCGCGACCTGCTGAAGGCCAACTTCAACCGTTGGCTCAGCGGCGAGTCGCTGGCCGAGGGGCTGCTGGATGCCTACAGCGATGCCAAGGGCGACCCCGACAAGTTCGTGGACTGGGTCAACGAGCTGCAGCGCACGGGTCGGCTGGAGCAGGTACGCCAGGCGTCCGAATACGACACCGACAAGCAGGCGCCGGAGCACTACGAGGCCTTCCTGGCCCTGCCCGAGGACCCGACCAAGGTGGACCTGTCCTATTCGAGTGTGGCCTACAACGGCAGCAAGAAGCGCTTCGAGGATCCGATGACGCAGACCTACTACCGCGGTGGCAGCTGGGTCTACGACAAGGACATCGCGGCCGCACCCGGCGCCGCCAAGGTCAACGACCCCAACAAGGCGCACTACTTCATCGACTACAACCCGAAGTCGCGCGAGATCCATTGCATGGCCGACGTCAACATCCGGCTGTCTGCCCGTGGGGGTGAGGGCTTGAAGAACTGGCTGCAGGCGCATGGCATGGCGCCGCCGCCCCTGCCCAAGCCCGATGACACGCCGCCCGCACCGGTGGACACGTCGAAGACCGCACGCGGCAACACCTACACCGTGAAGGCGGACGAGAGCGTCTGGAGCATCGCCGGCAATGATCCCAAGGTCGTGGAGTGGATCTATGGCCACAACCTGTGGCTCAACGACCGCATGGAAAGCGACAAGCGCCCCATCAACGCGCGCGGCGGCCAGAACCCCAACTACATCGAAGTGGGCGATGTGCTGGTGCTTCCCGATGGGTATCACGCACCGAAGGCGTGATGTGCACCCGTGCCGCTTCGGCACGGCGTTGCGCCACCGCGTTCAGCCGTCGGCGCAACGGCCCCGTGCGGGCCGCCGTCAGGGCTCAGGCGGCGTGAGGCGCCGGCCCCAGCGCGGCCTGCATCAGCTGCAGGCGGTTGCGCACGCCGAAGCGCTTGCGCAGCTGGCGCATGTGGTAATCGACGTTGTGCAACGAGAGGTCGAGTTGCGCGGCGATGAGCTTGTCGGGCAGGCCGCGCGCCAGCCGCGCCAGGATCTCGTTCTGCAGCGGCGTCAGCGCGCCGGCGGCGCTGCGCAGGCCGTCCGCTTGCGGTGCCAGCGTATAGCGGCTGTAGAACTCGTGCAGGCACAGGGCCAGGGTCAGGACCTGGCCCAGCACCGCATCGGTCATCCAGTCGCGGCCCGGTCGTTTCGAGATCAGGCTGATGATGTGCCGATCACGGCCCGGCAAGCTCGGCAGGCCCATCATCACGCCGCTGCCGGCACCGGTGGCGCGCAGGTCGTCGAAGAAGCGCTGGCGCAGGCCCTGCAGGTAGGAAGGCGTCTCGGCCTCGGCTTGCAGCTCGTCCAGCGTCCACATGACCGGCAGGCCGGATTCGGGCACGCGCTGCAACCGCGGGTCGACCAGGTGATAGGTCTCGGCGAAGTAGCGTTCCGTCCAGGCGGGATCCGCGTAGGTCGTGCAGAACGACCGCGGCACGGGGCGGTCTCCCGCCTGGCTGAAACAGCCGTAGCCCAGCCATTCAAAGCCGAGCGACTGCAGCAGCGCCTTCACCGAGCGTTGGCGCAGCTCGGGTGTCTCTGCCGCCATCAGCGCGACGAGCAGCGCCGGCTGCAGCCGCGGCTGGGTCAGGTCTCGTTGCAACCCTGGCGGCTCGTCGTGCAGCAATACCGGCGTGGTGCCGTTCGCTCCGGGCGGAAGCGGATGGTCGCCACGGCCGAACGCCGCTCCCAAAGACATCAACATTCCCATGCCAAACACCTCGGCTGCGCATCAGTTCCAGATACCGCATAAGGCGAGAAACGCGGAGCGACCGGCTCATGGCGTTTCAGCTGGATACGCTTTAGTCGCAGCGCTGCAGTGACTGCGACACGACGGCCGGCGTGGTGTCGGTCCGGCCAATGCCGTTGCGGCTCTGCACGTCGCGCAGGATGACCAGGCTGCGTCGCCACGCGGCGCATGCTCGGGCGTTCTGGTGGCCGGCGGCAAGCGCCTGGCCCAGCAGGTAGTGGGCCACGCCCTGCTTGTAGCGTGTGTTCAGGTCGCGCAATGAGCCTTCTGGCAGGCTGTTGTAGCCCTCCACCGCCCGCTGCGCCGCTGCTACGGCGGCCGCCGCATCGCCGTTGGCCAGCAGCGCCTTGCTCATCGAACCGGTGACGATGGCCACCTCGGCGCGCAGTTGTGCGTTGCTGGGGTCCCGGCCGCTCAGTTCGGACAGGATCTGGACCGCCTGCCGGTAGGCGTTGGCCGCGTCACGTGGCTGCTTGGCGCGCATCAGGGCCGCGGCCAGATTGGCGTGGTGGGCCGCGAAATTGCGCTGCAGGCGCGCATCATCGCCATGCCTTTGCACGACCGGCCCCTGCAGCTCGAGGGCGCGCCGGAACGCCGCGATGGCCAGCTGCACCGTCGCAGCCTCCTCATCGCGTTCGAAGTAGTAGGTGCCTTCTTCCAGGTAGGTGGTGGCCAGGCCGGATGTGGCCGTCTCATCGCCAGGCCGGCTAGCGAGGATGGCCAGATACAGGCGCCGGGCGGTTGCCAGGCTCTTGAAGAAGGGCTCCACCTTGTCAACGAAACGCTGGACCTGCGCGAGCTGGGAATGCATCGCGGCATGGGTGGTCTGCAGATCGGGATCCAGCTGGCCATGTGCGGCCAACGTGTCCATCAGCTCGACCCCCTGGGCCACCAGTGACTCCGCCGCGGCGTCGTCATCCTGGGAGGCCAGCAGCGTGCCCTTGCGCTGATACAGCTGGGCGAGCGTGGCCGCGGCATGGGCCTGGCTCGGCTCGGCGACCCGCGGGTTGCCGACGAGGTTCTTCACCAGCGCGATGCCGCGGTCGTAGCTGTCGCGCGCGCTCTTCGGGTCACCGAGGTTGGCCGAGTACGGGCGGCCCTGGATGTCGCCGATGTTGCGGTAGCCGCCGGCCAGCTCGATCTGCAGCTCAGCGTCCCCGGCGGCTTCGGCGCTCAAATGCCGCAGCGAGTCGAGCGCGTTCTGCACGACCATCCGCCGCGCCGCCGTGCCCCCTGGCAGCGGCGCGATGGCCTTCTGAAGGTCGCGCAGCATGAGGGTGGCCAGCTTGCGGACGTCGGCGAAGTGCTGCTCCGCACGGGCCTTCTGCCGGCGCGCTTCGTAGGCCTCATAGGCCGCCACGGTGGAGGCGGCCACGAGAACCAGCAGGGACGCAGAGAGCGCCACACGGTGGCGCCGCAGGAAGAGGCCGATGCGGTAGCGCCGCGCATGGGGCCGAGCCTGCACCGCGAGGCCTTGCAGGTGCCGGGAGAGATCGTCAGCCAGTTCCGCCGCGTTGGCATAGCGCTGCGCCGGCGACTTGTGCAGGGCTTTCATCACCACCGCATCTAGGCCACCGCGCAGCTGCCGCCTGAGTGTGCCGGCACCGGTCAGGCTGGCATCGACGGCCCGGCTTGGCCAAGGCGGGCCGTCTTCGAGGATGGCCTGGCCCGGCGAGACGTCGCCGACGCCGCGAGCATAGGGACTCGTCCGGGCGAGCAACCGATACAGCACCACGCCCAGCGAGAAGACGTCGCTCGCCGGCGTGACCGGCTCGCCGCGGATCTGCTCGGGGCTGGCGTATTCGGGCGTCAGGATGCGGTGGATTCCATCCGTGTGCTGGTTGTCGGCCTGCACCGGATGCAGCTGCTCGGCGATGCCGAAGTCCAGCAACTTGACCGTGCCATCGCCGCGCACATGGATGTTGCTCGGCTTCAGATCGCGGTGCACCACGCCGCGTCCGTGCAGATAACCCACCACCTGGCAGACGGTGACAAAGAGCCGCAGCCGATCTTCCACGCCAAGCCCGCGACCGTCGCAGTAGGTGTCGATGGCGTCGCCTTGAACGAGTTCCATGACAAACCACGGCGCGCCGTCGCCCGTGACGCCGGCGTCGATCAGTTTGGCGAGGTTGGGATGGTCGAGCGAGGCCAGGATGCGCCGCTCGGCCCAGAACGGTTCCAGGGCAACGGCCTGGTCGGCATCCGCCCTCATCACCTTGACCGCCACCTGCTGCTCGTACTGGCCGTCAGCGCGCTCACCGAGGTACACCTCGCCCATGCCGCCGCGGGCAATCAGCGACACGAGCCGATAGGCACCCAGTGTTCGCCCAACCCATGTCCCGGTCGCGCGCTGCCCCAGCGCCTCGAGCATGAATTCAGCGGGCGGCGCATCCAGGGGACTTGCCACAGCGCCGGCGGCTTCAAGCAGGTCTTCGACTTCGCGCATCAACGTCGAGTCGCCGGCGCTGGCATGCCGCACGAAAGCCTTGCGCTCGCTCGCCGGACGCTCCATGGCGTCGGCCACGACTGCCTTGGCCCGTTGCCACAGCTCGGCTTCCATCGATGCGCTCAATGCCGTTGCCTCCCGGGACGGCAGTGCAAGCTCATGCCGGCGCGACAGCGGAAAGAACTTCCCGGCGCGAGGCGACAGCAGCAGGCCGCGCCATTTCGCGCAGCAGCCAGGCCCGCGCCGTCACCCATTCCCGCTTCACCGTGGCCGGAGAAATGCCCAGCGTCTCGGCGGTCTCGTCGATGCTGAGCCCGCCGAAGTAGCGCAGCTCAACGACCTGGTTCTGCTGCGGGTCGAGGCGTTCCAGCCGTTGCAGGCACTGGTCAAGCGTGAGGATGTTGAGTGCCAGCTCGCCCGCCTGGATCGATTGGTCCCAATCCGTGGGCAACTCATGAAGTTCCTCCAGGCTCACGGCGATCTGGCCGCCGCCTCGCTTGCCTGTCTGGCGTGCGCGGGCATGGTCGACCAGGATGTGGCGCATCAGCTTGGAGACCAGCGCAAACAGCTGCGAGCGCGACTTCCACTGCACTTCGCTTTCCTTGGCCAGACGCAGGAAGGCTTCGTGGACCAGGCCAGTGCCCTGGAGGGTGTGGCCTGAGCGCTCGCCCCGCAGATGGCGGCGCGCGAGATGACGCAGATCGTCATACACAAGCGGAATCAGGCGCTCGAACGCCTGGCCGTCGCCGTCGGACCACTGTCGAAGCAACTGCGTTACCGGGCCGTGGGCCATCTCGTCAACGGGTCCGCTCGTCATGATGCAACTTGCTCCTTGCTCAAACTGCTCGGGGTGCGCAGCCTACGTCTGCAAACGGCGATTGATGCACCGTTTTTTGGCAGCAGCCTCATTTCAGGGACATTGAAATCGCTTACACGCCGGTGGTGTGCAATGGGCAGCGCTCTGCCTCTCTCGTCCCTGGACATGCCACGCCGCTGGACTGAAGACCCGGCGCTGGCATGCCGGTGATCAGCGATGAAGCGCTTTTGCTAGCTCAACCATCGCTTCTGCAACCGGCGTCCGGCCGAAGCGGTCCTTCGTCTCATGTTCACCGCTGGCGTCTGGGTGCCCGGGCGGAAGAGGTCGTAGGCGGGACGATCACCATTGAGTGATGCGGGTCGGTCGCGGTGCATGGGTTGTCTCCCCTGGTCGTTGTGGGCGTTTCCGAGAGCCGGCGTGGCCGCAGCCGGACTGTCAGTCGTCCACACTGTGCTAGCAAATGTTATCGATGTCATTTGGGTTTACATCTGATGACATTGCTGATGCGCAGAGAGCACTGCGACGCCTGGCTGGAGCGTGGTGTCCCCAAAATGCCGCGTGGTTGCTGCGTCAGTTACTACGGTTGCAGTCGCTGTGACCGAGAACGCCGGGACCAGGTGCAGGTGCCGTGGTCAGAGCCGCACCTGTTCACTATCTGGAATGGCAGCGATGTCGCTCTTACGACCGAGCATTGGATCAGTCATCAAGGCGCCGCGCAGCGGCTGGGCTGGCGACAGCGAAATCAGAGCTTGGCTTTGCCACTTCAGCACGATCCGCAGCGAGTTCTCGGCGCGATCGCTCTAGATCAGCGAGAAACGATTGCACGATGACAGGTGGCGTGGCCTTGCGATAGATGGCACTGAATTTCGAACGCAGTGTCATCTTGCTGGGGATCAATTGCTTCATGTCCCCAGCCGCGACCCACTGGGCCGCATAGTGATTGGGGAGGAACCCTACACAGTTGTTGCCCAGGATCAGTATGGCTTGAGCTTCGATGTTGTCCGCTGTCGAGGCTGCGGATTCGGCGCCAAGCAGGTCCAGGTCACGTCGTCTCAGATAGCCGCGCGAGACGATTCGTGCCTGCTTGAGGCCCTCCATGACATCAGAGGTTTCACGGCCTGACTTGGCCAATGGGTGCGTCGCCTCGCAGTACAGGCCATGGACTTCTTCATAGAGTGCAATAGCCGTGCTGCCAGGGGCATGAAACGGGAAGTGGCCGACAGCGAGATGTAGCCGGCCATCTAACACGCGCTGCTCAAGTTCTGCCGGCATGCCCATGTAGACGTTGATACGCAGATCCGGTCCTCGAGCGGAGAACCGCTTCAACGCGTTGCGCAGCGGTGAACGCTCGTCGGCAACGGTGTTGTCGATGATGCCGAGGTTCAAGGTTCCCGACACCAGGCTGGTCAGCAGCGCCGATTCATTCCGGAAGTCGTCAATCGCGCCAAGCAGGCGCTGAGTGGCGGCGTGCGCAGCCGCGCCTTGCTCAGTGAGTCGAAACCCTCCACGCCCACGCTCACAGAGCCGCACACCCAGCCGAACCTCCAAACTGCCGATCTGCGCACTGATGGTGGATTGCCCAACGTTGAGCATTGCCTGCGCAGCCGAGAAGCCGCCGCAACGGACGACCGCGTCAAAGACTCGAAGCAACTTGAGATCTACATCGTGTACTTGTCGCATGAGAAGAATCCTGGTGGAGGTTCCGCAGTGCTGCTCGCACGTTGCGATAGAACCTTCACTGCATCGATTTTCATCAATGTAATCGCAGTGTAAATCCCATCGATTTGTTGTATTCCGCTGCAGTGCCGTGTGTCGTCGAGTAGCTCCATGCAGTCGGCAAACATCGGTCTGGGTCAATGCAAGCATCAGATACAGCGCATTTTTCGCGTGTAAGGACGTCGGTACATTGACCGCGAGCCCATCCATAGGGCGTTGCAGAAATAGACCACGATGTTCCGAGATCGCTACCTGAACTACGCACAACTCATGGGGCAGTTGGAGGGCTGGGCGGCTACGCACGCAGACCTCGTTCGCCTGTGCTCGCTCGGCCAGTCCGCCGAAGGTAGAAGCATTCCCATGCTCATTGTGGGCAGGGATCCAGACCGTCTGCGTCCGGCGGTCTGGATCGACGCGAACATGCACGCCAGCGAGGTGTGCGGCACCAATGTGGCTCTGGCCATCGTTTCCGACCTGATCGCATTGATGTCAGGCGCTGAACAAGTCGGCGGGAAACCACTGGCAAAGCCAATGGCGGCCGCACTGCGCGAGGCCCTGTTCTATGTCGTGCCTCGACTGTCTCCGGATGGCGCCGAGCAATTCTTGTCCACCGGAAGACCACTTCGCTCCAGCCCGGTCGATGAGCAGATCCCCCGGAAGACTCCGCGGTGGGTGACGGCCGACATCGACGGCGATGGGAGTATCGGTTGCATGCGGCAGATCAGCCCTGGAGGTGAGCTATCCGAGCTGCGAGACGAGGAGGGCGTGCGGATCGAGCCTCCTGTGCTGGTGCCACGGCTACCCGAAGACGAAGGGCCGTTCTTCAAGCTGTATCCGGAGGGGCAGATCGAGAACTTCGATGGCCATCACATTCCGGATCCGCACTATTTGTCAGACAACTCCCAAGATTTCAACCGCAACTTCCCACACCACTGGGTGCCTGAGCCTCAAGAGGCGGGCGCAGGCCCCTATCCCGGGAGTGCGCCCGAGACGCGTGCCGTGCTGGAGTTTGCGACGCGCCACGCAAACATCATGGTGTGGCTAAGTCTTCACACCTTCGGCGGCGTGCTGATCCGCCCCCTTGGCGATCAGCCCGACTCGAAGATGGATCCCCTAGACCTCTCGGTATTCGAGCAGGTCGAGGCGTGGATGGCCGAGTACACCGGCTATCCGACGGTTAGCGGGTTCCATGAGTTCCTGTATTCGCCCGACAAAACCATCCATGGCGACTTGATGGACTACGCCTACCACCAGCGGGGTGCACTGGCCTATGTGGTGGAGCTCTGGGACGTCTTCAAGCAGGTGGGCATCGCCCCGAAGAAGCCGTTCATGGACAACTACATCAAGCTGACGCGCAAGGACATGCGCGCCTTGGTGAAGTTCGACCGCGAACACAACGCCGGGCGCATCTTCAAGCCCTGGCGCAAGTTCAACCATCCGCAGTTCGGTGAAGTGGAGTTGGCAGGCTTTGACCCCAGTGTCGGGATCATCAATCCGCCCCTCGAACGAATTGCGCAGACCTGCGACGCGCAAAGCGCTGCCTTCCTCAGAGTGGCTTCCTTGCTGCCCCAGCTGACACTGGAGGTGCTCCGCCAGACCCAGTTCGACACGCATGTTTGCACTGAGGTACGCATTCGCAACGACGGGTACTTCGCGACCTATGGGCCGTCGTCGGCGAAGGCACTCCCTCATGCGGAGCGGCTGCGGCTAACGGTCAAGGCTGAGGGAGCGCAGGTCCTGTCGCCCACCGCGCCGCAGATCGACATCGGTCATTTGGAGGGCTGGGGCGGTGGCCTCTACGGCCGCGCCAGCGGCTTCGAGCCTTGGACTCGCGGCAACGACGGCGAGCGGGTCGTCTCGGTGATTACCGCCGGCAGCGGCAGGCTGTTCATCGAGGTCCAGAGCTGTCGTGTCGGCACCTTCAAGCTTGAGGTTCGCGTGCCATGACGCCAGCGCCCGTCGCTGGCTCCCGCACGGAATCTTGCGGATCACACGCCATACCTTGGCAGGCAATTCCACCCCTTTTTGAGACGTCAACATGAGCAAGCCACTGGATCCGTCACGACACCTCGCCAACTCGCGCACCTTGGTCGCTCGTGCGGCGGCGGTGGTTTGCCTTGGCACTTGCCTGCCGGTGATGGCATTGGCGCAAGCCCAGGCCCAGGCCGAACCGGCGGAGCAGAGCGCCGGCGTGCTGGAAAAGGACAAGCCGGGTGACGGTGCAAAAGAAAGAAACCAACTGCAGGCGGTTGTCGTCACGGCCAACCGCCGTAAAGAGATGGCTCGAGATGTCCCGCTGCAAATCAACAGGCTGTCGGCGGACGAGCTCGAGCAATCGGGTGCCAAGGGCCTTGTGGACTACCTGGCTGGCTTGCCCGCCGTCGACGTGAAGACGCAGGGCGGGGCAGGCCTGGGGGCGATCAGCGTTCGGGGCGTTTCGACAGGTGACCAGACCATCGCGACAGTCGGCACCTACATTGATGACATCGCGGTCGGTTCCTACAGCCCCTTTGTGAGCGGCCCCATCAACGCCTTGGATATGGCTCTTCTGGACCTCAGCCATATCGAACTCCTGCGCGGCCCTCAGGGCACGCTGTATGGGGCAGGAGCCATGGGCGGCGTATTGAAGTACGTGACCAACGAGCCCAATACCAAGTCCTTTGAATCTTGGGCGAGAGTGGCGGTGCAGTCCACCGATGGTGGCTCCCTGGGGCACACGGTCAGTGGACTCATCAATGTGCCTGTGCAGTCTGGCGTCTCGGCAGTCCGTGTCGCTGCCTTTTCGGACAAGGATCCCGGCTATGTCACGGCCGTTGGCCCGGCAGGGGGGGCTGGCGTCAACAAGGGCGACTCACAAGGGATCCGGGTGGTGGGCCTCTTGGAGCCCAGCAAGGACTTCAAGTTGCGCTTGTCGGCGGTTGCGCAAGACTTGCATCGCGATGGGCTGGACTATGTCGACTACGACCCGGTGACGCGCACTCCGAAAACCAGCCCTTCGACGCGCAGCCTGGCCATGCGCGAGCCGTACACATCGAAGATCCGTGTCTATTCGGCGGAGTTGGAGGCAGATTTGGGCTTCGCGCGTCTGAACTCGACGACGTCAGCGCAGCGGATCGATTTGACCTCGGCCTTTGACACCACGCCGGTGTACGGGCCGCTGTTGTCGGAGCTGGCCGGCCTCAACGTGGCGTCGGTGCCGCAGAACGTCGCGACTGTGCTGAGGAAGACCACCCAGGAGTTCCGCTTGTCTTCGGATGCCAAGAAAGAGGTGTCCTGGCTCGGTGGCTTGTACTACGACCGCGAAACGGGCACCAATGACCAATCGATAAGCACGGTGATGCCTGACGGCTCCCAAGGCCCTGACATCATCCGGGCGTCGCTGCCGAGCAAGTTTGAGGAATTCGCCGCCTTCGCTGACGTCACCTGGAATCCGACAAGCCAGTGGAGCATCACGGGTGGCGCGCGGGTTTCGCGCAATCGCCAGACTTACCGCCAGGTCGGTGGAGGGCTCATCGCGGCGCCCACAGACTTGAGTTCTGAGTCCAGCGAGACCACTGCTACCTACCTGCTGACAGGCAAGTACGCCCTTTCGCCAACGAGCAACGTCTACGTGCGGGCAGCCAGTGGTTATCGACCCGGCGGTCCCAATGTCGTCTTGCTGGATCCCGCCACTGGATTGCCTGCGGCGCCTGCCAGCTTCAAGAGTGATTCGCTGTGGAGCTATGAAGGCGGCTACAAGGCCGATCTGCTGGATCAGACCCTGTCGGTGCAGGCCACCGTTTACCAGATTCGCTGGCGCAATATTCAACAGTACTACGCGGTTCAGGGACTGAACCTCCTGACCAACGCCGGCAAGGCCAGGATCGATGGCGCTGAGGCGAGTCTGACCTTGCGGGTGTCGCCAGACTGGACCGTAGCCACGAGCCTCGCTTACACCGATGGTCGGCTGACTGAATCCGGGCCCGGAATCGGCGTCGAGGGGGCGCAACTGCCAAATCAGGCGAAGTGGTCTTTCGGCCTCAGCTCTCGATACGAGTTTTCCGTAGGTGAGCATCAAGGCTATGTGGGCGCGGCAGTGCGCGGCGTCGGTCGTCGTGACGCGGGCTTTGCGGGCAGCGCTTCATTGCCGTCCTACCGACTGCCGGGCTACGCGCTGGCGGATGCCCAGGCCGGCATGAAGATGGGCAGATTCGATCTCGGCCTGTCGATTCGGAATCTCTTTGACCGCAGAACCCAGATGAGCGCACAGACCAACTTCGTGCCATTGGGGTCACCGGCATATGTGGTCGAGGCGCGACCGCGCACGGTCACGCTTTCCGTCACTGCGGCGTACTAGGTTGAGGCTGCCATGAAGGTCGTGGACAGCATTGGCCTTGAGGCCGTTGGTAAGTCTTGGGCGAATGGACGTGCTTGGTTCACCTTGTCGATCCTCGTTCTCCTGACTTTGGTGGCCTCGCTGGATCGGCAGGTACTCACGCTGCTGGGAGAGCCTTTGCGACTCTCGTTGGGGCTCAGCGACACTCAACTTGGTGTTCTCCAGGGCGTCGGCATCTCTTTGATCGCGGGGATGACCGCCCTTGCCGTGGGTTGGGCTGCCGATAGGTACGACGTGCGCAAGGTGCTTTTCGGCATCCTGGCCTTGTGGGGCACGGCAACCGTCGCCGGCGCGAACAGTCACAGCTACGGCGCGCTCTTCCTCAGTTCTGCTGGCATGGGTCTCCTTGAGACCGCCATGGCGCCGATCGTGTATGCCTACATACCGCGAGCATTTCCCGAACGAACGCGGGCGCTGGCAAACAGTGTCTACGCCACTTTGAATCTCCTGCTGATCGGCGCAGGGATCGGCCTGGCAGGCGGCGTCGCCGGTGCGGCTTCAACGCTGGGCAGTTGGGGCTTGTACCCTTGGGTTGGGCTGGAGGAGTGGCGTGCCGCGCTGCTGCTGACGGCCGCAGTGGGTGTCTCCTGTTCGTTCTTCCTTGTCTTCTTGAAGGCCGACAGACCACGGAAGGCTCACGAGACGGTCGCGTCGCCACCCATCTGGCCGTATTTGCGGCAGCACCGGCTTGCACTGTTCTGCGTGTTCTGCGCCTTTGGCTTGGGAAGCATGGGCTTGCAGGCCTTCACCACATGGGTGCCCGTGATCGCGGAGCGGCGGTTCGGTGCTACGGCTGACGACGTCGCGGCTTCGATGGCCACTTGCTTCCTCGTCGGGATCGTGTCGGGAGCCGTGGTTGGCACATTGGGGTTGAGATTCCTGCAGCGCCGAATTCGGGACGCGGCACCGCTGCGCATCATGGTTGGCGGCTGCTCGGCGGCCGCACTTGCGTGCGTGATGTTGTCAGCGGCCAGTTCGGCGATGCACGTCTATCTGCTGCTGGCGGTGATGGTTGCGGCGTTGATTGCGGGCGTTGTCTTGGCGCCCACCATGATGCAGGACATGTCCGATGCTCGTTTCGTGTCGCGCATCGTCGCGCTGGGAACCCTCGTATCCATTTCACTGACCGCATTGGGAACAACGGGGGTCGGCATCCTGTCTGACGTGCTGGGTACGGATCCAGGAAGCGTGCTGTATGCGGCGTCTTCGGTGGGGGCTGGCGCTCTGGCCATGGCAGCAGTTCTATTGGCCATTGGTGAGCGTGCCTACTTGGCCGCTGTGGCCGGAGCACGGGAGGGAACATGAGCGAGACCGCTTCTAGCCCGGAGCGAAGCTCCTTTGTCGAGATTTTGAGGAATGCACGCCGGATCGTCGCGCAGGAGGGGATCGAGGATCTCCTGGCCGTTTCGATTGGCGGGACTGAGCAATGGCTTTCGATTCGCGGCAGGGATGCACGCAATCCTGTGCTGCTGTTCATTCATGGCGGCCCCGGCAGCCCGGAGATGCCCACCAGCTGGCTCTACCAAAGCGGCTGGGAAGACTACTTCGTCGTCGTGCAATGGGATCAGCGGCGTTGTGGAAAGTCTGGCGCTGCAGCGTGGCCGGATCTGGCCGACGGAGCCTCCCTCATCGATCACATGGTGGCAGACGCCTGCGAGGTGGTGGACTTCCTGCGTGGTCGGTTCAAGCGCCAGAAAATCGTGGTGCTGGGCCATTCCTGGGGAACCGTGGTCGGGACATTGTTGGCGCAGCGCTGTCCCGAGCGCTTGCACGCGTACGTCGGCGTCGGCCAGGTCATCGACTGGGTCGAAAACGAACGCGCCAGCTACGACTTCGTCGTCCGGCAGGCGAGGGCGCTGGGCTTGGTCGATGCCACCACGGAACTCGAATCCTTGGCGCCCTATCCCGACATGGCACCGACCGCCTCCACGCTGATGCGGCTTCTGACCGAGCGCAAGTGGGTGGTTCACCTGGGCGGAATGATCCATGGACGCAAGGATCTCGATGTCCTCGACCACGCCAAGACGCTGTGCCCGGAATACACGGCAGCGGATCTGGACAGCACCGGACAAGTCGAGGATGCCGTGGAGCGCCTCTTGCCCGAATTGATGCGTTCCGACTTCAAGGAGCTTGGCGAACTGGGCTGCCCGATCGTGATCGCAGCAGGCCGCCATGACTTCGCCACGCCTTCCGGTGTGGCACGCAAGTGGTACGAAACGCTTCGGGCGCCGAGCAAGCATTGGCAGTGGTTCGAGCGCTCGGCGCACATGCCGCATCTCGAAGAACCGGGAAGGTTCCTTGACTATCTGGTCAACACGGTGTGGCCCCTGACTCAGCCTGACGCCGACTGACCGCTGCCATCGGCCGCCCGGGCCACTGTTGCGCCCGGGAGCTTGAAAGATCCACCGTCGAAGTCACTTGCGGCGCGGGGTCGCAATTTCCGCCTAGGAGATCGAATTGGAAGAGGCCCGTTTGTTGAGGGCAGCATCGCTGGACGACCGCCATGACCTGCGGCACCGTGAAGTGATGTTGAGCGGATCCCAGGCACTCGTCAGGTTGCTGCTGCTGCAACGCGAGTTCGACCGGCGCGCGGGGCTGCATACGGCGGGCTACGTCAGCGGCTACCGCGGATCGCCGTTGGGCGGCTTCGATACGGCGCTCTGGAAGTCCGCCAAGGCGCTGAAGACTGCCGACGTCGTCTTTCAGCCGGGGGTCAACGAGGATCTTGCCGCGACGGCCATCTGGGGCACACAACAGCTGCAACAGCTGGGCCCAGCCCGCGTGGACGGGGTGTTCGCGCTCTGGTACGGCAAGGGGCCGGGTGTGGACCGCTCCGGCGACGCCATCAAGCACGGCCACTACGCCGGAACCCACCCACTGGGCGGCGTGCTGGTGGTGTTCGGTGACGACCATCCCGGCAAGTCCTCGACCATCGCCCATCACAGCGAACAGGCCCTGGCCGCCAACAACGTGCCGATGCTCTACCCGGCCGATGTGGGCGAGATCGTCCGCTTTGGGCTCCTGGGCTATGCGCTGTCACGCTACAGCGGCTGCTGGGTGGGGATGAAGGTGGTCAACGAAACGGTTGAGCAGACCACCGTCGTCTCGCTGGATCTTGATGCGCTGCACATCGAGCGACCCCTGCCCGATGACCTGCTGCCCTCCGAAGGAGTCCACTATCGGGGCGTCTACAGCCCCGGCCGGGATGAGGCCATCCTGCTCCGGCATCGGTTGCCACTGGTGCATCGCTTCGCGCGGGTCAACGGAGTGGATCGCATCACACTGGGTGCGTCGGGCCGTTTTGGCATCGTCACCGCAGGCAAGGCGTATCAGGACGTGATTCAGGCCCTGGGCTATCTGGGCATCGACGATCAGCGCGCGGGGCAGCTCGGCTTGGCCGTCTACAAGGTGGGATTGATCTGGCCGCTGGAGCCCACTGGTCTGAGGGCATTCGCGCAGGGGCGCCTAGAACTGTTCTTCGTCGAGGAAAAGCAGGCCTTCGTCGAGCCGCAGGCCGCCGCCTGCCTTTACAACGATGCGGCACGGCCGCGTATCGTTGGCAAGAATGATGAGCATCAGCAGACGCTGCTGGCCTCAGACCAGCAGCTTGAACCCATCGACGTGGCGCTGGCCATCGCCTCGCGCCTGCGTGCCAACGGCCTGGCCGATGCCGCTCTCGACGAACGCGTGCAATCGCTTCGCGCCTATCGCGGCGCCCTGACCGCCATCGTGGCGGATACCGGCAGGCGCCTGCCCTATTTCTGCTCGGGGTGCCCGCACAACACCTCGACAGCGATTCCCGATGGCAGTGTGGCGATGGCGGGCATTGGCTGTCATGGCATGGCGATGTGGGCCAAACCGCGCACCCTGGTCAGCACGCAGATGGGCGGCGAGGGCCTCAATTGGGTTGGGATGCACCACTTCTCGAAAGCTGGGCATGTATTCCAGAATCTGGGCGACGGCACCTACTACCACTCGGGCTTGCTGGCCATCCGGGCCGCCGTGGCGAGCGGCGCCAACATCACCTACAAGATTCTCTACAACGATGCCGTCGCGATGACCGGGGGGCAGCCGGTGGACGGCCCGCTTTCCGTGGGCGCCATGGCTCAGCAGGTGCTGCACGAAGGGGTCAAGCGCGTGGTCGTGGTCAGCGACCAGCCCGCCCTGTATGGCCCTGATTCGGGTTTGCCCGCCGGCGTTAAGGTGCGACATCGCGACCACCTCGACGAGGTGCAGCGCGAGCTTCGAGACACGGCCGGCTGCACCGTGCTGATCTTTGAGCAGACTTGCGCCGCCGAAAAGCGCCGACGCCGCAAGAAGGGCGAGTTGATCGACCCTGACAAGCGCCTTTTCATCAACAGCGCGGTGTGTGAGGGCTGTGGTGATTGCGGCGTGCGCTCCGGCTGCGTCAGCCTCGATCCCAAGGAAACAGCCTTGGGCAGGAAGCGGACGATCAACCAGGCCTCGTGCAACAAGGACTACAGCTGTGCCAATGGCTTCTGCCCATCCTTCGTCGGCGTGCGAGGCGGGCGGCTGCGTCGGCCATCCGTCACGGCGGTTGGAGACGAGCGCCTGGCTTGCGTTCCGGTGCCGGAGCGTCTGCCCGTGCCTGAGGCTGGCTTCGGCCTGATGATCGCCGGCATCGGCGGCACCGGGGTGATCACGGTGGGTGCCATCCTGGCCATGGCGGCGCATCTCGAGGGCATGGTGCCTTCCGTCTACGACATGACGGGACTGTCGCAAAAAAACGGTGCCGTCTATAGCCACCTGCGTGTGGCACCGGCCGGCGGCGTCGTGGCCAGCCCACGCCTGGGTTTGGGTGACGCATCGCTCGTGCTGGCTTTCGATCTGATCGCGGCACTGGGGGACGAGAGCTATCGCACGCTGGATGGCGAGAAGACCTGCTTCCTCGGCAACGACCGCGTGGCGCCGACGGCAGCCTTCGTGACCCAGGCGGACGCCCGTGTCGATGCCGGGCTGCTCAAGAGCAAGGTCAGCGCCAAGCTGCCGCCGCATCGCGTCCACTATGCCGACGCGACAAGATGGGCCACGTTGCTGTGCGGTGATCCGGTTGGGGCCAACCTGATGATGGTGGGCATGGCTGCGCAGCGTGGCTGGCTGCCCATGGGAGTCGAGGCCATCGAACGCGCGATTGAACTCAATGGCGTGCAGGTGCCGCTCAACCTGCGCGCCTTCAGGCTCGGGCGCCTGTGTGTGCATGATGCCTCGGCGGTCGAGGAGGCGATTCACCGTTGCGGCGATCGCGCTGTTGCCTCGTTGGAACCCGCTCCCGAGAGCCTGGCTGCCATCGTCGAGCATCGAAGCAAGCTGCTGACTGACTATCAAGACTCGCGCTATGCGCAGCGCTATCGTGCCCTGGTCGAGCGTGCGGTAGAGGCCGAGCAAGGCTTGGCGCCGGGCAGTGATCGCCTGGCAAAGGCGGTGGCTGTCGGCTTCAGCAAGCTGCTCGCCTACAAGGATGAATACGAGGTGGCGCGGCTGTACAGCGCGCCGGAATTTCTGGCCGAGCTGCGCGCGGAGTTCGAGGGCGATTTGAGGCTGTCCGTCTACCTGGCGCCGCCCCTGTTCGCCCGCACAGACCCGACCACCGGGCATCTCGTCAAGCGTGAGTACGGCGGCTGGGTCCTCAAGGCGATGCGCGTGCTTGCCAAACTCAAGAGACTGCGCGGCTCGCCCTTCGATGTCTTCGGCTACACGCGCGAGCGGCGCGAGGAGCGGGAACTTGTGGATGAGTACGAGGGCACACTCGGCCGCCTTTTGAAGCAATTGCGAGGCGATCAACTCCAGGCCGTGGTCCAACTGGCCCAATTGCCTGAGCACATTCGCGGATACGGGCATGTGAAGGCCGCACATCTGGCGCGGATGCGGGCCGAGCGCGCTCGATTGCTGGGCCAAATCGAGGGCGTCGAGACAGGGAACTTAGCCCCGGCCTTGTCGCGTCGCGCATGAACACTGCACGAGGGTTACGGGCTGTTCAATGGCAGCTCGCCCCTCTTCAGCTGCTTGAGCACGAAGCTGGACTTGCTGTGCCGGATGCCTGGAATCTTGTAGAGCTTCTCGCGCAGCAGACGTTCGTAGTCGCGCGTGTCGGCCACGGCGATGCGCAAGTGGTAGTCGTAGTCGCCGGACACGAGAAAGACCTCCAGGATTTCTGGAATTCGCTCAAGCTCGCGGCCGAAGCGTTCGAGCGCCTCGTCAGAGTGGCTGTCGAGCGTGAGCTGAACGATCACCATGTCTTTCAGGCCAATCTTCTCGGCGTTCAGCCGCAGCGAGTACCCCTCGATGACACCAGCGTCTTCCAGTCGCTTGATGCGTGTCCAGCAGGGCGATGTGGTCAGGCCCACTTCGGCACTGATTTCGGCCAGGCTCAGGCGCGCGTCGCGTTGCAGTGCCCGCAGGATGGCGAAGTCCACGCGGTCGAGTTCAGGTGCTTTGGGTTTGGGCATGGCGATGATCTTGGACTGATGGTCCGTCGTGTTTCTAGTGCTTCAGAAATATTTTCCGCTCGTTGTGATTTGTCAGCAAGATTTGCTTTGGTTGGTATTTTTTTCGGAAAAAACAGAAGCACTTTTTGCGAAAGTTCGGGAACAGTAGCAGCATGAACAGCCTCCCCATGATCGACGTCGAAGTTCCCGCCACCCGGGCCTTTGGGCCGCCTGCAAGCGCGGCCGACGAGGTGCTCGAGGTCACCGGCGCCGCGCTGCTGATCGACACCCTGCTTGCGCTTGGCATCGACACGGTGTTCGGCTATCCGGGTGGAGCGGTGCTGCCGCTCTACGACGCTCTGCACAGCGAGCCTCGCCTGCGCCATGTGCTGGTGCGCCACGAGCAGGCCGCAGTGCATGCGGCCCAGGGCTATGCGCGCTCGACCGGCAGATTGGGCGTGGTGTTTGTGACCTCGGGTCCTGGCATGAGCAACACCACCACCGGGCTGCTCGACGCGCTGTGCGACTCGGTGCCGGTGCTGTGCATCAGCGGCCAGGTGGCCACGTCGTCCATCGGGACTGACGCGTTCCAGGAGTGCGACGCACTCGGCATCTCGCGCTCGGTGACCAAGTGGAACGTGCAACTTCGCCGTGCTGACGACATCGAAGCCGTGGTGCATAAGGCCGTGGCCGTCGCGCGGAGCGGACGGCCCGGTCCGGTGCTGGTGGATTTCCCCAAAGACCTCCAGCAGCGAAAGGTCACGAAACGGCTGGCGCCGCCAACGCCAACGCCGACGGTGCCGATGCCGTTCAAGCGCTCCACTCTTGCCCAGATTGAGGCTGCGGCACACGCGATCCGCCAAGCCCAAAGACCCGTGTTCTACGGTGGCGGGGGCTTGATCAACTCGGGCGTCGAGGCCTGTCAAGCCTTTCGCCAGCTGGTGCGCGCTGCCGGCGCGCCCTGCACGCTCACATTGATGGGGCTCGGCGCCTACCCGGCGTCCGACCCGCAGTGGTTGGGCATGCTGGGCATGCACGGCACGCTCGAAGCCAATCTGGCGATGCACCATGCCGATCTGATCGTCTGCGTCGGCGCACGTTTCGATGACCGCGTCACCGGCCGGCTCGACCAGTTCTGTCCGCAAGCGCGTGTTGTTCACATCGACATCGACCCGACCTCGATCAACAAGACGGTCAAGGCCCACATCCCCATCGTCGGGGACTGCGAGTCTGCTCTCACCCAGTTGTTGACACATTTTGCAGACCTGCCTGTTCCGCGGGATCGGCTGGCGCCATGGTGGACTCGCATCAAGTGCTGGCGGGCCGAGCGATCCTTGGCCTACGACGATGGGACAGGTGCGATTGCACCGCAGGCGCTGATGACGCGCTTGCAGGCAGCACTCAGCAAGTTGGACGCCATCGTCTCCACCGACGTCGGTCAGCACCAGATGTGGGCCGCCCAGCACCTGAGCTTCGAGAAGCCCATGCGCTGGCTGACCTCAGGCGGCGCCGGCACGATGGGCTACGGCCTGCCGGCGGCCATCGGCGCGCAGGTCGCCCACCCGGACAAGACTGTGGTCTGCGTCAGCGGCGATGCATCGATCCTCATGAACATCCAGGAGCTGTCCACCGCCGTGCAGCATCGCACGCCGGTGAAGGTGGTGTTGTCCAACAACGGCTACATGGGCATGGTGCGCCAGTGGCAGGAACTGATCCACGGGGGGCGCTACAGCCACAGCTACACCGCGGCACTGCCCGACTTTGTGGCCGTGGCCCGTGGCTTTGGCTGGCGGGCCCGCCGTGTCACCCAGCGCAGCGAACTGGACGCAGCGCTGGCCGAATGCCTGGCGTCCGACCAACCGTATTTTCTGGATGTGGCAGTCGTGGCCCAGGAGAACTGCTTCCCGATGATCCCTGCCGGATGCGGGCATCAGCAGGTGATGTTGGGCAAAGACCGGGTGTACGCGCAATGATGAGCAGCGGTTCACGGGTCGCGGAACTGCTTGACCGTGCCGCTGGCGCTGCGCCCAACCGTGTTGCCGATGCGTGGGCGCGCGAGAAGCTGCGCGCCATGCCCGCACATTGATTTGACCGGCGTGCCGCTTGCGGCCGCCGATGGAGCAACTTCATGGTTACCCTCTATCACTGCATGAGCGCACGCTCCTTCCGGCCCTTGTGGATGCTGGAGGAGCTTGAGCTGCCCTACAAGCTCCTGTTGCTGCCGTTTCCGCCGCGCGTGTCGGCGCGCTGGTATCTCGACGAGAACCCCCTGGGAACCGTGCCCTTGATGGTTGACGGCGATGTCCGCATGACCGAGTCCGCCGCGATCTGCGAGTACCTGTGCGCGCTGAGTGCCCCGACGACGCTGCAAGTCGAACCGGGCGAAACAGGCTTTGGCGCCTTCCTGAATTTCCTTCACTTCGGCGAGGCGACACTGACCTTCCCGCAGACCTTGGTGCTGCGCTACTCGCGGTTCGAGCCGGAGCCAAGGCGACAGCCCGCAGTGGCCGAGGACTACACGAAGTGGTTCCTTGCCCGGTTGCGTACGCTGGAGCCGCTGCTGGCTGAGCAGCCGTATCTGTGTGCCGGCCGGTTCACTGCCGCGGACGTCTCCGTCGGCTATGCCTTGATGTTGGCGCAGTATCTCGGGATTGCCGAACGCTTCACGCCGGCTGTGGCGGCGTATTGGCTGCGCCTGCAGCAGCGAGACGCCTACGTGCGCGCGATGCGGGCGCAGGCGGCGGCGGCTCAGGCTCAAGGGGTGTCGCTCGTGCCCGCGCCTGACACTCTTTGAAGTGAGCCTGCGTGATGCAGGCTGCTTGAGCTCCCCGGTGGAGTCGCCCCGGAACCCGTGGCTTGATCCAGTCGAACGTTGCCCAGCAGTCTGGCCGGGTCGAAGTGCCGGTGCAGCGCGGCCGCCCAGTCCAGCGTGGCTGCGTCGGTGTAGCGGTGGTAGAAGGCCGAGTTGCTGGGGCCCACGCCGTGCTCGGCGCTGTAGCTGCCGCCGAACTCGCGCACGGTGAGGTCGTAAATGGCCTCGCGCAGCGCTGCGATGCGGCCCTCGGCCGTGTCCCAAGGCACCACGAAGTTCAGGTGCATGCCGCCATCGCCCAGGTGGCCGAAGTCGCAGACCTGCGCGTCGGGCAGGTGCTCGGCGATCACGGCCAGGGCCTGCTCGCGCAGGGGCGCAAAGCGTGAGCGCGTGACCGAGAGGTCAAAGGCCAGCATGCGTCCGAGGTGCTGCACGGCTTCGCTCAGGCCGTGACGCAGTCGCCAGAGCTTTTCGGGCTTGTCCACCACGGCGTCGAGCAGTTCGGCACCCGACTCCATCTGGCGCTCCAGCCAGGACAGCAGCAGGGCATTGAGATCGAGGCCCTGGTCGACGCCCAGCGTCGAGGTCAGCTCCACGAGCACGGCATAGACCGGCAGTTCGGCAAACGGCGCGGTCGCGCCCGGCAGGTGCCGCACCACGGCCGCCAATGCCGGGCCGGAGATGCCCTCGAAGGCCGTGACGAAGTCGCCCAGTTCGGCCTCCAAGTCGGCCAGCAACTGCACGCCCACGGCAGCGGACGGCAAGGCCAGCAGCGCGGTGGCGGTTTGCCGGGGCAGGGCGTGCAGCTTGACCACGGCATGGGTGACGAGGCCGAAGGCCCCGAAGCTGCCGCACAGCAGTTGGCTCCAGTCCAGGCCTGTGTTGTTCTTGCGCAGGCCGTGGAGCTGGCCCACCACTTGGCCCGGCGGGTGCAGCAGCACGCCTTGCAGGCCCAGCAAGTTCTCGCGCACGCCGCCATAGCGGATCAGGCGCGCGCCGCCAGTGTTGGTGGCGATCATGCCGCCCAAGCTCGGGTCAGCGCCAAGGTCGATGGGAAAGCACAGGCCCTGCTTGGCGGCGGCACGGTTCAGGTCCGAGAGCCGGTGGCCGGCCGACACGACGGCGCTGCGGCTCAAGGGGTCGATTTCCAGTCGGTCACGCAGGGACTGAGTGGAGAGCACCCACTGGCGGCCATCGCGGCTGGGCGTGGCGCCGGCCACGAGGCCGGTGGCGGCGCCCTGCACCACGAAGGGCTCGCCCGAGCGCACCAGCTCGGCGACCGTCCATGAGATCGCCGCCAGGCTGCTGGGCCGGATCACGCCGCGCGTCAGGCCCGCGCCGTGGCGGGCAGACTGCAGGTAGGGAGCCAGGTCTTGCCCATCCAGCAGGACGGCCCGCTCGCCAAGTTCGGCGCGCAGGCGCTCAGCCAGTCCGGTCATGCGGCGCGCGCCAACTGGCGCAAGCAGTCGGCCAGCGACGCGCCCTCGGCTTCGCGGTAGAGCTCAAACTCGTTGAGCACGTTGGCACCCAGCGCGGCTTCGAAGGCTGCTCGGTTGGAATGCGACGCGAACACGCCACCGTCTTGCTCGCCCAAGTTGGAGCGGAAGATGCCGGCTGCGCTGACGGGCAGGAAGTCTTCGTAGGTTAGAGGCTCCACGTGCAGCAAGCCCTCTCTCACCAGTGCATTGATGTCCACCAGGCTGGCGGGTAGACGGACCTTGCCCGCCTCGGGGCTGAGCGAGTAGCGGAAGTAGGCCAGGCCCTCTCGGCGCAAGGCCTCCAGGTCGTCGGGGAAGGCTTCGAACTCACGGTGGAGGTTCTCGGCCAGGGCCCTGGGCTCGACCGCCCCATGCTGCTGCGCGGAACGCCGGGCACGCTCTAACAGCTTGTCGTAGAGCTGGCGGCCCTTGGGCGTGAGGGCGCAGCCGCGCTGCTCGATTTCGCCAAAGCGGGCGGTGTGGTCGCCTCGCGTGCCGTCGGCAAAGGTCACGTCCTCACACAAGGCGCTGAAGGCGGTCTGGCGCAGCAGGATGGGTACGGCGCGGCGCGGCGGGCCTTCGATCACGGCCTTGGCCGGCAGGCCACGCTCCCGCATGGCGGCTTGCGCGGCGTCGATGTCCAGCACGCGCGGGGTGAGGTGGTTGATGTGGGGGTTGGGGAAGCAGGCCACGTCGGCCGCCAGCGGATGCTGAGCCTTGATGGCGCTGTAGACCGCCTGGCTCACCGTCGCATGACCGCGCCAGCGGAAGGTGTGCAGCGTCTCTTGGACGAATTCCTCGGCCTCGTCGGCCGAGAGCGCGCCCCGGGCCTCGAAGCGCTCGATCAGGCGCACGCAGCCGGGCGTGAAGATCTGGCGGCCGGCCAGGGCGTTCTCGGCAAGCTGGCGCACCTGCGGGCTGGCGATCAGCTCGGTGCGCAGCAGCGAGCAAAAGAGGCGGAAGGGGTTGCGCGCCAGCGATGCCTCGCCCACCGGACGGAAGGCCGTGGAGTGCACCGGGATGCCGGCCACCGACAGGTCGTAGTAGCCCACTGGCTGCATGCCGAGCACGGCCAGCAGGCGGCGCATCATGGACAGCTCCGCTGCCGTGCCCACGCGGATAGCGCCGTGGCGCTCGACGGCCAGGCGTGAGTCCTCTGTGCCTTGTTCAGCATTGACGGCGTTCACCAAATCGACGAGGTGGCCGTACAGCGGCACTTCCTGGCGGTATGTCTGAGACATCGCTTCGGCGAAGCGGGCGCGGGTCTGATCGGGGGTGAAGCTCATCGGCATGGTGGCCGAGACTGTGCTGAAAAACCAGCGGCGGCGCCATCGATGAATTCGAAGTAGTTCATTCCAATATCGAATGAACTCACAATCCGTGCGTGACGTTTAAGCGCCAACTCTTGCCGCCAATGAATCACCTGCTGGCCTTTGAGGCCGCCGCTCGGTACGCCAGCATTTCGCGCGCGGCCGAGGAGCGGCACCTCACGCAAAGCGCGTTGTCCCGGCAAATTACCAGCCTGGAGGAGAGCCTGGGGGTGGCGCTCTTTCATCGCGTGCGCCAGCGCGTCGTGTTGACCGACGCCGGCCGGCTCTACGCCGCCGAGCTGCGCCAGGCGCTGGAGGCGATGTCGGCGGCCACACACAAGATCATGAGCCTCTCGGGGGAGCAGGCCGTGCTCAACATCGCCGTGCTGCCGACATTCGGCACGCGCTGGCTCATTCCTCGGCTGCCGGGCTTCACCCAAGCCCACCCCGAGGTGACCATCAACTTCGCGGCGCGCAGCCACCCGTTCGACTTCGCTGCCGAGCCCTTTGACCTCGCCATCCACTTCGGCGAGCCGGTCTGGCCGCAGGCCACGTGCACGGAGCTCATGGTCGAATCCTTGATCCCCGTGTGCAGCCCGGCCTTCAAGCGCAGCCACACGCTCAAGCGCCCCGCCGACATTGCCCAATGCCGCCTGCTGCAACAGGTGACGCGGCCCACGCAGTGGGCCGAGTGGTTCGAGCACGCCGAGGTCGAAGCGCCACGCGCTCATCAGGGACCGCACTTCGAGCAGTTCGCCATGGTGGCAGAAGCCGCCGCCGCCGGCCTGGGCGTGGCGCTGGTGCCGCGCGTCCTCGTTGAGGCTGAGTTGGCCGACGGGCGGCTGCTGGCGCTGGACGAAGCCCACGTGCTCTCCGGCCAGGCTTACCACCTCGTGGTGCCGCACTCGCGCCAGGGCGACACCCTGGTGCGAGAGTTCAGCACTTGGCTGCTAGGTCAGGCGAAGCACAGACAGGGGGGGTGATCAAGAGGCGCGGCGCCGATGGTCTTATGGCTTCGCTCGCCAGCTCGGTAGTCAATTGAATTTCATGCGGTTGACGCGAACGCCGGGCAATGGATCTTGCGTGGCGCCGTACGGCAATCGAGCGTAGCCAGTGCGTCCCTCACCGACGCAATCTCCCGGGTTGCGCTGTTGCCCTGGTGCGCGAAGCGGCGCTCCGCTCGTTTTTCCGGCCGCAGGCCATCTTGACTCTTCCACCTGGCGACGGTGGCGCTGCTGACCACTTCCTGCCAATACAACGGCCGCGGCCGATGTATGCATCGCTGGTTCCTCATTTTCATGAGGCAGGCGCGATGGCCAAATTTCCGTCCACGGCGCGACACGCGTGCGAGCCGAGTCAAACACAGTAGGACGTTCATGGCCAAAAATGAGTACGAATCCGGTCGCCTAAACCTTCCGTTTGTTGGGCACTGCACCTTTGCCAAGTCTCCTGCGTGCGTCGATTGGAATCACATCGATGCCGACGTCGCCATACTTGGGGCTCCCAATGACATGGGCACTCAATGGCGCCCAGGCGCGCGATTCGGGCCACGCGGCATCCGTGAGGCCTCGACTTTGTTCTCCTTCGGACATGCTGGCGCCTACGACTTCGAGGACGACGTCCTGTATCTGACCAAGGAGCAGGTGCGCATGGTCGATGTCGGCGACGCCGACATCATTCACACCGACATGGCGAAGAGCAACGCCAACATTGAGTTGGCTGTACGCAAGATGCTTGAGCAGGGGGCGATGCCAGTGGTGCTGGGGGGCGATCACTCTGTACATGCGCCGGCAATCAAGGCCTTTGCCGGCCGGGGGCCGATACACATCCTGCACGTCGATGCGCACTTGGACTTCGTAGACGAACGTCACGGTGTGCGATTTGGACACGGAAGCCCGCTGCGGCGTGCCTCGGAAATGGATCACGTTGTCGGGATGACGCAGATCGGCATCCGCAACGTGTCGTCATCAAATCGTTCCGACTACGACGATGCACGCAGGGCGGGCTCGCAGATTCTCTCGGTTCGGGATGCGCGCCGATTGGGATCCGAGGGCGTGCTGGCAAAGATTCCTGAGGGAGTTTCGTACTACATCACCGTCGATATCGACGGCTTCGATCCGTCTATCGCACCAGGTACTGGCACGCCCAGCCACGGCGGCTTTCTCTACTACGAAGTGCTGGAGATCATCCAGGCGCTTTCACGACGCAGCAACGGGAACATCGTTGGCATGGATTTGGTGGAAGTCGCGCCCGCTTACGACCCCGCTGGAACCACGTCGATCCTGGCAGCACAGCTCCTGCTCAATAGCATTGGATTCATCTTCCACGACCGCAAGAGCCATGCGCGCGAGGCATGCAGTTGAGGACGCAGTCACCATTGAACGTCTCTCGATGATCTCGCCTGGTCGAGTAGCAGTTCTTCCGGTGCAGAGCTCGAAACTCCGCAGGGGCTCATCTTCCAGCGACGACGGCCTGGCCCGGATATTTCACGCGGCCGGCTCCAGCTGGCCGACAAGACCGATGAACACTGCGATGAAAAGAGTCGCGCAGCGCCTGCCATGATCACCAATCCTTTCAAGTACGCCCGGCGTACGGGCCAGTTGTCCCCCTCGATGATTCGAGAGCTCATGAAGTTGATGGGGCGCCCTGGCCTTGTCTCGCTGGGCGGCGGCTTGCCCTCGCCCGACAGCTTTCCGACTGAGGAAATTCGGGAGTCGTGCCGAAGGGTGCTCTCTCAGTCTTCTCACATGGCCCTGCAGTACACCACCACAGAGGGCCTGCTCCTGCTGCGCGAATGGGTCGCTGAGCGAATGAGGCAACAAGGTCTGACGGTTAGTGCTGATCAGGTGCTGATCACCAGCGGGTCGCAGCAAGGGCTGGATCTCGTTGGCAAAGTTCTTCTCGAAAGGGGCACCAAGGTAGCGGTTGAGTCGCCAACCTACCTGGGAGCACTGCAGGCGTTTGCACCCTATGAGGCGGACACCGTGGAGGTTCGGTGTGACGAATTCGGGCCTATGCCAGGGAGTCTGCGAGACGTGGGTGATGCCCGGGCGCTTTATCTCCTGCCCAATTTTCAGAACCCTACAGGGCGCTGCATTTCCAAGGCACGGCGCGCACAGATTGCCGATCAGGCCCAATCCCTTGGATTGCCACTGGTTGAAGATGATCCCTACGGTGATCTTTGGTTCGAACAGCCTCCGGCGGAGCCCATCGCTGCTCATTGGCCAGAGGGAACTGTCTATTTAGGGTCATTCTCAAAAATTCTCGCGCCTGGACTGCGGCTCGGCTACGCAGTTGCTCCAACCGCCGTCTACGGCAAGCTGGTTCAAGCCAAGCAAGCCGCAGACTTGCACAGCGGGACATTCGCGCAACATGTGGTGGCTGACTTGTTGGGAAGGGGCATTCTCGAAAAGCATCTGACGGAGGTTCGCGCGAAATACCGGCAAGGGCGTGATGCCATGGTGGATGCTCTTCAGGCCCATATGCGTGGCCTTGCTTCGTGGAGTACTCCAACCGGAGGAATGTTTTGCTGGTTGACCTTGGCAAGTGGTTTGGACACCGCGAAGTTGCTGCCGCTTGCAGTCGAACGCGGTGTGAGCTTCGTGCCAGGCGCCGCGTTCTACGCGGCTGATCCTTTGTGCAACGCAATGAGGCTGTCATTCGTCACAGAATCTGCCGGGAGAATCATGCAGGGAGTGGCCTCGTTGGCGGACTCAATTCGGCAGGCCGCGCAGGCCCAGAACGCCTAAGTGAAGGCGAATCCGAGGTCATGCGGCGAGGCAACGTACCCCCCGGACGGGGGCGATGTGACTGGAGGCATTGGAACCTGGGACAGGGTCACTGCAGACTGCACCGTAAACATAAGCCCTGCAGCGGCTGCAAGCCAATGCTTAAAGTCGCATGCGGGATCGCCAGGGAGGGTCAGGTGGTGGAGAGGAGGAGGATCGAACTCCCGACCTCCGCATTGCGAACGCGGCGCTCTCCCAGCTGAGCTACCCCCCCACGCGACCGAAAAAGTATAGCCCTGGCTGGAGGATCTTGGCCGGCTGCTATCGTCTTCGCCCATGACGCCCCGCAAGCCGACGGCCTGGTTCGAGGCCCAGTACAACAACCGCCAGCGTGTGGCCGACAGTGCCGACATCCTCGGGCGCTGGGCCCAGGCGTCTGCGCTGGTGCGCGAGCGCTCCAGCTGCCATCTGGACCTGCGCTACGGGCCTGATCCCAAGCAGACGCTGGACGTCTTCACGCCTGACCCGGCGTTTGCCGGCGGTTTCGCGCCGGTTCTCGTCGTCATCCATGGCGGCTACTGGCGGTCCCTGGACAAGTCGGACTATTCCTTCCTGGCCGCAGGCTTCACGGACGAAGGAGCCCTCGTCGTCGTGCCGAACTACGACCTCTGCCCGGGCGTCAGCATCGAGCGCATCGCGATGCAGCTCACTTCAGCCGTGGCCTGGGCCTGGCGGCATGCGGCAGAGCATGGCGGCGACCCCAGCCGCATCGTCCTCGTCGGCCACTCGGCCGGTGGTCATCTGGCGGCGATGCTGAGCTGCTGCGACTGGAAGCGTGTCGGCAAGGACCTGCCGCGGCGCCTTGTGCAGGGCGCAATGTCGGTGTCGGGCCTGCACGACCTGGCGTCGCTGCGCCGCGTGCCCTTTCTGCAGACCGATCTTCAGCTGGATGCGGCCAGCGTGCGCCGGCTGAGCCCCATCCACTTTCCGCCGCCGCGCTCGCCGCAGACGCTGTTCGCCGTCGTCGGTGCCCTGGAGAGTGAGGAGTACCGGCGCCAGAACCAGCTGATCCGCCGAGCCTGGGGCGCACGCGCAGTACCGGTCTGCGAAGAGTTGCCAGGCTGCAACCATTTCACCGTGCTGCACGACCTGGCCGACCCGCAGGGGCGCTCCCATCAACTCGCGCGCCAGCTGCTCGGTTTGCGCTGGTATAGCGGCCTGCTATGAGGTGCATTGAAGCTATCCATTGGCTGGGCGTGGCCGCGCGGGAGTAGCGTCGCTGTCTCCCACCCCACGGAGACTGCGATGAGCTTGAAAGGTTCCAAGACCGAGCAGCACCTGAAGGACGCCTTTGCGGGCGAATCCCAGGCCAACCGCCGCTACCTCTACTTCGCCAACAAGGCGGACATCGAAGGGCAGAACGACGTGGCGGCTTTGTTCCGCTCCACGGCCGAAGGCGAGACGGGCCATGCCCATGGCCATCTCGAGTTCCTGGAGGCCGTGGGCGACCCCGCCACCGGCCTGCCCATCGGCCCGACGCGCGACAACCTCAAGGCCGCCGTGGCCGGCGAGACGCACGAGTACACGGACATGTACCCGGGCATGGCCAGGACGGCGCGTGACGAGGGCTTCGACGAGATTGCCGACTGGTTCGAGACGCTCGCCAAGGCCGAGCGGTCCCATGCCAACCGGTATCAGAAGGCGTTGGACGCGCTGGTCGACTGAGCGGTCCACCGAGCGGCCGCTGAATCCAGCGGCCGCCGTCCTCTTGGCCAGGAGCCGCGATGAGCATCAGGGAAGGCAATCTCGAGGCGCCGACTCGCCACGCCCTCGACTGGAAGAGCGCCGAGTTCAACGACGAGGCGGCATGCCTCCACGAGATGGAGCGCATCTTCGACATCTGCCATGGCTGCCGGCGCTGCGTCAGCCTGTGCCAGAGCTTCCCGACGCTGTTCGATCTCATCGACGAGGGCAAGACCGGCGAGTTGGATGGCGTGGACAAGCGGGATTTCTGGAAGGTGGTCGACCAGTGTTATCTGTGCGACCTCTGCTACTTGACCAAGTGTCCTTATGTGCCGCCGCACCCGTGGAATGTCGACTTCCCGCACACCATGCTGCGTGCCAAGGCGATCAAGTTCAGCAAGGGCGAGGTCGGCGGCGGCGAGAAGTTCCTGGCCTCCACCGACGTGCACGGCCAGTTCGCCGGCATTCCCATCGTCGTGCAAGCCGTCAACGCCGTGAACCGCACGAAGTTCGCACGCAAGCTGATGGACAGTCAGTTGGGCGTGCATCCCGACGCCTGGCTGCCCGCGCTGGCGACGCAACGCTTTCGCTGGAGCGCGCCCAAGGCGCAGACGCAAGTCGTCACCAACGGCGAGCGCACGCCGGGCAAGGTGGCCATCTTCTCGACCTGCTACGTCAATTACAACGAGCCCGGCATCGGCTTTGACCTGCTCAAGGTGCTGGAGCACAACGCCATTCCCTATGTCCTCGTCGAAAAGGAAGCCTGCTGCGGCATGCCCAAGCTGGAGCTCGGCGACCTGGCCACGGTGGAGAAGCACAAGACGGCCAACATCGCCACGCTGGCGCCCTATGCCAAGGACGGCTTTGCCATCCTGTCGGCCATCCCGAGCTGCACGTTGATGTTCAAGCAGGAGCTGCCGCTGATGTTTCCTGACGAGGAGGCGGTGAGGCTCGTGCAGGACGCGATGTGGGACCCGTTCGAATACCTCGTCGCCCGCCACAAGGACGGCTTGCTGCGGACCGATTTCAAGCAAGCCCTGGGCAGGGTGTCATACCACGTGCCCTGCCACGGCCGGGTGCAGAAGATCGGCCGCAAGACCGAGGAAATGTTCAGGCTGATCGGCCTGAGCGTGGAGGTCAAGCTCAACACCGTCGAGCGCTGTTCGGGCCATGCGGGCACCTATGGCGTGAAGACGCCCACCCACCCGGTCGCGATGAAGATCGGCAAGCCGGTGTTCAAGGCCATGGCCAAGGACGAGCCCGACTTCATCGCCAGCGACTGTGCGCTGGCCGGCCACCACATCGCCCAGGGCATGGCGCAGGCCGGCACGCCGGCCAAGGCCCTGGCCCACCCGCTGACCTTGATGCGTACTGCTTACGGCTTGCCATGATCACCAAAGACAGCCTGATGACGCTGGAGGCCTATGCGAAGTTCCGCAAGGCCGAGAAGGGTTCAATCGTCGCCCACCGCCGGCTGCGCAGCGTGCAGCTGGGCGAGCACCTGAACCTGCAGTTCGAGGACGAGCGCACCATTCGCTACCAGATCCAGGAGATGCTGCGCATCGAGAAGATCTTCGAGGAAGAGGGCATCCAGGGCGAGATCGATGCCTATGCGCCGCTGGTGCCCGACGGCACGAACTGGAAGGGGACGCTCCTCATCGAATATCCCGACCCCAACGAACGCAAGCGCGAGCTGGCGCGGCTGATCGGCGTGGAGGACCGGATGTTCATCGAGGTGGAGGGCCAGCCGCGCGTCTATGCCATCGCCGACGAGGACCTGGACCGCGAGAACGACGAGAAGACCTCGGCCGTGCACTTCGTGCGCTTCGAGCTGACACCGGCCATGCGGCAGGCGCTCAAGGCGGGCGCGAGCGTGAAGCTCGGCTGCGATCACACCCACTACCCCGCACACGTGCAGATCACGCCCGAGACACTGGCCAGCCTTGCCGGTGATCTGGCGTGACGCTCAGGTCGCCACGTAGCGGCCGGGCCGGTGGTTGATGGTCAGAGCCGCGTTGATGGCAGCCATGCCCAGCAGCGACAGACCGATGCGATCCAGCGGCACCAGCGCGGCGAACAGCGTGCCGGTGAGCAGGGCGTGGGCGTCCTCGAAATGGCTGTGCTTCGGGGTGCGGCTTGCCGGCGACGGCGGCTTCATCCGATGGCTCCGGACAGGAAGTACTTGATGACGCCCTTGGCCGCGAAGCCGACGAGGCCGAAGCCCAGGCCCAGCAGCAGCACGAAGGTGCCGAAGCGCCCCGCCTTGGACTCGCGCGCCAGCTGCAGGATGATGAACACCATGTAGAGCATGAAGGCGCCAACCCCGAAGGTCAGGCCGAACTGCGCGATCTCGGCTTCGGTGTAGCCCCACATGGTTCAGTCCCGGCGGGTGACGAGGTCGCGGTAGGCGTGCCAGCTCGCATGGCCGAGCCAAGGCACGACGAGGATCAGGCCCAGCAGCGCGGTGGCCATGCCCAGCAGCGTCAATGCGAGGATGAGGGCGGCCCAGAGCGCGATCGGGGCGGGGTGCGCCAGCACGACCTTCCAGCTCGTGAACACCGCGCCGAGCACGCCCAGCTTGTGCGGGGGCAGGTCCACCAGCGCCGGGATGGCCACGACGGTGGACGCGAACACCGGCGCGGCGAGCACCGCACCGAGCATGAGCCAGGTCTCGAACAGGTGGGACTCGTCGTTCAGCACGACCTTGAGCAGGAAGTCGCGCGGGCTGTGGATGGGGTCGGCGGCAAAGCCGGTCACGAAGGCCGCGGAGCACAGCACCCAGCCCGCGCCGGCGAAGGCCAGCAGCGCGCCGAAGACGATGAGCCGGCCGTCGCGCGGGCGCCAGGCGTCGCGCACCGTGCGCCAGCCGGGCCGCCCGCCCTGGCCCAGCTCGCGGCTGAGGGCGTACAGGCCGGTGGCCAGGATGGGCGCGACGATGAGGAAGCCGGTGAAGGCGCCCGCCAGCAACCAGAAGCGATCACGCGCCAGCGCGAAGAGCAGGGCGCCGAACGCGGCCATGACCAGGCCGTGGGCGAGGGAGGCCAGCGGTGCCTGCCACAGGTCCTGCCAGCCGCGCGCGAGCCAGCCCAGCGGGCGCAGCACGGGAATGGGACGGACGCCGAAGGCCTGGGACTCCCTCAGGGCCTGTTCGCTGTAGCGGTTGGGCATGGCGGTGCCAAGTGTGGCGTGCTCGGCCCCGGCTGCCTTGATGCGGCTCAAGCCGTGCTGCGTTGGGCAGCCACTGCAGCGAAGCTGGCAGGGTGGGCTGGTCAGGCCGGCAGCGACACCGCGTCCAGCAGCTCGCTCTCGATCTGCAATTGGGCCTTGTTCTGCTGGAGTGCCGGGCCGTCGAGCAAGAAGGTGTCTTCAACGCGCTCGCCCAGCGTCGAGATCTTGGCCAGCTGCAGATTGATGCCGTGTCGCGCCAGCACGCGCGCGATGGCGTAGAGCAGGCCGGCGCGGTCGCTGGTGGAGATCGTCAGCAACCAGGCCGTTGCGCGCTCGTCCGGGCGCAGTGAGATGCGCGGCGTGTAGGGGAAGCTCTTGACGCGGCGCGAGAGGCGCCCGCGCCGCGGCTCGGGCAGCGGGCCGCCGGTCTGCAGCGCCGCGCTAAGTTTCTGCTCCACCAGCGGCACGAGGTCGCGGTGGTGCACGTCGGCTTCGGGGCGGATGACCTGGAAGGTGTCCAGCGCATAGCCCTTGCGTGTCGTGTGCACCTTGGCATCGAGGATGCTGAAGCCGGCACCGTCGAAATAACCGCAGATGCGGGCGAACAGGTCCTGCTGGTCGGGTGCGTAGACCAGGACCTGCAGGCCCTCGCCGATGGGCGAGGGACGCGCGCGCACGACGGGCACCTGAGTCTCGACATGGCGCCACAGCGAACGCGCGTGCCAAGCCAGCTCGGCGCCGTCATGGCGGGCGAAATAGCTGATGGCCAGCGTCTTCCACAGCGGCTCCTCGGTACCGGGAAGCTGGGAGTGCAGGGCCAGGTCCTGGCGGGCCTCGGCCTTGCGTGCCTCGATCTCGGCGTCGAGATTGATCTTGGCTCCACCCAAGGCACGCAGCGTGATGCGGTAGAGGTCCTCGAGCAGCTTGCCCTTCCAGGCATTCCAGACCTTGGGGCTGGTGCCGCGGATGTCCGCGACGGTCAGCAGGTACAGCGCCGTCAGGCGACGCACGTCACCGACCTTGGCGGCGAAGGCGGCGATAACGTCGGGGTCGGACAGGTCTTCCTTCTGCGCCACGCGCGACATCGTCAGGTGGTGCTCGACGAGGAAGACGCACATGGCCGTGTCCTCCGCGTTCAACCCATGCTGGCGGCAGAAGCGCTTCACCTCGGTGGCGCCGAGCTCCGAGTGGTCGCCGCCGCGGCCCTTGGCCACATCGTGGAAGAGGGCGGCGATATAGAGCAGCTCGGGCGTGTCGAACTGCGCGGCAAGTTGCGAGCAGAACGGGTACTCGTGGGCATGCTCCGGCACGAAGAAGCGCCGCACATTGCGCAGCACCATCAGGATGTGCTGGTCCACGGTGTAGACGTGGAAGAGGTCGTGCTGCATCTGCCCGACGATGGCGCGGAACACCCACAGGTAGCGCCCCAGCACCGAGGTCTGGTTCATGAGCCGGAAGGCATGCGTCTGGCCCTCGGGCTCGCGCAGCATGGTCATGAAGGTCGCACGGTTGACCGGGTCACGGCGCCAGGCGGCGTCCATCAGACCGCGGGCGTTGTACAGCGCCCGCAGCGTGCGCGCCGACAGGCCCTTGATGCCCGGCGTCTGCTGGTAGATCAGGAAGGTGCGCAGGATGGCGTGCGGGTCGCGCTGGTACAGGTCGTCGCTGGCGACCTCCAGCATGCGGCCGCGGTCGAGGAAGTCCGGGTGGCCGTCGATGGGCCGCAGCAGGCCCTGCTGGGAGCCGTTGATCTGCTCCTCCAGGTTCAGCAGCAAGATCTGGTGCAGCTGCGTGACAGCCTTGGCCGCCCAGTAGTAGCGCCGCATCAGCACTTCGGAGGCTCGCTGCGAGGCCGTGCTCTCGAAGCCGAAGCTCTGCGCGACGGCGGTCTGCAAGTCGAACACGAGGCGGTCCTCGCGCCGGCCGGCGACGGCGTGCAGGCGCGCGCGGATCAGCGTCAATTGACCCTCGTTGCGCTGCAGTTGGCGGCTCTCGAAGGGCGTGATGAGGCCGCGTGCGCTGAGGGCCTTCCAGGTTTTTCCCAGGCCGGCCGCACGAGCGATCCAGATCAGCATTTGCAGGTCACGCAGGCCGCCGGGGCTTTCCTTGCAATTGGGCTCCAGCGCGTAGGGCGTGTCGTCGAACTTGGTGTGGCGCTGCAGGCTCTCCAGGGTCTTGGCGCGAAAGAACGCCTTGGGGTCCATGGCCGCCATGAAGCGCTTGGCCATCAGCTTGAACAGCTTGGCGTCTCCGGCCAGTGGCCGGGCCTCGAGCAGGGCCGTCTGGATGGTCACGTCGCCCTCGGACTCGCTGAGGCATTCCCCCAGCGTGCGCACCGAGGAGCCGATCTCCAGGCCCAGGTCCCAGCAGGCCGTGATGAAACCTTCGATGGCCGACTTGACCGGGCCGGGCACATGGGCCTCGACGCCATCGGGCAGCAGCACCAGCACGTCGACGTCGGAATGCGGGAAGAGCTCGCCACGGCCGTAGCCGCCGACGGCCGCAAGACAGGAGCCCGCGGGCATGCCGGCACCGTCCCAGAGCGCGCGCAGCGCGTCGTCGACATGGCGGGCCAGGCGGCGCAGCAGCGTCTGGGCGCCGGCCTGCGTGGGCCGCGCGGCCAGGAAGTCGTCGATCAGCGTCTGCTTGCCCGCCTTGAACTGCTGGCGGAGCTCGGCGAGCGTGGCCACGGCTTACGCGGTCGCCGCAGCGGCCTGCGTGATGAAGGCGGGCGGCGGTGGGCTGCCGGCCGACAGCGTCATGACCTCGTAGCCGGTGTCGGTGACGAGGATGGTGTGCTCCCACTGGGCGGAAAGCGAGCGGTCCTTGGTGACGATGGTCCAGCCATCGCCCATCTCGCGGATCTCGCGGCGGCCGGCGTTGATCATGGGCTCGATGGTGAACATCATGCCGGGTACGAGTTCGTCCAGCGTGCCGGGGCGGCCGTAGTGCAGCACCTGCGGCTCCTCATGGAAGACCTGGCCGATGCCGTGGCCGCAGAACTCGCGCACGATGGAGAAGCCGGCGTTCTCGGCAAAGGTCTGGATGGCGTGGCCGATGTCGCCCAGGCGCGCGCCGGGCTTGACCTTGGCGATGCCCTTCCACATGGCCTCGTAGGTGAAGGCGCACAGCCGCTTGGCCGCGATGGAGCCCTCGCCGACGACGAACATGCGGCTGGTGTCGCCATGCCAGCCGTCCTTGATGACGGTGACGTCGATATTGACGATGTCGCCGTTCTTCAACGGCTTGTCATTCGGGATGCCGTGGCAGACCTGGCTGTTGACCGAGGTGCAGATCGACTTGGGGTAGGGGATGTAGCCGGGCGGGCAGTAGTTCAGTGGCGCCGGGATGCCCTGCTGCACGTTGACGATGTGGTCGTGCGCGAGCTTGTCCAGCTCGTTGGTGGTGACGCCCGGCTTGACGTGCGCCGTGAGCATGTCGAGCACTTCGGACGCCAGGCGCCCGGCGATGCGCATGCCTTCGACATCGGCTGCGGTCTTGATCGTGATGGCCATGACCTAATTATCTCAGTCCGCCCAGATAACCGTACCGGTCAGCCAGGTTGCCAGCACGACGACGCCGAAGGCGATGCGATACCAGGCAAACGGCACGAAGTTGTGGGTGGCCACGTAGCGCAGCAGCCAGCGCACGCAGGCCCAGGCGGCCAGGAAGCTGACGATGAAACCGACGGCGAACATCGGCGCGTCGGCCATGGACAGCGCGTGGCGCTCCTTCCACAGGCTGTAGCCGCCGGCCGAGATCAGCGTCGGGATGGCCAGGAAGAAGGAGAAGTCGGTCGCCGCCTTGCGCGACAGGCCCAGCAGCATGCCGCCAATGATGGTGGCGCCCGAGCGGCTGGTGCCGGGGATCATGCCCAGGCATTGCACGAGACCGACCTTGAGGGCGTCCAGCGCCGTCATGTCATCCACGCTCTGCACGCGGGCCACCGGCTGGGCGCGCTTCTCCACCCACAGGATGATCAGCGCGCCGACGATGAAAGCGCCGGCGACGACGGGCGCGTTGAACAGATGCGCCTTGATGGCCTTGTAGACCGTCAGACCGACCAGGCCGGCGGGCAGGAAGCCGATGGCGATGTTGGCGACGAAGCGCTGCTGTTTGGCGCTGTTGGTGATGCCGCCCAGGGCCTCGCGGATGCGCGCCCAGTAGACGATCAGCACGGCCAGGATGGCGCCGCTCTGGATGGCGATATCGAAGACCTTGGACTTGGCATCCGTCATGCCCAGCAGGCTGCCGGTCAGGATCAGATGGCCCGTGGACGAGACGGGCAGGAACTCGGTCAGTCCCTCGACGATGCCCATGACGGCGGCTTTGATCAGCAGGATGACATCCACGTAAAGGCTCCGAACGGCGTGCAATAGGAAAAAGGCGGCGCAGTGTAGCGAGCAGGCGTGGCATGTCCTTGCAGCCGGCTGCCCCCGGGGGCTACATTACTGACCCTCCGGTCATTAACTTCGCCATCTTGGCCACCGCCACCCCCCGCCAACGCCGCAAGGACGCCCGCCCGCAGGAGCTGCTGGACGCCGCCCTGGCGCTCTTCGTCGAGAAGGGCTTCGCCGCCACGCGCAGCGAGGAAATCGCGGCGCGTGCCGGCGTCGCCAAGGGCACGCTCTACCGCTACTACCCCAGCAAGGACGAGCTCTTCAAGGCCATGGTGCGCGACAACCTGTCCGTGCACATCGCCGAATCGGCTGCCCAGGCGGCGCTGTACCAGGGCTCCATCGCCGAGCTGCTGAGCCAGATGATGCAGGCCTGGTGGGCCAAGGTCGGCCATGGCAATGCCGGCGTCGTCTGCAAGATCATGATGGTCGAGGCGCGCAACTTCCCCGAGCTGGCGCGTTTCTATGTGGAGGAGGTCATCCGGCCGTCCCAGGCGCTGATCGGCGGCCTCATCGAGCGTGGCATCCGCACCGGCGAGTTCCGCGCCGTGCCCGTCGAGGCCACGGTGCACATGCTGATCGCGCCCATGCTGCACATGCTGCTGCACGAGCACTCCTTCGGTGAGCACGACATCTGCCACCAGACCATGGGCGCCGAGGAGTTGCTGGACGCCCAGATGTCGCTGCTGCTGCATGGCTTGCTTGCCACGCCGGGCTGACCTCTAGAATTTTGCTTTTTGCCGTCGACCGCGCCTCGGAGAACAAGATGAACCTCGAACAAGTCCGCTTCAACATGATCGAGCAGCAGATCCGCCCCTGGGATGTGCTCGACCCCAGCGTGCTGGAGCTGTTGCGCGTGGTGCACCGCGAGGACTTCGTGCCCGAGGCGCACAGGCTCCAGGCCTTCGTCGACACCGAGCTGCCGCTGACGGCCACGCGTCGCATGCTGGCACCCAAGGTGGAGGCCCGGCTGCTGCAGGAACTCAAGGTGCAGCGCCACGAGAAGGTGCTGGAGATCGGCGCTGCCACGGGCCACCTGGCCGCGCTGCTGGGCCACAAGGCGCAGCGCGTCATTGCGCTGGAGGCCGACGCCGGCCTGGCCGCCGCCGCCGCGGCCAACCTGAAGCGCGCCGGCGTGCTGAACGCCACGGTGCTGAACCAGGACGGCGCCGCGGGGCTGCCGGCTGAGGAACCCTTCGACGTGATCCTGCTGTCCGGCTCGGTCGCGTCGGTGCCGCAGGCCTTGCTGAACCAGCTCAAGGTCGGCGGGCGCCTGGCGGCCATCGTCGGCGAGGCGCCTGTCATGCGCGCCGTGCTCGTCACGCGCACCGGCGCGAGCGACTTCCGCACCGTCGAGATGTTTGACACGGTGGCCGGCCGCCTGCCCGGTTTCGCCGAAGCGCCGGCGTTCAGCTTCTAAGCCAGGCCGGATGCAGCCCGTCGCCGTAAAACGACCGTTGCTCCCCGTTTGGGCGCAGGTCGTCACATGGCTTCAGTCACCGGCGGGCTTTGCCTCTATAAACCCGGCCGCGCTCACTACATTGCCCAAGTCAAGGAATTCCATGCCCTTCGTCACAGCCCCCCGCCTGATCCTGCAACCGCTGGCCATCGCCGCCAGCCTCCTGCTCGCCGGCGTGGCCCAGGCCCAGAGCCTGCAGGAGCTCTATGACGCTGCGAGGGGCTATGACGCGACTTATCTGGCGACCCGCAACAGCGCCGACGCGGCTGCGGCGCGCGCTGCCCAGGCCGAGGCGCTGATCCGGCCGTCGCTCTATTTGTCCGGTTCGGGCACCGTGGCGCAAACCGACCCGCCTTCGTCTGCGAGCTTCAATACGAGGACATTGACGGCTGGCCTGCAGGGAAAATACTCCGTCTACAACGCGAGCAATATTCCGACCATTGACAAGGCCCGCCGAGCCTATGCGGTCGCTCAGGCCGATCTGGACCTGGCCGAGCAGGACCTCATCGTCCGGCTGGCCACGGCCTATTTCGATGTGCTGGCCGCCAAGGACACGCTGACGACGTCGCGCGCCAACAAGGCAGGCATCTCCGAGCAACTGGCCTCGGCCAAGCGCAACTTCGAGGTTGGCACCGCCACGATCACCGACACGCGCGAAGCCCAGGCCCGCTATGACCTGGCAGTGGCTCAGGAGCTGAAAGCCGACAACGATCTGCGCGTCGCGCGCGTCACGCTGGACCAGTTCGTCGGCCGCGTCGGCGTCGAGCCCAAGAGCCTGGCGGTGCCGGTCGCCCTGCCGGCCCTGCCCAGCGACAACGTCGACACCTGGGTCGCGACAGCCGATGACCAGCATCCAGGCGTGCGCAAGGCGCGGTTGGGCCTGGAAATGGCACAGCTCGATACGCAGATCGCCCGGGCCGGCGAAAAGCCGACGCTGGACGCCAGCGCCACCCTGGGTGGCCAGAACCAGCACAACAGCCTGGGTGGCATTGCAGCTGCGCAGGCCGGAGCCGGCACCTCCAAGAACGCCAGCATCGGCCTGACCTTGAGCTATCCGCTCTACACCGGCGGCGCGACGCAGAACCGCATCAAGGAAACCCTGGTGCTGGAGGACAGGGCCCGCAATGACTTTGACTTTGCCCGTCGCAAGGTCGCCGAGGACACGCGCCGCGCCTTCTTCGGCGTGCAGTCGCTGAAGGCCCAGGTTGGCGCCTACGAGGCTGCCGAGTCGTCCACCAAGCTGGCTCTGGAAGCCACCCAACTGGGTTACAAGGTCGGTGTGCGCGTGAACCTGGACGTGCTGAACGCCCAGACCCAGCTCTACACGACCCAGCGTGACCTGGCCAAGGCACGCTATGACGTCGTCGTCAACAGCCTCAGGCTGCGCCAGGCCTCGGGGCAACTGCGCCCCGAAGATGTGGCCGCTGCCAACGGCTTGCTCGCGCGCTGAGAGCCTGGTTCTTCTTTCATCAAGCCCCGCTACGGCGGGGCTTTTTGTTGGCCGCGGCCAGTGGCGGCGGGGGCTCAGGCTCGGCCGCCGGCAGCGGCTTGAGCGGCGCATGCTCACGCAGCGCGCGCAGGATGATGGCCGTTGAGGTCGGAGCCTGCTGGCAGAAGCGCGACAGCACCGCCTTCAAGTGGGCGACGTCACGCACGGCGATCTCGAAAATCCAGCTGTCCTCCCCGGTGACGTCATAGGCGGTCAGCACTTCCGGGCTGGATTCCAGCGCGCGCAGCAGCAGCGGCTCGTCCATGCTCTCGATGCGGATGACGGCACGGATCGCGTAGCCGAGCTTGCCGGCGTCCACGACCGCCCGGTAGCCGCGGATGACGCCGCCTTCCTCCAGCTTGCGCACTCGCTCGGTCACGGCCGGCTGGCTCAGGTGCACGCGCCGGCCCAGCTCGGCCATGGTCAGGCGGGCGTCGGCCTGCAATTCCGCCAGGATGCGATGGTCATGCTGATCGAGCTCGATGGCCATGAAATTCTCTAGAAGTCGACGGAATGTTCTTGAATATTAAGGCGAAGTGCTGGCGCAACCTTCAAGTACCCATGTCATGAAAGAGCCGAAATTTCTACGATGCCGGCCATGAACACGACGACGCTGCCCCTCAAGAATGCCCCCGGTTTGAGCCCTTTGCTGCTGCTCTGCCTGGCCGCCACCTGGCTGGTCTGGGGCTCGACCTATCTGGCCATCAAGATCGCGCTGATCAGCCTGCCGCCCTTCTTCCAGATGGGCAGCCGTTTTCTCGTCGCCGGCGTGCTGCTGGCGGGCTGGATGCGCTGGCGCGGCGCGCCATGGCCGAGCCGGCGCCAGTGGCTGCATGCCCTCGTCATCGGCGGGCTGATGCTGGGCGGCGGCATGGGTGGCACGGCCACGGCCGAGCAGACCGTGGGCTCGGGCCTCGTCGTCGCCTTCATTGCCGTGATGCCGCTGATGATTGCCGGCCTCAACCTGCTGTGGGGCGAGAAACCGACCCGGCTGGAATCGGCGGGCATCGCCCTCGGCCTGGTGGGCGTGCTGCTGCTGACGCAGGGCCAGGGCTTTGGCGCATCGCCCGCCGGCCTGGTAGCCATCAGCGTGGCCTGCGCGAGCTGGGCGGTGGGCAGCGTGCTGTCACAGCGCAGCCTGCCACTGGCGCCGGGCGCCATGGGCTTTGCCAGCGAGATGCTGGCCGGTGGCCTTCTGCTGATGGGCTTGAGCCTGGTGAGCGGCGAGACCTTGCCCGGCCATATCGAGCCGCAAGCGCTGTGGGCCTGGGCCTATCTGGTCGTGTTCGGCTCGCTGGTCGCCTTCAATGCCTACATGGTGCTGCTGGCGCAGGCCTCGGCGGGCCTGGCGTCGAGCTATTCCTTCGTCAACCCCGTCATTGCCATGCTGCTTGGCGTCACGCTGGCCGGCGAGCAGATCAGCGGCCACGAGTGGCTGGCCGCGGGCATCGTCCTCGTGGGTGTCGTGCTGCTGCTGATGGGGCGGGCGAGGGCCTAGCCACCCGCGCGGATATTGGCCTGCAGGGCCGGCTGCATCAGCCGGGGCGCGGCCAGCGTCGCATCGCGCGCCTGGCGCATCGCGACGAACTCGGCTTCACTGACGCCGTCATGCGCGTGAATGTTGGCGGCGCGCTGCTCGGCCACTGTCGTTTCCCAGCGCGCCTGGCGGCCGACCGGGTAGTCGTGGCAGACGAAGAGGCGGGTCTCGGGCGGCAGGGTCAGAAGCCGGCGGATCGAGCGGTAGAGCGCGGCGGCGTCACCGCCGGGAAAGTCGGCACGGGCGCTGCCGCCGTCGGGCATGAAGAGGGTGTCGCCGATGAACACGGCGTCCTCGATGCGGTAGGCGAGGTCGGCTGGCGTGTGCCCGGGCACGAGCAGGGCGGTGGCCTCGATGCTGCCGATGCGGAATGACTCGCCGTCGCGCAGCAGGCGGTCGAAGCCGTCTTCTTCAGAGGGCCAGCCGCGCAGGCGGCCCAGCGTGGCTTGCACTTCGCGGGTGTGCTCGCCGATGGCGATCAGCCCGCCGGCTTGGGTGCGCAGGTACCGAGCGGCAGAGACATGGTCGGCGTGGACATGGGTCTCGAGGATCCACTGCAAGGTGAGACCTTGCTCGCGCAGATGCACGAGCAGCATGTCTGCGCTGAGCGTGCTGGTGCTGCCGGCGGCAAGGTCGTAGTCCAGTACCGGGTCGATGACGGCCGCCTGGCGGGTGGTCGGATCGCTCACGACATAGCTGACCGTTCCGGTGACGGCGTCGTGGAAGCCCTGGATGGCGACAGTCATGGGGAATGGCCGGCGATGGAGAAGGCATGATTATATCGATTGATATAATGTTTGCCATGCCGAGACCCCCCACCCTTGATGTCCAGACCCTGCGCCAGGCAGCAGGCGAGGCCGTCGCTGCCCTGAAGGCCCTGGGCAATCCCGAGCGCCTGTTGTTGCTGTGCCAGATGTCCCAGGGCGAGATCAGCGTTGCCGATCTGGAGGCCCTGCTCGACATCCACCAACCGACGCTGTCGCAGCAGCTGGGCGTGCTGCGCCGCGAGGGCATGGTGGCCACGCGGCGCGAGGGCCGGAATGTTTTCTACAGCGTGGGCGATCCGCGCTTGCTGGCGCTGCTGCGCACCCTCTACACGCAGTACTGCCCCAAGGAGAACACATGACCGTGGACTGGCCTGCCTTCACACCGTGGCCCGCCCTGGCTGGTGGCCTGCTTGTCGGCCTGGCCGTCGCAGTGCTGGTGCTGGGAGCGGGTCGCATTGCCGGCATCAGCGGCATCGTCGGCGGACTGCTGCGGCCGTTAGCCGGTAACCGCGCCTGGCGCGTGGCCTTCCTGGCCGGGCTGCTGGTGTCGCCGTGGATCTTTGCGCTGTTCGCGGGCCTGCCACGGCCGCGCATCGACGCCGCTTGGAGCACGCTGCTGGTAGCCGGCCTGCTGGTCGGCATCGGCACGCGATATGGCGCTGGCTGCACCAGCGGTCATGGCGTCTGCGGCCTTTCGCGGCTGTCGCCGCGCTCTGCGGTTGCGACAGTCGCGTTCATGGCGGCTGGTTTCGCGACCGTCTTCGTGCTGAGGCATTTGCTGTGAAGAAAGTGCTGATCGCCGCGTTCGCGGGCCTGTTGTTCGGGCTGGGGCTGATCGTGTCTGGCATGGCATCCCCGACCAAGGTGCTGGGCTTTCTGGACCTGGCAGGCGCTTGGGACCCCTCGCTGGCCTTTGTCATGGCGGGCGCCATCGCGGTCGGTCTGCCGGCCTTTGCGTGGGCACGCCGGGCCAACGTGCAGTTGCCAGAGGCAACGCGCATCGACCGCCGCCTCGTCGGTGGCAGCCTGTTGTTCGGCATCGGCTGGGGCCTGGTTGGCCTGTGTCCCGGCCCGGCCTTGGTCGTGCTGGGCCTGGGCGATGCCAAGGCGCTCGGCTTCGTCGCGGCGATGCTGGCTGGCATGGCGATCTTCGAGGTGCTGGAGCGCCGAAAAGCATGAGACAAAATCCGCGCCCATGCTGTTTCTGCTCTCGCCCGCCAAGTCCCTCGACTACGACACGCCGACGCCGCCCGAACTGGCGCCGGCGCTGACCCGCCCGCAGTTCCTTGACGACACCGCGGCTCTCATCGATGTGCTGCGTACCAAGACCGTGGCCGATGTGCGCGGGCTGATGGATCTCTCCGAGCCGCTGGCCCAGCTCAATGTCGACCGCTACGCTGCCTGGCGGCCGCGCTTCACCGAGCACAACAGCAAGCCGGCCGTGCTGGCCTTCAACGGCGACGTCTACGACGGCCTGGATGCCAGGACGCTGCGCGCCGATGACCTGGCCTGGGCGCAGCAGCACGTGCGCATGCTGTCGGGCCTGTACGGCATCCTGCGGCCGCTGGACCGCATGCAGCCCTACCGCCTGGAGATGGGCACGCGACTGGCYGGTGACCATGGCGCCAGCCTCTACGACTACTGGGGCGATCGCCTCGCCCTGCATCTGAACAAGCTGGCGCGGGGCGAGAAGGTGCCCGTCATCGTCAACCTGGCGTCGCAGGAATACTTCCGTGCCGCTGATTGCAAGGCGCTCAAGCCCAGGGTCGTCGATTGTCAGTTCGAGGACTGGAAGAACGACGAGTACAAGATCATCAGCTTCTTCGCCAAGCGTGCCCGTGGCCTGATGGCGCGCTATGCCATCCAGCATCGCCTGGAGACGCCCGAGGCGTTGAAAGGCTTCAACCTGGACGGTTATCGTCTGGCCCCTGAGGTGTCTTCTCCCGACCGACTCGTCTTCCGCCGCAAGTCATGAGCCAACAAGTCATCACCCCCGAGCTGTGTGAATGGATCACCGAGCAGAGCCGTGCCGGCCACGCGTCAGAAAGCATCCTGGCCGCGATGCTGGGCAGCGGCTGGGATGAGAGCATCGCCCGCCAGGCGCTGGCGCGCACCCTGGGCGAGGTGGCCACGCTGACGCCGCCGCCCGGCGCAACCGTCGGGCTGCCCGAACCCGAGCTGAGCCGCTTCTCGCCCGTCATCGATGCCGGCGACCGCCAGGTCAAGGTCTTGATGGCCTTGCGGCAGCCGCGCGTCATCGTCTTTGGTGACCTGCTGTCGGAAGAGGAGTGCGACGGCATCGTCGCGCTGGCGACCAAGCGCCTGGCGCGCTCCGAGACCGTGGCCACCGGCGGCGAGGGCAGCGAGGTGAACGCCGCACGCACCAGCGACGGCATGTTCTTCGAGCGCTGTGAGACCGAGCTGATCCGCAAGATCGAGGCACGCATTGCGACGCTGTTGCGCTGGCCGTTGGACCACGGCGAGGGCCTGCAGGTGCTGCACTACCGGCCGGGCGCTGAATACCAGCCGCATTACGACTACTTCGACCCGGCTCACGTCAGCACGCCGGCCATCCTGAAGCGCGGCGGCCAACGCGTTGCGACGCTGGTCATGTACCTGAACACACCCGCCGCCGGCGGCTCGACCATCTTCCCGGACATCGGCCTGGACGTCGCACCCGTCAAGGGCAACGCCGTCTTCTTCAGCTACGACCGGCCCCACCCCGCCACGCAGACCCTGCATGGCGGCTCGCCGGTGCTGGAGGGCGCGAAATGGGTGGCCACCAAATGGTTGCGTCAGGGCGTCTTCACCTGAATGGTCGCAGCGATGGCGGCCACCAGCACGATCAGGCCCAGCATCAGCAACAGGAAGTAGCCCAGGCTGAGCAGCAGTCCGCGCCACAGCGCACCGGCCCGGCTGACGCCATAGACGCGCCGCAACGCCATCACGCCATGGCCGAAGACGGCAAGGATCAGCAGCGGCGTCATGTCCGTGGCGAACGCCATCAGCAGGGCCAGGAACCACAGGCTGTGGCTGTGCAGCGAGAACACGAAGTGCTCGGCATAGCGCCGCCCCGTGCCGGCGAACATGACCAGCAGCAGCGCCGCAAACACGGGCTGCATGGCCAGCATGCCGTAGGGCGCCAGGGCGACGAGGCGGGCCGTCCACTGCTCGTTGTTCATCGACCCGGCGTTCTTGATCAACCGCGTTCCCCAGCGCTCCAGCAGCGTGCAGTTCTGCGGTTGTGCTTCATCGCAGTCGCCGAGCTTGGTGATGACCGTCTGCTTGCCGCGCGGCGGCACCGATGCGGCGGCGGATGCCGCCTGCGCCTTGGCCAGCGCCTCGGCCTCGGCGGCGGTCTCGTTCGGCGTCGCACCCGGCTTGACACGCAACCGCACCGGCTTGCCGGGCTCGACGACACGCGCCGCCTCGGCCGCCTCGTTGTCGCTGTCGGCAGCGGCGGTGTGCGGCAACAGGTGTGAGCCGACGAAGAACACGAAGCTCGCGCTCAGATAGACCCGCAGCGGTAGCACATAGCGCCGCCGCTGGCCGCGGAAGTAAGCGTTGGTCAGATGACCCGGCAGGCAGACCAGCGCCCACAGCGTGCGCCACAGCGGGCCGTCGAAGGCGACGTAGTGCCCCAGGTACTCGGTGAACATCTCGCGCACCGAGGGCGGGTGCAGGTCGGTCTCCTGGCCGCAATGGCCGCAGTAAACGGGCCGTGGCGTGGCCAGCGTGAAGTGGCAGTTGCGGCAATAGGGCAGCTCAGGCGCGTGGTTGCTCATGCAGACAGGAGTTTGTTGATCAGCTCGGGCGTGCTGCCCGCCTGGTATTTCTTCATCAGCCGGCCGCGATAGATGTCCACCGTGCGCGGGCTGACGCCCAGGCGCCGGCCGATGAGCTTGCTGGTCTGGCCCTCGACGAGCAGGGCGGCGATCTCGCGTTCGCGCGGCGTCAGGTCGGCCGAGATCTGGCGGCGCGCCGACAGGTCCTCAAAGCTCCAGATGCCGCGGGCATGCGGGTCGGCCGGGTCCAGCGCGCGGCCGGTCACGTGGCACCAGAACAGCTCGCCGCTACCCAGGCGACGCATGACGCGGTCGTCGGCATAGTGGCCCTGGGCATCCAGGCTGGCGACGATGCGCGCGCCGGTGCGCTCGAACTCGACGGCGCTGGGGTACAGGACGGCAAAGCTTTTGCCCAGGAGCTGCTCGCGCGTGGCCGCGAACATCTGCAGCACGCGCTGATTGCAGTCGACGATCTGGCGCTGGGCGGACAGCACCAGGCCGATCGGGGCGAGCTGGAAGGCGCTGCGGTAATCGAGGACGGCGGGTTCCACTTAGGCGAATTCGCTTAATCGACTTCGGAAGGCGCGCGATAGTACCCTTCGCGCTTCACCCGAAAGGCAGGAGACGGCATGAACAAGGTGTACCCGAGCGCTGAGGAAGCGCTGCGCGGCGTCGTGAAGGACGGGCAGATGCTCGCGGTCGGCGGCTTCGGCCTGTGTGGCATCCCCGAGGCGTTGATCACGGCCCTGCGCGACAGCGGCGTCAAGGACCTGACGGTCATCTCCAACAACGCCGGCGTCGACGGCTTTGGCCTCGGCGCGCTGCTCGTCACGCGCCAGATCAAGAAGATGATCTCCAGCTATGTGGGCGAGAACAAGGAGTTCGAGCGTCAGTACCTGGCCGGTGAGCTGGAGCTGGAATTCACGCCACAAGGCACCTTGGCCGAGAAGATGCGCGCCGGCGGCGCCGGCATCCCGGCCTTCTTCGTGCGCACCGGCGTCGGCACGCTGATCGCCGAGGGCAAGGAGTCGCGCGAGTTCGACGGCGAGACCTACATCCTGGAGAAGGCCCTGGTGCCCGACGTCGCGCTGGTCAAGGCCTACAAGGCCGACAAGAGCGGCAATCTGGTGTTCCGCCGCACCGCGCGCAACTTCAACCCGGCTGCGGCCATGGCCGGCAAGCTGACGGTTGTCGAGGTCGAGCACCTCGTTGAGACGGGCGAGATCGACCCGGACGACGTGCATCTGCCGGGCATCTATGTGCACCGCATCGTTGTCAATGCCAACCCCGAGAAGCGCATCGAGAAGATGACTCTCAGCCCGAAGAAGGAGGCTTGACATGCCCTGGACCCAAGATCAGATGGCCGCGCGCGCGGCCCAGGAGCTGGAAGACGGCTTCTACGTCAACCTCGGCATCGGCATCCCGACGCTGGTGGCCAACCATGTGCCCGCGAGCAAGGAAGTCTGGCTGCAGAGCGAGAACGGCATGCTGGGCATCGGCCCCTTCCCGACCGAGGACGAGGTCGACGCCGACCTTATCAACGCCGGCAAGCAAACGGTGACCACGCTGCCCGGCAGCAGCATCTTTGGCAGCCACGACAGCTTCGCGATGATCCGCGCCGGCAAGATCAACTTGTCCATCCTGGGCGCCATGCAGGTCAGCGGCAGCGGTGACCTGGCCAACTGGATGATCCCCGGCAAGATGGTCAAGGGCATGGGCGGCGCGATGGACCTTGTCGCCGGCGTCAAGCGCGTCATCGTGCTGATGGAGCATGTGGCCAAGAAGAAGGACGGCAGCGAGGACATGAAGATCATCCCCAACTGCACGCTGCCGCTGACAGGCGTGGGCGTCGTCGACCGCATCATCACGGACCTCGGCGTCTTCGACGTCGTGCCCGGCGGCATCAAGTTGGTCGAGCTGGCCGAGGGCGTCACGCGTGAACAAGCGCAAAGCAAGACGGGAGTTCCGTTGCTCTGAGGTAAATCCGGTCTCGCATCCCCAGTTCATGGGCCAGGACGGGTCAGCGCAAGCTGGCCCGTTTGCGTTGGGCGGAGCATTCTTCGAACAACAGCGAGGCCACCATGCGCGCACCACCGACGCCTGAAGTCGAGACCATCGCCCCCGCACTCGAGACAAGTGCAGACCTGAACCCCGGCGGCATCGCGGCCGCCGCTACGGCAGCGGCTTTGCTGGCTGCCTGCGGTGGAGGAGGGGGAGGCGATGCGCCGACCCCATCGCCGTCACCACCGCCTCCGCCGTCACCTCCACCCCCACCCCCGCCGCCACCCGGCATCACCGACGCCGAAGCCGCGCGTTTCCTGGCCCAGGCCGGCTTTGCTGCGAGCGCAGCCGACATCGCCACCGTCAAGGCCAATGGCTACGCCGCGTGGCTGGACGCGCAGTTCGTGCTGCCGGTCAGCGATGGACATTTCGACTGGATGGTGGCCAATGGCTATGCCATCGTTGACCACCGCAACGACTTTGGCGGCGCCGACAACACGCTGTGGCGCAAGTTGCTGTCCGCGCCCGATTCGCTGCGCCAGCGCGTTGTGCTGGCCCTGAGCGAGATCTTCGTCATCTCGATGAGCGGCCTGCCCATGCCCTGGCGGGGCTTCGCCATCGCCTGCTATGTGGACATGCTGGAGCAGCGCTGCTTTGGCAGCTACCGCGATCTGCTGAACGCGGTGACGCTGTCCAATGGCATGGGCGTGTATCTCGCCACGCGCGGCAACCTCAAGGAAGACACCAACACTGGCCGCGTCCCCGACGAAAACTACGCCCGCGAGGTCATGCAACTGTTCAGCATCGGCCTCTACCAGCTCAATGCCGACGGCACGCTCAATCTCGACGGCAGCGGCAAGCCCATCGAAACCTACAGCCAGACCAATATCACCGACCTGGCGCGTGTCTTCACCGGCTGGGACTTCGACAGCTACAGCGGCAGCGACCCGGCTTTCATGAAAAAGCCCATGGTCAACATCGCCTCGCGCTTCTCGACCGGGGCCAAGAAGGTGCTGGACGTCGACATCCCGGCCTCGGCCGACGGCCCGGCCGCATTGAAGATCGCGCTGGACACACTGGCTGCCCATGCCAACGTCGGCCCCTTCATCGGCCGGCAACTGATCCAGCGCCTGGTGGCCTCCGACCCCAGCCCCGCCTATGTCGGCCGCGTCGCCGCCGTCTGGGCCGATAACGGCGCCGGCGTGCGTGGCGACCTCAAAGCCGCTATCAAGGCCATCCTGCTGGACACCGAAGCGCGCACCGCATCCGCCGCTCCGGGTGCCGGCAAGCTGCGCGAACCGCTGCAGCGCTTCATCCAGTGGGGGCGCAGCTTCGGTGTCACCTCACCCAATGGCCTCTGGAACATCGGCAACACGAGCGACTCCGGCACCCGCCTGGGCCAGAGCCCGCTGCGCAGCCCCTCGGTCTTCAATTTCTTCCGCCCCGGCTATGTGCCGCCCAACTCGCAGCTGGGTACGAACGACGTCACGGCGCCTGAGTTCCAGCTCTGCAACGAGAGCACGGTGGCCGGCTACATCAACTACATGCAGAAGGCCATTGCCGACGGCATCAACGATGTGAAGCCCAGCTACACGGCCGAGCTCGCATTGGCGGACGATGCGCCGGGTCTGGTCGCGAGCCTGGCAACCCGCCTGGGCGGGGGTGGCATCTCAGCCACCACGCAAGCCACGGTCAGCACGGCGATTGCCACCATCTCCGCCGCCAGCGACACCGGCAAGGCCAACCGCGTGCAGGCCGCCATCCTGATGCTGATGGCCTGCCCCGAATACCAAGTGCAGAAGTAAGGGGACGACCATGAAGCTCAACCGACTCCCCGAACTGCAGCGCCGCGAGTTCCTTCGCCGTGCTGGCGCTCTTGGCATCGCGGGCAGCGCCGCGCCCTGGGCGCTGAACCTCGCCGCACTGGGCGAAGCCGCCGCGGCCACGGCGCCTGGCGACTACAAGGCCCTGGTCTGCGTTTTCCTGTACGGCGGCAACGACCACGGCAACACCCTGGTCCCGTACGACCAGGCCAGCTACAACGCCTATGCCGGCATCCGCCAGACTCTGGCCACGCCGCGCGAGCAACTGGCCGCGACGGCCCTTGCACTGAACGTCGGCGGCCGTCAGATGGCCCTGGCGCCCCAGCTCGGCAAGCTCAAGGGCCTGTGGGACAGCGGGCGTCTCGGCATCCAGCTCAATGTCGGCACCCTGATCCAGCCGACCACGCTGGCCCAGTACAACGCCAAGAACGTGCCGCTGCCGCCCAAGCTGTTTTCGCACAACGACCAGCAGTCCGTCTGGCAGAGCAGCTCGCCCGAGGGCGCCACCTCGGGCTGGGGTGGCCGCATGGGCGACCTCTTCCTGGGCGGCAACGGCACGGCCACCTTCACCTGCATCAATGCCGCGGGCAATGCCGTCTTCATGGCCGGCAAGCAGGCCGTGCAATACCAGGTGTCCACCAGCGGCGCCGTGCCCATCAACGGCATCCTCAAGCCGCTTTATGGCTCCCAGGCCTGCGCGGATGCGCTGCGCGGTCTCATCACCGCCGATCGCACGCACTGGATGGAGGCCGAGCTGAACAAGGTCGTCGCGCGTTCCGTCAGCGCCCAGGGCGTCGTCACCGCCGGCCTGGCCGGCGTGCCAGCGCTGCAGACGCCTTTCGACACGGCCAGCGGCCTGTCCGCCCAGCTGCTGATGGTGGCCAAGCTCATCGGCGCTCGCCAGGCCCTGGGTGCGACGCGCCAGGTCTTCTTCGTGTCACTGGGCGGCTTCGACACCCACGATTTCCTGCTCGACGAGCACCCGGGGCTGCTGACCGCTGTCAACGACGCGCTGGCCAGCTTCTACGCGGCCACGGTCGAACTGGGCGTGGCCAACCAGGTCACCGCCTTCACGGCCAGCGACTTCGGCCGCTCGCTGACCAGCAATGGCGACGGCTCCGACCACGGCTGGGGCAGTCACCATTTCGTGCTCGGCGGGGCGGTGCAGGGCGGCAAGTTCTGGGGCACGCTGCCCTCGGTCAGCATCAACGGCCCCGACGACGTCGGCCAGGGCCGGTTGCTGCCGACCACGGGTGTGGATCAGCTCGGCGCGACGCTGGCCACCTGGATGGGCGTCGGCGCTGGCGACCTGCCGCGCGTGCTGCCGCAGATCGTCAACTACAGCCAGCGGGATATGGCTTATTTCTGAGTTCGGGGGCATGCCTAAGATGGCCCCATGCTCCGCCTCCTGACGCCTCTTCTCCTGGCCAGCCTGCTGGCCCCGGCCCATGCCCTCGACCAACCCGAGGCCGCCACCAGCCGCACCGCCAAGCAAGGCGGCCTGACAGCGCCGGCCAAGCGCTTTGCGGTGACGGCGGCCAACCCGCTGGCCGTGGATGCGGGCATCGAGATGCTGAAGGCCGGGGGCTCGGCCGTCGACGCGACCGTTGCCGTGCAGGCCGTGCTCGGCCTTGTCGAGCCGCAGTCCAGCGGCATTGCGGGCGGCGCCTTCCTGATGCATTGGGACGGCCGCCAGGTGCAGACCCTGGACGGCCGCGAGGCAGCGCCGGCCGCAGCCACGCCCGAGCTCTTCTTGAAGGCCGACGGCAAGCCCCTGCCGATGCGCGAGGCCATCATGAGCGGCCTGTCTACCGGCGTGCCGGGCGTGCTGGCCATGCTGGCCGAGGCGCACCGCCAGCACGGCCAGCTGCCCTGGGCCAGGCTGTTCGAGCCGGCCATCCGCCTGGCCGAGCGGGGCTTTGCGATCAGTCCGCGGTTGTTCGAGCTGGCCTCGGCCGAGGCGCAGTTGCGAAACGATCCGCAGGCCGGGTCGTACTTTTTCGATGCGACCGGCGCTCCCAAGCCGGTCGGCACCGTGCTGAGGAACCCCGCCTATGCCGCGGTGCTGCGCGGCATCGCCATCAAAGGCCCCAAGGCCTTCTACGAGGGCGCCGTCGCCGAGGACATCGTGCGCCGCGTGAAAGGCCATGCCCGCCCGGGCCTGCTGGCCGCGTCGGACCTGGCGGGCTACAAGGCCTTGGCCCGCCCGCCGCTGTGCAATGACTGGCGCGTCTACCGCATCTGCGGCTTCGGCCCGCCCACCTCGGGCCATCTGACGCTGATGCAAATCCTCGGCCTCCTTGACACCCAACATGCGGCAGTGGCGGCCCAAGGCATCACGGCGGACTGGATGCATGCCTACGCCGAATCCGCCAAGCTGGCCTTTGCCGACCGTGCCCAGTTCATCGGCGATCCGGCCTATGTCGCCGCGCCGGGCGGTGACTGGCAGAACCTGCTTGCGCCGGTATATCTGAAGCAGCGCGGTGCGCTGATCGGCCCCAAGGCCATGGGCGTGGCCACGGCGGGCCAACCCGCGGCCATCAAGCAGGCCCTGGCGCCCCAGGCCGAGCAACTCGAGGCCGGCACCAGCCAAGTCAGCGTCGTCGATGCCGAAGGCCATGCGGTGGCGATGACGACCAGCGTCGAATCCGCCTTCGGCAGCCGCGTCATGAGCGACGGTGGCACGGGCCTGGCCGGCGGCTTCATGTTGAACAACACGCTGACGGACTTCTCGCTGAACCCGGTCGGTGCCGACGGCAAGCCGGTGGCCAACCGTGTCGAGGCCGGCAAGCGACCGCGTTCCAGCATGGCGCCGACATTGGTCTTCGACCGCGACGGCAAGCTCGTCATGGTGGCCGGCTCACCCGGTGGGCCGGTCATCATTCATTACGTCGCCAAGGCCATCACCGGCGCCCTGGCCTGGGGCCTACCGCCCCAGCAGGCGGTAGACCTGCCCAACTTCGGCCATTTCAACTCGGGCCAGCTCATCGTCGAGCGCGGCGCGCTGACGGCCGAGCAACTGGCCGACCTGCGCGGTCGTGGCCAGCAAGTAGTCGAGACCGACCTGACCAGCGGCCTGCAGGTGCTGGTGCGGGTCAAGGAAGGTTGGGTCGGCGGCGCCGACCCGCGCCGCGAGGGCGTCGTCCGTGGCGAGTAAGTCGTCCTGCCGACGCGCGGCATCTTGTCTGACACCGCTGCCCGCTAGCCGCCCACTAGGCTGGTTAGGTTGTGAGCCGCGGGGTCAGCGATGGACGAAGTGCAAGGATGTTGTCTTTCACGCCGGGACGTCTTGATTGCGGGCGCCGGCACGGCAGCCGCCTCAGCCGTTGAGGCCGCTGAACGGGAGCCGGCCATGTCCAATGGAACGACGGGACGCGTGACCCTGGAGGTCAACGGCCAGTCCCACAGCGTCGATGTCGACACGCGCACAACGCTGCTCGACCTGCTGCGCGAGCACCTCCACCTGACTGGCACCAAAAAGGGCTGCGACCACGGCCAGTGCGGCGCCTGCACGGTGCTGCTGGACGGCCGGCGCATCAACAGCTGCCTGATGCTGGCCGTCATGGCGCCGGGCGCCAAGGTCACCACCATCGAGGGCCTGGGCACGCCGCAGCAGCTGCATCCGCTGCAGGCCGCCTTCGTCGCGCATGATGGCTACCAGTGCGGCTACTGCACGCCGGGCCAGATCTGTTCGGCCGCCGGCATGCTGGACGAGCTCAAGCGCGGCGTGCCCAGCCACGTGACGACCGACCTGACCGCCAAGCCGTTGCTGAGCGCCGACGAGTTGCGCGAGCGCATGAGCGGCAACCTCTGCCGCTGTGGCGCCTACTCCAACATCGCCGAGGCGATCACCAGCGTTGCCAAGGAGGCCGCATGAAAGCCTTCACTTTCGAGCGTGCGCGCACGCCGGCCGAAGCCGCCGCGGCGGTGGCGGGCCGGCCCGACGCCAAGTTCATCGCCGGCGGCACCAATCTGCTGGACCTGATGAAGCTGAAGATCGAGGCGCCGGGCCATATCGTGGACGTCAATGCGCTGGGCCTGGACCGCATCGAGCCCGTCGACGGCGGCGGCCTGCGCGTGGGCGCCCTGGTGCGCAATGCCGACCTGGCCAGCGACGTCCGCGTGCGCAAGGACTACCCGGTGCTGTCGCGTGCGCTATTGGCCGGCGCTTCGGGCCAGCTGCGCAATCGGGCAACGACGGCCGGCAACCTGTTGCAGCGCACGCGCTGCCCCTATTTCTACGACACCGCCCAGCCCTGCAACAAGCGCCAGCCCGGCAGCGGCTGCAGCGCCATCGGCGGCGTGGCGCGCTCGCTGGCCATCATCGGCACGAGCCAAGCCTGTATCGCCAGCCACCCGAGCGACATGGCCGTCGCCATGCGCGTGCTGGATGCGCAGGTCGAGACCATCAAACCCGATGGCCAGGTGCGCCGCATCCCCATCGCCGACTTCCACAAGCTGCCCGGCGATACGCCCCACGTCGAGCACACGCTGGCTCACGGCGAGCTGATCACTTCGGTGCTGCTGCCGCCACCCGCGGGCGGCACCCAGGTCTACCGCAAGGTGCGCGACCGGGCGTCCTATGCCTTCGCCCTCGTGTCGCTGGCCGCCATCGTGCAGCGTGATGGCAGCGCGCGCCTGGCCTTCGGCGGCGTGGCGCCCAGACCCTGGCGTGTGGAGGCGGCCGAAGGCCAGCTTTCGCGCGGTGTGCATACCTATTTTGGGCAGGCCTTCGCCGGCGCGGCCCCGCAGCAGGACAGCGCCTTCAAGCTCAAGCTGGCCGAGCGCCTGCTGGTCGACTCCCTGCATCCTGCACGGAGCACATGATGAGATTCGACCAGCCCGCCACCACCAACCCCATCGACCAGGGCCGCATCGTCGGCCGCCCCACGCCGCGCATCGATGGCCCGCTGAAGACCACCGGCATGGCGCCCTATGCCTACGAACACCACGACCTGAAGCAAGCGCCGGCCGTCGGCTATGTCGTGGGTGCCGGCATCGCCAAGGGCCGCGTGGCCGCCATGGACCTGCGCGCCGCCCGCGCGGCACCCGGTGTGCTCGCCATCGTCACGGCCCAGAACGCCGGCAAGCTCGGCAAGGGCAACATGAACACCGCCAAGCTGCTCGGCGGCCCGCAGATCGACCACTACCACCAGGCCCTGGCCGTCGTCGTGGCCGAAAGCTTCGAGCAGGCGCGCGCCGCGGCGGCGTTGATCGACATCCGCTACGAGGCCGCCAAGGGCCGCTTCGACCTGGCCGCCGAGAAGCCTCATGCGCCGGTGGCCAAGAGCGATGGCTTCGGTGGCGAGGCCGAGACCAAGCATGGCGACTTCGAGGCCGGCTTCGCCAAGGCGCCGGTGCAGCTGGACGCCAGCTACACGACGCCCGACCAGGCACACGCCATGATGGAGCCGCATGCCACCATCGCCTGGTGGGAGGGCAAGAAGCTGTCGGTGTGGACGTCCAACCAGATGATCGACTGGGCCGTCGGCGACCTCGCCAAGACGCTGGGCATTCCCAAGCAGGACGTGCGCGTGCGTTCGCCCTTCGTCGGCGGCGGCTTTGGCGGCAAGCTCTTCCTGCGCGCCGACGTCGTGCTGGCGGCCCTGGGTGCCAAGGCCGCCAGCCGGCCCGTCAAGATTGCGCTGACGCGGCCGCTGATGTTCAACAACACCACGCACCGGCCCGCAACCATCCAGCGCATCCGCATCGGCGCCAACAAGGACGGGCGCATCCAGGCCATCTCGCACGAGAGCTGGTCCGGTAACCTGCCCGGCGGCGGCCCCGAGACGGCCACGGCCCAGACGCGGCTGCTCTATGCCGGTGAACACCGCCACACCGCCATGCACCTGGCCGTGCTGGACCTGCCCGAGGGCAATGCCATGCGCGCGCCGGGTGAAGCGCCAGGCCTGATGGCGCTGGAGATCGCGATGGACGAGATGGCCGAAAAGCTCGGCCTGGACCCCATCGAGTTCCGCGTGCGCAACGACACCCAGGTCGACCCCGAGAAGCCGCAGCGCCCCTTCTCGCAGCGCCGCCTGGTGGACTGCATGAAGCAAGGCGCCGAGCGCTTCGGCTGGAACCGGCGCAATGCCAAACCGGCGCAGGTGCGCGAGGGCGGTTGGCTGATTGGCATGGGCATGGCGGCGGCCTTTCGCAACAACCTCTTGATGAAGTCCAAGGCCCGCGTGCGGCTGGAGGGTGAGCGCGTCATCGTCGAAACCGACATGACTGACATCGGCACCGGCAGCTACACCATCATTGCGCAGACGGCGGCCGAGACCATGGGTGTGACTCTCGACAAGGTCGTCGTGCGCTTGGGGGATTCGAGCTTCCCGGTGTCCTGCGGCTCGGGCGGCCAATGGGGCGGCAACAACTCGACGGCCGGCGTGTATGCGGCTTGCATGAAGCTGCGCGGCATGGTGGCCCAGAAGGCGGGCACGGCCGACGCGGAGTTCGTTGGCGGCGAGGTGCGTGGTGGCGGCAAGGCCGCGCCGTTGAAATCATTCGCCGGCCTGGTGGCTGAGGACGGCATTGAGTATGGCGACCTCGACAAGCGCTACCAGCAGTCCACTTTTGGCGCGCATTTCGCCGAGGTGGGCGTGGATGTCGTGAGCGGCGAGGTGCGTGTGCGGCGCATGCTGGCCGTGTGCGCGGCGGGGCGCATCCTGAACCCGACCTCGGCGCGCAGCCAGGTCATCGGCGCCATGACCATGGGCGTGGGCGCGGCGCTGATGGAAGACCTGAAGGTGGACCACCGCCGCGGCTTCTTCGTCAACCACGACCTGGCCGGCTACGAGGTGCCGGTGCATGCCGACATCCCGCACCAGGAGGTCATCTTCCTGGACGAGACCGACCCGATCTCGTCGCCGATGAAGGCCAAGGGCGTGGGCGAGCTGGGCATCTGCGGCGCTGCCGCTGCGGTGGCCAACGCCGTCTACAACGCCACCGGCGTGCGGGTGCGCGACTACCCGCTGACGCTGGACAAGCTGCTCGCCGGCCTGCCCGCGCTGACTTAGCGGCGCTGGTTCAGGACGACCAGGCCCAGGGCGGCCAGCGCGGCGAACAGCAGGCCGCTCCAAACCTCGTAGGGCAGGCCGACGAGGCGATAGGCCGCCGCCTCCGCGCAGTTGGCCGTGATCATGAAGACCGAGGGCCACAGCTCCTCGAGCCCGAGCGCCGTGACGATCTTGTCCGCCAGGCCCATCGCGCAGGTGGCGCTCTGCGAGGCCACCTCATGCTGGAAGACGGCCGCCGTGAGGCCCGCGGCGCACAGCATCAGCACGACCACGAGGGCCGTCTGACGCAGCGCGCGCTTGGCGCTCACCAGCCAGCCCAGCAGCGAGACGGCGCCGATCACCAGGAAGATGGCCCGCTGCAGCACGCACCACGGGCAGGGCTTGACGCCGAACTGGTGCTGGGCGATCAAGGCGATGCCGACGGCGCCGAAGCTCGCCACGGCCATGCCGGCCAGCGCACGGGCCGGCAGCTTGGAAGGGGCGCTGAACATCAGTCCTGAACTTCCGCGATCAGCTCGATCTCGACGCAGGCGCCAAGCGGGATCTGGGCCACGCCGAAGGCGCTGCGGGCATGCTTGCCAGCTTCGCCCAGCACCGCGGCGAACAGCTCGGAGCAGCCGTTGGTGACGAGGTGCTGCTCGGTGAAGTCGGGCGTGCTGTTCACGAGGCTCATGACCTTGACGATGCGCACGATCTTGCCCAAGTCACCGGTGGCGGCCTGCAGCGTGCCGAGCAAGTCGATGGCCACGGCGCGTGCGGCAGCCTGGCCGGTGGCGGTGTCGACATCCTTGCCGAGCTGGCCGACCCAGGGCTTGCCGTCCTTCTTGGCGATATGGCCCGACAGGAACAACAGGTTGCCGGTGCGCGTGAACGGCAGGTAGGCGGCAGCAGGAATGGCCAGCGGCGGCAGGGTGATGCCGAGTTCGGCGAGCTTGGCTTGGATGGCAGAAGAGCTCATGCGTAGTAGCGCGGTGGCGCAAGCGAAAAACCGCGGCATGCTACACCCCGCGTCCCAATAAGGCGGGACAGGGGAGGGGCATTGGCTCAGCGGCCGTGGGGCGTGCGCGAACTGGTGGCAACGGGCGTGGCCTGGCTGGCCGGCCTGGCCCTGCTGCAATGCTGCGAGCGGCTGCCGACGGCGGCCGAATACGCGCTGCTGGCCTTGGCTTTCGTGGTGCTCCTGCTGCTGCGTCGCCGCCACTGGCTGGCGTTGGCGGGTGCGGTCGCCGTGTTCGCCTTCGCGCAGGCGGGGTTGCGCGCCGAGCTGCGCATGAAGCCCGAACTGCATCCGGCGTGGGAAGGCCGCGACCTGGTGCTGAGCGGCCGGGTCGACTCCCTGCCCATCGCCATCACCGGCCAGGGCGGCGTGCCCGGCTGGCGCTTCGAGTTTGCCGTCGAATCGGTGGGTTCAACCGGCACGGCCTTGCCGCCCGAGGTGCCGCGGCGGCTGATGCTCCTGGCGTATGAAGGCCCCCAGGTCCGGGCTGCGCCCAGCCCGCCCCCCGTGGGGGTCAAGCAGGCTGGGGGCGGCCCGGCGTCTGCTTGGGACTCAGCGCCCATCACGGCGGGCGAGCGCTGGCGCTTCACGGCCCGGCTCAAGCGAGCGCACGGCCTGGCCAATCCGGGCGGCTTCGATGTCGAACTGTGGTTGTTCGAGCAGGGCCTGCGCGCCAGCGGCGTCGTGCGCACGGCCGAGCGATTGCAGGCGGCGCCCTGGTGGTCGCTGGACGCCGCGCGCCAGCGCCTGCGCACCGCCATCCGCGAACGCGTGGCCGATCCCGGCATGGCCGGCGTGCTGGCGGCGCTGAGCCTGGGCGACCAGAACGCCATTGCCCACAGCGACTGGAATCTGTTTCGCGATACCGGGGTGAGTCATCTCTTGTCGGTCTCCGGAAGTCACGTCGTCCTGCTCGGCTGGCTGGCCTCCGCGCTCATCGCGCCGCTGTGGCGCCGCAGCCGCTGGCTCTGCCTGCGCATGCCCGCGCCCACGGCGGCACGTTGGCTGGGCGTGGCGGTGGCCTTCGTCTATGCGCTGTTCTCGGGCTGGGGCGTGCCGGCGCAGCGCACCGTCATCATGCTGGCCGCCGTCGCCGCTCTGCGCAGCCTTGGCCTGCGCTGGCCCTGGCCGCTGATGCTGCTGGCGGCCGCCGTCATCGTCACGGCAGCCGACCCCTGGGCGCTGATGCAGCCGGGCTTCTGGCTGTCCTTCGGCGCCGTGGGCCTGTTGATGGCGGCTGGCGGGGAGCACGCAGACGGCTGGCGCGCCAGATGCAAGGCGGCGCTGCGCACCCAAGCCATCGCGACCGTCGGCCTCGCGCCGCTGAGCCTGATCTGCTTTGCACAGCTCTCCGTCGTCGGCCTGCTGGCCAACCTCATCGCCATCCCGCTGATCAGCTTCGTCATCACGCCGCTGGCTTTGCTGGGCGGCCTGTTCACGCCGCTGTGGGCACTGGCCGCCGTGCTGATGCAGGCCTTGATGGCCTGGCTCAAGCTGCTGATCGCCTGGCCAGCGGCGGTGTGGTGGCTGCCGGCGGCGCCACTGTGGTCGCAGGCACTGGCATTGCTGGGCTCCGCGCTGATCGCGCTGAGATTGCCCTGGCGGTTGCGCGCTGCAGGCCTGCTGATGACGCTGCCGCTGCTGTGGCCGGCCGTGCCGCGCCCACCTGACGGCGAGTTCGAACTGCTGGCGCCGGACATCGGCCAGGGCAACGCGGTGCTGGTCCGTACCCGTGGCCATGCGCTGCTTTTCGACACCGGCCCGGTTTATGCGCCGGGCTCGGACGCTGGCGAGCGGGTGCTGCTGCCACTGCTGCGTCGCCTGGGCGTGCACCGGTTGGACATGCTGATGCTCAGCCACCGCGATGGTGACCACGTCGGCGGCGCGGCGACTTTGATGCAGGCGCTCTCGGTGGGAGAGCTGCGCAGCTCGCTGGAGCCGGGCCATCCGCTGCTCGGCGTCGGGCTGCCCGTACAGCGCTGCGAAGCCGGCCAGACCTGGACCTGGGACGGCGTGCGCTTTGACGTACTGCACCCCACGCTGGCCCATTACGGGGGCGGCTTCCGGTCTAACGACCTGTCTTGCGTATTGCGCATCACGGCGGCTTCGGGCCGACGCGCGCTGCTGGCGGGCGACCTGGAGGCCGAGCAGGAGCGGCAGCTCGTGAAGCGCGAGGCTGATCTGCATGCCGAGGTGCTGCTCGTACCGCACCACGGCAGCAAGACCTCATCCAGCGCCGAGCTGTTGGCCGCCGTTGCGCCGAGCGTCGGTGTCGTGCAGGCCGGCTACCGCAGCCGCTTTGGCCATCCCGCGCCGCCGGTGCTGGCGCGCTACCAGGCCGCGGGCATCGCCGTCGTTGCCAGCCCGGCCTGCGGCGCCTGGCGCTGGCAGAGCGCGACGCTCGAGTCGAGCTGCGAGCGCGAGCTTCGCCAGCGCTATTGGTTGGACCGCAGTCCGGTCATTTCGGGCCTGGACGGCCCTCTGGTTGAAGAGGCGCCAACGGCCGAGGCCGAGCTGGCCTTCTGACGCCGGGGCTGCCACACTCGCCCAGCCATCACCTGGGAAAATCACATGAAGCGCTTGGATATCTGGGCCCGTCGCATCGTCTCGTTGGGCCTGCTCTGCGTGAGCCTGGCCGCCGCAGCGGGCGGTGGCAGTGCCGGCAGCGGCGCCAAGGCCACGGCCGGCAACAAGGATTACGACGTCTACCGCAGCGGCAGCGCCGCCGATGCACTGCCACCCCAGCCAGCGAGCAACCAGCTCGTGCTGATGGGCGGTGGCATCGACGTCGACGACGCCTTCCGCGCCATGATCGCCAAGGCGCGTGGCGGCACTGCGGCCAAGGTGGATGTCGTCATCCTGCGCACCTCGGGTGCCGACGGCTACAACGCCTACCTGATGGCCATGGACGGCGTCGACTCGGTCGAGTCCATTGTGCTGAAGACGCGTGCCGGCGCCAGCGCGCCCGAGGTGCTGGACCTGGTCGCTCGCGCCGACGTGCTGTTCATTGCCGGTGGCGACCAGTCCACCTACATCGCCCAATGGGCCGGCACGCCGCTGGAAGCGGCGATGAAGGCCGCCGTCGCGCGCAAGGTGCCCTTTGGCGGCACCAGCGCCGGCTTGGCCGTGCTCGGGCAGTTCGACTACTCGGGCGCCAACCAGTCGGTGTCGTCGGCCACCGCCATGGCCAACCCCTATGACCGCGGCGTCACGCTGGACCGCAGCTTCCTGAATGCGCTGCCGCTGATGGCGAACGTCATCACCGACGCCCACCTCGTCGCTCGCGACCGCATGGGCCGCCTTGTCACCTTCCTGGCCCGCCTGTCGGCTGACGGCTGGGCCGGCTGGCAGACGCTGCGCGGCATCGGCGTGGATGAGCAGACGGCCGTCGTTGTCGACGGCGATATCGCCACCGTCATGGGCAATGACGACGGCCTGGGCGGCCGCACCGGTCGCGCCTACTTTCTCAAGCCGACGCTGGCGCCGACGACGGTGCAGGCCAGGAAGCCGCTGACCTTCCGCAGCCTGCAGGTCGAGAAACGCACGGCCGGCGGGCAATACAACCTGGCCACTTGGCCGACCGTGTCGCCGTATTTCATCTCGGTGGAGACGGGCGTGTTGATGCCCAACCCCTACTGAGCTTTGGAGGCTTGGCGCGCCCGGGCCACGGCCTGGCCGAGCTCGATGACGGCCAGCGCGTAATAGGCCGACCAGTTGTAGCGCGTGACCGTCCAGAAATTCTGCGTGCCCAGCAGCACGGTGGTCGGCTTCTTCGGCCCGTTCTGCAGCTCGATGACGGCCATGGGGCCATCGTGGTCGAGTGCGGCCTTGGAGGGCAAGGCGCCGGCGGCGCTGAGGTCGGTGGCGGTGAAGCTGGGCTTGATGTCCGGCGCCAGCAGGCGCGCCCGCTCGCGGCGGTCAGCGGGCAGTTTGACGCTGTAGTGCGTCGCCTCGCCGGGCTTCCAGCCGTACTCGGACAGGTAGTGGGCAACGCTGCCGATGGCGTCCACCGGGCTGGCGATCAAGTCGATGCGGCCATCGCCGTCGAAGTCCACCGCATGCTGGCGCCAGCTGCCGGGCATGAATTGCGGCCAGCCCAGGGCCCCGGCATAGCTGCCGCGCACCTCGCCGGCGTCCAGGCCGTTCTCGCGACAGAGCTTGAGGAACTCGGCCAGTTCACTGCGGAAGAAGGCCTGGCGTTCGGCGGCGCGCGGGTGCTCGGTGGGAAAGTCGAAGGCCAGCGTCGCCAGCGCGTCCAGCACCTTGAAGCCCCCGGTGATGCGGCCATAGAAGGTCTCGACGCCAATGATGCCGACGACGACCTCGGCCGGCACGCCGTAGGTGCTCTCGGCACGCGCCAGCGCGGCCTCGTGCTCGGCCCAGAAGGCCACGCCGGCGTCCAGGCGCCTGGGCTCGATGAAGCGGTCGCGGTAGGCCGTCCAGTTCTTGGCTGTGCCGACGGCCGCCGGCAGGATGAGCTGCCGCACGCGCGGCAGGTCCAGGGCCTGGCTGAGCTGCTCGCGCAGCGCGGTGGCGTCCCAGCTTTGCGATGCCGCAAGCTCGTCGGCAAAGGCGACGAGGGCGGGGCGGTTGCCCAGCGGTTCAGGAGGCGGCGCCGGCTTGGCGTGGCGGGGTTTGGCGTGGACGGCACAAGCCAGCAGCAGGCCGGCCAGCAGGGGGAGGTATCGGAAATTCACGGCTGCAGCATACGGGCCGCGGCGCGGAACTCGCCCCAGGCGGGCGCCGATGCGTCAGGGGCGTAGCGCGAGCGCTCCAGCTTCTCCAGCCACTGCGCGGCCGGCTCGGCCTTCTGGCCATGCTGGCGGCGCAGCGCGCGCGCCCAGGCGGCCGGACTCTCGTGGGCGGGGATGCTCACGCCCGCACGGGTCAGCAGGGCGGCTATGCGCGCCCGCTGGCGGCTCCAGGCGTCGTGCGGCCGGCTGCTCCAGCGTATCCAGGCGGCGCCTGCCACGGCCAGCACGAGGATGACGCCGGCCAGGGCCTGGCCCAGCGCCGTCCAGTCGGGCTGGCTGAAGCCCAGGCGCTTGAGCAGGTCGAACTGGTTGTCGCGCGAATAGTTCAGCACCAGTTGCTGCCAGCGGTTGTTGACGGTCTCCCAGCCATTGCGCATGGCCCGCCACAGCGTCGGGTTGAACTGGCCCAGCACGCCGGGCTGCGGCCGCAGCGCCAGGCCCTGGGTGACGCGGTTGGGCGCCACGGCGGCGGTCGGGTCGCTGCGCACCCAGCCGCGGCCTTCGACCCAGAACTCGGCCCACGCATGGGCATTGGCGTTGCGCACGACCTGATAGCCGTCCTGGGGTTCGGCGTCCCAACCCTGGAAGCCGGTGACGATGCGCGCCGGCACGCCCATGGCGCGCATGACGACGACGAAGGCGGAGGCGAAGTGCTCGCAAAAGCCCAGGCGCCGGTCCAGCCAGAATTCGTCGATGACGTGGGGCGAAGTCTCGCCATAGCGGCCGGGGGTGAGGGTGTAAGTGAAGTCCTGGCTGCGGATGTGCTCAAGAAGGGCTGCGGCCAGAGCCTCGGAACGCGGGCCCGGCCCCAGCGTGGCAAAGCGCGCCTCGCCGGCCAGCAGCTCGGCCCAGGCACGGGTGCGCGGATTGAGACCGGCGGGCAGGTCGAGGTCGGTGGTCAGTTGCAGGCGGTTGCGGCGCTCCCCGGCCCGCCAGGCCGTGTGGGCGCTGGTTGCCACCCTCAGCCTCTCGGTGATGGGGCGTGGCGACAGCCATTGCAGCTCGGGCCCGCGCACGACGGTCAGGTCGGTCAGGTTCAGTTCGCTGCCGACGCCGCCTGGGCTCATCTCCAGCAGGGGCAGCACCGAGATGCGCAGCGGCTCCAGCGTCATTTCATAGCGTAGCGCCGGGCCGGCCGTGGCCAGGTCGTCGCGGCCGCGCAGCCAGCTCTGGCTGGAGCGGGAGTCATAGGCGCGCCAGGTCTTGCCGTCGAAGCGGGTCAGCACCGGGCCGCGGAAATAGCGCTGGTCGGGCGGCGGCAAGGCCCCCTCGAACTTCAGCCGCATCGCGATGCTCTCGTCGTTGGCGATCTCGTTCATCGCGCCGAACTCGAGCTGGTTGGACAGGCCCGTGCGGCCGATGGCCTCGGTCGGCACGCCCCACAGCGGCGCGATGCGCGGGAACAGCACGAAGAGCAGCACCATGACGGGCAGGCCCAGCGCCGTGGTGCCGGCAGCGTGCCTTGCCGCGATGCCGATGCTGGGGATGCCCGTGGGCATCTGCGCCAGCACGACGGCGGCCAGCAGCCCCCACAGCGACGCCAGTGACCAGACCGCCATCAGCAGCGATTGCGAGTACAGGAACTGCGTCAGCACCAGGAAGAAGCCGAGGAAGAAGACGACGAAGGCATCGCGGCGCGCGCGCAGCTCCATGGTCTTGAGCGCCATCAGCATGACCAGCAGCGTGATGCCGGCCTCGCGGCCGATCAGCGTGCGAAAGGTCAGCCAGGTCAGGCCCGTGTAGACCGCGATGACGGCGGCCAGCCACCAGCGCCCAGGCAGCGGCCGCTGGCGCCAGGCCAGCGAGGCGCGCCAGGCCAGCACGACGGTGGTCAATGCGCTGCTCCACCAGGGCAGGTGGTCGGCATGCGGCGCGATGACGGCCGTGATGACGCCGAGCAGGAAGAAGCTGTCGCGCGCGTCACGCGGCAGGCGGGCCCACCAGGCAGCTAAACCATTCATGCGTCAAACCCCGCGAGGGCTTCGAGGCAAGCTTGGCGGTGGGTCGCCCCGAGGGAAGGCGTGAGGTCACGCCCCGCCATGCGCAAGCCATAGGGCTGGCCCAGGCGTTCAGCCGCCAGAACCCAGGCGGCCAGGCGCGACAGGCGTGCCTCGACATCGCGACCCTGGGTGTCACGCCAGTCCAGCCACAGGTCCTGGGCCAGCGGCGCCTCGGTCTCGCGCACCCACAGCGGCAGGCCCTGGTCCAGCGCCAGCGCGGACTTGCGCCACAGGATCTGCTTCATCGAGTCGCCGCGGCGGTAGCTGCGCACGCCGGAGAAGTCGGTGCCGCTGGAGGACTGGCGTGTCGACGCGGCTTCGCCAGCGCCGGCCTCGGCCTGGGTGGGGAAGGGCGCCAGCACCTCCTCGGCCCGCGGGTAGACCCAGACCTTGGCTGCAGGCCGCCAATAGCTCCAGGCGCGGAAGAAGCCGAGCGGAAAGCGTGTCGTGACGATGAGGCGGGGCAGCTCGCGCAGGCCACGCTTGTCAGCCGGCAGGCGCAGTTTCAGCACTGCATGGCCCAGGGCCGGCACGTCGATCCAGGCCGGCTCGGTGGCGCCGCTGTCGAGCTGCGCGCTGACGGCGATGCCGAAGCGCGCGCTGCCCGGGTTGTGCAGGCGCAGCTCCAGCGCGTACTCGTCACCGGCGTGCACGCCCTCAGGCGCCTTCAGATCCATCTGCAGGCCGCGCAGATTGGCGTGGGTGGTGTGCATGGACGCCAGGCCCGCGCCGGTCAGCGCAAAGGTCAGCGCGTAACCCAGACTCAGCTGCTCGTTGATGCTGGCCAGCAGCAGCACGCCCAGCGTGCCGCAGAAGGCCACGCCGGCCCAGGTCGGCACGATGTAGACATTGCGCTGCGTCGTCTGGTGGGTGTCGGCGGGCGACTGGCGGGCCTGCCACCAGGCTTGCCAGCGTTGGCGCAGGGCTTGGACGGGAGCCATGGGTCAGAGGATACGTGGGGTTCGCAAGCCTCAGCGTGACCTGGGGGTGTTCAGAAGGGTGCTTGCGCTTCCTCGACAGGGTGGGGCGAGGACGGCTGTGGGCGAAGCGCTGCCAGTTCCTGCCGCAACGCCGCGTTCTCGGCTTCAAGCGCCGAGACCCGCTGGCGCAGCGCTTCCATCGTGGGTTCCGGCGCGGAGGCTTCTGCCGTATCCAGCATCGGGTCGGCCGCGGGCGGCTTGCGCTTGGTCTCGCGCACGCGCTTGGCTGCCTGCTTGAGCTCTTGCGCACCGGCCGCCGCAGCGGCTGCCTGCTCCTCGGCCGGCAAGGTGGCGACGGCCGCGGCGGCGTTGATCGAGATCGCGCCGGCCTTCACCGCGGCCACCACCTCGGGCGTGGCCTGCTTCTGGATCTTCTCGATCATCACCACCTGGTTGCTGCTCAGCCGCGCGGCCTTGGCCAGGGCCTCGCGCGTTTGCAGGGCGTCCTGGGCGGGTGCCGGTGCCGCTGCCTGGGCGACGGGCTCAGCCGCTTCCACAGCCGCGCTGCGCGCACGCCGCTCGGCCACGATCTCGCGCTTGCGCAGCGCCAGCACGCCGCGCTGGAAGTCCGAGATGCTGCGCCGGCCCAGGTGCTGGTCGATCATCCACAGATGCACGTCCTCCATGGACTTGAAGCGAGGGTTCTGCACCGTCTGGAAGGGCAGCCCGTGCTTGCTGCAGATGCCGTAGCGGTTGTGCCCGTCCACCAGCACGTCGCCCCACAGCACCAGCGCATCGCGGCAGCCCTCGGCCAGGATGCTGCGCTCCAGGGCCTCGTGTTCCTCCGCCGTCAATGGGTCGATGTAAGCCTTGAGTTCTTCGTTGACGACGATGTCCATGGAGCCGGGTGCAGGGAGCTGGCAAAAGGGTGCGGATTCTAGAGAGCCTCAGCATGGGCCTGGGCGGCGAGCCAGAATCCAGTCTCACACGGAGTACCGATGGACAGCGACCTTCCCCATTTCCGCTACCACCCCGACCCGATGGCTACCGGGGCCATCGAGCCGCGACGGGTCCAGTGCGCCTGCTGCGGCCAGGCGCGCGGCTTCGTCTACGTGCAGCCGGTCTATGCGACCAGCGATCTGGACGAGAAGCTGTGCCCCTGGTGCATTGCGGATGGCTCGGCGGCGAGCAAGCTGGGCGCGAGTTTTTCGGACGCGCATCCGCTCCAGCAGGCGGGGCTGGCGCAGGAGATCGTCGACGAGGTGAGCCAGAGAACGCCGGGCTTCTCGTCCTGGCAGCAGGAAGAGTGGCTGGCTCATTGCAACGACGCCTGCGAGTTCCGCGGTGATGCGTCGGTGCAGGACGTGGAGCGTGCGAGCGAGGCCACCAAGGCGGACTGGCGCCAACATTACGGGCTGACCGAGAAGGACTGGGCCCGCGCGACCGAGGACTACGAGCCCGCGGGCGACAACGCGTTCTACAAGTTCATGTGCCGGCACTGCGGCGTGGTGCGGCTGGGGTGGGATTGCTCGTGAGCGAACGCTTGGCTGCACCCAGCCTTCGCATGCGGATCGTCGTCGTCGATCCGCCGCCTGGCGTCAGCTTCGCCGTGCAGCGCGGCAAGTCCGAACTGCTGGCGCCGTTGGCTGAGCGGGGCGAGACGATCCAGTTCGAGTTGTCGCTTCGCCTGGGGTTGCCCTTGCCGGATGGGTCAGTCAACTTCCTGGGCGAGTTCGCTCAGGGCACGCCCGCGGATCGTTTCGTCTACCTCAACTCGGGCGCTCTCGCGGGACAGCCGGGCTCCAACTGGACGCGCCGCGCCAAGTTGAAGCTGGCTTCCATTCCCCGCGAGGTCGTGGAGGCCGTGTTGGCTTCCAGTGCGGGCGCCATCGAGGCCCGTGTCCTTGGCACCATGGCCGATGGCGGCCCCATCTGCGCTTCGGTGAAGCCGCACGCGGTGGTGTGGAGCCAGGTGGCCTGACCTGGCGCCAGAGAGGTCGGCTGGCAAGCGGTCACCGGATAGCCAACCAGCGCGCGGGCCTCGGGCAAACAACTTGGTATGGCCGTCATGCAATGTGAAGCAGTCACGCGCACTTCGGTCGCATGGGCATGCGCAGGCCGGATTCGGGTGCGGCAAGTGGTTGGGCAGCGCGGTAGCTGTCATCCGGGAATGCCGGGTCGGTGACCCGCTCCCGGCCATGAGCAGTCAGTTGCGAACGACGGCTTTCAGGTAGGCTCTCCACGCAACTTCGATGTCGGCACCACGTGAACATGCTCAAGCTGAAACTGCTTCAGTCGCTTGTCTCTATCGAAGGACTAGCTGCCGAACCGTCTCCTGTCTCGGGTGGTACAGCTCTATTCTTTAGGGGAAGGGAGTTTGCGCACTTCCACGACGACCATGAACTCGACCTGAGACTCACAAAGAAGGTCATCCGCGCGTTGGGTCTCTCCCATCCAGCCGGCTCCGTTCACCATCCGACCCGTTCTTCGTCCTCGCCTTGGATCGAGGTGCGCTTCCATACCGATGCTGAGGCAGAGCGTGTCGCCGAACTGGTCAAGGTCGCCATCGAGCAGCTATGAGCAGTCCAACGGCGGTTTCAGCTTGCAGGGATCTGAGCGGATGCTCGGCATCGGCCAGGAGACGCCGCTGACGATCGGCAGCTTTCGGGTAGGCTGAAGTGCATGCTTGGCGATGCTCTTGTCGTCGAGGCCGTGCGATAACCAAGGAAATTTCTATGAATCTCCATCTTGGCCTTGCCCCGATCATCTCCCTGCTCGCCGGCATCCTGATCCTCGTGGTTCCCAGGTTGCTCAACTACATCGTCGCAATCTACTTGATCGTGATCGGGCTGATCGGCTTAGTGGGCGCCGGTCAGATGCACCTGGGTTAGGCGGGGTTCACTGCCAATTTCGCGGATCGGCCAGGAGCCGACGGTTGAAGTGGTCTGCTTTCGGGGTATCTAGCCGCGTCGAAGTGCGCATTGCCGAGGAATACACGCTGCCTATGAACACCCACGAAATGCCCGAATGACGTATCTGCGACGTCTGGAGATGGTTATCCGCCCCACCGGAGAAGTTTGATGAAGCACAAGCTGGTGAGCTGGGTGCCCTCTGCGGCTGTTGCGGCGATCTTCTCGTCGGTCGCCAACGCAGCGCCGCCGTCGGTGGAAATGACCTGGATGTCGATCGCCAATTGGTATTTCAAGGTCGGCGACAAGCGCATCGTCATGGACGGCTACATCTCCCGTCTGCCCGAAAACTTGTTCACGGCGTCTCCGGTCTACGCAAATGACGTGTATGCCTACACGAAGGAGCCGGCAGGCGTCGACGTCGCCTCCATCACCAAGGTGCGCGATGCAATGCTGGGGACTGACAAGCTCGATCTGCTTGTTGTCGGCCACAGTCATTGGGACCACAGTTGGGACACCCCCACGTGGGCGAAACTGACCGGCGCCCCGATGATTGGCGGCTCATCCACTTGCATGCAAGCCGCAGCACAAGGCGTAGCCGGGTCCCAATGCCGCAGCGTCAGCGGCGGCGAAAAGATCTCACTGGGCGACGGCATCACCATGCGTGTCGTTCGCTGGAACCACAGCGGCGACTCAAGCAATCCGATACAGCACTTTGCGCGAGAGCTGTATCGACCGCCGATTCCCGACCCGAAGTCCGGAGGCCTTCGCGCCGGCGTTGGAGAGGACTACCCCAACGGGGGCGGTAACAGGGCCTACCTGTTCACGGTGGACAGTCCCGAGGGCCAGCTCTCATTCTTCGTCAGCAATTCGGCAAGCGCGTTCGATCTGGACAAGGACATCGTGGTCGACGGTGTGAACTTCGGGCCACCTCTTGGCAACTTGGCCGCTGCAATGACGGATGCCGGACTCACTAAGGTCGACGCATGGATCGGCACAGGCGGAAAGCCGGTGGCGGAAATGGTTGTCCCGGTCATTCATCCGAAGACTTACCTGCCGAGCCACTGGGATGGACTGTTCAACGCTTTTTGGTCGGGCATGCCGTATCCATTCAAGGATGACGCACTCAAAGGGTATCTGGATGGCCAGAAGGTTTCGCTCGTGGCGCAAGCGCAGTATTTCGACAAGTACATCCTGTCGTCGAACGGCGTCGTCACGGCTACAAATCACGACGTCAAGAACAAACTGGGATTTGCGGATACAAAGCGATTTAGTCAGCTACTGCTGGATGCCGTCACGCACGTTTCCTCCACCAGCGTCGGTGACGATTGTGGTGAAGGATTTCAGCCACCGAGCGACTGGGCGAAGACCTTTGCCGCATTGCGTCAGTTCGGACCGGGCCAGCACGCTGACGCCGTTGGCCTCACGCGAGGTGCCAGGCGAGACCATCCCTTCGATCCGACATGGCGAATGACTCGCGATTCGACGGCTATGTCCCACTAGCACGCGTGCCACCGTCGATGCAGACCAGAGCAGTCTGCGCAAATGATTGCGTTCTTCTCGGGTCGGAACGCCTTCTAGCGATCGGAGGTCGCCGATGGGTCGAGAGTTGCCGGCCGGCTGTCCAACGCGAAGGCAGCATCCACCCTGAACTTGGCATCTGGCCGATTGCCCCGCCTCGTTCATCTGCATGAGATGCTGGCATTGCCAAGCCACTGTCCTGCTCGAGCCCCTCAAGCCCTCTTCTCCTTTGCACGCTGGCTACCCGCCTTGCCGATCTTCTTCCACTTGCTGCGCTGCGCGATGCGCTCCAGCGCCGTCTGCTCGCCGCGCTGGGCGTCGCGCATCAGCTTCTTGTAGTTGTCGAGCCGGTCCGCGTCGACGCGGGCGCGCACGGCGCAGCCGGGTTCGTTCTCGTGGCAGCAATCGCGAAACCGGCATTGCTGCGCGAGCGCCTGCACGTCCTCGAAGGTGGCGGCGAGCGTGCTGGCGTCAGCATCGGGCCGGAAGGTGCGCAGGCCCGGCGTGTCGATGATGCAGCCGCCTTGCACGCAGCGGTGCAGCGAGCGCGCCGTCGTCGTGTGGCGGCCGCGGCCGTCGCCCTGGCGCACGCCGCCCGTGGCCTGGCCGGCGTTGGCAAGCGTGTTGATGAGCGTGGACTTGCCGGCGCCCGAGGAGCCGAGCAGCACCAGCGTCTGGCCTGCATGCAGCCAAGGGCCGATCTCGGTGCTGGCCTGGCGCGTCAGCGCGTTGACCGGTAGCACCGGCACGATCGCGGGCAGGCGGGCATACATCTCGGCGATGCGTGCCTGCGCTTGCGGCGCGATATCGAGCTTGGTGAGCACGACGACCGGCACCACGCCGCAGGCGCGCACCATCGCAATGTAGCGCTCCATGCGGCGCGCGTTGAAGTCGGCGTCCAGCCCCATCACGAGCAGCGCCGCGTCGACGTTGCTCGCGAGCGGCTGGCGGCGCCCGTCGTTGGCGCGGCGTGCGATCTGCGTGACGGGCTCGACCCGGTCGGCGATCCAGGCCTGGCCGTGCGCGTCGATGTGAACGCCGACCCAGTCGCCGATGGTCAGCTGTTGAACCTGGGCCTGCAGCTGCTGCACCAGCCGGGGCAGCGCGCGAGCAAACAGCTCGGTGTGGCCGTCATGCAGCGTGAAGCAGTCGCGCTGCGCCTCCACCACGCGGGCCAGGCGCAGGCCGGGTTCGTCATGGGGTTGAGGAAGTTGTACCGCACGGCTCGCGATGGCGGGGGTGAGCCCGAGGGCGTGCAGCGTCTCGAAATCGAATTCGATCATGGGAGTCCATTGAAAGTGGGCTTCGTCCGCGCACGGTGGCGCGGAGCAACAGGTGGGAAGCCGGCCGCGCTGTTGCGGCGATCAATGGACCCGCGGTGGACGCGAGGTCAGTCCGAACGCGAGTTCGAACTCAGTGGTGCTGGGCGCTCAGGCAGCCGGCAGGAGGAGGGCGACACGATCTGCTTGTTCCATGGTCTTCTCCTTTGCGGGCTGATTGATGAAGGCCGCCAGTCTGCCTGTGGCGTGCGGCACGCGTCAATGGCGATGCATGGTGCTGCAGGCATGCTGTTGCTTTGCCAGCGACGTGGCGGCGTCGGTGCCCCTACACCGGTTGTCGGTAGCGGTGGCCCCTGAACCTGAACACCAGCTCGCGCGGGCGGATCAGCTCCAGCACGTGGTCGGGGCCCAGTTGGGCGCCTTCGCGCAGCACCTCGCCATTGATCATCGCGAAGCGGCCGCGCGGGTCGTCGGAGTAGACGGAGCCGCTGACGACGATGCGGGGCACGTCGCGGCGGATGGCTTCGGGCAGCTCGGCCAGGCGGGGGATGGGAGCTTCGGCGGCTGGGGTGGGAGCTGGGGCGGGCGGTGCTGGAGGAACGGGGGCAGGCACGGCGACAGCCACGGGTGCCGGCGTCGTGGCCTCGCTGACGGGACGGGGCGCTGGTGCTGTGGTCACCGCGACCGGCGGCGGCACGAGTGGCAGGTAGGGCGAGGCGGACGAGGCGGGCAGCGGCGCCGGCACGCTGACCGGCGTTGGCGCGGCGGGTGGCGCGGGCACAGCCACTGGCGCCGCGGTGGCCACCGGGGTGGGCGTGGGCGGCGAAACCGGCGGGGTCGCGTCCTGCGGGCCGCTTGCCCACCAACTGCCGGCGCCGATGCCGGCCAGCAGCAGCAGGCCGCCGCCGGCCCAGGGCAGCCAGCGGCGTGGGCCGGCGGCGCGGGCGGCGTCGCTGGCGGATACCGCTTGGGTGTTCAGGCCCGGCACCTGGCCGCGCTCGCGTTCGCGATCGGCTTCGGCACGGCGCAGGGCGTCGAGGATGTAGGACATGGCGTTAGGTCTTGCGATTCTCGCGTTCAGCGCGCCACGTCCAGGCGCGGCTCGGCTATACCGGCAGCCCGGTTGACTTGCATCAGGGTGATGGGGCCGACGCGGCCATCGGGTTGCAAACCCTGGCTGGCCTGGAAGGCCTGCACCTGGCGGCTCAGCTCGGGCCAGCCGGGCGCGGGTGCGGAGGCCGGCGCGGACGGCGCGCTACCCGGCACGCTGGCGAGCTGTGTGGCCAGCCAGTTGCGCAGGGGAACGATGTTCTCGGCCCGCTCTGCATAGCCCGGTGGCACGCGCCAGAAGGTCGTGAACTCGCCGCGCCAGGCGCCGGCCAGCTCGGGCAGCGTGACGCGGCGGGGCGTGCCGTCCACGACCAGCGTGGCGTGCTGCGCGCCCAGCGCCACCAGCGCGGCCAGGGCCGCCGGGTGGCCGGGGCGCTGCAGGGTCAGCAGCACGGGGCGGTCGATGAGGCGGATGAGCGAGAGGCTGCCGCTGCCGCTGCGGTAGCACTGCAGGCCGCGCTGCGCGGCCACGGTGCAGGGGTCGGCCTTGTCCGGCAGCGGCAGGCCCCAGCGCTGGGCGAGGGCCGCCCAGGCGTCGGCGTCCTGCGGCTTCCAGTCGGCGAGCGTCAGCAGTTCGGGGGCTGGCTCGGCGCGGCTGGCCGCGGAGGCGGGTTGCGAAGCCGCACTCGCAGCCGCTGCCGCAGCAGATGCCGCGCTGGCAGCCGCAGCCATGCCCTCCGCTCTGGCCTTCTGCAGGCGCCCGTCCATGGTGGCCTGCTGCGCCCGCCAGGCCAGCCAGCCGCCCACGATGGCCGCGGCCAGCAGGGCCACGCCAATGCCCGCCGCGACGGGCCTGCGCCTGGGCACGGGCGGCGCGGCCTGCTCGTCGAACATCTCGCGCGCAGCCTGGCGCACTATTGTTCGCGTGACCTGCGCCTGGCCGCTGGCATAGCCACCCAGCAGTGCGCGGTCGCAGAGCAGGTTGATGCGGCGCGGCACGCCGCGGGTGAGCTGGTGGATGAGGCGCAGCCCCTTGCGGTCGAAGGGCAGCGCGCCGGTGAGGCCGGCCACGTTCAGGCGGTGGCGGATGTACTGCGCCGTCTCGGCCTCGGACAGCGCGCCCAGGTGAAAGCGCGCGATCACGCGCTGCGCCAGCTGCTCCAGCTCCGGCCGGGCCAGCATGCCGCGGAGCTCGGGTTGGCCGATCAGCACCACCTGGAGCAGCTTGCGCTCACTGGTTTCCAGATTGGTCAGCAGGCGCAATTGCTCCAGCACGTCGGCCGAGAGGTTCTGCGCCTCATCGATGATCAGCACGTTGTTGCGCCCGGCCGCGTGCTGCGCCAGCAGGAAGGCGTTCAGCGGGTCGACGTAGTCCTTCACCGTCCGCGCGCCCGCCGGCACCACGACATGGAATTCGTCGCAGATCGCCTGCAGCAGCTCTGTGACGGTGAGCTTGGGATTGAAGATGTAGGCGACGTTGCAGTTCGCCGGGATCTGCTCCAGGAAACAGCGGCAAACGGTGGTCTTGCCGGCGCCGATCTCGCCGGTGAGCAGCACGAAGCCGCCGCCCCCGTCCAGCCCGTACAGCAGGTGGGCCAGCGCCTCGCGGTGGCGCTCGCTCATGAACAGGTAATGCGGGTCCGGCGCGATCGAGAACGGCGCTTGTTTCAAGCCGAAGAAGGGCACGTACATGGGGCGGCAGGATAACCATCCCGCCGATCTGCCCGGTCCGAACCCGTCCGGCCAACCGCGACGTGCTGGCTGCGCAGGAGCGCCAGGCCGGCAATCAGCGCCAAGCTAGGGGAGGGCGATGGCTTCGATCATCGCCCGCACCTGCTCGCGAGCGCCGCGGCCCGCGCCGGCGCGGGGCTGCAGGCGGTGGGCGATGGTTTGCGGCAGGATGGCCTGCACGTCGTCGGGCGACACATAGTCGCGCCCCTGCAGCAGGGCCCGGGCGCGGGAGGCTCGCAGCACGGCCAGGCCGGCGCGCGGCGACAGGCCTTCCACGAACCATTGGCCCGAGCGTGTGGCCGCAATCAGTGCCTGCAGGTAGTCCAGCAGCGGCGGCGCGGCGTGGATGGCCTTGACGGCGGCTTGCGCCTGCATCAGCTCCGCCGGCGTCATGAGGGCGCCCAGCGACCGCAGCTGCTCACGGCTGTCCTTCCCGGTCAGCAGCTCGCGCTCGGCGGCGGCGTCGGGGTAGCCAAGGGAAATACACATCAGGAAGCGGTCCAGCTGCGACTCTGGCAGCGGGAAAGTGCCGAGCTGCTCGCTGGGGTTCTGCGTGGCGATGACGAAGAAGGGCTCGGGCAGCGGGTGGCTGATGCCCTCGATGCTGACCTGGTGCTCCTCCATGGCCTCCAGCAGCGCGCTCTGCGTCTTGGGGCCGGCGCGATTGATCTCGTCGGCCAGCAGCACCTGTGCGAACACCGGGCCGGGGTGGAAGGCAAAGCCGTTCTTCTCGCGCTCGTAGACGCTGACGCCCAGCAGGTCGCTGGGCAGCAGGTCGGCCGTGAACTGCAGGCGCGAGAACTTCAGCCCCAGGGAAATGGCCAGCGCATGGGCCAGCGTGGTCTTGCCGACGCCGGGAAGGTCCTCGATCAGCAGGTGGCCGCCGGCGATCAGGCAGGCCAGGGAATCGGCGATCTGGGCCGGCTTGCCCTTGATGACCGTGCTAATCTGGTTTTGCAGTGCCAGCAGTTGCGCTGCCAGCGTTCGTGATGGAGCTTGCGTCATGAGGCTGGACCATATCAAGAGACATGCCCACCGCCTACTTCAACCCTCCCGAATGCCGCCGCCACGACATGGGCGAAGGCCATCCCGAATGCCCGGAGCGGCTGGCTGCCATCGACGACTGGCTGATCGCCTCGGGCCTGGGCCAGGCGCTCGAGTACTTCGACGCCCGGCCGGTGGACCTCAAGGACGTGGAGCTGGCTCACACCCACGGCTATGTCGCCGAGATCGGCGCCCTGCTGCGGGACTGCGCCGAGACGGGCGAACGTTGCGCCGTCGACCCCGACACCTCGGCCAACGCCCATACCTGGACCGCCGCCCTGCATGCGGCGGGTGCTGCCGTGCAGGCGACCGACCTCGTCATCGACGGCCGTGCCGACAACGCCTTCTGCTCGGTGCGCCCGCCGGGCCACCATGCCACGCGCGACCAGAGCATGGGTTTTTGCTTCTTCAACAACGTGGCCATCGCTGCGCGGCACGCGCTGGACCGGCGCGGCCTCAAGCGCGTGGCCATCGTCGACTTCGACGTCCACCATGGCAACGGCACCGAGGACATCATTGCCGGCGACGACCGCGTGCTGATGGTCAGCCTGTTCCAGCATCCGCTCTACCCCTACAGCGGCGCCGTCCCCAAGGGCACCAACATGGTCAACGTGCCGCTGCCGGCCTACACGCGTGGCGGCGAGGTGCGCGAGATCATCGAGGCCATGTGGCTGCCGGCCCTGGAGCGCTTCAAGCCGCAGATGATCTTCATCTCCGCCGGCTTCGACGCCCACCGCGACGACGATCTCGGCCAGTTGGGCCTCATCGAGGCCGACTACGAATGGATCACGCAGAAGATCAAGGCCGTGGCCGACCGTCATGCGCAAGGCCGTATCGTGTCGGTCCTGGAGGGCGGCTATAACCTGCACGCCCTCGCGCGCAGCGTGGGCATCCATTTGCGCGTATTGGCTGATTTGTGAACTTTGCGGGACAGACCGCCCGAGCGAAGCGAGTAGCTCTGTCCCCAACTAAGCTGAGAATTTTGCGGGACAGACCGCCCGAGCGCAGCGAGTAGCTCTGTCCCCAACTGACTAAAACCGTATGCACCAACCTTTGAGCCTGGCCGAACTCCAGGCCTTGCTGACCCGCGTCTTCAGCGCCGACGCGCTGGCCGAATGGGGCCTGCTATTCGGCTGCCTGGCTCTGGCAGGGTTGCTGAGTTGGGCGCTGTCGCGCGCCGTCACCCGGCGCGAGAACAGCGTGCTGTTCGGCGATCGCGTCATCGACGGCACGCTTTTCCCGCTGTTCGCCCTGGCCCTGGCCTTTGGCGCGCGCCGCCTGCTGCCGCTGTACGGGCTGGCACCGGCCTTGTTCAAGCTGGCGCTGCCGGTGCTGGTGTCGCTGGCCGCCATCCGCCTCATCGCCCGCGTGCTGCGCGCCGCCTGGCCCAATTCGACCGCCTTCAAGGCCTTGGAGAAGCTGGGCTCCTGGCTGGTGTGGATCGGCGCGGTGCTGTGGATCACCGGGCTGTGGCCCGTGCTGATGGACGAGCTGGACGACATCGGCTGGAAATTCGGCACCGTCAAGCTGACGCTGCGCAACCTCATCGAGGGCGGGTTGACGGCCACGCTGGTGCTGGTCGTTGCGCTGTGGATCTCGTCGGCCATCGAGGCCCAGCTGCTGCGCCGCGAGTCACTGGACCTGTCCATGCGCAAGATCGCGTCCAACGCGATCCGCTCGCTGCTGCTCTTCATCGGCCTGCTGTTCGCGCTGTCGGCCGCGGGCATCGACCTGACGGCCCTGGGCGTGCTGGGTGGGGCGCTCGGCGTCGGCCTGGGCTTTGGCCTGCAGAAGCTGGCGGCGAATTACGTGAGCGGCTTTGTCATCCTGGCCGAGCGGAGCTTGCGCATCGGCGACATGGTCAAGGTCGACGGCTTCGAGGGCCGCGTGACCGACATCAAGACGCGTTACACGGTGATCCGGTCGCTCGGCGGCAAGGAAGCCATCGTGCCCAACGAGATCCTGATCACTCAGCGGGTCGAGAACTCCTCGCTGGCCGACCCGCGCGTGCTGCTGTCGACGGTGGTGCAGGTGGACTACGACTGCGACGTCGACAACGTCATGCAGGCCATCACCAAAGCCGTCACCGAAGTCCCGCGCGTGTTGAGCGACCCGGGGCCATCGGTGCAGCTGAGCCGCTTTGCCGACAGCGGCCTGGAGCTGAGCGTGTTCTTCTGGATCATGGACCCCGAGAACGGCAGCGGCGGCGTGCGCTCGGACGTCAACCTGGCCGTGCTGCACACGCTGCAGCGCCTGGGCGTGGACATTCCCTACCCGCAGCAGGTGCAGCGCCAGCCGAAGTCGGCGACCACGGCCACGTCGCCGGAGGCACCTGCACCGACTGGCGACTAGAAATCGGCGTCCAACACCACGCGGTAGCGCGCCTTGCCTGAGCGCAGGTGATCCAGTGCGTCGTTGACGCGGCTCATCGGGAAACGTTCCACCTGCGGCAGGATCTGATGCCGTGCCGAGAAGTCCAGCATGGTCTTCAGGACGGAGGGCGGTGGTGTGGGTGAGGCCGACAGGCTCTTCTGCCAGCTCAGCAGGCCGCCACTCTTCAATGCCATCGCGTCGGTGACGACGCCGACCAGATGCATGCGGCCCTTGGGTGCCAGCGTGGCCAGCAGTGCGTCCCAGTTCAATGCGGCGCCCACGGTGATGAGCAGGAAGTCCAGGCTGCCGGCGGCGGCTTTCAGCTCGGCCTTGTCGACGCTGGACAGCGTCTTGTGCGCGCCCAGTGCGAGGGCTTCGTCGCGCTTGGAGGGCGACGACGTGAAGGCCGTGACCTCGCAGCCCCAGGCACGTGCGAACTTGACGGCCAGGTGACCCAGGCCGCCGATGCCGACGACGCCGACGCGGTCGGTCGGCTTGATGGCATGCAGTACAAAGGGCAGGAAGACCGTGCCACCGCCGCACATCAGCGGGCCCGCCGCGACCGGGTCCAGCGCATCGGGCAGGGGCACGGCCCAACTCCAGTGGGCGCGCAGCCGGTCCGCGAAGCCGCCATGGCGGCCGATCAGCGTCGGCTGGCGCTTGCCGCACAGATGCTGCTCGCCGCCAAGGCAGAAATTGCAATGCGTGCAGCTGCTGGCATGCCAGCCCACACCGACGCGTTGGCCGATCTGCCGGCCCTTGGCATGAGCGCCCAGCGCCGTGACGCGGCCAATGACCTCGTGGCCGGGCACCACGGGGTAGGCGGCCGGGAACCACTCGCTGTCGATCATGGCCAGGTCGGAGTGGCAGATGCCGCAGTGCTCGACGGTGACTTCGACGTCCTCGTCGCCTAGCGGGCCGGGGTCGTAGTCGAAGGGTTGCAGGGCGCCGCCGGGGGCGAGGGCGGCGTAGGCGCGGATGTTGGACATGCGAGTCTCCTGTTGTGTTCGACCTACTGGAGCGGGTGAGCCTTGAAGAACTGCCAGATCGTGTCGGTTGCATCGACCTCGGTATGGGGCCAGATGTGGCCCATGCCGTCGATGCGCAGCAGCCTGACCTCTGAGTTGCCCGTGCAGCCCGCGTAGCGGATGGTCTGGAGCGCTCCGGGCTGGGCGTCCTGGACGAGTTTGGGCTGGCAACGGTTGTGGGCGGCCCATCCGGCCAGGGCCTCCGGCACGCTTTCCACCCACTCGGGGCCGCGGTCGGCATGACCTTCGTAGGAGTTGGTCGAGTCCGCCAGGCCGTGCACGGTGAGCACCGGCACGGCGCGGCCCGCGCAGGGGCCGAACCAGCGCAGCCCGCCAACCGGCGCGATCGCTGCGATGCGGTGGTTCAGGCGGCAGCCGAGCAGAGAGGACATGCGCCCGCCGCCTGAGAAGCCGGTCGAATAGACCCGCTTCGGGTCGATGCAGACCTGGGCGGCAATGTGGTCGATGACATCGGACACGTACTGCACATCGTCGGCGCGGGTGCTGGCCACCGGCACATTCCAGCGCGAGTCTTCCGCCTGCAGTGTGGCGACAGCGAAGCCCTCTCGCGCCGCCAGTGTCTCGAAGCCGCTTTCCCTGGCGCGCCCCGCGGTCTTGCCGCCCGTGCCGTGCAGGTCGAAGACCAGCGGGAGCTGGCTGCGGCCCGCGACGGCAGGCGGCACGAAGAGTCGATAAGTCCGCGTGCGGCCACCCGAGGTCAGCTCACGCATCTCGCCGGCGACCGGCGTCAGGGCGCAGGTCTGTGCCCTGGCGGGCGGCGAGAGGGTGTACAGCGCCAGCAGGACGGCGGCGACGAAAAACAGGCGCACTTGAAGTCCTCCGAGGTCAGGCGACGTCTTGGGCGTAGACGATGAAGCCCATGTGATGCGCAACCTTGTCGTACAGCGCGCGGCCCGTGGCGTTGGTGGTGTGCGTCTGCCAGTAGACGCGCTTGATGCCCGCCTCGCGGGCCGCCGCATACACGGCCTCCATCAGGGCGCGGCCCACGCCGCGGCCACGCGCCTCAGGTGTCGTGAACAGGTCCTGCAGATAGCAGGTCAGCTCGACGCGCGTCGTGCTGCGGTGATAGAGGTAGTGCACGAGGCCGAGCAGCTGGCCGCTTTCATCTTCGGCGACCAGTGCATGAACCGGTTCGGTGGCGTCGAAGAAGCGCGCCCAGGTGGTCTCGGTGACTTCAGCGGGCAGCGCGGTCTCGCCGGCACGGCCGTAAAAGGCGTTGTAGCCGTCCCAGAGGGGCTGCCAGGCGGCGCGGTCGGTGGGCTGGAGGGGGCGGACTTGGGTCATATCGGGTGGTCAAGGTTGACCACCCGATTGTGTAGGCGTCAGGCCGAGGCGACCGGGATGCCGACGGCCTTGCCCGAGGCGATACGCTGCTTCCACTCCGCCGGGCCGGTGATGTGGGCGCTGGTGCCGGTGGCGTCGACCGCCACGGTGACGGGCATGTCCACCACGTCGAACTCGTAGATGGCTTCCATGCCGAGGTCTTCAAAGCCGACGACCTTGGCGCCCTTGATCGCCTTGCTGACCAGGTAGGCCGAGCCGCCCACCGCCATCAGGTAGGCGCTCTTGTGGTTCTTGATCGACTCGATAGCGACCGGCCCGCGCTCGGCCTTGCCGACCATGGCGATGAGGCCAGTCTTGGCCAGCATCATGTCGGTGAACTTGTCCATGCGCGTGGCCGTCGTCGGGCCGGCCGGGCCGACGACTTCGTCGCGCACCGGGTCCACGGGGCCGACGTAGTAGATGGCGCGGTTGGTGAAGTCCACCGGCAGCGGCTCACCCTTGGCCAGCATGTCCTGGATGCGCTTGTGGGCGGCATCGCGGCCGGTCAGCATCTTGCCGTTCAGCAGCAGCGTCTCGCCGGCCTTCCAGGTGGCGACGATGTCCGGCGTCAGCGTGTTCAGGTCGACGCGCCGGCTCTTGTTGTAGTCTGGCGCCCACTTCACGTCGGGCCACAGGTCCAGGCTGGGCGGCTCGAGGTAGGTCGGGCCGCTGCCGTCCAGCACGAAGTGGGCGTGGCGCGTGGCCGCGCAGTTCGGGATCATCGCGATGGGCTTGCTGGCCGCATGCGTCGGGAAGGTCTTGATCTTCACGTCCAGCACCGTCGTCAGGCCGCCCAGGCCCTGAGCGCCAATGCCCAAGGCGTTGACCTTCTCGTACAGCTCGATGCGCATCTCTTCGAGCTTGTTCTGCGGGCCGCGTTGCAGCAGCTCGTACATATCGATGTCTTCCATCAACGCCTGCTTGGCCAGCAGGGCGGCCTTCTCGGCCGTGCCGCCCACGCCGATGCCCAGCATGCCGGGCGGGCACCAGCCCGCGCCCATGGTGGGTACGGTCTTCAGCACCCAGTCGACGATGTCATCGCTGGGGTTGAGCATGTAGACCTTGCTCTTGTTCTCCGAACCGCCGCCCTTGGCCGCGACGATGACGTCCACGGTGTTGCCGGGCACCAGCTCCATCTGCACGACGGCAGGCGTGTTGTCCTTCGTGTTTTTGCGCGCAAAGATGGGGTCGTCCAGCACGCTCGCGCGCAGCTTGTTGTCCGGGTTGAGGTAACCCTGGCGCACGCCTTCGTTGATGGCGTCCTCGATGCTGCCGGCAAAGCCTTCCCAGCGCACGTCCATGCCGATCTTCAGGAAGACGTTGACGATGCCGGTGTCCTGGCAGATCGGGCGGCGGCCTTCCGCACACATGCGGCTGTTGGTCAGGATCTGGGCGATCGCGTCCTTGGCGGCGGGCGAGGCCTCGCTCTCGTAGGCGCGGGCCAGGTGGGCGATGTAGTCGGCCGGGTGGTAGTACGAGATGTACTGCAGAGCCGCTGCTACCGAGTCAACCAAATCTTGGCACTTGATGGAAACCATGAAAAAAGCCTTTTAAAGCAACAACTTATAGCGTCGCAGTAGAAAATTTGTACGGACGCCTCTAGTCCAAAAGCGCCTGTACAAATTTTGTCACACCCCGCGCAGCGCGCTGTACGAAAAAAAGTTCTTTGCTGTCAACACCTTAGCTTCGACTGCACCGTACGAATCCGCCGCGTCGCATTTCCTACGGAATCGATGCTGAGAAGGTTGCCCGCGTAGCAATTCCTCAGTTCAGTACGAGCCTGCACCACCAGATCTGCTCATGGCGTTCGTGCTGAATGCGCTGGTCACCGTAGAGCACGATGCTGCGCTTGGAAAGGTAGCACCCGCCCATCGCTAAGCTGCTTGACCAAGAGCTGATCAACGATGACTTTGCTCAACAGTTGAGCCGAGTCAGGACAAATTCCGATAGCGAGACGGCCGACTAATGCAAGTATTCCCGTAGAAGGCGGAGCGCAGTGCGGCTAAGCTGCGTGCCGCAACCTGCTGCCAGCCTATCAATAACATCAGAAGCTAGAGAGCCACTATGCCTGAGCCAATGTTCCACTTTATGGTCACTGCCTCACGAGAGGTTTGGGTTGGAGGGGTTGAGGAATTCGAACGGAGCAGGTTTCTCGAGTACAGCCCCGACGACATCGTCAAGAAGTTCGAAAATCTGACGAAGACAAATATTGCTCGCCTCAGGGCAATGCCTTGCCTTTGTGCATATGAAGGCGAGGAGGACATCAGGCTCGGCACCATCGAAGACATTGAGCTTCAGCGCGGCATTATTCGCGTCACTGTCGATTTCGATCCAAATATTCCGCCGATACCTTTTGGCGACTTCTTTCCACATCGTAAGCGCTTTGGGGTTCACGAATGGGAGTTCTCAAGAACGCATTGGGCAGTCAAAAGCGGAGACCTACATGAAAAACTTAGAGCGTCAGGCTTGCTCAATGAGGTCACGGCTTCTCGACCTCGACTGACACAACTCGATGTTGAACAGACGGCCGCCGCGATAGTAGAGGCAATGGCCGCACGCGTTAGATCAATTGGTAGTGTGTCAGAATTCATAGCCGAGATCAATCAGCTGCACAACTCGAACAAAGAAGCGTTTTACCGAGGTCATACAGACGCAACCTATCAGCTGAAGCCCTCTGTCTTTCGAACCAACAAAGATGGCGTTCCGCTGTACAAGGACAGCGAACATCAAATGTTCCGAGAAGTCTTAGTCTCCAATTCCTTTGACTTCAAGGATGACACTTCCACACTGGACCGCCTTGTTCGGATGCAACACTACGAGTTGCCAACAAGACTTCTTGACATTACCTCTAACCCGCTTATCGCGTTGTTCTTCGCCGCATTCAGCGCGCAGCAAAGTACAAAGAAGCTTGCCACAGATGGTGAGGTGATCATCTTCCAGATGGATCGCGACAAGATTAAATACTTTGATTCAGATAGCGCGAGCTGCATTGCCAACCTGTCTTTGCTTAGTGCCAAAGAGAAAGACAGTATTGACTTCAGTATGTCTCAGCGTGCAGCGGAAGGCGAGACGATAGCAATCGGCACATTTAACTCGCAAGAGCCTATCAAGCGTCTACATCATTTCATCTCGGCTGAGAAACCGTATTTCTTGCGACACATTCAGCCGTCGACATTGAAGAGCGTCATCTCCGTTAAGAGCAAGCTTACGAACGATCGTATTTCATCGCAGTCCGGCGCATTCCTGTTGTTTGGGCATGAAGCCGTTCTAGAGGAAGAAAGCACTGAAGCAATTACCATTCATCGCATTCGGGTGCAAAACAAGCAAGCCATTCTCGATGAGCTCGAAAGACTCGGCATCCACGAGAGCTCAGTCTTCCCGAACCTAGTCGCTACTTGCAACCACATAAAAACGCGCTATCAGACCAAGAGCGAACCCGAAGAAAAGCAAGCTGAGTGACGATGACGGAGGAGCGATAAGAATGACTGAAGCCGGCAAGAAGGTGAAGTGGCACTGCAACCTATGCCTTCGAAACACACGACACACTGTGCTCTTTGCGATCACCAAGCAAGACGCCGTCGAAACACATGATGAAGACTTCGATGTGGAGGAAACGATCTACACGCTTGCAGAGTGTGATGGATGCGAGTACATCTCGATGAAGACGGATTGGTCGATCAACGGTGAAGGGGAAATGGTTGACCAATATCCGCCCGCTTTGACTCGCCGCCGGCCTGCATGGATACATGAGCTGTTCAAGGCCGACTTCCTCAATGAACAGAGCAAATATGACCTGTTGCAAGAGCTTTACACCGCCATTGGCGTGCAGAACTGGTGGCTGACTATGCTGGGAGTGCGCTCGTTACTTGAATTCGTGATGGTCGAAAAAGTCGGCGACAACGGCAGCTTTGTTAAGAATCTAGAAAAGTTTCTAGAAGGTGGCTTCATTAGCAAGATTCAACTTGATGCGCTAGGTCCGCTCATTGAAGCTGGACACGCTACGACGCATCGCGGCTATCAGCCCACGTCGTCGGATGTAAACGTGGTGATGGACATTCTGGAGAATGTACTTGAGTCTATCTATGTCACGGCCGCAAGAGCAAAGAAGCTCAAAGTGCCTCCTAGGCAGGCAAAGCCAAAGAAAGCTGGCAAACCATAAAGCGGCGATAATGCAGCACCGTCTGTCGGCTGCTTGTAAGTCGTCGAGTCATTGGCTAGAAGTCGCAATCTCAACAGGTTATCCAACCAAACGCTGCATTGCAAGCCCTTGATCGCTTATGCCACCAACCATCTTGCGCACATGCTATATGTCGCTTCCCTCTCGTTTGTATAGTGCCAAGATTAATCTCCTTTTTGCCAGTTCCGTGTTTGGGAAAACTGTGCGTAAAGTGTGCGAGATTTTTGACAAAAGCGACCGCAGCATCGCATATCCTGAAATTTCGGTCAGGTAATAGATCGGGTTTTTCCAGTGGCACCAGCAATGCGGCGACTTAGGATCACTGCATCACGTCAGGGAGAGAAGCATGAACAAGTTGAATGGTTGGCAAAGATTGTGTATGCACTGTTCACGGCAACGGTCATTGCCGCTAGTCTCTACCGAGCCTGGCCAAACGAGTCGATTGCTGATTCCCTTGCACGAAGAGACGCCGAGGAGTGGTATTCGCGTTCAATGGAGCAGGCGATTGCCGCTTGCGTCATTAGGATGAACGCTGAAGACCGCAGAGCCGCCGATAAAGAATGCAGGGCGCAGGTCGAGAAGACGTCAGACCCGGTAGCAGCTATCCAAAAGAAAACCGCAGAGTATGCACCAGTTGAATTCAATCAAGTTAAGACTGATCAGCTGAGGTTGTTGCTTGTAGGCATTGGCTTATGGTTTGGCCTTGTGTTTGGTGCCTACTTCATCGGTTGGCTTGCGGCGTGGGTCGTGAAAGGCTTCAAGCCCAAAGAGACAAGCTAGATTGATTGCCGCTGCGTAGCAGTACCTTTTCCCAAAGGCCTGTACGAATTTTGTGCAAATATTTGCACGCAAAATTTGAGCAACTTAAGCGGGGCAGGGGGCTCAAATGCGTGTGCTGTAAAGCACTTAGCGCAGATTCACGCTTTTTTGGCGAATCGCGGAGGTTGGCGTCGGGGCGTTTTTGCTAACCAACTGATTTTGAAGAGAAGAATCAGTTTGCGAAATAGCTGATGTACTGCAGGGCGGCAGCAACGCTGTCGATGAGGTCTTGCTGGCGGATCGTGGTCATTTGGAGGGCGGACAAGCTTGGGGGCGGCCGGAATTATCGGTGGCCGCAAAGATGAGAAGGGTTCTCATCCTGGCTATGCTGAAAGCCAACCCCGCCTTCGTGAGAATCGTCATGAGCAGAACCCGCATCGAGCACGACACCTTCGGCCCCATCGAGGTGCCGGCCGACAAGCTGTGGGGCGCGCAGACGCAGCGCTCGCTGCAGAACTTCGACATCTCCGGCGAACGCCAGGCGCCCGAGCTGATTCGAGCGCTGGCCAAGGTGAAGCGAGCGTCGGCCGTCGTGAACCGTGGGCTGGGGCTGCAGGACCAGGCCAAGACCGAGGCCATCGTGGCCGCGGCCGACGAGGTCATTGGTGGCCTGCATGCTGACGAGTTCCCGTTGGTGGTCTGGCAGACGGGCTCGGGCACGCAGACGAACATGAACGTCAACGAGGTGCTGGCCAACCGCGCCAGCGAGCTGCTGGGCGGCGAGCGGGGCGAGGGGCGGCTGGTGCATCCCAATGACGACGTGAACCGCAGCCAGAGCAGCAACGACGTCTTCCCGACCGCCATGCATGTTGCCGCCGTGCAGGCCTTGCAGGAGCGCCTGCTGCCGCCGCTGCGCGCGCTGCGCACGACGCTGCAGCAGAAGGCCGAGGCCTTTGACGACATCGTCAAGATCGGCCGCACCCATCTGCAGGACGCGACGCCGCTGACGCTGGGGCAGGAGATCTCGGGCTGGGTGGCGCAGCTGAACCACGGCGAGCGGCATGTGCTGGCGGCGTTGCCGCATCTGTACGAGCTGGCTTTGGGCGGCACGGCGGTGGGCACCGGGCTGAACGCGCCCAAGGGCTATGCCGAGCAGGTCGCCGCGGAGCTGGCGCGACTGACGGGCCATGACTTCGTCACGGCGCCGAACAAGTTCGAGGCCATGGCCTCCTGCGACGCCCTCGTCCACGCCCACGGCGCGCTGAAGACGCTGGCGGCCAGCCTGACCAAGATCGCCAACGACGTGCGCTGGCTGGCCAGCGGCCCGCGCAGCGGCATTGGCGAGATCAGCATCCCGGAGAACGAGCCGGGCTCGTCCATCATGCCGGGCAAGGTCAACCCGACGCAGAGCGAGGCGGTGACCATGCTGGCCGCCCAGGTCATGGGCAACGACGTGGCCATCAACATCGGCGGCGCGTCGGGCAACTTCGAGCTCAACGTGTTCCGGCCCATGGTCATCCACAACTTCCTGCAGAGCGTGCGGCTGCTGGCCGATGGCATGGCCAGCTTCAACAGGCACTGTGCCGTCGGCATCGAGCCCAATGAGGGGCGCATCGCCGAGCTGGTGGCGCGCTCACTGATGCTGGTGACGGCGCTCAACACGCATATCGGCTACGACAAGGCCGCCCAGATCGCCAAGAAGGCGCACAAGGAAGGCAGCAGCCTGCGCGAGGCGGCGCTGGCGCTGGGCCATGTGACGGCCGAGCAGTTCGACGCCTGGGTGGTGCCGGGGCAGATGGTGGGGCGCTAGAAACGCTGCCCCTCGTCCGGTTGCGCCTCGCTGAACGCGGGCGACCCAGCCGGTCCCCCGAGGGGACGGCGATGCTCGCGGCATCAAGCCGCGAGCACATCGCCAGACGTGCCGGCTTGGGAGCGGCCCGGCGCTCGGCCCGAATTTCTAGCCGCTGCGAACGATCAGTGCTTCTCGCCGTGGGGCGGCTGCGGCAACAGCCGGTCCGTGAAGGCGATGGCCATGGCCGACAGCAGGAAGGCGACGTGGATGATGGTCTGGTACATCAGCGTCTTCTCGGCGTAGTTGTCGGCGTTGATGAAGGTCTTCAGCAGGTGGATGGAGCTGATGCCGATGATGGCCGTGGCCAGCTTGACCTTCAGCACCGAGGCATTCACGTGGCTCAGCCACTCGGGCTGGTCGGGGTGGCCGTCGAGGTCCATGCGCGACACGAAGGTCTCGTAGCCGCCGACGATGACCATGATCAGCAGGTTGGAGATCATCACCACGTCGATCAGCCCCAGCACGACCAGCATCAGGATCGTCTCGTTGAGCTTGCCGGGAATCGCCTCGCCCTTGTAGCCAATGCTCTTGACCAGGATTTCAAGCGCATGCTGGTCGCCGAACGCCGCCTCGATCAGGTGCACCAGCTCGGTCCAGAACTGGAAGACGTAGACGGCCTGCGCCAGGATCAGGCCCAGGTAGAGGGGCAGTTGCAGCCAGCGGCTGGCGAAGATCAGGCGGGGCAGGGGGCGCAGCGGGGCTGTCATGGAAGTCCGGGGTCGGCGAAGAACGCGCGGATTCTAGGGACAGGCCGTGTCAGCGGCGCTGCAGTGCGATGTCGAGCTTTTGCAGCGGCAGTTTGGAATACGCCGCCACATCGGGCTGAGCCTTGAAGGCCTGGCGCGCCTGGGCTGCCAGAGCGAGCGCACCAGGGCGGTCGCCTGCGGCCAGGGCGCACAGGCCCGCCTGGGCGCGCAACCAGGCGGGCCGGGGTGAGTTCGGGTTGCGGTCACGCAGGAGGGCCTCAGCCTGGGCGACGAGCTTGTCGCGCCCGGCCCCGGCGCGGCCCTGGATGCAGTCCAGCTGGGCAGCGACGGCCTCGCTGGCGAAGCGCTCGGGTGGCAGGTCAGGCGTGGACCCGGGCGACAGGCCCTGCACGGCGGCCGCGGCTTCGGCCGGTCGACCCAGGTCGAGCAGGATCTGGGCTTTGACCCAGGCCAACATGGCGCGCGAGGCCGGTGTAGGCGACGCGGCCTCCAGCTTGAGCAGGCCTTCCTGAGCATCCCCCGCTGCCGTCAGCCACAGCGCGAAGCGCGCCAGGTCACCGGGCTGGTCCAGCGGCCGCATCTGCCCATCGCGGATGAGCTTCTGCCAGTAGTCGCCCACCTCGTGGCCTTGGGTGAATATGGCGCCCACGGCGGCGGCAAAGATGTCGGATGCGGTCCATTGCAGGCGCTGCCAGTACCGGGGCGGCCGGCCTTCCGAGGATGCCGGAAAGCTGGAATGCAGAAAGGTCCACGCCGACTGGATATCGCCGTGGATGTAGGCCAGGCGGCTGCGCGCCAGGTTCAGGCGCAGTTGCAGGGCTTGCGGTGGCTCCGGCTGGACTTCGATCAGGGCCGTGGCCGAGTCGGCGGCCTGCTGGGCATCCGCATGGCGGGCCAGGCCCGCCTGGTAGCGGGCCAGCGCAAATTCGGTCTGGATGACGCGGGCCTCGATGACCGCCTGGCCGCCGCGTGCATTCAGGTTGCGCACGACGGCGTCGATGAACGGCGCCGCGGCCTGTGCGCGCCCATGTTCGATCAGACTCTGCGCGGCGAGAGATCGCAGCCGATGCACGAGCGGCGATGCGTCCCCGTGCGCGCTGAGCGCCAGCGCGACGCTGCGCTCCAGATGGGCGTCGGCCTCGGTGGGCTGGTCTGCCCGCTCCGCCATCTCGGCGCGCAGCACCTGCGTGCGAGCCGGCGCCGTCGAGCTGGCGGGCTGTGCCGGCAGCATGGGCTCAACCTCCTGCAGCGCGGCCTGCGCCGCCTTTGCACGGCCGGCGGACCAGGCAGCCTGCGCCATCGAGGCCAGCGCCTCGGCGCGCAGCAAGGGATCACCGCCTGCCAGCTTCAGCGCCTCTTGCGCGGCAGCATCGGCCTCGGCCCAGCGGCTGGCCGCCAGCCAGGCCTCCGCGGCCAGCAGCCGTGCCGCCGCCAGCGCCTGCCGGCCGGCGTCCGCGCGTTGCAGGGCTTCGACCTGGCGCTGCGCATGATCGGCGGCCAGGTCGGGACGGTCCATCTCCAGGAAGAGGCGTGCGATCGCGCCCAGCAAGTCGGCCTGCAGTTCGGGCTCTTCCGGGAAGCGCTGCTGGACCAGCGCGGCGCTGTCGGCCAGCGTCAGCTCGGGCGTGGGGCGGCGCGAATCCGTGCGGGCAAAGAAGGCAGCCTGGTCGGCTCGCAGCAAGGCCGCGGTGAAACTGGTCATGACGCGCTGGCGCTGTGCCGCCAGCTCGGCGCGCTGGGCCTGGCGCAGCGCAATGCCGCCGCCCAGCGCCAGCGCGGCGATGACGACCGCCGACGTGCCGAAGGCAAGCCTGTGGCGGCGCAGCGTGCGGCCGAGGCGGTGCCAAGTGCTGTCGGGCTGGGCCAGCACCGCCTCGCCGCGCAGGTGGCGCTCCACGTCCTGGGCGAAGGCGTCGACGCTGGCATAGCGCTCGGCCGGGTCGCGCCGCAGCGCCTTGGCCAGGATGGCGTCGATGTCACCGCGCAGCGCGCGGGCCGTCGCGGTGTCAGTGCAGCGGATGCTGGCGCGCTCGGGCTCATCGACAAGTACCGCTGCTTCCCAGGCAGCGCGGCTGTCGCGAGCAAGGCGATACGGCGTGTGGCCGGTCAACAGTTCGAAGGCCAGCACGCCCAGGCTGTAGACGTCGGTGGACACGGTGACCGGCGCGTCGCGCAACTGCTCCGGCGAGGCGTAGTGGGGCGTCAGATGGCGCTCCGACGCCAGCGTGAGGCCGGCGCCAACGGCAGCCTCGGACAGCAACTTGGCGATGCCGAAGTCCAGCAAATGGGCCTGGCCGTCGGGCGTCACCAGCACGTTGGAAGGCTTGATGTCGCGGTGCACGACCAACCGCCCGTGGGCATAGCCGACGGCGCGCATGACCTGCAACAGCAGCGTCAGGCGCGCGTTCACGCTCAAGGCCTGCTCGCGACACCAGGCGTCGATGGGTTGGCCGGCCACCAGTTCCAGCGCGAGATACGGCCAGCCGCGCATGTCGATGCCGGCGTCGTAGAGGCGGGCGATGTTGGGGTGCTCCAGCATCGCGCCGATGTCCCGCTCCTGGGCCATCAGTCGTGCCAGCCCCTCGCCCCAGGTCAGCCGTGGCAGCTTGAGCGCCACCTCGCGCCGGTAGCTGCCGTCCGCCCGCTCGGCCCGCCACACACTGCCCATGCCGCCGCGGCCGATCTCTTCCAGCAGCCGGTAGGGGCCGATGCGGTCGCCGGCGTGTACGGCGGCGGGGTCCTCGCCCTCCCAGGCGCCCAGGCGCGGCAGTGTCAGCTCGCCGGGCGGGTTCGCCAGCATGTCGCGCAGCGCCGCCACGAGGTGTGCGGCGTCCGGCGGCAGGGCTGCCAGCCAGGCTTCATGGCTTTCGGGCGCCAGCGCCTGGGCCTGGTCGAGCAGTCGGCTCAGCCGGCTCATGTCCGCCGGGGTCAGCATCGTTGGGCTCTTTTCATTGGGTTCGCACACTAGGTCAGACGCAAGCGCATCGCCAGGGCGGACATCCCCAGTAAGGATGATGTCCGTGGCGGCAGTGCGCTGGCACCATGCGCCCGTGCCAGACGATGCCATCGAAACCCTGATCGAACAGGTCAATGCCGGTAGCGCCGGCGCCCAGGACCGGCTCTTCGCTGCCGCTTACGACGAACTGCGCAAGTTGGCCCGCTCCCGCCTGCGCGACGGCGGGCGCAACACCGTGCTCGACACCACAGTGCTGGTGCATGAGAGCTATCTGCGCTTTCTGGGCAGCGGCCGGCTGCGGCCGGACAGCCGGCGCGCCTTCTTCGCCTATGCCTCACAGGTGATGCGCTCCGTCATCATCGACGCGGTGCGCGAGCGCCAGGCCCAGCGCCGTGGCAGTGGTCTGGCTCACCTGACGCTGGACACCCACATCGCCGACAGCACGCCGGCCGGCGAAGACGAGGTGCTGAAGGTGCACGAGGCCCTGGAGGCCCTGGCCGCGGCCGAGCCGCGCCTGGCCAAGGTGGTGGAGATGCGCTATTTCGGCGGCTACAACGACCTCGAGATCGCCGAGGCGCTGCAGCTCACCGACCGCACGGTGCGCCGTGACTGGGACAAGGCGCGGCTGCTGCTGGGAGTGCTGCTGGGCCAGTGAGCGGGCCGGGCGGCGGCGGTCTTGTCCGGATTCGCTGCAAGGCTGCGTCTGAAAGCAGGTGAGCAAGCCGCTCACGCTCTTGGAACGCGCCATGTCCCGCCATCCCCTTCGAGTTGCTCGAACCGTGCTTGCCGCCTGCGCGCTGCAAGGCGCCGCCTTGGCCTGCATGGCCCAGGCCCAGGCCCTGCCAGGCGTGCGGGCGAGTTGGCAGAGCCAGGACCCGGGAGGTACCTTGACGGGGCTGATGGGCGGAGCGCCCGTGGTGAGTTTTGAAAACGGGCAGTGGTTCTTCCAGGGCGTCGGGGCGATCCTGCTGGGCTGGAATCCGTCCCAGCCCAACGCCGGGCTCGGGACCCTGGACCTGCATTTCGACTTCCAGCCCTGGCATCTGACGCTGGATGCGAAATGGGAGCTGGTTCTCACTCCCCAACCCGACCAGATGAGCGTGCGCACTGTCAGCCGCTTCGTCGCGCCGCCCGACGCGCAACTGGCCACCGCCCGGGGCCTCAACCGGTGGGACGTGACGGCCTCTGGCACCGAACACTACAGCGCCGAGGTGAGCCCGGTGGCGCTGGGGAGCCTGGACAGTTCGGTTGGCCTGACGCCGCCCGTCTGGGCCACGGCACCACAGGCTGCGGGGCACTGGGATCTTTCGGTGACGCAGACGCTGATCGGCAGCTACCACCTCGTGGCGTCTTCGGACCCCGACTGTCTGAGCCTGGCCTGCATGCCCGGGCAACGGGCTGCGGCCAGCCTGCAATCTTTGGAGTTTTACCTGCCGCAGAGCGTCGAGCTGCGGGCCATTGTGTCTAGCGTGCCCGAACCCCAGGTGCCGGTGCTGTTGGCGGCAGGCCTGGGCCTGCTGGCGTTGCGGCGCGGCAGGTCGGGAGCGCGGTCATGAACGCGCCGCGTGTGATCGGGCTGCTGCTTTGGCTCGCGCTCGGCAGTGCGCGGGGCGCCGAGTACACGGTGCTGTCGCAGGAGCATGTGGCCGGCCATCTGCGTGTCGAAACCCAGCCCGATGGCCGCATCGAGACCGACTACAGCTACCGCGACAACGGCCGCGGCCCGGACATCAAGGAGAGCTTTCGCCTCGCCACCAACGGCGCGCCGCGCGACTATCGCGGCCGGGGGCGCAGCACCATGGGCGCCGAGATTGCCGAGGATTTCGATGTCGTCGAGGCCCACGCGCGCTGGCGTTCGCGGGCCGACAGTGGCGATGTGCCGGCGGGTGATGACTTCGTCTTCATCCCGCTGGAGGCCTCGCCGGGCTACTACGGCGCCCTGGTGCGCATGCTGCTGGCCCAGCCCGACGGCCGTGCCGCCACGCTGGGCGGGCTGAAGATCCGCGCCGAGATCCTGGCCCGCCTGACGCCCGATGCCGCGACGGGGCCTCTGGCCCTGGTGGCCGTCACCGGCGCGGATGCCCAGCCCTGGTACTACTGGGTGCGCGACGACGCCAGCCACGCGCTGTTCGCGATCACCTGGCCAGGCTTCGCGGTGGCAGAGAAGGGCGCCGAGGCGCTGGTGCCCGCTTTGCTGGCCCGCCAGCAGCAGGCCGCCAACGAGCGCCTCGGCGCGCTGCGCCAGCGCCTGGCCAAACCGTTCGAAGGCGTCACGCTGATCCGCAATGTGCGCTGGTTCGACGCCCCGGCGGCGCGCATGCGGGGCCCCAGCGATGTGTGGATCTCACAGGGCCGCATCGACGCCGTGACCGAGCCCGGCGCGCTGCGCGTGCTGCCCGAGCGCGCCATCGACGGCCGCGGCCAGACGCTGCTGCCGGGCCTGTGGGACATGCACGCCCATCTGTGGAGCGAGGACGGCCTGGCGCATCTGGCCGGCGGTGTGACCAGCATCCGCGACCCCGGCAACGACAACCAGGAGTTGCTGCGCCTGCGCGACCGCATCGAGCGCGGCGAGGTCATCGGCCCGAACGTCTACGCCGCCGGCTTCATCGAGGGCAAGAGCCCTTTCTCGGCGCGCAATGGCATCGTCGCCGAGACGCTGGACGAGGCACTGGATGCGGTGAGCTGGTATGCCTGCCATGGCTTTGTCGGCATCAAGCTCTACAACTCGATCAAGCCCGAATGGGTCAAGCCGTTGACGACCAAGGCCCGCAGCCTGGGCCTGCACGTCAACGGCCATGTGCCGGCCTTCATGCTCGCCGAGCAGGCGGTGCGCGCCGGCTACGAGGAACTGACCCACATCAACCAGGTCATGCTGAACTTCGTCAGCCGCCCGGGGGACGACAGCCGCACCTTGCTGCGCTTTCAGCGCGTGGGCAGCGACGCCCAGGCCGTGGACCTCGCCAGCCCGAAGGTGCGGCGTTTCATCGCGCTGCTGCGTGAGCGCCAGGTCGTCGTCGACCCGACGCTGATGACCTTCGAGGCCATGTTCACCCAGGCCCAGGGCGAGCTCGACCCGGTGCTGGGCGACGTGGCTGGGCATCTGCCCGTGCTGTGGCAGCGCCAGCTGCGCGTGGCGCCGATGGACCTGGCGGGCGACAAGCTCGACACCTACCGCCGTTCCTACGCCAAGCTGCTGGCGTTGACGCGCGACATGCACCGCGCCGGCGTGCCGCTGGTGGCGGGCACCGACGGCACGGCCGGCCTGGGTCTGCACCGCGAGCTGGCGCTGTACGTGAAGGCGGGCATTCCGGCGCCCGAGGTGCTGCGCATCGCGACCTGGAACGGTGCGCGGGTGGCGGGCGCCAGCGCCGAGCGTGGCCGCATCGCGCGTGGCTATGCAGCCGACCTGCTGCTCGTCGAGGGCGACCCGTCCCAGGACATCGAGGCGCTGCGCCGTGCCAGCCTCGTCATTCAGGGCCGCGTGGCCTATGCGCCGGCCGAGCTTTATGAAGCCATGGGCTTCAAGCCTTTCGTGGCCGCACCGGGCATGTTGGTGCGGCCGCGGCCTTGAACTAGGGGGGGCGTGTCCGGATCTGCCGGCGCGGCCCGTCCTGAAGAAGGCGGAGCACTCGCGCCGCCACCTCAACCTGCTGGGAGCTCCTGATGATCCAAATGAAATTGCGACTTGTGCCGCCTGCCCTGCTCGCCGCGCTGGCCCTGCTGAGCGGCCCCGCCCGGGCCGAATTCTTCAATGCAGACACCGGGCTGACCACGCCAGACCTCACCGTCGACTTCGAATCGGTTGCGCTGCGGGCGAGCGAGGTCGTGTCCGATCAGTTCGTCAACCTCGGCCTGAAGTTCGATTCCGCTTTCGCCAACGCCGACATGAATCCGGCGTTTGTGCATTTCAGCGGCAACCGTGTGAGCAACTTCCGGTCGAATGTGGGTGCCTCGACCGGCTTCGCGATCCATTTCGTCAAGCCCGTTTCAGCCGCAGCCTTCGCGATGGTGACGGCGGACAACGGCGTCTCGACTTTTGACGCCTACTTCCATGGTGGCTGGGTCGAATCTGCCGCCGCGCCCTCATCGCTGACGGGCTCGACCAATATCTATGGCTTTCGCGACATCGTCTTTGACGAGTTGAGGATTCACACCAACACCACGGATCACGCGCTGCTGATCGACAACCTGCAATTCATCAACGCCCCGGTACCCGAGCCGGCGAGCGCGGGCCTGCTGCTGGCCGGCCTGGGCCTGCTGATGGGGCTGAAACGCCGGCCCCGCGCCGAGCCGCGCTAAGCTTGCGCCGCGGGGCGCAGAGCCGAGAGTAAGGGCATCGTCAGTGACTCCTCGCACAGTGCGCGCCAAGCAGCCAGAACGAGGAGACACACGATGAGTACGCTCAACACCTACGCCCCCAGCCCGGAATGGGTCGCCAACGCCCATGTGAAGGGCGAAGCGGGCTATGCCGCGCTGGTGGCCGAAGCCGAGGCCGATTACGCCGGCTTCTGGGCCCGCCAGGCCCGCGAGCTGCTGAGCTGGCAGACGCCGTTCACCAAGACGCTCAATGACAGCGACGCGCCCTTCTTCAAATGGTTCGAGGACGGCAAGCTCAACGTCTCCTACAACTGTCTGGACCGCCATGTCGAGGCCGGCAAGGGGGAGAAGACGGCATTGATATTCGAGGCCGATGACGGCACGGTCACTCGCGTCACCTACGCCGAGCTGCTGGCCAAGGTCAGCCAGCTCGCCAACGCGCTCAAGGGGCGCGGCATCCAGAAGGGCGACCGTGTCGTCATCTACATGCCGATGTCCGTCGAGGGCGTGGTGGCCATGCAGGCCTGCGCGCGCATCGGCGCGACGCATTCGGTCGTGTTCGGCGGCTTCTCGGCCCAATCCCTGCGCGACCGCGTGCAGGACGCCGGCGCCGTGGCCATCATCTGCGCCGACGAGCAGGCGCGCGGCGGCAAGGCGCTGCCGCTCAAGGCCATCGTCGACGAAGCGCTGGATGGCGGCGTCTGCCCGACGCTGAAGGACGTCATCGTCTACAAGCGCACCGGCGGCAAGATCGCCTGGGTCGACGGCCGCGATGTGTGGCTGCACGACCTGATGTCGGCCGAGTCGACCAGCTGCGCGCCGGAGTGGGTCGAGGCCGAGCATCCGCTCTTCCTGCTGTACACGTCGGGCTCCACCGGCAAGCCCAAGGGCGTGCAGCACAGCACGGGCGGCTATCTGCTGCATGCCGCGCTGACGACGAAGTGGACCTTCGACCTGAAGGATGACGACGTCTTCTGGTGCACGGCCGACATCGGCTGGGTCACCGGCCACACCTACATCACCTACGGCCCGCTGGCCCTGGGCGGCACCGAGATCGTCTTCGAGGGCGTGCCTACCTACCCGGACGCCGGTCGCTTCTGGCAGATGATCGAGAAGCACAAGGTCACGATCTTCTACACGGCGCCCACGGCCATCCGCTCGCTGATCAAGGCGGCCGAGAGCAACCCCGCCGTTCACCCGGCGCGCTCCGACCTGAGCAGCCTGCGCCTGCTGGGCTCGGTGGGTGAGCCCATCAACCCGGCGGCCTGGGAGTGGTACTACGAGCATGTGGGCGGCAAGCGCTGCCCCATCGTCGACACCTTCTGGCAGACCGAGACCGGCGGCCACATGATCACGCCGCTGCCTGGCGTCACGACGCTGGTGCCGGGCTCCTGCACGCTGCCCTTCCCGGGCATCACGGCGGCCATCGTCGACGAGACCGGCAACGACGTGCCCAATGGCCAGGGTGGCATCCTGGTCGTCAAGAAGCCCTGGCCGAGCATGATCCGCACGATCTGGGGTGACCCGGAGCGCTTCAAGAAGAGCTACTACCCGGCCGAGCTCAAGGGCTACTACCTGGCCGGTGACGGCGCCATCCGCGACGCCGAAACGGGCTACTTCACCATCACCGGCCGCATCGACGACGTGCTCAACGTGTCCGGCCACCGCATGGGCACGATGGAGATCGAGTCGGCGCTTGTCAGCTGCACCGAACTGGTGGCCGAGGCGGCGGTGGTGGGCCGCCCGGACGACACGACCGGCGAGGCCATCTGCGCCTTCGTCGTGCTGAAGCGCCCGCGCCCGAGCGGCGACGAGGCCAAGGCGATTGCCAAGCAGCTGCGCGACCACGTGGCCAAGGAGATCGGCCCCATCGCCAAGCCCAAGGACATCCGCTTCGGCGACAACCTGCCCAAGACGCGCTCGGGCAAGATCATGCGGCGCTTGTTGAGGTCGGTGGCCAAGGGGGAGTCGGTAACGCAGGACACGTCGACATTGGAAAACCCAGCCATCCTGGAGCAACTGGGCCAGGCTTACTAGACTGGACCGGTTGCTCTAGGCCGCGCGAAGCGCGGTCGGCGCAGCCGATGGGCTGGGTTTGGGGCTTGCCCATATCGCTTGCGATGTGAGCGAGCACCAAAATCCCGCAATCCTTGAGCACTTGGGTCAGGCTGACCGAGGTGTGCCGAGGGCATGACCTGCGTCTTGCCCGACGCCTCACTAAGGACTCGCCTCAGGCCCCAAGTTCTAGGGGGTGGTGATCCCTTCTGCGGGCTTAGTGCGGTTGAACGTGTGCAGACGCCCATCAACCCCGACCCGGAGCTTCAAGCCATGTCTTCACCCCGCTATTTCCTGTGCTTGGCACTGGCCGGCCTGGCCAGCAGTGTGCAAGCCGCCCCGAGGCACCAAGACGTCACCGGCCCCGGTGGCTTCATGAGTTCCTGCGCTGCGCCGTCGAGTCCCGGCGCGCCGAGAACGGCAGGTACCGACTTCACCGGCGGCTTCGCGTCCGGCCACTGCACGGTGGCCTACTTCACCGGCAACAGCAGCGCCACCACGAGCGACAGCTACAGCAGCGGCAACATCAGCAACTCGACCTGGGGTTCGGTGGGCATCGGCCACATCCACATGCGTTCAGACAACAACTCGCCCAACAACGCCTTCTTTGCCGTGGCGGGGTCCAACGGCGGCTTCGAGGATAAGCTGACCCTGCAATGGGCCGGGCATACGGGGCAGACGGTCTACATGCTGGTCGACATGTCCATCGACGGCACCCTGGCCGCCGCGGGCTTTGCCGGGCGCAGCCAGATCCAGGTGACCGGTTACATGAACACCTTTGAGTTGTCCTCGTCCAACCCGGGCTACAGCCGGGGCAACTCCGATCTCTTCGCCACCGACCGCCAGCGCGTGGCCTGGGGTGTGGCCAGTTCGCCCGCCACCTCGCGCGTGGTCGACGGGCACTGGACCTTCAGCGTGCCGGTGGTGGTGGGCACGGCCTTCGACCTGGGCATCTACGCCCGCGCCGAGTCGGGTCAGCGCAGCTTCAGCGCGGTGTCGGGCAACTCGAACAGCCAGCTTGATTTCTCCAGCAGCGTGCTGGTGCAGGGCGTGACCGGCCTGCTGGTGGGCGGCAGTTTGGTCACCGATGGCTACACGCTCAGCGCGGCCAGCGGGCTGGACTGGACAACGGCGCTGCCCGTGCCCGAGCCGGGGAGCGCCCTGCTTCTCGCGGCTGGACTCGGGTTGCTCTGCTTGCGCCGTCTGCGCAGGGACTGCCGATAGCGCCGCAAACCGTGCGGTCAGGCCCCGGGCACTGCGGACCCCTGCTTGACGCCCTTGGCTTCGGTCTCCTGCAACTGTGACAGGACCTGGCGTTCTCGCAGGGTGACTGGAGCGGGCAGCAGAGCGCTGCCCTCGCGAGCCAGGCGTGCGGCTTCCTGCGGGCGGGTCGACAGGCTCAGGCGGGCCAGGCCGGCCAGGGCGCGGGCCTTCTGCAACTGCCTGGAACGCGGCGCTGTCGCGGAGTCTGCACGGGCGGTTTCAAGCACCCTGCGGAACTGTTCCGATGCTGCGGCATCGCCTTGCCGTGCCAGGACTTCGGCCAGCACCAACCGGGCCTGCCTCGCCAGCAGGGTGTCGCTGCCCGCAGCCTCGTAGATCGCTGCGGCGCGCTCGGCCGCCTGGCGCGCCAGCGCGGGCTGCCCGGCTTGCCGCTCGGCCTCGGCCAGGAGCATCCGGTTGGCGGCGTAGCTCGAACCCGTGGCGTCGGCCGGCCAGCGTGCGGCCAATTGGCGTGCGGCGACCAGGGCGGCAGCCGCGTTGCCATCGGCCAGATCGAGTGCCACCTGGGCCGACAGGACGCGATCGCTCAGGGTTCGGCCGGGCTCACCCGTCGGGTGGTGCTGCGCCAGCGCCAGCGCCTCGCGCAGCTCCGCCCTGGCCGCTTCGGGCTGGCCCAGCTCATGGCGCGCCCGCGCGGCATTGACGAGCACGACCACGCGGTCCGGGTTGCGGCCGCTGTCGGTGCGCTGCATGAGGGAGAGCGCCCGGTCGTAGGCTGCCAGCGCTTGTTCCATCTCGCCCCGGCGGGTTTGCAGGTCGCCCAGGTAGAGCTGCAGCAGCGCCTCGGCCTGCTCCGGGTGCTCGGCACTGGGCGTGAGCGCAAGCGCCTTTGTCAGGGCGGCCTGCGCCGCATCGAACTGGTCGCGCATCGAGTGCACGTTGGCCTGCCACTGCAGGGCGAAGGCGTGGGTGGCGTCGTGGGGCCGGTGTTGACGGCAGGCGAGTTCGGCGCGCTCAAACAGGCTCAATGCAAGTTCGTACTGGTCGGTGCGATAGGCGTTCACGCCGCGCATCCACAGCGCAAAGGGGTAGCTCTCGGTGTGTTGCTGGCCGACCCTCTCCATCAGGGCAATGGCGTCGTCGTAGAGCTGGTTGGATTCAGCGCGCCGCCCCAGCTTGGGCAGGTTGGTGGCGCGCTCGACCAGGGCGTAGACGTACTTCTCACTGGTCGCGCCGAAATGCTGCTTGGCCAGTTCGAGCGCTTTGAGCTGCAGGGGCTCGGCCTGCGCATGCAGGCCGTTGATGCGCTGCAGTTCCCCGAGCGCGGTCAGCAGTTCCAGGCGTGCCTCCGGGTCGATCTTGAGGTCGTCCTTGAGCAGTTCGGCGCCACCGCTTTCGATCAGCTGCAGCACGGTGGTCGCGGCACCGTTGGCCTGGGTTCGCTGGCCGATCTGCGCCGTGTTGAAGGACTTGAGGAGGAAGTCCTTGATGGCCGTGGCCTTGGCGGCCTCGGTTTGCGCCAGCACGGCCTGACGCCGGGCCCTGTCGGCCTGCCAGAGTGTGGCGCCGACGCCGGCCGCCAGCGCCGACGCCAGCAGCACGCTGCCGGCCACGGCGAGTCGGTTGCGGCGCACGAAGCGTGCGGCCCGGTAGCGCCAATCCCCGGCCCGGGCGCTGACCGGTTCGTGGCGCAGGTAGCGTTGCACATCCTCGGCCAGGGCCTGCACCGAGGGGTAGCGCGCGCCGGGTTGCTTGCGCAGGGCGCGCGCCGTGATGAAGGCCAGATCGCTGCGCAGGGCCCGGGCCAGCTGGGCTGCTGAAGTGCCCCGCGCCGCAGCGGCCTGCACGCTGGGCTGAGCCCGGGAAAGCGACAGGGGCTCGGCCTCGACGATGTCGCGCACCCACTGCGCCGGCGTGCTGTCGGTGCCGGCATAGGGGCGCTGGCCGCTGAGCAACTGGAACAGCAGCACACCCAGGGCATAGACGTCGGTGGCCGTGCTGATGGCGCCGCCGGTGAGTTGCTCGGGTGCGGCGTAGGCGGGTGTCAGGCCCGCGGCGGCGGCCCGGGTGAGGTCGCTGTCGGGACCCGTGTCGTCGGCCAGCAGCTTGGCGACGCCGAAGTCGAGCAGCTTGACCTGGCCGTCCTCGCTCACCAGCAGGTTGGCGGGCTTGAGGTCGCGGTGCACCACCAGGTGGGCATGCGCGTACGCCACGGCCTCGCAGACCTGCAGGAAGAGCGCGAGCCGCTGTGCCAGACCGACGCGACGGACGTCACACCAGTCATCAATCTGAGCGCCGGCCACGTATTCCAGCACCAGATAGCGTGCGCCGTCCGGCTGCACACCGGCATCCAACAGGCGCGCGATGTGCGGATGCCCAAGCCTCGCGAGCAGCTCGCCCTCCCGGGCGAAGCGGGCGCGTTGCGCGGGCGTGGTGGCGCGGGCATGCAACAGCTTGATCGCTGCATGGGCGTCGTAGAGCCCGTCACTGCGTTCGGCCAGCCAGACCTCGCCCATGCCGCCGCTGCCAATCGGCTCCAGCAGCTTCCAGGGACCGAGGCGCTGCCCGGCATGGGCCTGCACCGCCGGCGGCTTGACCTCGGGCATGAACTGCTGCATCTCGGCAGACGCGTCGGCAGCAATCAGCGCGAGCAGTTTTTGGTGCTGCACCGTGTCGGCCTGGGCCTGCGCCAACAGCTCGGCCCGTTCGCTGGCATCGGCGTCGAGCCAGGCGTCGAACAAGGCCATGGCGTCGCGCCAGGGCCCGATGCTGGCGCGTTCGGTGTTCATCCCCTGAGTTGCTCGAACAGGAAGGCGCGCGCCCGGCGCCAGTCGCGCTTGACGGTCGGGACTGAGACGCCCAGCAAATCGGCAATCTCGTCCTGGGTCATGCCGCCGTAGAAGCGCATCTCGACCACCCGGTGGGCGCGCTCGTCGATGGCCGCGAGTGCGTTCAAGGCCTCGTCGAGGCGAATCGGGTCCATGCCTTGCGCAGCCTGCGACGATGGCGAGGTCACCGGCTCGCCCTCGGGTGTCGCGGCGAACTCCAGCAGGGCCGACGTGTTCAGCGTCACCTCGGCCACCCCGCCACCGCGCTTGTCGGCATGGCGGCGGCGCAACTGATCCACCACCACGCTTCGCATGACGCGGCTGGCTAGGGCGAAAAACTGCGCGCGATAGGCCGGCACCACCATGCCGCGTGTGCGCAGCCACAGCTCGTGGATGAGCGCGGGCGGGTCCAGGGTGACGGGGCCCACTGCGTGCAAATGGCGCCGGGCAAGCCGGCTCAGCTCAGGGTAGAGCAGGCTGTAGAGCTGGTCGGCGGCGCCGGGCTCGCCCGCCGCCACACCGCGCAGCAGTTCAGTGACCTCAGCCATGTGCCAATGCGACTTGCATCGCGCAAGTTTCGCATCGGCGGGCTGTGGCCGCGAGGGCCTTTGCCCGGCTCAGCGGCGACGCCGCAGCTTCAGAGCCAGCAGACCCAGACCACCCAACGACAGGGCTACGCTGCCCGGCTCCGGCACCGCCGACACATTGAGCGCCTGGTCGAGGTGGATCTTCAGAAACTCGGTGTTGTCCGAGCCGAGGTTGCGGCCGCCCGTGCCGGGGTAGTTGTTGTCATTGGCGACCAGCAGGGTGTGGGCGTCCAGGATGAGCACACTCTCGATGGTCGTGAACGGAAAGGTGAAGGCGCTGCTGCCGTCGCCGTTCAGATCATGCGGGTCGGCGATGTTCATCAGGTCGATGACCTCGCTCTTGACGAGGTTGCCGCTGCCGTCCAACTGGTTCAGGTCGACCTTGAAGATCTTCTTGAACGGCGTGCCGCCGCCGGTGGCCGTAGCGCCGTTGCGCTCGATGATGAGGAACTCGTGGTCGTTGATGGCCGTCATGTCACCGATGTTGGTGCCGGCGCCGTCGAGCTTGTAGTTCCACTGCTGGCCGGTGTAGCTCTCGGTGCCTACATCGAAGGCGTTGATGCGCAGCGTCTTCGCCGGGTCGCCCGTGACCGTGCCTTCCAGCAGCGTGTAGAGGCGGTCGCCGTTCGGGTTGATGGCCATGCCTTCGAAGCCGTTGGAGCGGCCCAGCGTCGCGCCGATGGTGCCGTTCACGACCGCCTCGTTCTGCGGCGACGCCACGCCCAGCATGCCAATCTCGCGGCGCAGCACTTCGCCCTTGGCGTTGGTCTTGATCAGGTAGGGACCGAACTCATCGCCGAACCACAGGTTGCCGTTCTTGTCCTTGCGCACCGACTCGATGTCCAGGTCGGCGCCGGTCAGCTGGCGGCCGCTGCGGATGCTGGGGTCGACCAGCGGGTTGGCTGCCGTGTTGTAGTAGCGCGTGTAGTCGGCCTGGATCTTCAGCGACAGCAACTGGTTTGGATCGGACAGCGTGACGTAGCTGCCAGACGTGAAACCGCCCATGCTGGCGCCGCTGTTGAAGTTGGCGGCCGAGACCGTACCGGTGCCGCCCGTGGCCGTCTTGAAGTTGGGTGTGACGGCGTACATGCGCAGCAGTGCGTCGGCCGAGTTTTCCTTGGCGCCGAAGCCGTTGTCGGGCATGAAGAGGTAGGTGCCAGCGGCAGGGCCGGCCAGTACGGCGGAGAAACCTTGCACGGATTGCTTGTTCAGCAGCGGCAGCGAGTTACCTCCGGCGCCGCTGGCGAACTGGCCGGTGGTCGGACCTTCGGCGAAGGTGTTGGCCGGCATCAGGGCCCAGCCTTCCAGCGTGGCCGAGGCGGCCTGGGCAGTGCTGGCGGCGAACAGGGCAAGGACGGCCGTCGCGAGCGCGGCGGGCTTCAGTGGGCAAATGGAGTTCATGGGCGATGCCGTGGCTGCGCGCAGAACAGCCTGCGCGGCGCGGATTCTTGGCAGCCGCCGTGACGCGCCAGTGACGCGTTGCACCACCGTCCCCCAAAAGCAGAGCAGGCCCCGCAGGGCCTGTTCACAGAAGGGGTGATGGCCTTACTTGACCGTCAGCACCCACTTGGCCAGCGTCTCGGCCTCGGCCGGGCTGACCTGGGTGTTGGCTGGCATGGGCACGGGGCCCCAGACGCCGGAGCCGCCCTTCTGGATCTTCTCGGCCAGCTTCTTGTAGGCGTCCTTGTCCTTGGCGTACCTGGCCGCCACGTCCTTGTAGGCCGGGCCGACGAGCTTCTTGTCCAGCGCATGGCAGGCCATGCAGTTCTTTTTCTGCGCCAGCTCCTGGGTGGCGAAGGCGGCGGGAGCGACGACGAGGGCGAGGCTGAGGATCAAAGCATTCTTCATGCGAACCTTTCGGGGCGTTGGACTACAGTGGTTGCAAAGATACCTGAAGGAGAGCCCGCATGGGTTTCGTATTGATCGGCGTGCTCTTGATCGTGCTGCGGCTCGGCGGCTGGGTGCAGTTCCACAAGGACGACTTCTGGGCCTGGGTCATCGTGCTGTCGCCCTTTGTGCTGGCCGCGGTCTGGTGGGCCTGGGCGGACTCCAGCGGCCTGACGCAGAAGAAGGCGATGAATGCCCTGGACGCCAAGAAGGCGGCCCGGCGCGAGGAACTGATGGAAGGGCTGGGGCAAGGCAAGCCCGGGGCGAAGAAGAAGCGCTGACGTGCCCCTCGCCCAGCCTCGCGCCGCTGAACGCGGGCGAGCCTGGTCGGTCTTGCAGACCGCGCAGCCGACGGAGCGGCTGCTCTTCGGCAGGCACGACAAGTCCACAGGACTTGCCGTGTCCGGCCTCAGCCCCCCGGGGGGACGGCGATGCTTGCCGGATTGACCGGCAAGCAAATCGCCATGACGGGCCGGCTAGGGAGCGGCCCGGCGCTCGGCCCGGAACCCCTCACTCAAACTTGTCCAAAACCGCACCCGAACTCGCGCTCGAAGCGTTCTTCGCAAATTTGGCCAACACGCCCCGCGTGTAGCGCGGCTTGGGCTGCAGCCAGGCCGCACGGCGCTTGGCCAGCTCGTCGTCGCCGACATTGAGGTTCAGCACCAGTTGATGGGCGTCGATGGTGATGGAGTCACCCTCCTGCACCAGCGCGATGACGCCGCCTTCATAGGCCTCCGGCGCCACATGGCCGACCACCATGCCCCAGGTGCCCCCCGAGAAGCGGCCGTCGGTGATGAGGCCGACGCTCTCGCCCAGGCCCTGGCCGATCAGCGCGCCAGTCGGGGCCAGCATCTCCGGCATGCCGGGGCCGCCCTTGGGGCCGAGGTAGCGCAGCACCATGACGTCGCCGGCCACGATCTTGTTGGCCATGATGGCGGCCAGCGCGCTCTGTTCGTCATCGAAGACCCGCGCCGGGCCCGTCATCACGGGCGTCTTGAGGCCGGTGATCTTGGCCACGCAGCCTTCGGGCGAGAGATTGCCTCGCAGGATGGCCAGGTGGCCTTCGGCGTAGATGGGCTTGGCGACGGGCTGGATGACGTCCTGGTCGGCGCTCAAGGCGGGAACGTCGGCCAGGTTCTCGGCCACGGTCTTGCCGGTGATGGTGATGCAGTCGCCGTGCAGCAGCCCGGCAGCCAGCAATTCCTTCATGACCGCTGGCACGCCGCCGGCCTTGTGCAGGTCCACGGCCAGGTATTTGCCGCTGGGCTTGAGGTTGCACAGCACCGGGATCTTCTTGCGCATGCGCTCGAAGTCGTCGATGGTCCAGTCCACCTCGGCCGCGTGGGCGATGGCCAGGAAGTGCAGCACCGCGTTGGTTGAACCGCCCGTGGCCATGATGACGGCGACGGCGTTCTCGATGGCCTTTTTGGTGACGATGTCGCGCGGCTTCAGGTCGGCCTTGACGGCCTCCACCAGGCAGTCGGCCGCCAGCTTGACGTTCTCGACCACCTCGTCCTCGACGTTGGACATGCTGGAGGAGTAGGGCAGGCTCATGCCCAGGGCCTCGAAGGCCGAGCTCATCGTGTTGGCCGTGTACATGCCGCCGCAGGAGCCGCTGCCGGGGATGGCGCGCTTCTCGATCTGGCAGAAATCTTCCTCGCTCATCTTGCCGGCGCTGAACTGGCCCACGGCCTCGAAGACGCTGACGATGTTGAGGTCCTGGCCCTTGTAGTGGCCCGGCTTGATGGTGCCGCCGTAGATGTAGATGGCCGGCACATTGGCGCGCAGCATGCCCATCATGCCGCCGGGCATGTTCTTGTCGCAGCCGCCGATGACCATGACGCCGTCCAGCCACTGGCCGCCCACGCAGGTCTCCACGCAGTCAGAGATGACCTCGCGCGACACCAGCGAGTACTTCATGCCCTCGGTGCCCATGGCCATGCCATCGGAAATGGTCGGCGTGCCGAACAACTGGGCGTTGGCGCCGGCGGCCTTCAGGCCGATCACAGCGGCGTCGGCAAGCTTTTGCAGGCCGGAGTTGCAGGGCGTGATCGTGGAGTGGCCGTTGGCGATGCCGATCATGGGCTTGCCGAAGTCGCTCTCCTGGTAGCCCATGCCGTAGTACATGGAACGGTTGGGGGCACGGGCCACGCCCTCGGTGATGTTCTTGCTGCGGCGGTTGAAGCTCATGACGGTCTCCTGGAGAAGCCGGCAGTTTGGCGCGCCTGAGTTTGCTTTTCAAATATATTGTTCACTCTGCATTGATATGCATGGTGAATCAATGATCGAACTGCGCCCCCTCCAGCAATTCCTCGCCGTGGCCGAGCTGCTGCACTTCGGCCGTGCCGCCGAGCGCCTGCACATGAGCCAGCCGCCGCTGACTCAGGCCGTTCGCAAGCTGGAGGCCCAGCTCGGTGTGCAGCTGTTCGAGCGCAGCAGCCGCAGCGTGCGTCTGACGCCGGCCGGCGCGGCATTGCAGGCGTCGGCGCAGAAGCTGCTGCTTGAGGCCGCCGCGCTGCCGGCCGAGGTGAGGGCGGTGGCTGACGGCCTGGCCGGGCGACTGCGCCTGGCCTTTGTGTCGACTGTCGGCTTCGGCGGCCTGCCGCTATGGCTGCGCTCCTTCCGCGAGGCCTGTCCGCAGGTGGCCCTGGCGCTGCGCGAGGCGACGCTGGACGTGCAGCTGCGCGAGTTCGAAGCCGGCAGCATCGACGCCGGCTTCGTCATCCACACGCCCGGCGCTGCGCCGGTGGGCTTCCAACGCCTGTCGATCGGTATCGAACCGCTGGTGCTGGCCCTGCCCAGCAGCGACGAAACGCCGACCGACGAGCAATGCCGCTCGGCGCCGCTGGTGATCTTTCCGCGCGAGGTGGCGCCGTCGCTGTACGACGCCATCCTGGCCCACCACGGCGCGGCGGGCCAGAACGCCACGATCAGTCAGGAGGCCATCCAGATGCAGACCATCGTCAACCTCGTGTCGGCCGCCATCGGCGTGGCCTGGGTGCCGGCCAGCCTGCAGGGCCTGCAACGGGCTGGCGTGACCTATCGTGCGCTGCCCGGTGCGCCGCAGGTGGAGACCAGCCTGATCTGGCGTGCCGATGCGCTCCCCGTTGTTGCGCGCTTTGTCGATCACGTGCGCGCCCATGCCTGAAGTCATGCGTAAAAACCCGTGTCGCCGTGGATGCTGCTGCAACGTTAACGAATTCACACTCTGGAGACCCCTGCATGACCCTTCGCCTGCTCCCCCTCGCCCTGGCCCTGCTGGCCGGCGCCGCCCAGGCCGACCTGCTCAAGGACCCGCAATGGCAGGCGTGGCTGGATGCCGGCAAGACCGCCGACCTCGTGCGCGCCGCCAAAGCCAAGAGTGATGACGACCAGGCCGCTGTCGCTCTCGCCATGGCCGCCGTCGACGACAACGACGGTGCCCGGTTGGAGGCAGCCATCCCTGCCTTGCAAAACTGCTCAGAGAAGCGCCCGCAGGCCGTCTGCAGCTATGCCCTTGGGCGTGTCTACGGCCAGCAGGCCATGGCGGCCAGCGTCTTCAAGATGCCTGGCCTGGCGAGCAAGACCAAGGAGCAGTTCGCCAAGGCCGTCGAGCTCGATCCGGCGCTGTTCGAGGCACGCAGCGGCCTGACGCAGTTTTATCTGATGGCCCCGGGCTTTGCCGGCGGCAGCGTGCCCAAGGCCAAGGAGCTGGCCGCGGAGGTGCAGCCGCGCCAGCCCGAGCAGGCCAAGGTGTTGCGGGCCCTGCTGGCCATGAACGACAAGGACTGGACCGCTGCCGAGCGCGAGCTGGCCAGCGTCAAGGCTGGTGACGATCGCACGGTGGCGCGCGAGCTGCGCGGCCAGTGGACGCGCCTGGGTTTCGAGTTCATGGAGCAGAAGAACCTGCCCAAGGCCCGCGGCATCTTCGAGGCCCTGCAGCGCGACTATCCCGGCCACGCCGCCGGCCCCTATGGCCTGGGCCGCGTGCTGACGGAGCAGGGCCAGCCCGATGAAGCCGTCAAGGCCTTCGAGCGCGCGCGCGCCCTGGAAGGTGCGGAGCGCATGCCCATCGACCATCGCCTGGGCCAGGCCCTGATCGCCAAGGGCGACAAGGCCGGTGCCAGGGCGGCGCTCGAGCGCTTCGTGCAGAACAAGCGCGCCAATCCGCGCAACGTCGACGAGGCGAAAAAGCTGCTGGCCGACCTGGCCTGACGGGGCGGGAAGAGGGCGCTGGCTATGATGCCGGCCGCTCTTCTTCCCATCGGGCCATGCTGGTTCATCCTCAGTTCGACCCCATCGCCGTCCACATCGGTTCCGGCGGCATCCATTGGTATGGCATCACCTACCTGATCGCCTTCGGCCTCTTCCTGTGGCTGGCCACGCTGCGCTCGCGCATGCCCCAGCACGCAGCCGTGGGCTGGACCAAGCGGGACGTGGACGACGTGCTGTTCTACGGCGTGCTGGGCGTCGTGCTGGGCGGACGGCTGGGGTACTGCTTCTTTTACAAGCCCGGTTACTACGTCCATCACCTGACCGAGATCATCCGGGTCTGGGATGGCGGCATGTCTTTCCACGGCGGCCTGCTCGGCGTGCTGCTGGGCCTGTACCTGTTCGGGCGCCGTCGCGGCCGCAGCTTCTTCGAGGTGTCAGACCTGATCGCGCCCTGCGTGCCGACCGGCATCATGGCCGTGCGCCTGGGCAACTTCGTCAATGGCGAGCTGTGGGGTCGGCCGGCGCCGGCCGACCTGCCCTGGGCCATGATCTTTCCCCAGGCCAATGACGGCGGCATTGCCCGCCATCCTTCCCAGCTCTACCAGGCAGCGGGCGAAGGCCTGCTGCTTTTCATCATCCTGTGGCTCTATGCCCGCAAGCCACGCGCGACCGGGCAGATCTCCGGCGTCTTCATGATGGGCTATGGCGCGCTGCGCTTCGTGGCCGAATACTTCCGTGAGCCCGATGACTTCCTCGGCCTGCGCGCGCTGAGCTGGAGCCAGGGGCAGTGGCTGAGCCTGCCAATGGTCATCGTTGGTGCCGCCATCTTTGCCTGGGCCACCAAGCGCAATCAAAGGCCGGTCCAAGGTTGACATGAGACAGATCTTCTTCGACACCGAAACCACCGGCCTGGAGGCCGACAAGGGCGACCGCGTCATCGAGGTCGGCTGCGTCGAAATGGTCAACCGCCAGCTCACCGGCAACCACCTGCACCTCTACATCAACCCCGAGCGCGCCAGCCACGAGGACGCGCTGCGGGTGCACGGGCTGACCGAGGCCTTCCTGTCGGACAAGCCCAAGTTCGCCGAGATCGTCGACCAACTGCTGGCCTTCCTGGCCGGCGCCGAGCTGGTCATTCACAACGCGCCGTTTGACATCGGCTTCATCAATGCCGAGCTCAAGCGCCTGAAGCGCGGCGTGCTGACCGACCATGTGGGCGGCGTGCGCGACACGCTGCTGATGGCGCGCGACCTCTTTCCCGGCAAGGCCAATTCGCTGGACGCGTTGTGCCGCCGTCTCGAGGTCGACAACACCAAGCGCGTGCTGCACGGCGCGCTGCTGGACGCCGAACTGCTGGCCGACGTCTACATCCGCCTGACGCGTGGCCAGGACGCGCTGTTGATGGACGAGCATGGCGACAACGCCAGCGGCGACAGCCACGCCGCCATCGAGGCCGTGGACCTGTGCCGCTTCGTGCTGCCGGTGCTGCACGCCAGCGAAGCCGAGGCCGCGGCGCATGAGAAATTGCTTGCCGACCTCGACAAGGCCGCCGGTGGCGCCTGCAAGTGGCGAGTGCTGGAGCCCGCTCAACCCATGGCATAATCGCGGGCTTCGCGGAAGTCGAGATTCGCTTTCGGGGCGGTTAGCTCAGGGGTAGAGCACCACATTCACACTGTGGGGGTCGCAGGTTCGAAACCTGCACCGCCCACCAAGACTCTTGGAGTTGCGGTGGATTCAGTTTTCAGGATTGGGCGGTTAGCTCAGGGGTAGAGCACCACATTCACACTGTGGGGGTCGCAGGTTCGAAACCTGCACCGCCCACCAATCCGAATCGTCAGACCCGGCCTTGAGCCGGGTTTGTCGTTTGTGCGATGCGCGGCTTGTGACTCATGGCTTGGGAGTCAGCGTCTGAACGGCCGCTGATACGTACACCAGCGGTGCGTTCCAGTTGATCGCGATCTCGTTGGTGGTGTAGCTGCACAAGGCGTCGAGGTAGGCCTTGGCCGGCACCTTGGAAGGATAGGCGCCGGGGCAATCGTCGCCCGAGCCGGGGTTCGGGCCGCCGACGATCATGCCGGGTACCGGCGGCTGTTGCGGCATCGCGCCAGACGGACGGTGGTGCGGATGCAGCGGCGAGCGCGTTCCGAAGCCGGTCACCATGGCATATCCGCTGGGGTGCCGCCCGAGAACAAAGTCAAGTGCCGACTGTGCGGCATCGAGCATGCGGCGGTCACTGTCGAGGCGGTATCCCTGAATGAGCATCAAGGCCTGGTTCAGGGCCACGGCATTGCTGCCCCAGATGAAGTCCTCGGTCTGCATGGCCAGGCGATAGGGCGATCGATCCCAACGCTCGGCGAGCGCGGTGGCCAAGGACCGGATCTGGCCCTCGATGAGCCTGCGGTCCGCTACCGGGGTCAATCGGTCGCGATGCTGGGCGAGGCTTACCCATGCCAGCGCCCCGACGCTGCTCCAGCCCGGAATCTCGATGCGCGGCACGGCTTGCTTGAACGCGTGCCAGTAGCCGTCCTCGCGTGTGCTGATGTAGAGCTCTGCGGCGGCCCAGGCAAGTTCGTCAGCCAGCTGGTTGTCGTCATAACCGCCGGTGTGGATGTCGGCCGGCTGGCGGTAGATGACGTCGGGATGCGCTTTGGCCCAGTCCCAGGCACGCTTGGAGGCGGTCATCATGCGTGCCGACAACCCCGGGCGCTGCGCCTCGAACGCAGCGAATACGCGGCTGGCCTGTGCCATGACGGCGGCGAAGTCGAGTGTGGCCGCCGTCGCCTTCATCACGACATAGCGGTCGTGCCGGGATTCATGGGGCATCACGATGCCGTCAAAGCCTTTGTCGGTGAGCTTGTGATAGACGCCGCCATCGACCGGGTCCTGCATGGACAGCATCCACTCCAGGTTCCACAGTGCTTCATCGAGGACGTCAGGCAGACCGTTGCCGCTCTCGGGGACGTTCAGGCGCTGCGCATCGAAGAAGGCCGGGAAATGTTCATAGGCCGTCAGCAACGTGTAGACGGTGATGCCGGAGTTGACGATGTACTTGTTGTAGTCGCCGGCGTCATACCAACCCTTTGGCGCTGAGAAGACGGAGCCCTCAGGCCGGCCAGGGCCAGCGGCTGACGCATGCACGAGCACGCGGTCGTCCGGATGACCTGCGGGCCTCGCCCAGACACCCGCATGGACGGGGTCGAGCGCGATGCTGGCGCGGTTGTAGTAGAAGAACTTGAGCGCGGCGGCATTCAGCGCCACATAGGCGTCTGCCGCGATGACGAAAGGAGCAGAAGGCGCAAGCCCTGCAACCTTCAGCCGGTATCGGCCGGGCTGACGCCAGGCAGAGAAGTCGGCCAGGTGCGGCACCTCCTGCGCCGGCTCCCAGCGTTGCCCGCTGCGCAGCGGGCCGCGCCAGACTTCTTGTCCAGTCACCGCGTCGACCAGCGCAAAGCTGCTGGCGGGCACATCGCGCAGCACTGCCCATTTCGCGCTCTCGGGCAGATAGCCCACCTGGTTCAGCTGTATGGCCTGGGTGTCGATCTCAGCGGACTGTTGCGGCTGCGCGATGGGGCTGTGCGACGGCGTGCTACAGGCGGCAAGACTCAGGACGCAGGCCAGGCAGAGCGCCAGCGGCGCGCGAAGGTTGACGTTCAAGGCAGGAATTCCCGTTCGATGCTGTCGGTGACGCCACGCTCGTCTCGAACGCGGCCATCGGAAATGCCGTGGGTGAGCGGGTGGCGCGGGTTCAGCGTACGCCTGGCTCAAGCACCACGCGACCCCACAGGCCCGAGGGCTGGCCCGGCGCGGCTTCGACCAGAACGGTCACCTGGCGACGCGGCCCCCCCTGGGGCAGGGTCACGGCAAATTGTGCGGGCTCGACGGTGTTCTTCTCGCCCAGCTTGACGCCGTCCACCCAGACCTCGGCCTTGCCAGCGATGCTGCCGAAGACGAGTTGTGCGCGGCCGTCGTTGCGATCCGCACGCACCGGCACACTGCTGCGGTAGAGACGGAAGGCCTGTGGCTCCGCGCCGCGGCGCATCGGCGGCTCGTCCCAACCCCAGGAGTTCATGTCGGTCTCGGCCAGCACGACGTTGGGGTCGGGCCGGGTGGCGTAGGCCGGCGAGACGCGCCAGCCCAGCAGCGGCGTCGTCGGCTCGGCGGTCGGCACGCTCGGCGGCGCTGCGGCGGGCTGCAGTGCCAGCACGACTTCGGCGGCCTGCAGGCCCTCGGCGAAGGCACGCAACTTCAGCTCACCGCGGCTGTCGCGCCGGCCCTGCACGATGAGTTGCGCCAGGCCGTTGAACAAGCTGCGCTCGCTGGCCTTGTCGGGCTCGTGGGAGTTCGGGTCGCCGTTGCCGACGCCAATGATGCTGGCCTGGCCATCGATCTCGAAGCGCACGTGGGCGTTCGCCGTCGGCACTGGTCGCCCTTGGGCGTCGACGACGCTGACCGTCACCGGCATGGCATCCAGCCCGTCGCCGATCAGCGCCTTGCGGTCCGGCGTCAGCACGAGGCGGGTGGGCGCTCCGCTGGTCTCAACCGCATCGCGTGCGATCTCCTTGCCGTCTTGCAGGGCCACGGCCTCGATGCGTCCCGGCGCATAGGCCACCTTGAAGTGCGCCATTTCATAGGGGTCGACATCCTGCTCGCCGACGGCCGTGCCGTTGAGCAGCAGGCGCACGCGCGGCGCGTTGCTGGCGACCATCACGTGCACGGCCTGGCCTTCGCGCCCGGTCCAGTTCCAGTGGGGCACCAACTTGACGACCGGGCGATCCTTGACCCACTGGGCCTGGTGGATCCAGAACGCCGTCTTGGCGAACCCGGCCAGGTCCATCGCGCCGAAGAAGGAGCCGACGCTGGGCCACTCATACGGCGTGGGTTCGCCGCGGTAGTCGATGCCCGTCCAGATGAAGCTGCCGGCGATGAAGGGCCGCTCGCCGATGGCGCGCCAGGCCTGGCGGTGAGTGTTGCCCCAGGACGAGGGCTCGTCGTCGTAGCTGCCGAACACCTGGCCGGCGCGGTCGCTGGCGAACTCGCCACGCGTCATGTAGGCCGCGGTGTCCTCGGTGCTCGTCATCGGGCGCTTCGGGTGCTTCTTGTGATAAGGGTCGTAGGCGCTGATCTGGTAGTTCACGCCGACGACGTCGAGCGCATCCGCGGCGTTCAGGTCGGTGAACAGGCCGCCGTGCATGGCGCCCGTCACTGGCCGCGTCGGGTCAAGCTTCTTGATCTCGGAAACCATGCGGCGCGCCATCTCATAGCCGGGCTCGGTGCTCTGCAGAGGCTCCTCGTTGAAGATGGACCACAGGATCACGCTCGGATGATTGCGGTCGCGCCGCACCATCCACGTCAGCTGCTTCAGGTAGTCGGGCGAGGGGTTGAAGTGGCGGTTCTCGTCCATGACGAGCAGGCCCAGGCGGTCGGCGATGTCCAGCACCTCGGCCGCCGGCGCGTTGTGCGAGAAGCGGATCGCGTTGGTACCCATCTCCTTGAGGCGACGCAGCCGGAACTCCCAGATGGCTTCGGGCACGGCGACACCGACGCCGGCGTGATCCTGGTGGACGCAGACGCCCTGCAGCTTGACCGATTGGTCGTTGAGGAAGAAGCCGCGGTCCGCGTCGAAGCGGATGGACCGGAAGCCGGTCTGCGTTTCGGTGCGGTCGAGTTCGTTCGCGCCGTCGCGCAGCGTCGCGCGCACACGGTAGACGTGGGGCTGCGCAAGCGACCACAGCTTGGGTTCGCGCACGTCGAGCTTGATGTGGGCGACGGCCGATTCGAGCGCGGCAACCCGCGCTCGGGCGCTGCCCTTGGCCACTTCGCGGCCCGACGGATCGATCACGACCACGTCGATGGTGCCGCTGCGCTCGGCCTTGGCGCTGCTTTGCAACGTCACTTCGACCGGAAGGCTCCAGCGACCGTTGCGCTGGACCGGGTTGGCATGCAGGCCGTCGGTGGCGATGTGCAGCGCGTCGCGCTTGACCAGCCAGGTGTGGCGGTAGATGCCGGCGCCTTCGTACCACCAGCCTTCCTGTGCGTCGGCGTCCACGCGCACGGCGATGGTGTTGGCGTCGGCGCCGTAACGGACATAGGGCGTGATGTCGATGCTGCGGCCGTTGTAGCCCGACCAGTTGCGGTCGACGACGATGCCGTTGACCCAGACCGTGCTGTGCGTGGCGACCGCGTCGAACTGCAGCTCGATGTGGCGGCCGCGGTCGGATTCGGGCAGCGGCAGATAGCGCCGGTACCAGCCGATGCCGCGCTGGCGATAGCCCTGAGACGCGTTCTCGTTGCGGTCGAACGGGTTCTCGACGGCCCAGTCATGCGGCAGGTCCAGGCGCCGCCAGCCGGAATCATCGAAGTCTGCGGCAGCCGCACCCCAGGCGCCGTTGGCCTTGCCGTTGTGATAGCTCATGCCGTGACCCTTGACCACGGGCATTGAGACGTCGCCGCGATGGAAAAGCCAGCCGCTGTCGAGTGACAGGCGTTCGCGGCCGGCGGCCTGGACAGCAGTAGCCGCGAGCGCGAGCGCCGCGAAGAGCATGAGGCTGAGCCAATGAAGAATGCGCGGCGCGCGTGACATAACTTGGTTTCCCGTCGATCGAACTGCTGATTCAAGGCAAGCGCTGCTGCGGCTGTCCGAGCCAGGCGCTTGATTTGTCAAAGGAAAAAATGCGTCGCGCGATCCCGTTGGAGATCGCGCGACCAAACCAGGTCAACGTGTGCCTGGCCGACTCGGAGACGAGCCAACTAATCTTTGCGGCGGCGAAGACGTGCGCCTACACCTGCCAGGCCGGCCAGCCAGAGGGCCATGGTCGCCGGTTCCGGAACGGCGGTCACGGAGTCGGCGGAGGCGGTCAGACCGATGACCATCCTGGCAAAGGTCGTCTCTCCCGGATTCGTCCAGCTTGCGGTCAGAAGCATCGGGCCGCTGTAGTTGGGGAAGGACGAGTCGATGAAGGCTTCCGTGTAGTTGCCGGGAGCGCAGGTTTCCGCCCAACTGCAAAAGTCGATGTAGACATTCGCCTGCCCGTTGGCGCCGCTGACCTGCAGGCTGCTCAAGGCGGCGGTCACCGTGATGGTGGTATGTCCGCTGACCTGCATCAGCCCATCAAAAACCTTCGCGTTGGCCCAACCGGACTGTCCCCCGGTGACGTTGACCTTCGCGGAGGCGGACACGCCGTTCAGGCTGTTGTAGTTCTCGGTGGAGCTTGTCGCCGTCAACTTGGCTTGCGCCATGGAGCCAGCCGCGGCAACCGATGCACCGATCACGTCGCCCTGCCAGCCGCTGGCCGTATCGCTGAAACTCGGATCCACCAGCCCAACCGATGCGCCCGATGGCAGCGGCAGCCAGGTCACGCCCTTGAACAACTGAGCCCAACCCTCGCCCCCCGAAGAGGTGACGTTGATGTTGCTGATGCTCGCTTCGGCGGTAGCCGCGGTGGCCAGTTGCGAAGCAGCGAGCAGTGCTGCGCTGATGACGTACTTGAATCGATGCACGATGTTCTCCTGCGTGTTGTTGGCGGACCGGGCGAGACGCCCGTGGGAATTGAGTTGCCTGGTGACGTCTGAGCCCGAGCTCATTGCGGTATTACCAGTTTCTCATTTTCAACCAATGTGGTCATACCAGAGAAAACACCTACAGCTCAGCTGAGTTGCCGGCCCAGCCAGCCCAGCACGCCGTCCGGCGCCTGGAACTCGTCGATCGACCGCGCCGGGATGTCGGGGTGCCGCTCGCGCCACATGGAGGCCAATGCGGCACCGGGGCCGATTTCCAGCACGCAGCGAACGCCGCGTTCGGCAATGCTGTCCATGCAGTCGTCCCATCGCACAGTGCTGGCAATCTGGCCGGCAAGTGCGGCCGCCAGCGCGGCGGGGACTCTGCTGGCAGCACCGGTGAAGTTGCAGACCACGGCGGTGCGTGGCGCCTGGAGACTGACCGTCGCCAGGTGCCGTGCGAATACCGTCGCCGCAGCCGCCATGGCCGGCGTGTGCGAGGCGATGCCAATGGGCAGGCGCGTGCAGCGCAGGCCAGCGGCGGACCAGCGGGCTGCGTTGGCGTCGAGTTCGGCCGCAACGCCGCCGACGATGACGCGCTCCGCGCTGATGCGGATCGCAATCGCCAACGAGGCTGGGGAGGCTTGGGCCAGGCGCAGCGCGTTCGGGCCCTGAACAGCAAGCAGCCCCGTGTCCTGGCCAGCCACGCCGTCACTCATGGCCTGCGCGCGAACGGCCGCGAGCTCGAGGGCGGTTGAGGCGTCAAACACACCCGCCGCCGCGAATGCGGCCAGCTCGCCGACGCTGTAGCCGGCTACCACCGCCGGTGGCGGCAAGCGCGCCGCCAGCGCCTGCCAGGCGGCGATGCCGACACCCGTCAGCAGCAGCTGCGCGACCGGATTGGCATGCAGCCAGGCCGAGTCGCCCAGGCGATCACGCCAGCCTGGACCCAGGTGCCGGGCCAGGGCATCCAGCGCCGGCCTGGCAGCGGGCTGTGCGTCCAGCCAGGGCAGCATCTGCGGGTGCTGTGCGCCCTGCCCGGGGAAGAGCAGCGCCAGGCTCATTCAGCTCAGGCGTTCCAGCCAGCAGGCGGCGGCGAGGGTGTCGGCCGCGCCGCCGGGGGACAGGCGCTGGCGCACGAACTCGGCGCTGATCGTTTGGACCGTTTCGAGGCCCTGGGATGCACCACCCGTGGCGAGGAAGTCTCGCGCGGTGGCCTGCGCGAAGCGCAACCCCTCGAGGCCGCCGCGGTGGGCGAGGTTGCTGTCGTCCAGCACGGCCATGACGGCGAACAAGGTGTCGAGCCGGGCCGCGGCCGCCGAAAGGCCGCGCGCCCGGGCCGAACGCAAGGCTGGCTCGGCCGTCTCGAACAGCGTCGGAAAGCCCAGAGCGGCTTCGGTCGAAGCGCTGCGCAGTTGAAAGCGCTGCGCAGCCAGCCCGCCGGGCAGCGTGGGAGGGCGCTGCGCGCGAGCGGCCAGCGTCTCGCCCCAGCGCGTCAGCAGCGTCTGCCTGATCAGGGCGGGAGTGGGTTGTTGGCCCAGCGCGCCCGCTGCAGCGCACAGCAAGCCCAGCATGAAGATCGCGCCGCGGTGCGTGTTGATGCCGCCCGTGGCGGCCAGCATGCGGGCTTCGGCCGCGATGCCGCAGCGCTCCAGCGCCTCGAAGGGCGCGCCAGCGGCCCCCAGTTCGGCGATGCGAACAAAGTAGCTGCGCAGCGCGAACAGGCTGCGCATGAAGCTGTGGGCGTCCATGTCGGCATGGCTGCCGCGGTCGGTCAGCGTGACGAGGCCGGGCTTGGGTGACAGCGCGAGCTCGTCATAGAGCGCCAGCGTGGCGGAGCGGCCGATCTGCTGGGGCGTGGGGGCGCTGGGCGCCAGCGCGCGATGTGGCCTCATGCCAGCGCCTCCATCGAAGCGCCGTTGAGCCGTTTCACCAACAGAGCCTGCGGGCCACCGCTGCGCAAGGCGAGCCACTCACGCCAGGCAACGGCGGCGTTGCCGTCGAAGACGAGTTCGCCATCGAGCCGCCGGGAGGGCGAGGCGAAGGCGTTCAATGCGGCGGCCGCGGCATCGGCCTGTTCCTTGCTGCCGACTCCTACCCACACGTCGAGATCCGAGCCCTCGCGCACGTGCTGTAGTCCGGTGATGTGTTGCCAGCCATGGCTGCCGTAGACGCGGGCCGTTGCGCCGCAGGCCTGCAGGGCCAGGGCCAGCTGGCGGGCGGGTGCGCGGGTGCTCTGAGGCAGTTGGGTGAGGACCTGGTCCAGGCGCGGGAACTCGTCGAAGTACAGCACCTCGGTGCGCTCGACGCGCAGCGCAATGCGTCGATGGCCCCAGCGGCGCGGCGCGCACAGGCCCAACGCAATGCCGTCGTCGTCGCGTTGGCGCGTGACGACGAGGGGCAGGCCTCGCGCAGCCCAGTGACCCAGGCAGTCGAGGGCTTCGGCGTCCCAACTGCCGCCGAGCAGGCCCTGCCAGCCCACGGCCGACAGCCAGGCGATCTGGTGGCGATGTAGCGCGGCCATGGTTCAGACGGCGTCGAGCACCCGCTGCGCGACCGCTGCGGCCATCTGCCGCCCGCCGCGCGCGGCCCCGTCCTTGGCGCGCCGATCCTCGGTCGGTGCATCCGCCAGGGCCTCGCGCAGCGCCTGGGTCAAGTCGCCCTGCCAGAGCCGGCGCACGCCGCCCATCGCCACGTAGTTGCCCACGCCTGGTGCAAACACCGGGTTGGATTCGGACAGCTGGGCCAGCAGCGCCTCGGGCAGCTTGGTCACGCGGGCCATGGCCGGCAGGCGCATGACGCGGATCTCGGCCTCGGGCAGGGCGTCGCAGGCGTCGGCGATCAGGCCCGAGGTGATGAAGCCGCCGGACAGGGCCTGGTCGTAGACGAGGCCGAGCACGCGGTGGCCGCGGCGGCGCGCCAGGTCCAGGCACATGCCGAGATGGGCCATGGCGCGGTTGATGCCGAGCAGCTCGTCGCGACGGCGCAGCTGCTGGCCCTGGGTGTCGATCAGCAGCAGGATGGCGCGGCCGGGATGCTGGGCCATGGTGTCCAGCACCGCGCGGGCCTGGGTCAGCGCCAGCTGCACGCCGATGGGCGCGTGGTCGGTGGTGCCGATGACGGCCAGCGGCGTGCCGTCGAACTCGACCTCGCCGCGCAGGAAGTCGCCGTCGCGGGCGATGCCGTGGTCGGCGCCGAAGAGTTGCGTTGCCAAGGTCTGCCAGTCCATCAGTGGGCTCCCAGTGTTTGCAGGGCGGCCACGTCGAGGTCGGGCACGTGCGCGGCATCGGCGATGCCCAGCGTCGTCCACAGCGCGATGGCCTCGGCGCCGTCGAAGCGCAGCCGTGCGGCGAGCTTGGCGTGCTCCTGCTCGAGTGCGGCCGGCGTGACCGGCCGGGCCGCGCCGAGGGCCGCAATGGCCGCGGCGCGGAAGGCGGCCACGTCGTCCTCGACCAGCGCGTCGCAGTCGCCGCTGAGCCAGCGGTGCTTGCCGCCGGTGGTGCGCCAGACCAGGGCGCGGTCGCGCGAGTCGAACTCCTCGACGCCATGCGAGGCCTCTATGACCTCGGGGCCGGACATGGCCAGGCGCCCCAGGTCGCTCATGACGATGTGGTCGGCGCAGCGCGCGACGATGCCCATGCCGCCGAAGCAGCCATTGGCCCCGCCGATCAGCACGATGACCGGAATGCCGGCGGCGCGAACATCGAGCAGCGCGCGCATGACCTCGGAGACGCCGATGAGGCCGGCGTTGGCCTCGTGCAGTCGCACGCCGCCGGATTCGGCCAGCAGCAGCACGGCACGCGGCTTGTCACGCAGGGCGCGCTTGAGCAGGCCGACCAGCTTGGCGCCATGCACCTCGCCGACGCCGCCGCCCATGAACTGGCCTTCCTGCGCGGCGACGAAGACCTCGCTGCCTGCCAACGTCGCGCGCCCGATGGCCACGCCGTCGTCGAAGGAAGAGGGCACGCCGAGCTGGGCGAGGTGAGGGCTGGTCAGCCGCATGGCGGGCGGCAGCCATTCGTGGAAGCTGCCGGCATCGACGACCCCGGCCAGGCGCTCACGCGCCGAACATTCGGCATAGGAGGACATCATGGCTTGAGCTCCTGCGCGGCCTGGTCCAGCCGCAGGCTGACGACGGCGGGCGTGGCGCCCATGTCGTGGATGGACAGCAGCACGCCTGCGAGCTGGTGGCGCTGGTGGAAGTCGCTGACGACGGCCGACCAGATGGTGCCGAAGCCGCGCGCCGAGGTTTCGATGTGGATGCGGCAGTCGCTGCCGGCCGCGGGCTCCAGCAGCACTTCGAGGTTGCCGGAGCCGACGACGCCGACTAGCACCGGCGTGAAGCTGCCGGCGGGCCGTGTGCCGGTGAAGGCGTAGTCCAGGGTTTCGAGGCCAGGGGTGGTCATCTTGTCCTCACCAGTTGCGGAAACGCTTGGGCGGGCTGTACAGGCCACCCGAGGCGCGCATGAGGTCGCGCATGCTGCGCGCGGCCAGCAGGTTGCGCGTGGCGTCGCGCGGATCGATGCCGAGGTCGGCAGGCCGCTTGATGACGCCACGGTCGCGCAGGTTCTCCACCATGCGCTTGTCCCGTGCCAGGCCCACGGCCGTGTAGCCGGCCACGCCGCGGATGGCCTGCTCGCGCTCCTCGTCGCTGCGGCACAGCAGCAGGTTGGCGATGCCTTCCTCGGTCAGGATGTGGCTGACGTCGTCGCCGTAGATCATGATGGGCGGCAGGGCCATGCCGGCCTGCTCCTGCAGTGTCCACGCGTCGAGGCGTTCGACGAAGGCGGGCTGCATGTGTTCGCGGAAGGTCTCCACCATCTGCACAACCAGCTTCTGGCCACGAGGCGTGCCGGCGGCGCCTTGCCTTCCCGCACGGGCCTCGGCACCGGCCTTCAGCCACGCGGGGCTGGCGTGGCGGCGGCCGCGCGCGTCGGCGCCCATATTGGGCGCGCCACCAAAGCCGGTGATGCGGCCCAGCGTCGCGGTGGAGCTGTTGCCCTGCAGGTCGATCTGCAGCGTCGAGCCGATGAAGAGGTCGCAGGCGTAGTGACCCGCCGCCTGGCAGAAGGCGCGGTTGCTGCGCAGGCTGCCGTCGGCACCGGTGAAGAACACGTCTGACCGGGCGCGGATGTAGTCCTCCATGCCGAGCTCGGAGCCGAAGGAGTGGATGGACTCCACCCAGCCGGCCTCGATGGCGGGGATCAGCGCCGGGTGCGGGTTCAGCGCCCAGTGCTTGCAGATCTTGCCCTTGAGCCCGAGCGACTCGCCGTAGGTGGGCAGCAGCAGCTCGATGGCCGCGGTGTCGAAGCCGATGCCGTGGTTCAGGCGCTGCACGCCGTACTCGGCATAGATGCCCTTGATGGCCATCATGGCCATCAGCACCTGGATCTCGCTGATCTGCGCCGGGTCGCGGGTGAACAGCGGCTCGACGAGGTTGGGCCGCGGCGCCTGCACGACGAAGTCCACCCAGTCGGCCGGGATGTCGATGCGGGGCAACGTGTCGACGATCTCGTTGACCTGGGCGATGACGATGCCGCCCGAGAAGGCGGTGGCTTCGACGATGGCCGGCGTGTCTTCAGTATTGGGGCCGGTGTAGAGGTTGCCTTGCGCGTCCGCGGCATGCGCGGCCACGAGGGCAACCTTGGGCGTCAGGTCGACAAAGTAGCGCGCGAACAGCTCCAGGTAGGTGTGGATGGCGCCGATCTCGATGCCACCGCTGCTGACCAGCTTGGCCAGGCGCGCGCCCTGCGGGCCGGAGAAGCTGAAGTCGAGCCGCTTGGCGATGCCGCTCTCGAACACGTCCAGGTGCTCGGGCAGGGCCAGCACCGACTGCACCATGTGCAGGTCGCGCACGCGCTGCGGGTCCACCTGCGTGAGCGACTGGGCGAGGAAGTCGGCCTGCTTCTGGTTATTGCCTTCCAGGCAGACGCGGTCGCCGGGCTGCAGCACGGCCTCCAGCAGCGGCACGATGGCGTCGGTCGCCACGCGCCGGCCCTGTACGCCGGTGATTTCGGCCGCCCGGGAGAGGCGCTCGCGGCGCTGGCGGTCGCGCAGGTTCCAGGCGGGAGCATTCATGGCCGGCTCCTCAATGCGCCTTGGCGGCGACGCCCATGACCGCGTCGGGCAGGGCCGTCGCGATGCCCGGGAAGATGCAGATCAGCAGCACCGCCAGCAGCATCAGCACGACGAAGGGCAACACGCCCCAGATGATGTCGCGCAGGTCGATGTCGGGTGCGATGTTCTTGATAACGAAGATGTTCAGCCCCACCGGCGGGTGGATGAGGCCGGTCTCCATGACGATGGTCATCAGGATGCCGAACCAGATCAGGTCGAAGCCGGCGGCCTTCAGCGGCGGCAGGATGATGGGTGCCGTCATCAGGATGATGCTGACCGGCGGTAGGAAGAAGCCCAGCAGGATGACCATCAGCAGCACCGCGGCCAGCAGCACCCACTTGGACAGCTGCATGCCGACGATCCACTCGGCGGCCGACTGGCTGATGTGCAGATAGCTCATCACGTAGGAGAACAGCAGCGACATGCCGATGATGAGCATCAGCATGGTCGACTCCTTCAGCGTCGACTGGAGGATGGGCGCCACGTCCTTGGGCCGCCACACGCCGTAGATGACGGCGATCAGCGCCAGCGCCAGCAGGGCACCCAGGCCGGCGGTTTCCGACGGCGTCGCGAAGCCGCCATACAGCGCCACCATGACGCCGATCAGCAGCAGCACGAAGGGCACGACGCGCGGCAGCATCTCGAACTTCTGGCGGTTGGTGAAGGTCTCGTTGGCCAGCAGCGCCGAGGCGGCACCGGTGCGCTTGTATTCGGCCTCGGCCAGCGCGTACTCCTTGCGGTAGCGCAGCGCCGCGTAGCCGGCGAACAGCGCCACCAGCAGCACGCCCGGCATGATGCCGGCCAGGAACAGCCGGCCCAGCGACTGCTCGGCCGCCACTGCGTACAGGATCATCGTGATGGACGGCGGCAGCAGGATGCCCAGGGTGCCGCCGGCAGCGATGATGCCGGCCGCAAAGCCGGGCGAGTAGCCGCGCTTGCGCATCTCCGGGATGCCGGCGCTGCCGATGGCCGAGCAGGTGGCCGGGCTGGAGCCGGCCATGGCCGCGAACAGCGCGCAGGCGAACACATTGGCAATACCCAGGCCGCCGGGGATGCGGCCCATCCACACGTGCATGGCGGCGTACAGGTCCTGGCCCGCGCGCGATTTGCCGATGGCCGCGCCTTTCAAGATGAAGAGGGGAATGGACAGCAGCGTGATGCTGGCCATCTCCTCGTAGACGTTCTGCGTGACCGTGTCCAGCGCCGAGGCCGGCATAAAGATGGCCATGAACAGCACCGCGACGCTGCCGAGCGCGAACGCGATCGGCGCGCCCGAGAACATGAACAGCAGCGTGACGACGCCGAACAGCGAGCCGAGGACGAGCATGCTCATGCTGCGACTCCTGAATTGGATTTGAAGAGGCCGTTCACGCGCGCCGTGAGCTGCACCAGCAGCTGCAGGCTCAGCAGCGTCATGCCCACGGACATCAGGCCGTAGGGAATCGACAGCGGCGGGGCCCAGGAAGACGAGGTGGTCTGGCCGTCGACCCAGGCCTCGTGGAACAGCGTCCACGACTTCCAGGCGAAGAAGGCGCAGAAGGCGGTGCCCATCAGGTCCACGAGCATCAGGCGCAGGCGGTTCACGGCGCGGGGCAGCAGGCCGGCGATGGCCTCGATGCCGACGTGGCCGCGCAGCGACTGCACGAAGGCGCCGCACAGGAAGGTGGCGCCGACCAGGCAGAACACGGCTGCCTCGTCCTGCCAGTCGGTCGAAGCCTTCATCACATAGCGCGACACGACGCTGTAGGTCAGCACGCAGGAGGCCACCAGCAGGGCCAGCATGCCGAGCACGACCATGGCGTGGTTGATGAAGTTCAGGCCGCGCGCGATGGGGCGCAGCAGGGCGGGCGTGTCGGGGTCGATGCCGGCCACCGCCGCCGGCTGCAATTCAAAACCGTGGCTCATGGCGGCCTCAGAGCAGCTTCTGCGCGGCCTTGAGGATGGCGGCGCAGGATTCGTTCTTCTCGCCGAAGTCCTTCCACGCGGTGTCGCGTGCGATGGCCTGCCACTTCTTCAACGTCGGCTCGTCCATGTCGTAGACCTTGGCGCCGGCCTTGGCGTAGATCGCAGCCGCAGCCTGGTCATCGGCCTTGGCGGCGTCGCGCGCAAAGACTTCCATCTCGGCGCCGACGGCCATGACGATGTCCTGCTGGGCCTTGGGCAGCTTGTTGAAGACCTCCTTGGAGATCATCAGCGGCTCGAACATGAACCAGTAAGTGCGCTGGCGGCCCGAGGTCAGGTGCTTGGCGATCTCCTCGAGCTTGAAGGAGATGAAGCTGGTGGACGAGGTCATGGCCGCGTCCATGGCGCCGGTCTGCATGGCGGCGTAGATCTCGTTGGACGGCAAGGTGATGACCGAGGCGCCGGCCTGCTTCAGCATCATGTCCATCTCGCGGCTGCCACCGCGCACCTTCAGGCCCTTGGCATCGTCCGGCGTCACCAGCGGCCGCGCGCGGCTGGCCACACCGCCGGCCTGCCAGACCCAGCTGACGATGAGCACGCCCTTGTCGTCCAGCACCTTGGACAACAGCTTGCCCACCTCCGCCGTCTTCCACGCCGCGCCCTGCTCGTAGCTGGGCACCAGGGCCGGCATCAGCCCGGCATTGGTCTCGGCCACCTCGCCGCCGGCATAGGACAGCGGCACCAGGCTCATGTCCAGCGCGCCCTTGCGCAGGGCCGAGAACTGGGCATTGGTCTTCATCAGCGACGAGCCTGGGTAGACCGAGGCCTTCAATGCGCCGCTGCTGCGCTTCTCCACCTCGGCGGCGAACTTGCGGCACAAGCGGTCGCGGAAGTCGCCCTCGGTGAGCGTGCCGCTGGGGAACTGGTGCGAGATCTTCAGCGCGCCCGCCTGGGCGTGGGCGCTGGGCAGCCAGAGGGAGGCGGCGGTGCCGGCGGTGCTGCCGAGCCATTGACGTCGATTGAGGGTCACTTGATGTCTCCAGGTCCGCCATTCAGTGGCGGTATGCGGCCGCAGTGTGGGAGCGGCCCTCGGGACGATCAATCAACCTCGCCGGCCGACGTTTACGCCGACCGCAACGATTCTGGGTAAACCCTGAACGCGACGAACGATTTCACTGCGGGCGCCCCAGTGCCCAACTGCGCTCGCCCAGACCGTTGTCGGAGCCCGCGATGCGGCCTTGCGTGACGACGCCCTCGGCGGTCCACACATGCCCGGCTTTGGTCGGCGCGCTGGTGCTGCCGGTCGGGCAGCTGACGGTCATCGTCGAATTCCACAGCGTGGCCAGGTCCAGCTTGTAGCGCGCCGGGCTGGTGGATTCATCGACGATGAGCTGGCCGGTGGCCTGGGCCTGCGCCAGCGGGATGTGCGTGGGCGTGACCGTGTGCTGGCAGACTGGATCCACCACCGTGTAGAGGTGCTCGGCATTGCCGGTGGGGTGGTAGACGCGGCGGGTCGCGGTGCTCAGCGCGGCATCAAGGGTCCAACGCGTGTCGAGGTTGTACTTGTGGCCCGCCCCGAGATCGCCGACGAAGGCCTCCAGTTTGCCGACCCAGGCATCTTCGGTGACGCGGATCTTCGCGCTCAGCGCCAGGCGGCGCCCGTTGCTGTTGTTGACGCTCTGGAAACGCAGCGTGAGCGGATTGGTGGCGGGCGCCTGGGCGGGCGCGGTGTAGACGATGCCGGCCTGGGGCTCAAGGGCCAGCGTGCCCAGGGTGGCGGCGGGCGTGGTGCTGCCTTCCAGCGTCCACTGGCGCTGGAAGCCGGCCTTGGTGTTCAGCACCGGAACCTGCACGTCGCGCAGCACCGGTGTGGGCAGGCAGAACTCCTCGGCCGCCTGCGCTTCGCAACCCTGACCCTGGCGTACCACATAGATGCTGACGGGCACGAAGCGCTGGCTGCCCAGGACGCGCACGCTGGCCGAGGCGGGCAGCAGCTTGTGCGCCTTGACGCGCACGAACTGGCCTTTCACGCCGCGCACCGTGGTGGCCGCCGCACGGGCCATTTGCGCAGACGCGGCCGGTTGCTCCTCCACCCACAGGCTGGGCGGCAGGCTGACCTGCAACAGGCGCTGGCCCTCGTCATGGGCAGCCAACGGCAGCAGCCACCAGCTGCCGTCGGCCTGGCGCAGCGCGATGCGGTCCTGCAGCACCTCGTCGACATCCTCATCGGCGCCGTAACGCATCGACAGCGTCAGCGTGCGGGCCGGGCGCTCGGGCAGGCTGAGGCTCAGCCCCGGGCCGGCGCCGTCGGCCAGCGGATTGGTGACGGGCTGCAGCGTCGCGGTGCCGACTTGGCTCAGGCTGCCGGCGGGGAGGTCGAGCTGCAGGCTGCCGTCCGCCAGGCGCAGGCTGCTCGTGGTGGGCGTGAAGGGCAGCGGGATGCCCGCGCCCACGGCCGCGGGGGCCGCGGTCGTCAGCACGGCCTCGCTGCCGGTGCGGGCCGTGGCCGTGGCCAGCACGCTGCCGTCAGTGCGGCTGAGGCGGTAGGTGTAGCCGGTGTCGGCACCGAGCCCGCTGTCCAGCCAGAGCCCCGCGCCGCTGTCCACCTCGGCAACGAGGGCGTACTCGCCACCATCCTCGCGGCGGCGTTCCAGGCGCCAGGCTGTGCCTGCATTGCCGCCGCTCCAGGCGAGGGTGGTGTGCTGCGCCGAGCCGGACAGCGCCGACATCTGCACGCTGGGGGTCGGTGTGGACGGCGTGGGCGGGATGGTGGGCGTGCCCGGATTTCCGGGCGTGGCCGGGTCGGAACCACCGCCGCAGCCGGCGAGGATGAACAGGGCGGCACACAGGGGTGCCAGGCGTCGAGACGAGAACATGAGGGCTCCAGGAAGTTTGCGGCGGCGCGTCGGGGGCTCAGAGCCAGTGGCGCATCAGCACGATGTCAAGGTCGCTGTTGCCGCCGGCCTCGCCGGCTTGAAGCACGCGCACCGTGGGCACGCGTTCGTCGGGCTGCAGGGCCAGGGCGCGGCCTGAGTCGGTGCGCACGCCGCTGGCCACCGCGGTGACGCGGACGCCGTTGGGGGAGAAACCGGTGTCGCGGCTGCCGTCGCTGTTCAGCCGCAGCAGCACGGTGTCGGCGCTGGAGCTGTTGCCGGTGTACATCCAGCCGCCGAGCAGCAGCCGGCCATCGGCCTGCTGCACGAGGGCGGTGGCTTCGTCCCAGTTGTCGGCGCTGACCGCGACGACGGCACGGCCCCCTGTGCCGAAGCTGGCATCCATGCCGCCGTTGGGCAGCAGGCGCACGGCGGCGAAATCATGGTCGCGGTGGCCGGCCAGCACGAGCTTGCTGTCGGCCGTGACGACGACGCCGCGCGCCGCGCCGGTCACGCTGCCAAACAGGCTGCGCACGATGCCCGCGGTGCCGAAGCCGGCGTCCAGCGCGCCGTCGGCGCGGTAGGCGGCGGCGATGAAGTCGCCCTCGCCGCCGGCGGCGACGATGCGGGACACGCCTGCGGCCGTCTGCAGCGCCAGCGCGTAGATGGTTTCGCGCGCGCCGTCGCTGCCGATGGCGGTCAGCACCTTGCCACCGTTGCCGAAGCTGGCATCGAGGCTGCCGTCGGCGTTGTAGCGGGCCAGGGCGAAGTCGCTGCCGTTGGCGCCCTGGCTGCTGTCGCCGCCAAGCACGATCTTGCCGTCGGGCTGCAGCAGCAGGGCGTAGGCCTTGTCGGCGCCGTTGCCGAAGGAGGTCGTCACGCGGCCGCCGCTGCCGAAGGTCGTGTCCAGCGTGCCGTCGGCGTTGTAGCGGGCCAGCGCGAAGTCATAGCCGCTGGCGCCCTGGTCGCTGCTGCCGGCGACGAGGATCTTGCCGTCGGCCTGCACGGCCACGGCCTGGGCCTCATCGCTGCGGCCACCGTTGTTGAACGCGGTGCTGACCTTGCCGCCGTTGCCGAAGCTCGGGTCCAGGCCGCCGTCGCGCAGGTGGCGCACCACCATGAAGTCGGTGCCGGTGGTGGAGCCGAAGACGCCGAAGCCGGCCACGACGGCCTTGCCGTCGGCCTGCACCGTCACGCCGCGCACGTAGTCGTCGGTGATGCCGCCCGGCGTCACCAGCGTGCCGCCACCGAAGCTGGTGTCGATGTCACCCGCCTGGCCGCGCACCGTCACCGTCAGGGGCTTGCTGGCGTTGGCCGTGCCGCCAGCGCCCTTGATCGTGACGCTGGTCGGCAGCGAGTGCGGTGCCGTGGTGGCGGCCTGCAGCGTCAGCGTGCCGGCGTTGCTGCCGGCGGGCACGCTGAGCGCTGCGGTCGTTGCACCGGCGGGCATGCCTTCGGCGCTGAACTGGATGGCGTCCGTGAAGCCGGCATCGCGCTGCACGGCGACGGCGACGCTGGCCTGCTGGCCCTGCCAGACGATGGCCTTGCCCGTGTCCAGCGTGAAACTGAACCCTGCTGCGGTGGGCGGCGGCGTGGTGGGCGTCGGCGTTTGTGGCGTTTGCGGCGTGGGGGCCGGGCTGCCGGTGGCGGCATCGGTGCCGCCACCGCCACAGGCGGTCAACGCAGCGGCGATCAGCAGGGAGAGGGGGAAACGGGAAGCAGTGGTGGTCATGTGGACTCCGGTCGATTGGGGTGGCGGCACTGTGCCGACCGGGTGCGCGGCTGCCATCCGCCCGACAGGCCATGGCGGCAGTCATCGGAGAGCCATGCATGCCACGGCCGCGATGGCTCTTCAGAGCGATGACAGCGCCCTGGCGGGTCGCAACACTGGCGCCTCGCTATCGCCATCCGTCGACCATGAATCCCTCATTCCGCTTCGACCTTCAGATGCCAGTCACCAAGGCCCTGCGCCTGTTCCTGAACGACACCTTGCCGCGCGCTGCTGCCGCGATGAGCACGTTGGCGCTGCTGGCCGTGCCGCAGCCCGCCGCCGCTGCCATCGACTGCTGGGTGGATGCGGAGCACCCCACCACGGCGGACCAGCGCCGCGTCGCCGACCCCGCCGTCGCCCCAATGCGGCAGGCGCTGCAACGGGTCAACGCGATCCTCCATGCCCAGCGGGAACTGCACGAGCTGCCGCGCACGCGGCTGCGCAGCAGCTGGCAGGTGGGTGGCCAATGGGACGCACCCGCGCGCAGCGGCAGCCTGCTGCTGCGCGACCACCGCGAAAGCATGTGGCTGCCCGGCCGCTGCGACGTCAACCCCAAGGCCAACCGTCTCGGGCCGATGGCCGCGGTGGTGGTGGCCATCAACGCGCCCACCAGCTTCTTCGAGTCGCCCCATGCCGAGTTGCGCGACGAACAGCTGCAGGCCTGGCGAGAGCTGCCCGCCACCGGGCAACTCAACAGCTACACGCTGTACGGCGGCCATCAGCTGGTGTTCACGCGCGGTGGCCGCCTGCCTTGGGTGGCGGTGACCACCGCCGAGTACGTGGACTTCACGCTGCGCGACCTGAAGCGCCGCATGCAGGAGGACAGCAGCGCCCGCGCGGGCCTGCCGGCCGAGGGCGACACTGCCGCGCGCGAGGCCTTTGACGAATCCCAGGTGCAGAAGGTGACCGCCGGCCTGCGCAAGGTGGACCCGGCCGCGGCCGAGAAGATGACTGTCGAGTTGCGCGACCAACTGCGCGCCACCCGCGAAGCCGACGCTCGCGCGGCCCGCCGCAAGGCAGCCGCCGGTGTCGACGCCAACCCGCTGCAGACCATGCTTCGCCGCGTCGAGGCCTGGCGCGCCGGCCTGTCGCCGCAGCAACTGGCCGCGCCTGCGCTGCTGGGCTTGAACGGGCTGCACGACGCCGCCGTGCCGCTGGACCGCTACCCGCGCCTGGTCAAGCCCGACCCGGATTTCCCCTGGGACCGCAACCATCCCGGCCGGCCGCAGATGCTGAAGGTGGCCGTGAATGGCGGCGACATCTTCACCGAACCGATGCAGCGCGTGCTGCAGCAGCTCGACCTGAAGGCGCTGCAGGCGCTGGTCGATTGACCGAAGGTTCTTGAGAAGCGTGCCGTCTCGGTGGGCGGTAGTCCCTACCCACCGTGCCCCGGCGTCAACGGCGGCGGGAGGTTGGCTTCCAGTTCCGCCGTGTGGCTGCGGCAGGCGGCCAGCAGCGACAGCAGGTTGGGGTCACGCTCCCGCGTGCGCAGGAAGACGACGCTGATCTTCTGCCGCATCTGATAGCGCGCCGCCAGCGGCACGAGGCAGACGCTGCGCGGCAGCACGCCGCGCACGCGCCCGGGCAGCAGCGTGCAGCCGATGCCGCCGCCCACCAGGTTCATCAGCGAGAAGATGTCGCTGGTGGTCATGACGACGTTGGGCTCGAAGCCCGCCACCTGGAAGGCTTCGACGAAGCGGTCGCGCGTCACATAGCCTTCGTTCAGCGACACGAAACGCTCGTCCGCGCAGGCACCCAGGTCCACCTCGGTCTGGCGGGCGTAGGCCGAGTCGGCGGGTGCGGCGAAGAAGATCTCGTCCTCGAACAGCAGCTGCGATTCGACGTCGGCCGCGCCCTCGGGAAAGCCCATCACCGTCGCGTCCACGGCGCCGTCACGCAGCTTGCGCAGCAGGTCGCTGTTGGAGCCCAGCACCAGCTCGGTCTGGATGTCGGGCTTGCGCAGGCGCAGCGCCATGATGAGGGCCGGCACGGTGCCGCTGGTCAGCGAGTACAGCGAACCGATGCGGATGCGGTCGGCCGCGTAGCCGGCGATCTCGCGCGTGGCGCGGATGCCGTGAGCCATCGCCTGCAGCACCTCGCGGGCCACGTCGGCCAGCGCGTGGGCCGCGTCATTGGGCTGCAGGTTGCGGCCCTCCAGCCGGAACAAGCTGCAGCGCGTGCCCGTCTCCAGCGAATGCAGTGCCCGGTGCACGCTGACCGCGCTGATGCCCAGCCGCTCCGCCGCCCGCGCGAGGTTGCCGCTCTCCATGAAGGCCAGCAGGATCTCGAGCTTGCGGAAGGTGATCTCTTCGTCGATGCGGTGGAGCATGGGCCGGCATCCTAGGCCCGGGCAGGCGTCAGATGTGCGCGGCAGCCAGCCCGCCCAGCACGATGCCGATGCCGCCCGCGGCGATGGTGGCCCATTCCATCCAGCGGCGCTTGGTCAGCAGCGCGATGGCGGCCAGCGCGATGGATACCTGCAGCGCCGTCGTCGCCTGGGCCCAGCGGTGATGCATGTGCAGCTGCGCCTCGCTTTTCTCGTCGAAGTGCTTGGACTCGGCTTCCAGCGCCTCGGCCGCCAGCTTGATGTCGGCCTTTTCCTTCTCGTAGCGGGCGACCTTGTCCTTGTACTTGGCCTTCTGCTCCTCGCTGGTCGTCAGCTCCAGCGCCAGTTCAGACAGGCTCTGCTTGCTGCTCTTGGCCTGGTAGTAGTTCCACTGGTTGCTGGCCTCGGTCTTCTTGATGGCCGCGTCGTTCTTCAGGATGCCGGCATTGGCCTGCGTCGCACCGCCCATGTAGGAGAAGCCGGCCCCGAGGGTGGCCAGGATGGCGGTGATGACGGCCAATTGGCCGGCAAAGCCCTTGGCATCGTGCTGGGCCGCATGCTCCAGCTCGTGCTCGTGCGGGCCGTGGACGTGGAAGCCGTGTCCGGACATGGGGTTACTCCTTGAGAACGTAGTCAACAAAATCGAAACGAAGACCGTTGGCGCCGGCGTGCGGCTCGCGTCGGTCTTCGATGAATTGGTCTCGCGGCCAGGCCGGGAAATGCCGGTCCGCATCCGGGAAGACGGCATCCACCTCGGTCAGCGCCAGCTTGTCAGCCAGCGGCAAGGCCAGCGCGTAGATCTCGCCGCCGCCGATGACGCAGGCCTCGGGCGCGTCCTGGCAGGCGGCCAGCGCGGCATTCAGGCTCGCAAACACCTCGGCACCGGGCAGTTCGGCCCCCGAACGGCTGATGACGAGATTGCGGCGGCCCGGGAGCGGGCGGAACTTCGCGGGTATCGAGTCCCAGGTTTTGCGGCCCATGACGACGGGCTTGCCCAGGGTCAGCGCCTTGAAATGCACCATGTCTTCGGGGAGGTGCCAGAGCAGCGCGTTGTTGCGCCCGATCGCGCCGTCTTTCGCAACGGCTGCCACCAACGTGATCTTGCTCATACCGCCACCGGCGCCTTGATCGCCGGATGCGGGTCGTAGCCGCTCAGCTCGAAGTCCTCGTACTCGTAGTCGAAGATGCTCGCCGGCCGGCGCTTGATCGTCATGGTCGGGTAGGGCCGCGGCTCGCGGGCGAGCTGGGTCTGCACCTGCTCGACGTGGTTGTCGTAGATGTGGCAGTCGCCGCCGGTCCAGATGAAGTCGCCGAGCTGCAGGTCGCACTGCTGGGCCAGCATCATCGTCAGCAGTGCGTAGGACGCAATATTGAAGGGCACGCCCAGGAAGATGTCGGCGCTGCGCTGGTAGAGCTGGCAGCTCAGTTTCCCGTCCGCCACGTAGAACTGGAAGAAGGCGTGGCAGGGCATCAGTGCCATCTTCGAAAGCTCGGCCACGTTCCAGGCACTGACGATGATGCGGCGTGAGTCCGGGTTGGTTTTCAGCTGCTTCACGACCTCGGCGATCTGGTCGATGTGGCCACCGTCCGGCGTCGGCCAGGAGCGCCACTGCACGCCGTAGACCGGCCCGAGGTCGCCATCCTCGCGCGCCCACTCGTTCCAGATCGTCACGCCGCGTTCCTGCAGCCAGCGGGCGTTGCTGTCGCCGCGCAGGAACCACAGCAGCTCCAGCACGATGGACTTCAGGTGCACCTTCTTGGTCGTCACCAGCGGGAAGCCCAGGGCCAGGTCGAAGCGCATCTGGTGGCCGAACACGCTGCGCGTGCCGGTGCCGGTGCGATCGCTTTTCTGCACGCCATGCTCGAACACATGGCGCATGAAATCTTCGTATTGCTGCGGAGGACGGGGCGGGGTGCTCATGCCCCTATTGTCTCCGCAGGCGCCTGGTCTAGCAGGGCCCCAGGTTGTCAGCCAGCACCTGCTCCAGCGGCGTGGCTGACACGCCCAGCAGGCGTTGCGTCTCGCTGGCATCCAGCAGGAACGGGCGCTCGAACAGGTAGACCATCTCGGCCACCTCCGCCATCATGGTGTCAGCCTCGGCCGCCTGCCGCAGCTCCTCGGCCGTCATGCGCCGCAGCCTGGGTGCGCCCAGCTTCGCCAGGCGGGCGGTGGCGTTGGCCAGCTCGCGCACCGAGGCCGTGCAGGACGGTACATGCCAGGCCCGGCCCCAGGACTGCTGCGATGTCGCCGCCGCGGCCAGCGTGGCCGCGACGTCCAGCGTGAAGCTCCAGCTGTGCGCGGCGTCGAGGTCGCCAGGAAAGACACTCTCCTCACCCTTCAGCAGCGCCGGTAGCACGAAGAGGTTGAAGTAGCCCACCGACGCGTGGCCCAGGAAGTCGCTCGCGCGGACCTCGGCCACCGGCACGCCGCTGCGCCGGGCCAGGTCCCACATGCCGGCGCGCACCCGCCCCTTGACGGTATGGGGCGCCAGCGCATGGTTCTCGCGCAGCGGTCCTTCGACAGGGCCGTAGCCGTAGACGTTGCTCAGGGTCACGAGCCGGGCGCCCACGGCCGCCGCCACCGACAGCGCGGCGCTCCCGATCGGCGGGAATTCCTCGGGCCAGCGGTCGTAGGCCGGCATCGCGCAGTTGATGAGGGTGTCGACGCCCGCGGCGAGTTCGCGCATGGCCTGCGGGTCGTTGACGTCCGCCGCGGCGTGCCTCACGCCCGGATGGGAGGCAGGCGTTCCGCGCCGGCTGACCAGCGTGACGTGATGGCCCTTCGACGCAAGGAGGGCCGCAGTGTTCGAGCCCGTGGGGCCCGCGCCGATGACAAGGATGTTGTTCATGCCGAGTTTGTAGGGGCTGTGGGCATGCCCTGTCGCGCACGAAAAGAGCAGCGAACGGCACATTCGGGCACGGCCCCTCGGCGGCTGGGGATTTGGCCGGCCCGCTAGATTGCCGCCATGCATTCAGAGTTGATCAGCCGGAGCGGGATGGCGTTGCGGTCGCGGCACGAACGTGCGGGTCGGGCGCTCGCCACGCCGCTGGACCACCACCGCGTCGTCCTCCATCTCAGTGCCAGCACCAAGACGGCCTGTCTGCGCACGGGGCTGCCCTTCCTGCGCACGCGCGGCGACGTGGACATCGTGCCGGCTGGGGCCGCCGACGGGTTTGAGGCCCAGTCCGACTTCAACAGCCTGGAGGTGTTGATCGCCCCGTCCCGGCTGGAGCGGATGGCGGACGAGCTGGGCCTGGGCAGCCGGCATGTCGAAGTCGGCATGGTCCACATGGCGCGCGAGCCGCGCCTGCAGGGGCTGCTCTATGCGCTGGCCCAGGACCTGCAATCCGACGCTCCCTTTGGCGAGCACTTCCGCAACGGCCTTGTGCAGTCGGTTGCCACGGCGGTGCTGCTGCGCGCGCCGTCATCGCCGGAGGCGCCCGCAGCCCCGGCCCTGCAGCGCGTGCAGGACTACATCGAGGCGAATCTCGAACGACCGCTGTCGCTGCCCAGCCTGGCGCGGGTGGCGGGCGTCAGTCCGTGGAGCCTGCAGCGGCTGTTTCGCAGCGGCGTCGGCATGCCGGTGCATCGCTACGTGGTGTCGCGGCGTGTCGAGCGTGCCCGGCAACTGGTGCAGCAGCGGGCGGGGGCGCTCAGTGAGATCGCGTTGATGGCCGGCTTCGCCCACCAGAGCCACATGTCGCGCTGGATGCGGCGGCTGCCGGAGTAGCTCGGGCCGCTCCTGCGTTCGTGACCAAACCCAACTTCATCGCCGCCAGCTTCGCATACAGCCCGCCGCGAGCCACCAGCTCTTCGTGGCGCCCAATGCGGCGGGTTCTTCAGCATCGCACGAGCGATGCTGAAGCGCTGGCGCTGGCCGCCAGACAGGCGCTCGCTGCCCTCGCCAAGGAGGTTGGCATAGCCCTGGGGGGCCTTGGCCGCCGCGATGCCTATCGTCTAGCGCCGCAAGAAGCGAACGTACGCAGGCTGGTCAATCGCTACCTCGCCGCCAACGCGTGACAGCGTGCCGTGCTCGGGATTCATGCGAAAAACGGTGACGTTGCCGCTGTCATGATTGGCCGCCACCAGAAAGCGCCCGCCCGGCACGATGCCAAAACTGCGCGGCATGTGCCCGCCGGTGCTCGTCGCCTCGATGAAGCGCAGCGAACCGTCCTGCGGGTCGATCTCGAACATCGCGATGCTGTCGTGTCCGCGGTTGGACACGTAGAGGAACCGGCCGCCTGGGTGGACCAGAATCTCGGCGGTGCTGTTGCCTTCGGCCTTGGTGCCGGGCGGCAGGCTGGACAGCACTTGAAAGCCCTCCATCGCGCCGGTCACCGCATCCACGCGGTAGGCGGCCACGCGGGAGGTCAGCTCCAGGTTCACGTAGGCGTAGCGGCCATTCGGATGGAAGGCGAGGTGGCGCGGGCCGCCTCCGGCCTCGGTGGCGGCATGGGCAGGGGCGTTGGGCGAGAGCCGGCCGCTGGCCACGTCCAACCGGTAGATCATGACCTTGTCCAGCCCCAGGTCGGGCACATAGGCGCGGGTCTGGGTCGGGCCGGGGTAGATGCCGTGCGGGTGGGGTTGCTGCTGGCGCTGTGGGTTGACGCTGGCGCCCTCATGCTGAACCGTGGAAGCCGCCGGCCCCAGGCTGCCGTCGCCCTGGATGGGGTAGGACACGACGTTGCCCCCGTTGTAGTTGGCCAGCAGCAGCACGCGCCCACCGGCATCGACGGAGATGTGGCAAGGGCCGTTGCCGCCCGAGGGCCGGGTGTTGAGCAGCACCAGGCGGCCGTCGTCCTGCACGGTGAACGCGGCAACTTCCTCTTTCCAGGACCCATCCGCGGCGCGGCCGGCGGCGACCGAGTAGACCAAGGGCTTGCTCGGGTGCGTGGCGAGGAAGCCCGGGTTGCCGATGGCGGCGGCCAGCAGCGGCGGGGACAGCGCGCCGGTGATCTCGTCAAGGGTGGAGACGTAGATGCCTTTGCTCTCGCCGCCGGTGTCGGTGCCGACATAGACCAGCGTCTGGGCCGCGATGGCGATGGGCAGCAGTGAGGGGATCAATGCAAGGGCGAGTTTTTTCATGCGGGAAGGTTCGTTCTAAGGCCCGGCCATGCGCATGGCGCAGGACGGGGGGCGTCCCGCTCCCAGGACCTGCCGTTCAAGCAGCGGCTTGCGCGTCGGCCTTCAGCCCAAACTGCATCGCCGCCAACTTCGCATACAGCCCGCCGCGGGCCACCAGCTCGTCATGCCGGCCGATGTCGACGATGCGCCCGGCGTCCAGCACGACGATGCGATCAGCCTTCTGGATGGTGGCCAGGCGGTGGGCGATGACCAGCGTCGTGCGGTGCTGCATGGCCGCTTCCAGCGCGGCCTGCACGACGCGTTCGCTTTCGGCGTCCAGCGCGCTCGTCGCTTCGTCAAGCAGCAGCAGCGGTGGGTTCTTCAGCATGGCACGGGCGATGCTGATGCGCTGGCGCTGGCCGCCGGACAGGCGCACGCCGCGCTCGCCGAGGAAGCTGGCATAGCCCTCGGGCAAGGCGCGGATGAAGTCGTCGGCAAAGGCAGCCTTGGCTGCGGCGATGACTTCGTCGTCCGTCGCGCTTGGGCGGCCGTAGCGGATGTTCTCCATCGCCGAGGTCGAGAAGATGACGCTGTCCTGCGGCACCAGGCCGATGTTGGCGCGCAGATCCTTGAGGCTCAGTTCGCGGGTCTCGACGCCGTTGAGCCGGATCGAGCCGGACTGCGGGTCGTAAAAGCGCAGCAGCAGTTGCAGCACCGTGCTCTTGCCGGCGCCGCTGGGGCCGACCAGGGCGACGGTCTCGCCGGGCGCGATGTTCAGGCTGAGCCGGTCCAGCGCCGCCGTGGCGGGCCGTGAGGGGTAGTTGAAGGTGATGGCGTCGAACTCGACACGACTGCCGCCCTGCGCGGCCGTCAAGGCCTTCGGCGCAGCGGGCTCGGCCACTGGTGACCGCGCCTCCATCAGTTCGATGAGGCGCTCCGTTGCACCCGCCGCGCGCAGCACGTCGCCCCAGACTTCGGCCAGCACGGCCACGCTGCTGACCAGCAGGGTCACGTAGACGACGGTCTGGCCCAGGTGGCCGGCCGAGATCTTGCCGGCGATGACGGCCTGCGTGCCCTGGTAGAGGCCCCACAGCATGGCGCCGAAGACGGCCGTGATGATGAAGGCGACCATGAAGCTGCGGATGCGTGTGCGCTTGCGCGCCGTGTCGAAGGCGGCCTCGCTGGCAGCGGAGAAGCGCTTGGCTTCGGCGGCCTCCTGGGTGTAGCTCTGCACGACGGTGACGGCATTCAGCACCTCGGCGGCGATGGCCGAGGTGTCAGCCACACGGTCCTGGCTGGCGCGCGAGAGCTTGCGCACGCGGCGGCCGAAGTAGAGCGCCGGCGCCACGACCAGCACCAGGATGCCCAGCACCTGACCCATCACATAGGGATTGGTGACGATGAGCATGACCAGCGCGCCGATGCCCATGACCATGTTGCGCAGTCCCATGGACAGGCTGGAGCCGACGACGGTCTGCACGACGGTGGTGTCCGTCGTGATGCGGGAGAGCACCTCGCCGGTCTGCGTCGTCTCGAAGAACTCAGGGCTCTGTCGCAGCACATGGGTGTAGACGGCGTTGCGCATGTCGGCCGTCACGCGCTCGCCCAGCCAGGTGACCATGTAGAAGCGCGACGCCGAGAACAGCCCCAGTGCGGCGCCGACGGCGAACATCGCGAGGAAATGCTCGCGCAACGCCATCAGCTTCTCGCCGGGGTTGGCGGCCTCGAAGCCGGCGTCGATGAGGCCGCGCAGCGCCAGCGGGAAGGCCAGCGTGGCCATGGCAGACAGCAACAGGGCTGCAAAGGCCAGCGCGATGCGGCCGCGGTAGGGGCGCAGGAAGGGCACCAGGCCGCTCAAGGAGCGGGCCTGCTTGGACGCGGGGCGTTCGGTCGTGGAACTCATGGGGTTACAGCTTTTCAGTCAGCACGGCGCAGGCGCGGGCCAGCATCGCGTCGTCAAGGTCCTGGTGGCAGAGCAGTTGCAGCGCATGGCTGCGCCGGGTTGTCCCAGCCAAAGGTCGGGCGAGTGGGTTGCCGTGGCTGCATTCGGCGCGCATTGTGGGTCACGGCAACGGCAGTCGCCCTGCGTAGCCGGTCAACTCCAGGTAGCCGGCGCCGAGTGGCCGTTTTTCGCGGTCGAACAACTGGGCGACACCTTCCCAATAGACGAGGCCGCTGCTGTTTCGCGCGTCGATCTCCTGGGCGTCGAAGTAGGTGCTCAGCAGCATGTCGCCAGCTGGGCTCTTCAGCCGCCACTCGACCGGGTAGCGTGCGCCCGTGGCGGGGCTGGTCCAGTGCCGCAGCGGCGTCATCTCGACCTCCTGGGGCGTGAAGCTGCGGTCGGGCTGGCCGGGGCTGCGCAGGCTGCCGCCGGCCCAGTCCCGGCTGCCGTCCTTGCGGCGCAGCTGGAAGAGGGTCAGCGCGCGTCCATCATCGAGGTTGATGCCCAGCCAGTCCCAACCCTGCGCCTGGCCCAGCAGGCTGTCGCTCCATTCATGGTCCAGCCAGGCGCGGCCGGTGAGGCGCTGGCGTTGGCCGTCCAGGGTCAGCATGGCCTCGGTGGCGAGCTGGGGGCGCGAGTAGTAGCGGCTGAACTGCGCGGGATCGGGCCCCTTGCGGGACAGGCCGGCCTCGCCCTGCAGCAGTGGCGCGTCGGGCGTGGACAGGTTCAGCGCCAGCGCGAAGCCCGGGCCGTTGAAGGCGGCGCGATAGCCGTCGCCGCTGCGCTTGAGCGTCCAGTCGCGCAGCTTGACGTCGCTGTCACCCTCCATGGCCTGCACCGCGCCTGGTAGGCCGCGCAGCAACCGTTGGCTGTGGCGTTGCTTCTTCGCACCCAGGTCGGACAAGGCGACATGGCCGAGCAGCAACTGCCTGGCCGCGAGTCCGCTGGGATGGTCGGCCGCTGCCGGGCCGGGCAGGCGGAAGAAGGTCAACTGGTAGCCGAAGCGCGGCGGTGCGCTCTTGCTGTCGCCGAGCAGGCCCGTCAAATACCACCACTCGATGCCCTGGGTCGGGTGGGCGCCGAAGTCAGATGGGAATTGCAGGGCCGCTCGGGCCTGCAGCGGCAGCGCAGCGAGCAACAGGGCACGCCGCTTCATGCGTCCTCCCTCACGGCGCGCACGGCGTCAGCGCCGAGGGCACGCCGGCCGGCGAGCAGCGACGCGCCGACCGCCGCCGCGAAGGCCAGGCCGACCAGGGCCGCCAGGCGCGCAACCGGCAAATGCATCTCCATGCTCCAGTGAAAGCTCTGCGGGTTGACGACGTAGACCAGCACCACGCTCAGGCCCAGGCCCAGCGCCAGCCCGGCCAGCGCGCCCGCGCCGCCCGACAGGCTGGCCTCGATGAGCAGCAGCCGCAGCAGCTGGCGCCTGGACAGGCCGAGATGGCGCAGCAGGCCGAACTCGCGTTTGCGCGCCAGTGCCTGAGCCGACTGGCTGGCGATGACGCCGAACAGCCCCACGGCCAGGGCCACGGCCTGCAGCCACACGGTGATGGCAAAGCTGCGGTCGAAGATCCTCAGCGACAGCGCGCGCAACTCGCCCGCCGCGGCCATTTCGACGTTGTCGCCGCCGAGCTGGCGAACCGCGGTGCGCGCCGACTCCAGCGACCGGCCCGGTGCCAGCCAGAGTGCCAGCTCGGCCGTGCTGGTGTCGCCACTGGCGCGGCGGTAGTCGTCCAGCGCCATCCACAGCGCGGTGTTCTGGCGTGAATAGTCACGCCAGACGCCGCGCACCTGCAGCTTCAGCGCGCGGCCGCCGTCGACCAGCTCGCCCTGGAAGACATGCCCCGGCTTCAGCCCGTCGCGGTCCCGCGCGGCCTCATTGACCCAGACCGCCAGGGTGCCCGCCGCGGCTGCGCCCGTCCAGCGTTCGACGAGGGGCAGGCCGCCGGCCCGGATGTCGCGCGCAGTCAGGGCCACGGTTTCGCCGCTGGACGCCAGCCGCAGCCGGGCCGTGAGCTGGGGCGAGGTGCGGGCGACTTCGGGCAGGCGCGACAACGCCGTCAGCAGGGGTGGCGGCAGCGGTGTGGGAATGCCGTTGGCGCCCCGCAGCGCACTGCGCACGTAGAGGTCGGCCGGCAGGGCCTGGTCCAGCCAGCGCATCAGGGATTCACGGAAGCTGCCGATCATGACCGTCATGGCCACGGCCAGGGCCAGGGCAACCAGGACGCCGGCCAGCGACCGGCGCGCTTCGGTCGCCTGGTCGCGGCTGCGTTCGCGGGCCAGCAGCAGCAGGGCGCCCGCCGGCAGGCGCGCAAGCAGCGCCGTCATCAGCTGCACCAGGGCCGGCACCAGGGCCAGGCCGCCCATCAGCAGAAAGAACATGGCTGCATAGGCAGCGACCGGTGTGTCACCCCAGACGGGCGGCAGCCAGGCCAGCGACGCCCCCACAGCCAGCAGCGCCAGGCCGGCCCAGGCGGGCAAGGTGCGCGCCGCCGGCAGGCCCAGGCCCTTGAGCACGAGCGCGGGCGCGATGCGGCGCACCGTCAGTGCGGGTGCCAGCGCCGCGACCAGGGTGGCCGCCAGCCCCAGTGCCGCGTAGACCAGGGCCGGCAGCAGCAGTGGCTGGTTGAACAGCAGTTCGGCCGATGAATCGGTGGCGCCGTGCAAGCCCAGGTCGCTGCCCATCAGCTTCAGCGCCCCCGCGGCCAGGCCGACGCCCAGGGCCAGCCCCAGCGCCGTGCCCGCGAGGCCGATGACCAGGCCTTCGGCCAGGATCAACCGCCAGCGCATGCGCGCCGATACGCCGAGCACGCCCACCAGCGCCCATTGCGCCAGGCGCTGGGCCGTGGCCAGGGACAGCACGGCATAGACGAGGAAGCTGCCGGTGAACAGGGCCATCAGGGCCAGCAGGCCGAGGTTGACGCGGTAGGAGCGCGTCATGTCGGACAGCCGGGCGCCGGTATCGGCCGGAGGCGTGGCCAGCCAGCGCGCGGGCAGGCGGGCGGTCCAGGCCGTGGCGTCCACGCCGGGCGCGAGTTGCACGTCGATGCGGTCCAGGCTGCCCACGCGGCCGAACAGGGCTTGCGCATCGGCGATGTCCAGCACGCCCAGCGGCGTGTTGTCGGCGGCGACGCGCCCGCCGATCGCCAACTCGATGTCGCGCGGCGTGCCTTCACCTGGCAGGCGCAGCGCCAGCTGGGTGGCGCCGCCAGGCAGCAATCTGCGGGCGGCGGCGTTCAGGTGGACGACATGGGGGCTCAGCAGCGCCGCCGGCCCACCTTCGACCTGGGGCGTCAGTTCAGCCGCCAGCGGACGGCCGGCAGCGGCCGAGGCCAGCAGCGCCAGTGGGTCCAGGCCGATGAGGCGGATGGACAGGCCCCGCCCGCCTGGGCCGACCTGGCCCGGCCACAGCGCCATGGCCTCGACGACGGGGTTGGCGGCGGCGACTTCGGGGCGGTTCAGCAGATCGACGAGGTCGGCATCGGTCAGTGGGCCGGCGCGGGCTGTCAGCACCAGATCGGGCTGGCCGTTGACGCCGCGCGCCGCACGCGCGAATTCGGCCAGGGCGGCGCCATTGAGCAGATGTACGCCGAAGGCCAGGGCCACGCCCAGCATGACGGCGATGACGGCCAGCACGACGCGGCCGGGCTGGTCCCGCCAGGCGGGCCAGGTGAAATGGCGCCAAAGGGTCATGCGCTATGCAGCCCGCTGGCATCCAGCCGAAGCCTGCGGTGTGCCGCCTCGGCCGCACGCTCGGAATGCGTCACCAGCAGGCAGGCCGCACCGGCTTCCTGCGTGCAGCGGCGCAGCAGGGCCAGCACTTCGCCGGCATGGCGCGGGTCGAGGTTGCCAGTGGGTTCATCGGCCAGCACGAGGCGAGGGCGGTGCACCAGGGCCCGCGCGATCGCCACGCGCTGCAACTGCCCGCCCGACAACTGCCTGGGCATGCGCGCGGCCAGAGGCGCCAGTTCCACCGCCGTCAGCATCTGCCGCACCCGTTCGTCATCGCGCTGGCCCAGCAGGCGCAGCGGCAGGGCCACGTTGTCGGCCACGTTCAGATGCGGCAGCAGATGGAAGGCCTGGAAGATGAATCCCAGCTCGCGGCGCCGCAGCGCCGAGCGGGCCTCATCGTCCAGCGCCCGCAGGTCCTGGCCCACCAGCGTGATGGTGCCGGCGTCGGCCTCGTCCAGCCCGGCCAGGCAGTTCAGCAACGTGGACTTGCCGCTGCCGGACTCGCCGAGCAGGGCGACGATCTCGCCGGCGTCCAGGTCCAGATCCACATCGGAAAACACGGCCACCTCGCCGTAGGACTTCGCCAGGCGGCGCGCACTCAGAAGACTCATGGACCGGATTCTGGGTCCTTGCGCGCGGCGCCGGCCCGCGGGGGAATCAAGCGAGCAACCTCTGCAAGCCGACCAGCAGCTCGGGGATGGGTTGGGCGCCGTCGCAAGCGATGACGCGGCGCTGCGGCATGCTGCGCAACCAGGTGATCTGGCGCTTGGCCAACTGGCGCGTGGCGGCGATGCCGCGCTCGCGCAGGTCGGAGAAGTTGTTGGCGTCCAGCGCTTCCCAGGCCTGGCGGTAGCCGACACAGCGCATGGAGGGCAGGGCCAGGCTCAGGTCGCCACGGGCCTGCAGCGCCTTCACTTCATCGACGAGGCCCTGTTCAAGCATGGTGTCGAAACGCTGGGCGAGACGCTCGTGCAGCCAGGCGCGGTCGCTGGGCTCCAGCGAGAACAGCGGCCAGTCCACACCTTCGTCGCGCGAGGCGGCGTGCAGGGCGCTCAGCGGCTGGCCGGTCAGGCGGATGACTTCCAGCGCGCGCTGGATGCGCTGGCTGTCGTTGGGCGCCAAGCGGGCGCCCGTTTCAGGGTCGAGCTTGGCCAGCTCCGCATGCATCGCTGGCCAGCCGCGCTCGGCCGCCTCGGCGTCGATGGCGGCACGCAGGTCGGCGTCGGCCTGGGGCAGCGTCGACAGGCCATCGAACAGCGCCTTGAAGTACAGCATCGTGCCGCCCACCAGCAGCGGCAGCTTGCCACGCGCGCTGATCTCCGCAGCAAGCCGTTTGGCATCGCGCACGAACTCGGCGGCCGAATAGCTCTCGGTCGGGTCAAGGATGTCGATGAGATGGTGCGGCACCGCGGCCTGCTCAGCGGCCGTGGGCTTGGCGGTGCCGATATCCATGCCGCGGTAGACCAGCGCCGAGTCGACGCTGATGATTTCGACCGGCAGCACCTCGGCGATGGCGAGAGCCGCTGCCGTCTTGCCGCAACCGGTGGGGCCGGCGATGCAAATGGGTGACAAGGGCGCGCTCATCAATACAGCCCAACACAGCCAAAGAGCCACAGAGGCACAGAGAAATTCAGTAGCAAGAGGCTGTTCCTCTGTGGCTCTGTGCCTCTGTGGCTGTGTTTCCTGCGGCGAGGTTCAGAACTTCTCCCATGGCGCGAGATAGCGCCACTGCCCAACCGGCAGATGGCCCAGCGGAATGCGGCCGATGCGCACGCGCTTCAGGCCGACGACCTTGAGGCCGACCAGTTCGCACATGCGGCGGATCTGGCGCTTCTTGCCCTCGCGCAGCACAAAGCGCAGCTGGTGCTCGTTCTGCCAGCTGACCTTGGCGGGCTTGAGTTCTTCGCCATCCAGCTCCAGGCCATGGTTGAGCAGGGCGAGTTTGTTGTTCGACAGCGCCGCGTTGGGCAGCGTGCCCTCTGGCACGGCTTCAGCACCGGGCAGGCCGACGAACTCGACACGCACGAGGTACTCCTTCTCGACGTCGGAGTCGTCGCCGATCAGCACCCGGGCGATGCGGCCGTCCTGCGTCAGCACGAGCAGGCCGGTGGAGTCGATGTCCAGCCGCCCGGCGGGAGCCAGGTTGCGGTGGTGGCCGGCGTTGGGCTTGATGCCGGAGGCGTCTTCCGCCCAGCGGTTCTCGGGCTGGAACAGCACGACGGCCGGTTCATAGCCGTCTTCGGCCTGGCCGGACACATAGCCGATGGGCTTGTGCAGCAGCACGGTGACGAGCTGGGCCTGCTGGTTGCGGGCGGCGGGGTCGATGTCGATCTGCACGTCGGGGCCGACGCGCTGGCCCAGCACGGCGACCTTGCCGTTGACGCGCACCCAGCCGGCGGCAATCCAGTCATCGGCCTCGCGGCGCGACGCAAGCTTGAGCTCGCCCATGCGCTTGGACAGGCGCTCGCCGTCCTCAGGGGCGACCTCGCGGGCCGGGTTGCGGCGCTGCTGAGGGCGTTGTGGCGGCTCGAAGTTGGGGCCGCGGTTGGCCACACGGCGTTGGTCGACGCGCGGTGGGCGGTCAGCAGGAGGGCGTTCGTCAGGGCGGGCGCGAGGGGCGCGTTCTGGGCGCTGCGGTGCGTCGCCGCGGTACTGCGGCGGGCGCTCGTCGGGTCGTGCACGCGGGCCACGCTCGGGGCGCTGCGGCGCATCGCCACGCGGCTGCTGCTGCCAGTCAGACTTGAAACCCGTCGGCTTCGGGCGAGCCGGCCGTTCGTCGCGAGCCGGTGCGGGCCGCTCGGCGCGCTGCGCTTGCGACTTCTGGAACTGTTCCTCGCGCTCGGCCCGGTCGGCCTGCGCCTTGGCAAGCGTCGTGCGGGGCTTGGAGACGCCCTTGCCGCGCACCGGCGCGCGCTTCTCGCCCTCGGCGTTACGAGTCTTGGCAGCAGGCTTGGGCTTGCCCTTGAGGGTGATGGTGGCCATCGTTTTCTTTCAGCGTCCGCGCAGGAAAAGGGCGTCCAGCTCGCGCATGTCGAGCTGGCGCCAGGTGGGGCGGCCGTGGTTGCATTGGTCGGCGCGTTCGGTGGCTTCCATGTCGCGCAGCAGCGCGTTCATTTCGTCCAGCGTCAATTGCCGGTTGGCGCGCACGGCGCCGTGGCAGGCCATGGTGGCGAGGATTTCATGCTGAGCGCGTTCGAGCACCGAGCTGGCGTCGAACTGGGCCATCTCGGCGAGCAGCTCGCGGGTCAGCGCGACGAGGTCGGAGGCCGCAAGCAGGGCGGGGCGGGAGCGCACGGCCAAGGTGCGGGCGGACAGCGGGGCGACATCCAGGCCGAGCTTTGACAGCGTGTCGGCATGCTGCTCGGCGGCGGCGACCTCCTCGGCCGTAGCGGCGAAGCTGACCGGGATCAGCAGCGGCTGGCTTTCGATCTGGGTCGCGCCGAGCCTGGCCTTGAGCCGCTCATAGACGACGCGCTCATGGGCCGCGTGCATGTCGACGATGACCAGGCCTTGCTTGTTCTCGGCCAGGACGTAGACGCCCTGGATCTGCGCGATGGCGCGGCCCAGCGGCCAGTCCTCGTCCGGCAACTTCATCTTCAAGCTGATCGTCGGCGCGGCTGTCGCAGGTGCGGGCTCAGGAGCTTCACCAGGGGCCCACAAGGCCTCGTGCTGGACCAGGGACAGCCTGACCTGCTCGGCCGTCGGCGGCACGGGCGGCACATAGGACTGGTAGGCCGGGCGCGGCTCCGAGACGAAGAGCGTGGCCGGCATCGTCGGCTCGAAGCCAAGCGGCGCCATGGCCGATTCGACGCCGGCGGCGTCCGCACGCGACTGGGCCAGCGCGTCGATGAAGGCGCGGCGCACCGATTGGTGGATGGCGCGGCCGTCGCGAAAGCGCACCTCGATCTTGGTCGGGTGCACGTTCACGTCCACCAGCTCGGGCGCGATCTCGATGAAGAGCACATAGCTGGGCTGGCGCTGGCCGTGCAGCACGTCCTCGTAGGCCGAGCGCACGGCGTGGCTGATGAGCTTGTCGCGCACATGGCGGCCATTGACCCAGACGTATTGCTGGTCGGCCCGCGAGCGCGCCGCCTCGGGCAGGCCGGCGCGTCCGGTCAGGGCCAAGGGGCCGAAGCTGTGCTCGAAGGGGCGGCTCTCGGTGACAAAGTCTGCGCCCAGCGCATCGGCAATGCGCTGCTCGCTGGACGCGGCGCGCCATTGGTCGACGAGCTTGCCTTCGTGCCAGATCGCAAAGCCGACGTCGGGACGCGCCAGCGCATGGCGGCGCACGGCTTCAACGCAATGGGCCAGCTCGGTGGCATCGGTCTTGAGGAACTTGCGGCGGGCGGGGGTGGCGAAAAACAGCTCGCGCACCTCGACGCTGGTGCCGCGCGCACGGGCGGCCGGCTGCAGCTCGCCGCTGCGGGCGTCCAGCCGGTGGGCGTGAGCGTCGGCGGCGGTGCGGCTGGCAATGGCCATGTCGGAGACCGACGAGATGGCGGCCAGGGCCTCGCCGCGGAATCCCATCGTCGCGACGGATTCCAGGTCACTCAGGCTGGCGATCTTGCTCGTTGCATGGCGCTTGAGTGCCAGGGGCAACTGGTTGACAGGGATGCCGCAGCCGTCGTCCTCGACGACGATGGCCCGCACGCCGCCGGCCATCAGCTTGACCTGGATGTTCTTCGCGCCGGCGTCCAGCGCGTTGTCCACCAGCTCGCGCACCACCGAGGCCGGGCGCTCGACGACCTCGCCGGCGGCGATCTGGCTGATCAGCTCATCGGGCAGTTCGCGGATGGCGCGTGGGGCAGGGAGGTCGGGCAGGGGCAAATCCATCGACCGGATTATCGGCGCCGTCCGGCTGTCACGTCCGGGCCGGGATAATCGCCGCCCATGGATTTCCTTCCCTTCCTCATCGACTTCGTCCTGCACGTCGACCAGCACCTGGCCAACTTCGTCGCGAGTTACGGCGCCTGGGTGTATGCGCTGCTCTTCCTGATCATCTTCATCGAGACCGGCGTGGTCGTCATGCCCTTCCTGCCGGGGGATTCCCTGCTCTTTGTCGTCGGCGCCATGTGTGGCGTCGGGCTGATGGACCTGGGCCTGTCCATGGCGCTGCTGACGGCGGCGGCCATCCTCGGCAACCAGAGCAACTACAGCATCGGCCGGCATTTCGGCCCGCGCGTCTTCCAGTGGGAGGACTCGCGCTTCTTCAACAAGGCCGCCTTCGAGAAGGCCCATGCCTTCTACGAGAAGTACGGCGGCATCACCCTCGTTGCGGCCCGCTTCATGCCCTTTTTGCGCACTTTCGCGCCCTTCGTGGCCGGCGTGGCGCAGATGACGCGGCGCAAGTTCACGCTGTATGACGTGGGTGGCGGCGTGCTGTGGGTTTGCGGCGTCACGCTGATCGGCTATGTCTTTGGCAACGTGCCCTGGGTCAAAACCAACCTGGACAAGATCATCTGGGCCATGATTCTCATACCAGGCCTGGTCATCATCGCCGGCGGCCTGAAGGCCAGGTTCAAGCGCCAGCCGGGCTGACTCGGCACGGCCAACTCAGCCCGGCGCTGACTTTCGGAGCCGCGCCCAAGGCGCACTAGAGTCGCGGGTTTTCGTCTGATCGGAGATCCCGATGACCCTGACCCGTATCGCCATGGCTTTGGCCTGTGCCTGGATGACCTCCGGCGCGGCCATGGCGGCCGAACCGACGCTCATGCTGCGTCAGCCCGCCGTCTCCAAGGACCACCTGGCCTTCGTCTATGCCGGCGATCTCTGGCTGGCTGACCGCAGTGGCGGCAATGCCCGGCGCCTGACCAGCCATGCGGCTGCCGAGTTCGCGCCGCGCTTCTCGCCGGACGGCAGGAGCATCGCCTTCTCGGCCAGCTATGACGGCAATACCGACGTCTACGTCATCGGCCTGGACGGCAGCGCGCCCAAACGCCTGACCTGGCACCCGACGGCTGACGTCGTCAGCGGCTGGAGCCCTGATGGCAAGCGCGTGCTGTTCGCCTCGCCGCGCGAGGTGCTGAACAACCGCAGCAACCAGCTCTACGAGGTCAGCGTGGAAGGCGGCTACGAGAAGCAGGTCATGAAGGCCGTGGCCTTCGAGGGCGCCTGGTCGGCCGACGGCAAGCAGCTGGCCTACCGCCCCTACAACGCCGCCTATGCCGGCATGAGCGGCTGGCGCCAGAGCCGCGGTGGCTCGACGCCACCGGTGTGGGTCATGGATGTCGCCAGCCAGAAGTGGCAGCAGATTCCCCACGTCAATGCGACCGACTCCGCACCGGTCTGGGCCGGCAGCGAGGTCGTTTTCATCTCCGACCGTGCCGACGGCGCGGCTAATCTCTTCGCTTTCAACCCGGCGACCCAATCGCTGCGCCAACTGACCCGCGAGACGCAATGGGACGTGCGCAGCGTCGACGCCGTCGGCACGACCCTGGTCTACGAGTCCGGTGGCCGCATCAAGCAGATTGAACTGGCAGGCGGCACGCCGCGTGTGCTCGACATCCAGCTCACCAGCATTGCGCCTCAGGCGCGGCCGCAGTGGAAGGATGCTGGCAAGACGCTGACCCATGCTCAGCTGTCCAGCACCGGCAAGCGCGTTGTCGTCAGCGCCCGCGGCGAGGTATTCACGGTGCCGGTCAAGGACGGCAGCGTGCGCAACCTGACCGAGACCCCCGGCGTGCGCGAGAAGGACGCGCTGTGGAGCGCCGACGGCCAGCGCGTGGCCTACCTGTCCGACGCCCCGGGCATGCGCCATGAGCTGGTGCTGCAGAACCAGACCGGCCTGGGGGCGAAGGAACGCTTCCTGCTGCCCAAGGAGGGTTATTTCGCGCTGATGGACTGGTCCCCTGACGGCAATCAGTTCGTGCTGCAGGACAACCACCTCAACCTCTATCGGCTGAGCCTGGTGCTCGGCCCGCAGCGCGGCCAGCTCGTCAGGGTCGCCACCGACGTGCGCCGCTTCGGCGCCGACGGCTATGCCGTGTCCTTCTCGCCGGACAGCCGCTGGCTGGCCTACACGACCTCGGGCGAGAACTATTTCAGCCGCATCGTGCTGCACGAGCTGGCGACCGGCCGCAACCATGCCGTCACCGACGGCCTGGCCCATGCCGGCAACCCGACCTTCTCGGCCAAGGGCGACTACCTGTATTTCACGGCGTCCATCAACTCTGGCCCGAGCCAGGTCGGGCTGGATCTGTCCACACAGGAGCGCCCGCGCCGTGCCGGCCTCTACGCCGTGGTGCTCGCGGCCGACGGCAAGTCGCCGCTGGCGCCCAAGGCGGGTGACGAGGATGGCAAGAAGGACGACAAGAAGGACGAGAGCAAGGACGACAAAAAGGAAGAAAAGAAGGACGACAAAAGGGACGACAAGAAGGCTGACGCCAAGAAGGCTGACGCCAAGAAGGACGAGAAGCCCAAGGCCGAGCCGGTCAAGCCGATCAAGGTCGACCTCGATGGCCTGGCCGATCGCGTCGTGGCCCTGCCGGTGGCCGAGCGCAACTACGACAACCTGGCAGTCGCCTCGGACGGCGCGCTCTTCTATCTGCAGCGCCCGCAACCCGGCGCCAGCAACGAGCCGCCGCAGGCCGAGCGTCGCGCGACGGCCGAGCTGTGGCGCTTCGACTTCGAGGAGCGCAAGCCCAAACTGCTGCGCACCGGCATTGCCGAGTTCTCGCTGAGCGAAGACCACAAGAAGCTGCTGCTGACCGTGGCCGGCGGCAAGCTGGAGGTGGGCGATGCCAATGACAAGGGCGACAGCAAGCCGCTGGACCTGTCGGGCCTGCGAGCCCGTGTCGACCCCAAGGCCGAGTGGAAGCAGATCTTCGACGAGGCCTGGTGGATGGAGAAGGAGTTCTTCTACGACCCGGCCATGCATGGCTTGAACTGGCAGGCCGTCTATGACCGCTATCTGCCGCAACTGGCCCATGTGCAGCGCCGCGAGGACCTGAACGACCTGCTCGTGCAGATGATCGGCGAGTTGCAGGTCGGCCACAACCGTGCCGGCGGTGGTGACGTGCATCAGGAGGCGCCCGTCGCCGTCGGCTTGCTGGGCGCGGACTTCGTCGTCGAGCAGGGTCGCTACAAGGTCGCCAGGCTCTACGCCGGCGACCGCCTCAGCCCCAATCTGCGCTCGCCGCTGACGGTGGCCGGCCTGGGTGTGAAGGAAGGGGACTTCATCCTCGCCATCAACGGCCATGAGCTGATGGAGCCGACCAACATCTATTCGCTGCTGGAAAACACCGTCGGCAAGCAGGTCGTCATTGCCATCGCTCGGGACGCCGCCGGCAAGGGTCGCCGCGAGATCACCGTCGAGCCCATTGCCAACGAGAGCCTGCTGCGCCGCTGGGCCTGGATCGACGGCAACCGCAGGAAGGTGGAGCAAAAGAGTGGCGGCAAGATTGCCTACGTCTACATGCCCGACACCGCGGGCCAGGGCTTCGAGCACTTCAACCGCATGTTCTTCGCGCAGATCGACAAGCAGGCGCTCATCGTCGACGACCGCCGCAATGGCGGTGGGCAAGCGGCGAACTACGTGACGGAGCTGCTGTCGCGGCCGTATCTGGGCAGCTGGAAGGACCGTGACGGCCTCGTCTTCGACACGCCGGGCGGTGCCATCTACGGCCCCAAGGCCATGCTGATCGACCAGGACGCCGGTTCGGGTGGCGACTTCATGCCCTATGCCTTCAAGCGCGTGGGCCTGGGGCCGCTGATCGGCAAGCGCACCTGGGGCGGCCTGATTGGCATCTCGGCCAACCCGCCGCTGGCCGATGGCGGCTTCCTGACCGTGCCCTTCTTTCGTTTCTACACACCGGATGGCGAATGGCGCATCGAGAACGAGGGCGTGTCGCCAGACATCGACGTCGAGCTCGACCCGGCGGCCGTCAACGGCGGCGATGACACGCAGCTGAATGCGGCGATTGCCGATGTGCTGAAGCGCCTGGAGGGGTGGAAGCCGATCCAGCGCAAGGCAGCGCCGAGCGCCGCAACCTTGGGCCGCTGATGAAAGCCTGGGCGGCCCTGTCCCTGCGGGGCCGCCTGTTCCTGCTGGCGCTGCTGCCGCTGCTGGCCTCCCTCGCGCTGATCGCGCTGGCCGTGCGCCAGCAGGAAAGCGAGCTGGCGGCGCGCGAGCATGCGCTGGTGCGCGCCAGCTATATGGACGCGCGGCGCACCGAGCTCAAGCATTACGTCGACCTGGCGGTCAGCACCATCCAGCCCTTGCTCGGCCAGCCGGGCGGGCCCGAGAGGGCGCTGGCCATCCTGTCCTCGCTGGACTACGGCCGCGACGGCTATTTCTTCGTCTATTCGCTGGACGGCCACGTGCTGATGCATTCGCGCCAGCCCGAGCTGATCGGGCAAAACCTCTGGGAGATGCGCGACCCCAAGGGCCGGCCCACCATCCAGCAGCTCATCAATCAGGCCAAGGCCGGCGGCGGCTATGTCGAATACCTGTGGCGCAAGCCGTCCAGCAGCCTGCTGGCGCCCAAGCTGGGCTATGTCGTCACCGTGCCGCAGTGGAACTGGATGCTGGGCACGGGCCTGTATCTGGACGGCATTGAGGCCACGATGGCCGAACTGGAGCGCGGCGCGCGCCAGAACATCACGGCCACCATGCTGTGGGTGGGCGCTGTCGCCGTCTTCGGCGTCGCGCTGATCAGCGCCGGTGCGCTGGCCCTGAACCTGAGCGAGCACCGCAGCGCCGAGGCCAAGCTGCGTGCCCTGGCCCGCCAGGTCGTGCAGAGCCAGGAGGATGAGCGCGCACGGCTGGCGCGCGAGCTGCATGACGGCGTCAGCCAGGCGCTGGTGGCCACCAAGCTGCTGATCGAGTCGGCCCAGCACGAACCCGAGGGTGCTGCGCGGCTACAGGAGCTGGCCTTGAAGCGCCTGAACAGCACGCTGGCCGAGGTGCGCCACCTGTCCCACGCGCTGCGGCCGGCGCTGCTGGACACCCTCGGCCTGCCTGCGGCACTGCAGCATCTGGCGGGCGAGTTCGACGCTGCCGGTGGCACGCATTTCTCGGCGGCGGTTGAGGGTGAGGAGGTGGGCTTGCCCGAGGCCGTGAACACGGCCCTGTTCCGCATTGCCCAGGAAGCGCTGAACAACGCGGCCCGGCATGCCCACGCGACGACGGTGAGCGTGCTGCTGCGTTTCGAGCGCGACGGTGGCCTGGCGCTGGAAATCAACGATGACGGCCAGGGCTTCGACGCCGACGCCGCCCAGGCCGCAGCCGACCGGGGACTGGGCCTGCGCAGCATGCGCGAACGGGCGGCCGCCCTCGGTGCCCGCCTGAGTCTCTTCGCTTCGCCCGGCATGGGCAGTCGCCTCACGGTCAAACTAGCGGCTTCCGACCTGGCTCGCGCTGCTGCATGACCCCGACACCCATCCGCATCCTGCTCGTCGATGACCACCCGATGGTGCGGGAGGGCCTGGTTGCGCGCCTGGCGGCCGTGCCGCGCTTCGAGATCGTTGGTGAGGCCGGCGGGCGGGCCGAGGCCCTGGAGCAATTGGCGCGCACGGCGCCCGACGTCGTGCTGATGGATGTGGGCTTGAAGGACGGCAACGGCATCACGCTGGGCGCCGAGATGCTGGCCGCCCAGCCGTCCATCAGGCTGCTGATGTTCAGCATGTATGACAACCCCGAATACGTGCAACGTGCGCTGATCGCCGGTGCCCGCGGCTACGTGCTCAAGGATGCGCCGGCGACCGAGATCGTGTCGGCGATCGATGCGGTGGCCGCGGGCGGCACCTTCCTGAGCGCTGCAGTCTCAGGCCGGCTATTCCGCGGCCAGGCCCCCAAGCCGGTGCTGACGCCGCGCGAAAGCGAGATCCTCAGCCTGCTGGGGCAGGGCGCGTCGAGCAAGCAGATCGCCCGCGACCTGGATCTGTCGGTGCGCACCGTCGAAGCCCACCGCCAGAGCATCAAGCGCAAGCTGGAGCTGGACGGGCAGGCGGAGCTGATCCGGTATGCGGTCGAACATGCGAGAGAAGCTGGATTGAAATGACTCGCGTGTTCGCGCAAGAGCGGCCCGGAAAAGGGACTTGATCCCCCTAGATTGCCATGCTAGAAGCGGGCACTTTTCGTACCTGGCACAGCGGTTTGAAATGACCCGGCGCCGGGCGAAACTCACTCCTAATTTCTGAATCGGGCGGGACCATGAGTGTCGACATCGCGCAGCAACCTCGCAGAAAGCGCGCCAACCCCAAGGCGACCATTCCGGCCGCTACGGCCGATGTGTTGAATGGCGGCGCCGAGCTGAGCGCTCCACGCTCGCGCCAGATCCTGGCGGCGTTGTCCGCACTGCGCGACGGCGACTTCACGATCCGCCTGCCCAACAGCTGGGACGGCATCGACGGCCAGATCGCCGCCGCCTTCAACCAGATCACCGCCCAGGAGGCGCGCATCGCCTCCGAGGTGTCGCGGCTCTCCGCCACGGTCGGCAAGGAAGGCCGGCTCAAGCACCGCATGTCGATGCCGGGATCGCTGGGCGGCTGGGCCACCAAGGTGGACTCGATCAACACGCTGATGGACGATCTGGTGCGACCGACCGCCGAGATCGCGCGCACCATCGGCGCGGTGGCCAAGGGCGACCTGAGCCAGTCCATGGAGCTGGAGGTGGACGGCCGCGAGCTCAAGGGCGAGTTCCTGCGCTCCGCGCGCCTGGTCAACACCATGATCGACCAGCTGTCGGTGTTCACGAGTGAAGTGACTCGCGTGGCGCGCGAGGTGGGCACCGAGGGCAAGCTCGGCGGCCAGGCGCAGGTGAAGGGTGTGTCGGGCGTCTGGAAGGACCTGACCGATTCCGTCAACCAGATGGCCGGCAACCTGACAGCCCAGGTGCGCAACATCGCCGAGGTGACCATCGGCGTGGCCAACGGCGACCTGTCCAAGAAGATCACCGTCGACGTGCGCGGCGAGATCCTGCAGTTGAAGGAAGCCACCAACACCATGGTGGATCAGCTGCGTTCGTTTGCGTCCGAAGTGACCCGGGTGGCCCGCGAGGTGGGCACCGACGGGCGCCTGGGCGGCCAGGCCGTCGTGCCCGGCGTGGCGGGCACCTGGAAGGACCTGACCGACTCGGTCAACGCGATGGCGACCAACCTGACGGCGCAGGTGCGCAATATCGCCAACGTGACGACGGCCGTGGCGCGCGGCGACCTGAGCCGCAAGATCACGGTGGACGTGAAGGGCGAGATCCTGGAGCTGAAGGAAACCATCAACACGATGGTCGACCAGCTCAACGGCTTCTCCTCCGAAGTGACCCGCGTGGCCCGCGAGGTGGGCACCGAGGGCAAGCTCGGCGGCCAGGCCGCGGTGCCCGGCGTGGCCGGGACCTGGAAGGACCTGACCGACAACGTCAACTCGATGGCGTCCAACCTGACCAACCAGGTGCGCAATATCGCGGACGTGGCCACCGCCGTGGCCAGCGGCGACTTGTCGAAAAAGATCACCGTGGAGGTGAAGGGAGAGATTCTTGCCCTGAAGAACACCATGAACACCATGGTCGACCAGCTCAACGGTTTTGCCGGTGAGGTCAGCCGCGTGGCGCGCGAGGTGGGCACGGACGGCAAGCTCGGCGGCCAGGCCCAGGTGCCCGGCGTGGCCGGCACCTGGAAGGACCTGACCGACAACGTCAACTTCATGGCCTCCAACCTGACCGGCCAGGTGCGCAACATCGCCGAGGTGACGACGGCCGTCGCCAATGGCGACCTGTCCAAGAAGATCACGGTCGACGTGCGCGGCGAGATCCTGGAGTTGAAGAACACCATCAACACCATGGTCGACCAGCTCGGCGGCTTTGCCTCCGAAGTGACTCGCGTGGCGCGTGAGGTGGGTACCGACGGCAAGCTCGGCGGCCAGGCGCAAGGCCGCGGCGTGGCCGGTATCTGGAAGGACCTGACCGACTCCGTCAACGCGATGGCGACCAACCTGACAGCCCAGGTGCGTAACATCGCCGACGTGACGACGGCCGTGGCCAACGGCGACCTGTCCAAGAAGATCACCGTGGACGTGCGCGGCGAAATCCTGGAGCTGAAGAACACCATCAACACCATGGTCGATCAGCTCAACGGCTTTGCTGGCGAGGTCAGCCGCGTGGCGCGCGAGGTGGGCACGGACGGCAAGCTCGGTGGCCAGGCCCAGGTACCCGGCGTGGCGGGTACGTGGAAGGACTTGACCGACAACGTCAACTCGATGGCGTCCAACCTGACGGGCCAGGTGCGCAACATCGCCGACGTGGCGACGGCTGTGGCCGGCGGCGACCTGTCCAAGAAGATCACGGTCGACGTGAAGGGCGAGATCCTGGAGCTGAAGAACACGCTCAACACGATGGTGGACCAGCTCAACGGCTTCGCCTCGGAAGTGAGCCGTGTGGCGCGCGAGGTGGGCACGGACGGCAAGCTCGGCGGCCAGGCCCAGGTGCCCGGCGTGGCAGGTACCTGGAAGGACCTGACCGACAACGTCAACTTCATGGCCTCCAACCTGACGGGCCAGGTGCGCAACATCGCCGACGTGGCGACGGCCGTGGCCAGCGGTGACCTCTCCAAGAAGATCACCGTGGAGGTCAAGGGCGAGATCCTGGCGCTGAAGAACACGCTGAACACCATGGTGGACCAGCTCAATGGTTTCGCTTCGGAAGTGAGCCGCGTGGCCCGCGAGGTGGGCACCGACGGCAAGCTCGGCGGCCAGGCGCAGGTGCCGGGTGTTGCCGGCACGTGGAAGGACCTGACCGACAACGTCAACTTCATGGCTTCCAACCTGACGGGCCAGGTGCGCAACATCGCCGAGGTGACCACCGCCGTGGCCAACGGCGACCTGTCCAAGAAGATCACGGTGGACGTGCGCGGCGAAATTCTTGAGCTCAAGGACACCATCAACACCATGGTCGACCAGCTCAACGCCTTCGCCGGTGAAGTGACCCGCGTGGCGCGCGAGGTGGGTACCGAGGGCAAGCTTGGTGGCCAGGCCCAGGTGCCCGGCGTGGCCGGCACCTGGAAGGACCTGACCGACAACGTCAACTCGATGGCCTCCAACCTGACGGGCCAGGTGCGCAACATCGCCGACGTGACCATCGCGGTGGCCAATGGTGACCTGTCCAAGAAGATCACCGTCGACGTGCGCGGCGAGATCCTGCAGCTGAAGGAAACCATCAACACCATGGTGGACCAGCTGCGCGCCTTTGCGTCCGAAGTGACGCGTGTGGCGCGCGAAGTGGGTACCGAGGGCAAGCTCGGTGGCCAGGCTGCGGTGCCTGGCGTGGCGGGGGTCTGGAAGGACCTGACCGACAACGTCAACTCGATGGCGTCCAACCTGACGGGCCAGGTGCGCAACATCGCCGACGTGGCCACCGCCATCGCGCGCGGCGACCTGAACCGCAAGATCACGGTGGACGTGAAGGGCGAGATCCTGCAGCTCAAGGAGACCATGAACACCATGGTCGAACAGCTCGGCGCCTTCGCGTCGGAAGTGAGCCGCGTGGCGCGCGAGGTGGGCACCGAAGGCAAGCTCGGCGGCCAGGCGCAGGTGCCCGGCGTGGCCGGCACGTGGAAGGACTTGACGGACAACGTCAACTCGATGGCGTCCAACCTGACCGGCCAGGTGCGCAACATCGCCGACGTGACAATTGCGGTGGCCAACGGCGACCTGTCCAAGAAGATCACCGTGGACGTGCGCGGCGAGATCCTGCAGCTGAAGGAAACCATCAACACGATGGTGGAACAGCTGCGCTCCTTCGCGTCGGAAGTGACGCGGGTGGCCCGCGAAGTGGGCACCGAAGGGCGGCTGGGCGTGCAGGCCGTCGTGCCCGGCGTGGCCGGCACCTGGAAGGACCTGACCGACTCGGTCAACACCATGGGCGCCAACCTGACGGCTCAGGTGCGCAACATCGCCGAGGTGACGACGGCCGTGGCGCGCGGCGACCTGAACCGCAAGATCACGGTGGACGTCAGCGGCGAAATCCTGGAGTTGAAGAACACCATCAACACCATGGTCGACCAGCTCAACGCCTTCGCCGGTGAAGTGACCCGGGTGGCGCGCGAGGTGGGCACCGAAGGCAAGCTCGGCGGCCAGGCCAAGGTGGCCGGCGTGGGCGGCACCTGGAAGGACCTGACCGACAACGTCAACTTCATGGCCTCCAACCTGACCGAGCAGGTGCGCGGCATCGTCAAGGTCGTGACGGCCGTGGCCAACGGCAACCTGACCCAGCGCCTGACCGTGCAGGCCAAGGGCGAGGTGGCGGCGCTGGCCGACACCATCAACAACATGACCGACACGCTGGCCACTTTTGCCGAGCAGGTGACCAACGTCGCCCGCGAGGTGGGCGTGGACGGGCGGCTGGGCGGCCAGGCCCATGTGCCGGGCGCCTCGGGCACCTGGAAGGACCTGACCGGCAACGTCAACCTGCTGGCCGCCAACCTGACGACGCAGGTGCGCGCGATTGCCGAGGTGGCGACGGCCGTCACCAAGGGCGACTTGACGCGCGCCATCCAGGTCGAGGCCAAGGGCGAGGTGTCCGAGCTCAAGGACAACATCAACACGATGATTTCCAACCTGCGCGAGACCACCGAGCGCAACCGCGAGCAGGACTGGCTGAAGACCAACCTGGCCAAGTTCACCGGCATGCTGCAGGGCCAGCGCGAGCTGCAGACCGTCAGCCAGATGCTGCTGACCGAGCTGGCACCGCTGGTGCAGGCACACCAGGGCACCATCTATCACGTGGCCGGCGCCGAGGCCGACAACCGCCAGCAGCTGCGCCTGCTGGCGAGCTACGCCCAATCCGGCGCCGTGCGGCTGGCGCCCACCATCGAGATGGGCGAAGGCCTGGTCGGCCAGTGCGCGCTGGAGAAGCGCAGCACCCTGCTGGCCGACATCGCTTCTGACTTCGTCGCCATCTCGTCCAGCCTCGGCTACGCGCCGCGTGTCAGCGTCATCGTGCTGCCGGTGCTGTTCGAGGGCCAGACCAAGGCCGTCATCGAGCTGGCCACGTTGCAGCCCTTCAGCAGCGCTTCGCTGGCCTTCCTGGAGCTGCTGACGCAGAGCATCGGCGCGGTGTTCAACACCATCGAGGCGACGATGCGCACCGAGTCGCTGCTGTCGCAGTCGCAGCAGCTGACGGTGGAACTGCAGTCGCGCCAGAGCGAGCTGCAGGAGACCAACGAGCAGCTCGGTACCAAGGCCCGCCTGCTGGCCGAGCAGAACGAGGAAGTGGAGCGCAAGAACGCCGAGGTCGAGCAGGCCCGCCACGCGCTGGAAGACAAGGCGGCCGAGCTGGCGCTGACGTCCAAGTACAAGTCCGAGTTCCTGGCCAATATGTCGCACGAGCTGCGTACGCCGCTGAACTCCATCCTGATCCTGAGCCAGCAGCTGGCCAGCAACAACGACGGCAACCTTTCAGGCAAGCAGGTCGAGTTCTCGCGCAACATCAACTCGTCCGGCTCCGACCTGCTGCACCTCATCAACGACATCCTGGACCTGTCCAAGATCGAGTCGGGCACCGTCACGGTGGAGATCGAGGACATCTCGTTTGTGTCGCTGCGCGACAGCATCGACCGCAACTTTCGCCATGTGGCCGAAGCCAAGAGCCTGCCGCTGCGCCTGACGTTCGCCGACGACCTGCCGCGCAGCATGGAAAGCGATGCCAAGCGGCTGCAGCAGATCCTGAAGAACCTGCTGTCCAACGCGGTGAAGTTCACGGCGCACGGCCATGTGGAGCTGCGCGTCAGCCTGGCCAACGAGGGCTGGAGCACGGAGCATCCCGTGCTGAGCAAGGCCCAGCATGTGCTGGCCTTTGCCGTCGAGGACACCGGCATTGGCGTGGCGCCCGAGAAGCAGCGCCTGATCTTCGAGGCCTTCCAGCAGGCCGACGCCGGCACGTCGCGCAAATACGGCGGCACCGGCCTGGGCCTGGCCATCAGCCGTGAGCTGGCGGCCCTGCTCGGCGGCGAAATCCGCCTGACCAGCGTGCATGGCCATGGCAGCACGTTCACGCTCTTCCTGCCCTTGCACTTCGCCGGCGCGGACAGTGCCAGCATGGTGCCCCTGCCCGCGCACAGCCGCCCGATGGCCCCGGCGCGCAACAACCTGCCGCTGGTGCGAGAAACCCAGGTACCTGATGACCGCGAGAACATCGAGGAGGGCGACTCGGTCCTGCTCATCATCGAGGACGACCCCCACTTCGCCCGCATCGTGCTGGGCCTGGCGCGGGACCGCGGCTTCAAGGGCCTGGTGGCGCTCAAGGGCAGCCTGGGCCTGGAGCTGGCGCGGCGCTTCAAGCCGACCGCCGTGTCGCTGGACATCTTCCTGCCCGACATGCTGGGCTGGACGGTGCTCAACCAGCTCAAGCTCGACCCGCTGACCCGCCACATCCCGGTGCAGATCTTCAGCGTCGCCGAGGAGGACCGCAACCACGGCCTGGCGCACGGCGCCTTCTCCTATGTGGTGAAGTCATCCACCAGCGAGGAGATGGAGGCGGCGCTGGACCGCATTCGCGACTTCACGGTGCCGCGCACCAAGCGGCTGCTCGTCATCGAGGACAACGACATCGAGCGCCAGGCCATCATCGAGCTGCTCGGCCATGACGACATCGAGCTGCAGGCCGTCGGTACCGGCGCGGCGGCGTTGCAGATGCTGCGTGAGCAGACCTTCGACTGCATCGTGCTGGATCTGCGCTTGCCCGACGTCAGCGGTTTCGGCCTGCTGGAGCAACTGCATGCCGACCCTTCCCTGGCGGCCGTGCCGGTCGTCGTCTTCACCGGCAAGGATCTGACGAGCGCCGAGCAGAAGCAGCTGCGTGCGCTGGCCAAGAGCGTGGTGCTCAAGGATGTGCAGAGCCCCGAACGCCTGCTCGACGAGACGGCCCTCTTCCTGCACCGCGTCGTCACCGAGCTGCCGCAGGGCAAGCAGGAGATTCTGCACAAGCTGCACGGCGCCGCCGAGATGCTGCACGGCCGACGCGTGCTGGTGGTGGACGACGACGCCCGCAACATCTTTGCGCTGACGACGCTGCTGGAGAATCAGGAGATGCAGGTACTGACCGCCACCAGCGGCCGGGCCGCCGTCGAGATCATCCAGCACACGCCCGATCTCGACCTGGTGCTGATGGACATCATGATGCCGGACATGGATGGCTACGAGACCATGCGCGAGATCCGCTCCCACGCCGAGTTCCGCAACCTGCCCATCCTGGCCCTGACCGCCAAGGCCATGAAGGGTGACCGCGAGAAATGCCTGGAGGCGGGCGCCAGCGACTACATCTCCAAACCCGTCAACACGGCCCAGCTGCTGTCGCTGATGCGCGTGTGGCTGTACCGGTGATGACGATGCCGACAACGATCGACGTCGTGGAGCAGGTGGCGGGCGCTGAAGAGCTGACCAACATCCTGATCGTCGATGACGAACCGGCCAACCTGCTGGTGCTGGAGAGCGTGCTGGCGGACCCGGGCTACCGCATCGTGCGGGCGCTGTCGGCCGACCAGGCCCTGCTCGCGCTGATGGGCCAGGAGTTCGCCGTCATGGTGCTGGACATCCAGCTGCCGGACATGAACGGCATCGAGCTGGCGCAGATGATCAAGGAGCGCAAGCGCAATGCCCACCTGCCCATCATCTTCCTGACCGCCTATTTCGATCAGGACCAGTACCGCCTGCAGGGCTATGGCTCAGGCGCCGTCGACTATCTGCACAAGCCCGTGAACCCGGCGGTGCTGCGTTCCAAGGTGGCCGTCTTTGCCGAACTGGACCGCAAGACCCGCCAGCTGCAGCGCGCCAACCTGGCCCTGCAGGCCGAGGTGGAGGAGAGGCGCCGCGCCGAGGAGCGCTTGCGCGATCTCAACGAGACGCTGGAGCGGCGCGTCACCGAGCGGACCGAGGCCTTCCATGTGGCCGACCGCCGCTTGCGGGCCATGATGAGCAGCATCACCGATGGCCTGCTGCTCATCGAGCATGACGGGCGCATCGGCTACGTCAACGAGCAGGGCGCCCGGCTGCTCGGCCGTGGGGCCGACGAGCTGACCGGGCGGCGCAGTGGCGAGGTCTTTGGCGCCGGCGAGTTCGAGGCCGGCTTCGACAAGGCCCGGTCCAAGGGCGGTCAGGCCGTGTCTTTCGAGGCCATGGCGCCAGGTGCCCCGGAGCGCTGGCTGGAATGCCATTGCTATCCCTCGCACGACGGTCTGTCCGTCTACTTCCACGACATCACCGACCGCCGCGAGCTGCAGCTGCGCCGCGATCAGTTGCTGTCCGCCGAGCAGGCCGCGCGCGGCGCCGCCGACCAGGCCGCGCGCGCCAAGGAAGAATTCGTCGCCGCGATCAGCCACGAGCTGCGCACGCCGCTGGCGGCCATCCTCGGCTGGGTCAACGTGCTCACCCACCCCGGCGTGCAGCCCGGCATGCTGCAACGGGGCATCCAGGCCATCGCGCGCAATGCCCAGGCCCAGGCCGTCCTGGTCGACGACCTGCTGGAGATGAGCCGCATCGTCGCCGGCAAGCAGCTGATGAATGTCGAGCGGGTGGACCTGAACGGCATCGTTGCGGGCGCGGCCGACACGGCCCGCCCGACAGCCCAGTCCCGCCAGCTCGAGATCGTGCTGCAGCTGGCGCCCGAGGCCGCCGAGGTCTTTGGCGACGCGCGCCGGCTCACGCAGATCGTCATGAACCTGATCACCAACGCGATGAAGTTCACCCCCACGGGCGGCAGCATCACGCTGTCGACGAAGCTGAACGGCCCCATCGTCGAGGTCGCGGTCAGCGACACCGGCCAGGGCATCGACCCTGAATTCCTGCCGCAGCTCTTCGACCGCTTCACCCAGGCCGACGGCACCGCCTCCAGCGTGCATGGCGGCCTGGGGTTGGGCTTGTCCATCGTCAAGAACCTCGTCGAGCTGCACGGCGGCGAGGTGGCAGCCCACAGTGCGGGCCGCGGCCAGGGCTCGGTGTTCAGCCTGCGCCTGCCGCGCGCCGGCCAGTCGAACGTGGCGGGTGTTGAAACCGAGGCGGGCGGTGTCGAGCCCTTGATCTCTGGCGTGCGGGTGCTGCTCGTCGATGACCACCCCGACGTGCTCGAGGCCCATGCCCGCCTGCTGTCCGAACGCGGCGCCGATGTCGTCACGGCCGAGTCGGCCGAGGCCGCCATCGCCTTGCTGCAGCAGCAGCGCTTCGATGTGCTGCTGAGCGATCTCGGCATGCCCGGCATGGGGGGCTATGACCTGATCCGACACGTGCGCCAGGCCATGGAACTGGGCCCGGACGTGCTGCCCGCAGCGGCCGTCACGGCCTATGTGCGCGCGACCGACCGCGAGGCCGCGCTCGAGGCAGGCTTCCAGCGCTGCGTGCCCAAGGCAGTGTCCCCGCATCTGCTGGCCCGCGCCGTGGCCGAGCTCAGTGCTGCCCGGCCCACGCAGGCGCCGGCCTTGCGGGTGCTGTTCGTGGAGGACAACGCCGATCTGCGTGAACAGATCGCCTATTTGCTGGAGGAGGTGGGGATGCAGCCCGAAAGCTGCGCGACAGCAGAGGAAGCGCTGGCGGCCTATGCGCCCGACAAGTTCGACCTCGTCATGACCGACGTCAGCCTGCCGGGGATGTCAGGCATCGACCTCGCCCGGGCCATCCTGCGCCACGCGCCGGACACGTGGGTGGTGTTCTCGTCGGGCTATGAGATGGGCTCGGACCTGTCGGACTTCGGCCCCCATGTGCGGGCGCTGCTCAAGCCCTTCGACCTGCCCGACCTGCAACTGCTGCAGACCGAGATCCGCGGCGAGATGGCGCGGCGCTGACGGGCGCGGGCTCAGTGCCCGCGGCGCGGGCCGGAGTCGTCCCGGTCGTGGCTCCAGCGGTCGTTGCGCTCGTGGCGACCATGGTCCCAACGGTCGTCGCGACCTTCCCAGCGACGCTCGCGGTAGGACGGCGCATAAACCACCCGCGGCGCCGGCGCGTAGTAGACATCGCGCTCGACATAGCGGCGCGCCGGCGCATAGCGCACGACGGGTGCCGGCTCGTAGTAGACCGGTGCAGGCTCGTAATAGACCGGAGCGGGTGCAGGTGCGTAGTAGCCGCCGTTCGACACGACGACACCCGCGGCCGGCAGGCTGACGCCGATGGACCAGTGTGTGCCCGCCTGGGCAGAAGCGGCGCCCAGCAGGGCGGCGGTGGCGGCAAAAACGGCGATGAGGGGACGAAGCATGGCGGAACTCCTACAGGGCCGAACAAGATGCTGGCCGTGCTCGAACAACGCCAGGCCCCGCCCGACGTTGACGCCGTCCTGCGCCGGTGCGTAAGAGGGTGTTTCGGGGTTGACCCTTAGGTATTGCCGCGCGCCAGGCCTGCGTGGCTTGACCGATGCCGCGGAGCGCCTGTTTGCCGAGACTTCCATCACGGTCGCGCCCCGCTTCGAGGTCAGCACCGCAACGGAGACAAACCTCATGAATCTGCGCCGCCACCTTGCGTGGGCGGGCGTTGCGATCCTGGGTGCCGCATCCCTCGCCACCGTGGCCCTGAGCCGCGGCGAGACGATCAGCGCACTGTGGGTCGTGGCTGCCGCCCTGTGCACCTACCTCATCGCCTACCGCTACTACAGCCTGTTCATCGCGAACAAGGTGCTGGAGCTGGACCCCAAGCGGCAGACGCCGGCCTGGAAGTACAACGATGGGCTGGACTACGTGCCCACCAACAAGCACGTGCTCTACGGCCACCACTTCGCGGCGATTGCCGGCGCCGGCCCGCTGGTCGGCCCCGTGCTGGCGGCGCAGATGGGCTATCTGCCGGGCCTCTTGTGGATCCTGGCCGGCGTCGTCTTCGCCGGCGCAGTGCAGGACTTCATCGTTCTTTTCATTTCCACGCGCCGTGATGGCCGGTCGCTCGGCGACCTCGTCAAGCAGGAGATGGGCACGGTGCCGGGCTTGATCGCGTTGTTCGGCGCCTTCATGATCATGATCATCATCCTGGCGGTGCTGGCGCTGATCGTCGTCAAGGCCCTGGCGGATTCGCCCTGGGGCCTGTTCACGGTGGCGGCGACGATTCCGGTGGCGCTGTTCATGGGCGTCTACCTGCGCTTCATCCGCCCGGGCCGCATCGGCGAGGTGTCGGTCATCGGCTTCGTGCTGCTGATGGGCGCCATCTTCGGCGGCCAGGCGGTCAGCGAGAGCGCCACGCTGGCGCCCATCTTCACGCTGGCCCCGACCACACTCGTCGGCCTGCTGATCGGCTATGGCTTTGTCGCCGCCTGCATCCCGGTGTGGCTGCTGCTCGCGCCGCGCGACTACCTCAGCACCTTCCTGAAGATCGGCACCATCATCGCGCTGGCCATCGGCATCGTCATCGTCGCGCCGCCGCTGAAGATGCCGGCGCTGACGCAGTTCGCGTCGGGTGGCGGGCCGGTCTGGGCTGGCAGCCTGTTCCCCTTCCTGTTCATCACCATCGCCTGCGGCGCCGTGTCGGGCTTCCATGCGCTGATCTCGTCGGGCACCAGCCCAAAGCTGCTGGAGAACGAGACCCACGCCCGCTACATCGGCTACGGCGGCATGCTGGCTGAGAGCTTCGTCGCCGTGATGGCGCTGGTCGCGGCCTCCTGCATCGAGCCGGGCGTCTACTTCGCGATGAACAGCCCGGCCGCGGTCGTCGGCAAGGACGCCGCCACGGTCGCGCAGACGTTGTCGACCTGGGGCTTCGTCGTCACGCCCGAGATGCTGACCCAGGCCGCGGCCGATGTCGGCGAGAAGACCATCCTGGCCCGTGCCGGCGGCGCGCCGACGCTGGCCGTGGGCATGGCCGAGATCCTGCACCAGGTGGTGGGCGGCAAGGCGCTGATGGCCTTCTGGTATCACTTCGCCATCCTGTTCGAGGCTCTCTTCATCCTGACCGCCGTGGACGCCGGCACCCGCGCCGGGCGTTTCATGCTGCAGGATCTGCTGGGCAGCTTTGTGCCGTCGCTCAAGCGCACCGAGAGCTGGGTGGCCAATTTCGTCGCCACCGGCCTGTGCGTGGCGGCCTGGGGCTACTTCCTCTACCAGGGTGTCGTCGATCCGCTGGGCGGCATCAACACGCTGTGGCCGCTGTTCGGCATCGCCAACCAGATGCTGGCCGCCGTCGCGCTGCTGCTGGGCACGGTCGTCATCTTCAAGATGAAGAAGGACCGCTACGCCTGGGTCACGGCGGTCCCGGCCGCCTGGCTGCTGGTGTGCACGATGACGGCCGGCTGGCTGAAGATCTTCGCGGCCGACCCCAAGCTCGGCTTCCTGGCCCACGCCGACAAATACGCAGCGGCGATTGCCGAGGGCAAGGTGTTGGCGCCGGCCAAGACACTGGACGCGATGTCGCGGGTGGTTTTCAACGATCGTCTGGATGCGGCGCTGTGTGCGCTGTTCATGGGCGTCGTGATTAGCGTGCTGGTCTACAGCGTCAAGGCTGTGCTGGCTGCGCGCCGCAGTGGTCGGGCGACGGCGCAGGAGACGGCTTTCGTGCTGCTGCCGGCGGGGCAACGTGCTTGAGCTTCGTGAACTGGCCCAGGCGGGCCGGTATCTGACGCAGAGCCTGCGCCTGATGGTGGGCGTGCCGGACTACGGCAGCTATCTCGCCCACCACCAGGCCACGCATCCGGATCGGGCTGCGATGAGCTATGAGGAGTTCTTCAGGGAGAGGCAGGCGGCGAGGTACTCGGCGCGTGTAGGCAAGTGCTGCTGAAGGCATCGGTTGGTTTTGCGAAGGTCCTCATGGCTCGCGTGCAGTGCCGCGGGAATCCGCCCCGCGATGGCGGGTAGCTTTTCTCTGATGCGTTGTTTGGACCGGAGACATGGGTAACGGGTGTGCCAGGACATGGGTAACGCTTTCGGGGTTTCGAAGCCCCGGAAGAAGCCCATGGTCTGGATGGAGAAGAGCACCGTGTCCCTGCGTCAAGAGTTCGTGCACCTGGCCCGCCAGGACGGCGCCAACGTGCGCGCGTTGTGTCGCCAGTTCGGCATCAGCCCCAAGACCGGCTACAAG
>NZ_JBFUMS010000010.1:0-288793 GCF_054049255.1 Roseateles sp. P5_E4 | reverse complement strand
TACGTCGCCGGCCTGACCGACTACCCCACCATCAACTGGGGTAATCAGGTGATCGGCTCAGGCACCGGATCGGACGTGTTCACGCTGAAGAACACCAGCACCACGACGGTGGCCACTGGCGTTAGCGTCACGGCGCCGGCCAACTGGGAGCTCTACGAGAACACCTGCACCAGCGGCACACTGGCGGCTAACGGCGGTTCGTGCACTTTCCGCATCCGCTTTCGTCCCACTGCGGCGCAGCCCTACTCGAGGCAACTGGGCCTGAGCCTCAGCAACGGCACGGCTCCGACAGTCAACCTGATCGGAGTGGGCGTGTAAGCGCTAATGCCGTGGAGGCGGCGGCTCCGTGCCTCTCCGCCTGCCCCTTTTGACGGCGTGACGTTCGACCATCGACCTGCTAGGGAAGGTCTGCAAAACCCCGTACACGACGGTCGATGAGGGCGCGAACTCGTCGTGATCTGGAAGTAGCGGAGCGATTGCGGGCGATCAGCGCCTCGCAGGCCGCGAATTCTGCTCCTGCGGCAGCCTCCAGCCGCATCGCAGGCGCACTCATCCCTCGCTCAAGTGCCACACCTATTCCGGGGCGCTCCCCGACAGCGGCCATCGCTGCTGGTTCGTGTCCGGGAGCGTGAACCTGGCAACCTGGATCGGAAGACCGCACCCGCTGCAGTGCCGCCCTTGAGCGTCGATCTCGACCTTCCGCTTAGGGCACAAAGCCGTCGCATGGTTGCCATCGTCGAACGACGGCAACCGCTGCAGAGCCGACGGCGGCATCAGGCTGATACCGGACTTCCGGAAACCCAAGGCAGCTTTTTCACAGCCTGTCCGCTGCAGACGCGTTCCCCACCCGAATTACTCGGACGCATCCCGGGATCGGATTGGATGGCGGTACGGACAGGCAGCACGCCGCCCCGCCGCTTGTTGATCAGTCGGTCGGTGCGGCTGTTGGCCGGGACCGCTGCGCCAGCAGGCGCTTGCGCACCGCATAGATGTTGTTGCGCAGCGCGTAAAGCTCTTCGGCATAGGACAGCGGCACCGCAATGCGGTGTGTGACGCGGTCCAGCTCATCCAGCTCGTCGAGTAAAGCGCCGCGCTCGCCTGCGCCGCTTTCAAGCTTTGCTTCCACCTCGCGCAGCCGCGCATACCAGCGGAACACGCGCGAGCGCACGCGGAACGTGTAGAGCGGCGGCACCACGCGCGACAGCGGCAGCATCAGCACCAGCAGGCCGCCGACCACCAGCCACATGCGTTCCAGCAGATTGCCGGCCCAGAAGGGCAGGTAGCGCGCCCACGCCGGCGTCGTGCCGTTGATCGCGCGATCGCCCTCGGCGCTGACCGGCAGCTCGCTGGTGCGGGTGTTGGGGAAGTCGCGCGCGCCATTGAACCAGCCGGCCTCACTGTGCTGGCCCAGGGCCGCCTGCGCGAACAGCTGGCGCAGCGCGGGGTGCGTCTGCTCGCGCGCCAGCAGTGCGGTGGTGGTGGCGAGCAGCGGCACGTCGTGCGGCGGTAAATCGGCTGCCAGGCCCACCACACCACGCGGCAGCCTCACGGTGGACAGGAAGGGCAGCTGGCGCGAATAGGCCTCGTTCTGCTCGAAGGCCATCAGCGCAATGGCCGGGTCGCGCAGCAGCTCGCGGATCAGGCCGGCCTGCGGCGCCGAGATCAGCACCGTGGCGTCCAGCCGGCCCTGGCGCAGCGCCTCACCCGCGGCGTCGGGCGCCAGATTGGACAGCCGCAGATCGGTCGGCTTCAGTTGGTTCAGCGCCAGCAGCTTCTCAACAATCTGCGGTACACCGCTGCCGTCCTGATCCACATTGACTCGCAGGCCGCGCAGCTGGTCCAGGCGCTGCAGTTCGCCCCCGGGCTGGCGGCGCGCGATGCCGAGATCGCGGCGGTAGAAGATCCAGATCGGCTCGTAAAACAGACTGCCCAGCGAGACGATGCCGGCCTCGGTATCGGTCGCCGGATCGGCCATGCCGCCGCGTACGAAGCCCACATCGACCGTGCCCGCGCGCAGATGGGCCAGATCGTCCTGCGCGCCTTCGCTGGCGATCAGCTCCACCTGGATGCGCTCGCGTGCCAGCGCTTTCGCATAGCCCTCGCCGAAGCTGGCGTAGGCACTTCCGGCCGGGCCGGTCGCTAGCCTTACGTGGCGCGGCGGCCGCGGATCCAGCCACCAGTAGGCAGCTACCAGCAGGCCTCCGCCGAGCAGCAGCAGCGGCCCCATCGAGACCATCAAGTCGCGCAGCGTCTGCAGCAGCAGGCGCAGGCTGCGGGTGGCATGCCATTGCTGAATCGGGGTCATGGCTTGCCGTCCTGAGCGGGCAAAGGCTGGGCCTGCGTGTTGCAGAGTCGCTCGCATTCCCGAGCACCCGCATGAGTGGTGGCAGCAAGGCTGAGGATGATCGTGATGCCGAGGCGTCGCACGGGCTGGGCCTTTACCGATGGAGGACCGGCCGATCGTATGGGAGGCGCGCTGGCCGGACTGTTACGCCCGCTTTCGCTGCAAAGCGGGCGACGGCACTAGGCTGGAAGCGTCCTTCCAAATCGCTGTCGGTTCTGGCACAGGCGTCCCAAGTCAGCCCGTGCGCACTGCGTGTCTTAACCCTCAACCTTGCGCATCAACACCGCGGCCATCGCGGCGCCCAGTACGCACAGCGCGGCGCTCACACCCATCACCCAGCGGTATCCGCTGATGAAAGCCTCGTGGATGGCGCTCTGGGCCGCGGCTCGGGTGGCTGCGTCGATGTCCCGCGGCAGCTCGATGGCCGCGAGCCGGCTCTGTTGCTCCAGCACCAGCGACGCCACAGCGGCAGGCACGCCGTGGTGGTCGAGCTGGCCTCGAAGCGCAACACCGAATGCCCAGGCCATCAATGCCCCCAGCGCGGCGATGGCCAGCACGCCGGCCGCACGGGACACCGCGTTGTTGATACCCGACGCAACACCGGCTGCATCGGCGCCCGCCGCATTCATGACGGCCGTGGTCAATGGCGCGACCGTCACGCTCATGCCCACGCCGAGCACCACGATGCCCGGCAGGAACCCGGTCCAGTAATTGGCCTCGATGGAAGGCAGCGCCAGCGCAGCGAAGCCGGCGCCCGCAATCACGGGGCCGATGGCCAGCGGTGTGCGCGGCCCGACCCGGTCGGCCAGGCCGCCGGCCCAGCGCGACAGCGCAAACATGATCAGGATGAAGGGCAGCAGCGCCGCTCCGGCGGCGGCGGCCGACAGACCATGGACCTGGATCAGCGCCAGCGGCACGAAGAAGAGGCCACCGCCGAGGGCCGCGTAGACCAGCAAGGTCAGCACATTGGCGCCGGCAAAGACGGGATCGCGAAAGAATTGCAGCGGCAGCATGGGCCGCGCTGTACGCTGCTCCACCCAGGCGAAGGCCCCCATCGCAACGACGCCGATCACGAGGGCGGCGATCACCGCGGGCGAATCCCACTGGCGGGCCGGCCCTTCGATGAAGGCGAACACGATGCCACCCAGGCCCACCGTGACGAGCGCCGCCCCCGGCCAGTCCAGCCGCCCCGTGGCTTGCGGGTCGCGAGATTCCGGCACCCGCAGCATCGCCATCGCCGCAACCAGCGCGGCCAGCGGCGCATTCACCAGGAAGGCCCAGGTCCAGGAGTAATGGTCGATCAGCCAGCCGCCGATCACCGGCCCCACGGCGGCCGTAATACCGCTGAAGCCGGCCCACGTGCCGATGGCCCGGCCCCGTTCATGCTCGTCAAAAGAGGCACTGATCAGCGCCAGGCTCCCCGGCACCAGCAGGGCTGCACCCACGCCCTGTAACGCGCGCGCGGCGATCAATGCGTTCACGTCGCTTGAGAGCGCGCACAGCACCGAGGCCGCGCCGAAGATCGCCACACCCAGCAGGAAGATGCGGCGGCGCCCGTAGCGGTCGCCCAGCGCGCCGCCAAGCAGGAGCAGCGCGGCCAGCAACAGCGCATACGACTCCACGACCCATTGCACCTGATGCAGCGTCGCATGCAAATCGTTCTGGATTGCCGGCAGTGCGACGTTGACGACCGTGCCGTCGATGAAGGCCATGCCGGAGGCGAGGATCGCGGTCGCCAGCACCCATCGCTGCCTGGCCGGCGAGCAGGGTGATGCCGGAGGGCCGTGGCGGATGGCGGCTTGGTCGCAGGGTGGATGCAGCGCAGCGGTCATGAAACTCCGGCGGGCAATCGAGGTGCCGCACGGTTCTCACCGAGGACACCCGCGCCAGGCACGCCGGGAAATGGGCGCATCCTGCGTGCGCAATGCTACCTTCACGGTCAGTGGCCGCTGCCGACAACGCCGCTGCTCATCGCGGCGGCAATGAGCAGCGCCCTCAGCCCGTGTAGATCACCACACCTTGCAATGCTGCCCCGCCGGCTTCACCAGCTTGGCGCCCGGCTTGCACGCAAAGGCCTTCTCGAACTCCGGCATGTTGACGACGACGCCGTTGATGCGCCAGCGGGCCGGCGAGTGCGGGTCGACCTTGGCCTGCACGCGCAGGGCCTCGGGGCGGGCATCGGCGCAGTCCCACTGCGCGAAGCCGACGAAGAAGCGCTGCTCGGGCGTCAGGCCGTCGCGGTTCTCAAGGGTCTTGCCGGTCATGTGGGCCTTCCAGGCCTCCCAGGCCAGCACCAGACCGCCGAGGTCGGCGAGGTCTTCGCCCAGCGTCAGCTTGGAATTGATCTTGATGTCATCGACGACGGTGTAGGTGGCGTACTGGTCGGCCACGCAGGCGGCGCGCTTCTCGAATTCCTTGCCGTCCTTCTTGGTCCACCAGTTCTTCAGGTTGCCCTGGGCGTCGAACTGGCGGCCTTCGTCGTCGAAGCCGTGGGTCAGCTCGTGGCCGATGGTGCCGCCGGTGTTGCCGTAGTTGGGTGCCTCATCGAGAGCTGCGTCGTACAGCGGCGCCTGCAGCACGCCGGCGGGGAAGTTGATGTCGTTCATCTGCGCGTCGTAATACGCGTTCACCGTCTGCGGCGTCATGCCCCACTCGCCACGGTCCAGCGGCTGGCCGATCTTGGCCAGGCGGCGCTTGGCTTCAAAGGCATTGCCGCGCGTGACGTTGCCCAGGAAATCGCCAGGCCGCACAGCAAAGGCCGAGTAGTCGCGCCAGCGCTCGGGGTAGCCCACCTTGTTGACGATGGCCTTGAGCTTGCCGTGGGCGCGGGCCTTGGTCTCGGCGCTCATCCAGGCCAGGCTGTCGATGGACCGTCCCATCGCCACCTCGATCTCGTCGGTCATCTGCACCGCCGCGGCCTTCAGGTCGGGCGTGAAGTTGCGCGCGATGAATTCCTGGCCCAGGGCCTCGCCGAGCTGCACGTCGACGAGCTGCACGCAGCGCTTCCAGCGGGGCTTCAGCTGGGGCGTACCGTGCAGGGTCTGGCCGTAGAAGTCGAAGTTGGCCTGCACGAAACCGTTGTCCAGCGCGGGGCTGAGGCTGCTGGCCAGCTGCCAGCGCAGATAGGTCTTCAGGTCCGCCAGGCTCATCGCGTTGAGGCGCGCGCCGAGTGCCTTGAAGAAGGCCGGCTCGGTGACGTTGTAGCGGGCATGCCAGGGCGTGGTGCCCAGGGCTGCCTGGTAGCTGGCCCAGTCGAAGCCGGGCATCAGCGCCTTCAGGCCGCGCGCGTCGACGACGTGGAAGGTCTTGTAGGGGTCGCGCTTGTCGACCTTGGAGAGCGACGCGCGGGCCAACGTGGTCTCGGTGGCCAGCACGCTGCGCGCCCCCGCCTTGGCGGCCTCGGGTGTGTCGCCCAGCAACTCGAAGATGCGGGCCACATGGGCCTCGTAGGCGGTGCGGATCTTCAGCGTCTTGTCGTCGCGCTTGAGGTAGTAGTCGCGGTCGGGCAGGCCCAGGCCGCCGGCCGAGGCGAAGGCGATCTGGCGCGTCGCGTCGGCGAAGTCCTGGCCCGAGCTGAAGCCGAAGAAGAGGCGGTCGTTGCCGGCCGCCTGCTGCAGTTCGGCCAGCAGGGCCGGCAGGGCCTTCTTGTCCTTCAGCGCGGCGATGCGGTCCAGCGTCGGCTGCAGGCCCTTGAGCCCGGTGGCCTGCACGGCGCCCTCGTCCATGCAGGCGGCGAAGTAGTCACCCAGCTTGGCTTGAGGCCCCGTGCGCTCGGCGCCCGGCTGGCCCAGCTTGTTCAGCACGCCCCACAGGTAGCGCTGGTTCTCGTTGGCCATCTTGGCGTAGACCGACCAGCGCGACTGGTCGGCCGGGATGGGGTTGGCCTTGGTCCAGGCGCCGCAGGCGTAGCGGTAGAGGTCGTCGCAGGGGTCGGCGCTGCGGTCCATGGCCGTCACGTCCAGGCTGGGCGTGTAGGGCAGGGCATCCAGCGGTCCTTCTGCAGCATTGGGGCCGGCCGCGTGGGCCAATGTCGCCGCGAGCAAGGCGGGGAGCAGCAGTCGTTTCATGGTGGGCGAGGAATTTGAAGTGAGGCGATTGTGGGCGCTGGGCGCGCCAGCAGCCATTCGTCAGACCTGTGGGAGCGGCCAGCCCGTCGCGGAATTCGGCGGGGGAGGAGAAGCAGATAGGTTCGGCCATGATGGGCGCTTTCTGATTGCTGCAATTTGCCTATGGAAACCTTGCTGCTGCTCGTCCCGATCGCCGCCGAACACAAGGCCCTGCTGCTGGAACGCTTTCGCGTCATCGACGCCCCCGACGCCACCGGCCGGGCCGCGGCAATAGCGGCCCACGCCGCCGAGATCGACCTCGTGCTGACGAATGGCGGCACCGGCTTCTCCGCCGACGAGATCGCCGCGCTGCCCAACCTCAAGCTGCTGGCCGCCCAGGGCGCCGGCTACGAGAACCTCGACGTGGCGGCCGCCAAGGCGCGCGGCGTGCTCGTCTGCAACGGCGCCGGCACCAATGACGACTGCGTGGCCGACCACGCCCTGGCCCTGCTGCTGGCCAGCGTGCGCGCCCTGCCTCAACTGGGCGTGGCGCTGCGCGCCGGCGTCTGGCGGGACGCCCTGCCCCTCTTCCCCAACTTCAAGGGTAGGCGCCTCGGCGTCATCGGCCTGGGCGGCATCGGCCGCAAGATCGCCACGCGTGCCGCCGCTTTCGGCATGGTCATTGGCTACAACAACCGCCGCCCGCGGGAGGATGCTGGCGATGCGGCCTGGTTCGACAGCGTGATGGCCCTGGCTGCCTGGGCCGACGACCTCGTCGTCGCCACGCCCGGCGGGGCGGCCACCCGGCACATCGTCAACGCCGAGGTGCTGGCGGCGCTGGGCGCCGGCGGCCATGTCGTCAACATCTCGCGAGGCAGCTGCGTGGACACCGCGGCGCTGGCCGCGGCCCTGCGGGCCGGGCAGATCGCCGGTGCGGCATTGGATGTCTATGAAAGCGAGCCCCGCCCGCCGCAGGAACTGCTGGGCCTGGACAACGTCATCCTGACGCCCCATGTGGCCGGCTGGTCGCCCCAGTCCATCCGCGCCACGGTGGAAAACTTCATCACCAATGTCGAGGCCTGGCGGCGCGGCGAGGCGCTGCTGACGCCGATCTGATTCAGCGCCGCTCGCGCCGCGCCTCCATGACTTCGCTCTCTTCGCGCGCGGCGTACTGGCGGCGGCTGCCCTCCTGAAGCGCCACCTCGGCAGCCAGTCGGCCCATCTGGGTGCTGGCCATCTCCTGCATCATCAGCACGTCGGCGTCTTCGGGCATGCGCGTCAACTGCGGCTCTTCGCGCTCCGCCCGCGCCGGACGTCGGCGCGCGAACAGCGCATCCAGGGTCAGCAGGCGGCGGGGATCGGGCAGGGAGGCCATCATGGAATCTCCGAAAAATGTCAGGCTTGTGGAACAGACGTTATTGCGACGCCGATAGCGACACGCCCCCGCATCAACCCTTCCCTAATTCCGCGGTTGGCGCGCGTCGTGCCGGTCCAGATACTGGCCCGGCACGACACGGCAAGACAAAGGAGCCGGCCATGTCCCAGCGTCACTTCCTGGCCGCCGCCCTGCTAGCGGCCTGCGCGTCTCAGGCCCTGGCCGATGGCTATGCCGCCGTCTGGCGCCCCGGCGCCGGCACGCAATGGGTCAAGGCCGGCGTGTCGGCCGACGAGTTCAAGACGGCGGACCTCGACTATTTCAAGCAGGGCCTGCGCATCGTGTCGCTGACGGTGCGCGACGGCAAGCTGACTGCCGTCTGGCAGCCCGGCACTGGCACGCAATGGGTGCACTGGGACATGAGCGAGTCCGACTTCAAGGCCAAGGACAGCGCCTACTTCAAGCAGGGCCTGCGCATCGCCTCGTTCGCGCTGCACAACGGCCGCTTCGCCGCCGTCTGGCGGCCCGGCACCGGCACGCAGTGGGTGCACTGGGGCCTGTCGGGCGACCAGTTCAAGGCCAAGGACGGGCCCTATTTCAAGGCCGGCCTGCGCGTCACGCAGATCGAGCTCGACAACGGCAAGCTCGCCGCCGTCTGGCGGCCCGGCACCGGCACGCAGTGGGTGCACTGGGGCATGAGCGGCGGCGGCATCGAGGACAAGGACGCGATCTACTTCCCGCAAGGCCTGCGGCTGACGACGATGTCGTCCGACGGTGGCAGCTACGCGGCCGTCTGGCGCCCCGGCACCGGCACCCAGTACTGGGTGTACCGGCGCTGCTGGGTCGACCTCGCCACCGAGGACATGGCCTATTTCGGCAAGGGCCTGCGCCTGGGCTTCCTGAAGCTGCAGGAAGAGGCCCAGGGCGCCTACCACTACCCGTGGAAGAACGGCGTCACGCGCAATGTGGGCCAGGGCAACAACAACCCGCCGCCGGCCTCGCACAACGGCAGCCAGGCCTTTGCCTTCGATTTCATGATGGATTCGGGTACCGAGATCCGCGCCGCGCGTGCCGGCACGGTGGAGTGGGTGCGCGAGAGCCAGACGACGACCTACGACCCTTCGTCGCCGACGACGGCCACCAACCAGCCCTTCACGCCCGGCAGCCACGACAACTGGGGCAATACGGTGCGCATCCGCCACCTGGGCGGCTTCACGAGCTGGTACTTCCACCTGACGCACAACGGCGTCAAGGTCAAGGAGAACGACAAGGTCGTGGCCGGCACCGTCATCGCGCTGAGCGACAACACCGGCCGCACGACCGGGCCGCATCTGCACTTTCAGGTGCAGGCCGATTCTCTGGACTGGGGCCAGTCGGTCGCCATCAGCTTCAATGGCTGCCAGGTGCCCAAGACGGGCGACAACGTGACCTCCCAGAACGGCAACCCCTGAGGCTCGGCACTGCCCCAGCACGCCCCCCGCATCCGCGGGGCCGGGCGCCCCTGATGGCAACCCGGTGCTGATCGGCCCGCACGTCTGACGACAATGGGCGCATGCGCTGCCAGGATCATCCCGAGCTGAATCGCCCCCGCCTGGTGGGGCCGGCTTGAGCCGCTGGTCTTCAGGCCCCAGCCTCGCGCAGGCGCTCGCCGCTGAAACCGCCCCCTCCTGGCCGCGGAGATCGCGCCACGGCCCGGCGCGGGCCCTGCTGATCTCTCTGGTGGCCCATGGGCTGCTGCTGAGCCTGACCTTTGGCGGTGAAGGCCTGGGCCTGCCCGGCCTGAGCTTGCCCTGGCAGGCCCGCCGCGCCGAGGTGCCCGACCTGCGCGTCGTGCTGGTCACCCCGCCGCCAGCGCCTGCCGCTGAGCCATCGCCCCTGCCCGCCGAACCGCTTGCGCCGTCCGAAACCTCGGCTGTGCCGGCGCCACGCGCCCCGGCGGCCGATGAGGCACCGCCACCCGCCCCCGCCCCGGCCGTCATCGCCGTGGAACGGCCCAACGAAACGACCTGGACGGTGCCGCCTCAACCCCCGGCCTCCGCCCCCGTCATCGCGGCCCTCTCGGCTGCCTCCAGCGCCCTGACCACGCTGACGCGCGACGACAGCACACGCGCCGCACTGGACCGCGAGGCCCGCGAGCGCGCCGCCGAAATGGCCCAGCTCGACCGCGCCAGGCGCGACACCCAACAGCAAGCCCAGCAGCAGACCGAAAAACTGGCCGAAGCGGAACGACTGGAGGCTGCGAAACAGGAGGCGACCCGACAGGAGGCCGCTCGCAAGGAGGCTGCACGTCAAGAGGCAGCGGCCCGTGCCGAGGCCGCGCGGCTGGAAGCCGAACGCCAGGAAGCCCAGCGCCAGGCCGCCGCGAAGCAGGAAGCGGCACGGCTGGAGACCGAACGCCGACTCGCGGCGCAACAGGACGCGGCTCGGCAGGAGACAGCTCGCGCCGAGGCCGCTCGTGCGGAAACCGCCCGGCAAGAGGCAGCCCGCCAGGAAACGGCCCGCCAGGAAGCTGCACGCACCGAAGCCGCCCGTCAGGCCGCCGAGTCCGCCAGGCAGGAGGCCGCACGACAGGAAGCCGGGCGCCAAGAGGCGGCTCGCCAGGAAGCTGCCCGCGCCGCGGCCGCCAAGCTGGCCGAGGCCAAGGCCGCCGAGGAGCAGCGCGAAGCCCGGCTGCGCGCCATCGGCCAGCAGCTCAACGAGGAAGCCGCCAAGCGTGATGCCCAACGGGATGCTGCACGCCAGGCCCCCTCCAACCTGCCCTCGTCCTGGAGCAGCGCCCGCCGCGGCCGCCTCTTCGGCCGCACCGATGCCAACGCCGAGATGGTGCTCTACGCCGAGGCCTGGGCGCGCAAGATCCAGTTCAACCAGACCTTCGACCTCGTCCGCGACGCGATCAAGCAACCCTACACCGACCCGCTCGTGACGGTTGCCATTCGCGCCGACGGCACGGTGGAGTCGGTCAGCTTCTACCGCTCCAGCGGCGTGCCGGCGCTGGACGAGGCCATCCGCCGCGTCATTGAGAGCCAGGCCAACTACCCGGCCTTCACGCCGGCGCTGGCGCGCGAGTACGACGTGATCGAGATCCGCCGGACCTGGCATTTCGATTCGGCGATCCGGCTGTACTGATCGCCCGCCAGGAGCAGCCGTCTGCCGGCGTCACTCAGCGCCAGAGCGCCGGTTGCGGCGACCAGCCCTCGGCTGATGACGCTTCCACCAGCGCCGCCGCGCAGGCGCCCAGGTCCAGCCCCAGCGCGCCACGCGCCGCGCTGCCACCTGCGTCGGTCGCGTGAGCGGCCGCGCGCACGAAAGCAGCAAAGCCGTCCCAGTCCCGCGACATCTGCTCCACCAGGATGCGCGCCAGCTCATAGGACAGCAGCGTGTCGTCGTCGGCGCGCAGGAAGGATTCGCCCGACCACAGCCGCTGCACCTTGGCCGCATTCCAGTGGTCGCGCAGTAGGGCGTGCAATTCCGGCGCCGTGTGCAGCGAGGGCTGCGCACCGGCCACACGGCGTTCGCTGTTGACGGCGATGCCCTCGTCCAGCCAGCGCGGCAGCCTAAGGTGAGCCAACGCGCTGTGCGTCAGCTCGTGCGCAATGACGGGCTCGATAGCGCCGAGATGGGCACGCACCACGACGAAGTGCGGACAGCCGGCATCTATGAACATGCCCCCTGAAACGGCAAACTCGCCGTCCGGGTAGTAGAGCGAAACATAGCGGTAGTAGTCGTCCTCGCTGTTGAGCACCAGAACAAGGCTGCGCTGGCCCGCAGGGAAGCTCGCAAGCGGCCCCAGCAGCCGCTCGATGCGTCTGCGGGCCGTATGTACATAGGCGGCGGTGGCGCGCTCCTCGCGCTCGTTCAACGGCGACAGCACCATGGCCTCCTCCGTCTCCAGCAGGCCCATCTGCGGCCCCAGCGCCTCGCCCAGGTGCAGCAGCCAGGCCCGGCGCCCGGCCTCAAGCGCAGCGATGCGCTGCTCGTCACTTGCATGGCTGGTCTCGTCGCCCACTGCCCAGCGGTTCAGGGCGCGCCAGTCCAGCACCGGCAGTTCGTGGCCCCATTGCAAATGGTCCATGACTGAAAAACTCGCACCCCCCGCCGCGTGAGCCAAATCCTCGGGCGCCGGACCCTGCCCGTTGCTGCGATCGCGATAGCCCGCGTCCGCGACGACCTTGTCCACGACACGACGCCATGGTGTGGACAGGAAGGCGATGAAGGCGCCTCCCAACGGGAATAGCCAGATCGCCACCAGCAGCATGCCCACCGGCAGGTGTATCCGCCGCCCCGTCGCGATGACGCGGCGCGACACCAGCACATTCACAACCAGCAAGGCTGCTAGAAAAACGACAAGTTCAGTCATGAAGCGGTAGCCAGAGATTGTTGGGCTCGAACTGCAAGTGCGCGATCTTCGCCGCGGCCTCGGCACGGCGATTTGGTCGTATTACCAGGGTTCCCCCGTCCCTCTTGCTGCACCGCACACAGAGGGAATGTCCCCGATTCACCCCGAAGGTGGGGTGCTAGCGTGAAGTGTTGTTCGTGGTTCCGGCCTTGCTTACGCGGCGGCCGGGCGCTCTGTTGGTTCCCGTCGCAAACACCAAGCTAGGAGACACAGATGAGGACTTCCCTTCGCGCGGTCCTGGGCCGCGCCGCTTGCCGCCTGGGCGTACCACTGCTTGCGGTCATATGCGCCACACCGGCCGCCGCCAGCACGCTGACGCAGAACGTGTCCTGGACCATCAACCGCACAGGCACGACCGCCAAATACCGCGTCGTCGCCTATGGCGATTCCATCTATGCCGGCTACAACGGCTCGGTGCTGAATGCCGCCAAATACGCGGCGCCCACGGTGGACGCGGAATACCTTGCGGCCAAGTGGAATGCCAGCATCGAGAGCGTGCGCCGCGCCAAGTCCGGCGCCGTCGCCTCCGACGTTTACAGCAACAAGATCGTGGCCGAGAAGTCGTACATGCAGGCGGCGTCCACCCGCGTCGTCACCTTCGAGATGTGTGGCAACGACGGCCTGCAGGCCCGCTCCGCCTTCAAGAGCCAGACCGGCACCTGCAACTACGCAGGCATGGACGCCGCCGTGAACAGCTGCAAGACCTATGTGGCTGCCGCCATGGACTTCATCAACGCCAATGCCTATGCCGGCGTGAAGCTCAAGCAGATCTCCAACCTGCACTACCCCGGCTACAACGCCGACAACACGCAGAGCAGCTGCAAGGACGCCAGCACCGGCGCCACCGTCAACATGCGCGATCGCTTCCTGCCCAAGATTGCGACGATGAACTACTGGATGTGCGAGTACGCGCGCCAGAAGGGCTTCAATTGCGCCGACAACTTCGCGCAGTACATGGGCGCGGACTACGACAGCAACGGCGACGGCGTGATCGATTCCGACGCGCTGCGCTATGTGGCCGGCGAGAGCGAGGCCAGCTACGTGACTCGCATCACGACGACGCTGAAATCGACCATCCGCGACGCCAACGCCAAGTTCGTCTCCAGCAGCAGCAGCTACGACTACATCCAGTCCGACGACACCCACCCGACCTACAGCGGCGGCACCGTGTCCGCCGGCATCTTCGGCGGTACCACCGGATCGGGCGCGGCGCGCTACACGTCATTCACGAACGGCAAGAACCCGATCTGGAACCAGTACGGGCATGAGCGCATGGGCTGGGCGATTTCGACGTCCAACCCGGCGGCGCCATGAACTGAACGCGGGCTGTCATGACGCGACCCAACGACCGCCACAACACCACCTGGGGGCCCTCCCCCTGGTGGCTGGCCGTCGCGTTGCTCGCCGTAGCCGGTGGGCTGGCGTGGTGGTGGCCGGCGGCTGACGCACCACCATCGCCGGCCGCGTCAGCGCCTGCTGCTCCCCTGGCACTCGCTGCAGCGCCGGCGCAGACTCTCCAAGCCGGTACACCCACCGCGCCGGTAGTCGTGGCCATGGCAGCGACGAGCACAGCACCGCTCACCCGCATCCCGCGCCTGCGTGACCCCAACGGCGACCAGACCCCCGACCTGGCCGACTACGTCAACGAAGGCGAACGCCCCACCATGGCTGAAGTGATCCAGCGCCTGCATGCGGCCGGCGTGCGCACGGGCCTCGGCGCCTTCAATCCCCCCGGCACGCGCCCGCCCATCATCGGCCTGGCCGTGCCCGAGAACTTCGAGTTGCCGCCCGGCTATGTGCGCCACCACCAGGCCACCGACGACGGCCAGCGCATCGAGCCCATATTGATGTTCTCGCCGGACGCGCAGATGCTGGTCATCAATGGCCGCGCCGTCGCCGTACCGGCCGACCGCGTCGTGCCGCCTGAACTGGCGCCGCCGGGGTTGCCGATCCGGCGCATCGTCGTGCCGGCACCGGTGGACGGCCCGCGTTGACGCTCGCTGCCTTGCCCAGCCGGCTCGCCCGCAGCCGGTGGACCGGCGTCGTCGCGGCCGCGCTGCTCTGCGGTCTGTACGCCCGCGGCGGGCCGGCATGGATGCTGGGCTTCGTCGCTTTGGTGCCCTGGCTGCGCACGCTGGATGCCGAAGCCCGTCTGGGCCGCACGTTGCTCGGTGCGTGGGCCATGTCGGTCGCTTACACGGCCGCCGTGTTCTTCTGGTTCGGCAGCGCCCTCGGCGCCTACACGCAGATCGGCGCGGGTGCGGGCCTGGCGCTGCTGCTGCTCGCCGCGCCGCTGTTCCAGCCGCAGATCCTCGTCTTCGCCGTCGTGCGCCACCTGGTGCGCCGCCATCACGGCGTGACCCTCGCCGCATGCATCGGCGCGACCGCCTGGGTCGCGGCCGAATGGGCGCTGCCGCATGTGCTGGGCGACACGCTGGGCCACGGCCTCTACCCCGCGCCGCTGCTGCGCCAGGCCGCCGAGCTGGGCGGCGCCACCGGGCTGACCGTCGTGCTGCTGCTGGCCAACGAGGCCATCGCCGCCGCACTGGCGCGTCGTCGCGAAGGCCTGCGCGCGATGGTTGTGCCGCTGGTGCTTGCTGCCGTCGGCCCACTGCTGCTGGCCGGCTATGGCCTCTTCGCGCTGCAACCTGAGCAAACCTCAGCAGCCAAGCCACTGCGCATGGGCCTGGTGCAGTCCAACATCACCGACTACGAGCGCCTGCGCCGCGACAAGGGTGCTGCCGCAGTCGTGCGCGAGGTCCTTGATACGCACTTCGCCATGAGCTACGACGCCGTCGAGCGCCAGCATGTCGACGCGGCGCTTTGGTCCGAGACCGTCTATCCCACCAGCTTCGGCCAACCCAAGAGCCAGGCCGGCGCCGAGTTGGACGCCGAGATCCGGGCCATCATCGACGCGGCCGGCGTGCCCTTCGTCTTTGGCACCTATGACCGGGATGCCGACGGGGAATACAACGCGGCCGCGTTCGTGCTGCCCCGCAGCGGCTTGGCTGGCATGTATCGCAAGACGCGGCTCTTTTCTTTCACCGAATACCTGCCTGCCTGGCTGGACAACGCCACCGTGCGCGGCTGGCTGCCCGGCGCCGGCAGCTGGCGGCCGGGCAGCGGCGCGCGCATCTTCCCGTTGCGCCTGGCCGACGGCCGCGAGATCCCGGTGCTGCCGCTGATCTGCCTTGACGACACCGACTCCGGCCTCGCCATCGCCGGCGCACGCCTGGGCGCGCAAGTCATCCTGACCATGTCCAACGACTCGTGGTTCACTGACCACGAGCAAGGCGCCGCACTGCACCAGGCCGTCGCAGCCTTTCGCAGCATCGAGACCCGCCTGCCGCAGTTCCGCGTCACGACCAATGGCTTCAGCGCCGTCATCGATGCCCGCGGCACCGTCATCGCCGCCACGCGCATGGGCGAACGCACCCTCGTCATCGGCGACCTGCCAGTGCGCGACCCCGCGCCAACGCTGATGGTCCGCTGGGGCGACTGGGTGGGCGGCGCGGCGGCGATCTTCCTCGCCGGCCTGGCTGTGTTGACGGCGCTGCGCCGTTGGATGGGTGCGGTGCCTGCGAATGCCCCGGTCCGGCTGCCGACGCGGCTCGTCGTGCTGCCACCCGCTGCTCGTGCCGTGGCCGGCCTGCTGCGATTGATCTCGAGAGGCGGCGCGCTGGTCATGGGCGCTGCCGTGCTGTGGGGCGACGGCTCGCTGCAGAGCAATACGCTGGCGCTGCTGCGCATGTTCACCGCCCTTTGTCTCATTCCCGAGGCAGCGGCCTGGGCCGTGCTGCGAGCCTGCACTGCTCAGGTCACGGTGACAGACAGCCAGTTGGTGCTGACGCGGGGCACACAGCGACTTGAAATCCCACTGCATGACATCGCCGCCGTCGAACCCTGGCGCTTGCCCCTGCCTGGCGCTGGCGCCTCCCTGCGCATGAAGTCGGGCGAGCGCTGGCCCCACGGCCTGGCCCCGCACGATCCCTGGGCCCTCGCCCGCGCCCTCGGTGCGCCCACGCACGAGCAACCACCCTCACGCGCTTGGTGGGCCTACGTCCGCAGCCGTCCGCAGCTGCCGGGCAGTCGCCTGGCGCAATCAGCGTTCAAGTTCCTGCTGCTGCCGTTCCTGCTGGCCGTGCCCGCCTTCCAACTGCACCAGAAGATCGCGTACGGCAGCGCCTTCGGGGAGTTCTACAGCTACGGGCTGACCGCCTATCTGACAGCCTTTGCGCTGTGGTGGGCAGCATGGATTGCCGGCGTGGTGCTGTGTGCAGCGGCGCTGCGAGCGGCGATCGAGGTGGGCGCGTTTGCGGGCGCGCTGATGCGTCCGCAGCAGGCGATGGCGGTGCGTGTCTGGCTGGAACGGCTGGGCCTGCTCGCGTTGTATCTGGGCTTGCCCGCTTGGTTGTTGCTGCGGGCTGTGGCCGGTTGATTCCGCCCTGGTGCTTTCCATCGGCTGGCCCAAGGCCGCGGCGAGATGCGCTTCTCGGGCATGCCGGCTTTTCCAGCCGTGGCAACCCTCACGCCTTCGTCACATGCTCTGACGGGCTCAGCCCATGAACCCGCCGGTAGGCGGCTGAAAACGCGCTCTGGCTGTCGTAGCCCACTTGTGCCGCCGCCTGGTTCACGGACGAGCCGAGTTCGATCAGCTGCCGCCCCACCATCAGCCGTGCCTGCCGCACCCAGGCGGGCCACGTGAGGCCGTTGGCTTCCTGCGGGAAGACGCGGCAGAACGTTCGCACGCTGACATGGGCAGCGTCCGCGCAGGCGGCCAGCGGCCATTCGACGGCGAGGTCAGCCAGTTGCATGGCGGTGACGCGGCGCAGGCCGGGGCTCTTCGGCTGGGGCACGCTGAGCATCGCCGTGGCGGAACTCTTGCGTACCTCGTGCAACGCGGTCTGCCGCAAGGCGGCGATGGTGGTCGCCGCCTCGGGATCCTGATCCCTCCTGGCGTCCTGGCCGCCCCCTTGCATCTGGCGAAGTTCCAGGATCACGGCGGCCAGCAGCGGGCTCACACCGATGACTGTGGGCTCCGTCGGCAAGGTCGCCGGCAGCGGCACCGGGAAGTGCAGCGGCCGCAAGCGCACCGCCGAGCGCGTGCCGGCCCGCCAGCCGCTCGGTACGCCCGGCGGCAGCCAGATGGCACGGCTGGGCAGCAGTGCCCAGACGAGAGCTTCGGTGAAGAGGGTGTAGGCGCCTGACTCGGCGTAGATGAGCAGGGCCTCCTGCGGGTGCACGTGCAGGGGTTCGCCGCCTCCCGCCTGGACGTCGTAGGCCCGGGCATCGACGCTGGCGTCGGCGCTTCTGGGCAGGAAAACGGTGATTGGCAAGTTCACGACGACGTTTGGCGCAAGTGCGGGCGACCGCGTGATTATCGAGTCGCAGACTGCAGGCATGGGCATACAGCAAGACCTGCCACCTCGCACCGGCACTGCAGTCGACGTGCCAGCGACGCGACCTGCTTGAGGTCGCTGGCGCTCGCTGCCCATCGCGTCGCCAGGCGTTGCCCCCTCCCCACCCTCGAAAGGCCATCGCATGCCCTCTGATCCGCCCTTCACCGCACCGCCAGGGACCGGCGCCCCAGCGGCCCGGCGCCGGTCATTCATCGCCCTCACTGCCGTGCCACTCATCGCATCGGTTGCCGGCGTCTTCGCCGCAAGCACTTCCACCACGCAAGGAGCCTCCATGAGCAAGCCCACCTCTCGTCCGACATCCCACTTCGCGGCCGTCAACGGCCTCAAGCTCTACTACCAGACACAGGGTGCCGGTGCGCCCCTGCTGCTGCTGCACGGCGGCGTCGCACCGGACTGTTTCGGGGCCAATGTCGAGGTGATGGCCAAGAGCCGGCAGGTCATCCTGGTCCATCTGCAAGGCCATGGCCACACGCAAGACATCGACCGCCCGCTGCGCTTCGAATCCATGGCCGACGACGTGGCGCAACTCATCCAGCACCTGGGCCTCGGCGCGGTGGACATGCTCGGCTATTCGATGGGTGGCGGCGTGGCCCTGCAAACGGCCATCCGCCACCCCGGCGCGGTGCGGCACCTGATCGTCATGTCGCAACCCATGCGCCATGACGCTTGGTTCCCTGAGGTGCGGGCCGCCTACGAAGGGATGGTCGCCCACGCGCCACAGATCGCTCACAACATCCAACGCAGCCCGATGGCCACGATGTACCCCGAGGCCCGCTGGGAGCCTTTGCTGCGCAAGATCGGTGAACTCGAAAGCCGTGAATTCGACTGGCGGGCCGAGGTGGCGGCGCTGAAGATGCCGGCGATGCTGATCTTTGCGGATGCGGACGCCATTCAGGTCGACCACATGGCCGAGTTCTACAAGGCCCTGGGGGGCTCTCAGCGGGACGCAGGGATGGACGGCTCCCTGCGTGCCAAGGCTCGGCTCGCCATCGTGCCGGGGGCCACGCACTACGGCATTGCCTCGTCACCGGAGGTGCCCGATCTGGTGTCAGCGTTTCTTGGCTCAGGGCCCGAAAGCCGTGGCTAGGTGCGTGCAGATCTGCCCGTGGCGGCCTGCCTTGGCCGCAGTGAAAGGGCGCGGCCGGTGCGCATCGTCTTGCGTTGCCTCCAGTATATGAACCGCCTGGGGGCTTGCGCGAGTGCCCATCCCCCATTCCAGAATCGTCGCCCGATGCAGGGAGCCGATTGAAATAGGAGTTAGGGCAATGCAGTTGATGCGCGAACCAAAGGGGTGCGGGACGGGCGTTGGTCCGCGGGTGGGTAGCCACGAGGTATCGACAGCCGCGGGAGCGCAGCGATGAGCGCGCACAGCGTGGCCATTGCGGGCGGCGGCCCGACGGGACTCATGCTGGCGGGCGAGCTGGCTCTGGCCGGTGTCGACGTGGCAATCGTCGAACGACGGGCGAGCCAGGACCTGGCCGGCGCGCGGGCGGGCGGTCTGCACGCACGCACAATCGAGATCCTCGATCAACGAGGCATCGCGGACCGTTTCATCACCGAGGGCCAGACGATGCCACGGTGCGGATTCGCCCAGCTGAAACTGGACCTCAGCGATTTCCCCTCACGTCACCCGTATGTGCTGGCGCTGTGGCAGAACCGATTCGAGCGCATCCTCGCCGACTGGGTCGAGGCGCTGGGCGTGCACTTCTATCGCGAACGGGCGGTGACGGGCTTCACCCAGGACGAGACCGGCGTGACCGTTGCGACGGCCGACGGCGCCACGCTGCGGGCGGACTACCTCGTCGGTTGCGATGGTGGGCGCAGCGTGGTGCGCAAGCTGGCCGGCATCGCGTTCCCGGGGTGGGAGGCCACGGCGAGCAACCTGATCGCCGAGGTGGAGATGCGCGAGGCGCCGCCACTGGGCATCCATCGCACGGCGCTGGGCATCCACTCCTTCGGCAAGCGGGACTATGAGATTCGCGATGGTGAGGTGCACTTCGCGGACGACGGGCCGATCCGGGTCATGGTGCCCGAGGCGCAGCTGGGTGTCGGCGGCGAGCCGACGCTGCAGGAGCTCAGCGCGGCCCTCGTGGCCGCCTGCGGCACCGACTACGGCGTGCACACGCCAACCTGGCTCTCGCGCTTCACCAACGCGGCTCGCCAAGCCGCGGCCTATCGTGACCGGCGCGTGCTCCTGGCCGGCGACGCCGCGCACGTGCATTCGCCAGTGGGCGGCCAGGGGCTCAACACGGGCGTGCAGGATGCCGTGAACCTGGGCTGGAAGCTCGCCCAGGTCGTGAAGCGCATTTCGCCCGAGAGCCTGCTGGACAGCTATCACGCCGAACGGCACCCGGCAGGGGCACGCGTGCTGCAGCTCGCGATGGCGGCGGTCTCACTTCTTGGGCTGGACGCCGGCACCGGGGCCTTGCGCGACACGCTCGCCGAGCTGCTCGTGATGAACGAACCGCGCAGGCGGCTCGCTGCAGACCTGTCGGGACTGGGGGTTCGCTACGACCTTGGCGACGGGCATCCGCTGCTCGGGCGTCGCATGCCCGACCTGGACCTCGTCACCGAAAATGGCCCAAGTCGGGTCTTCAGGTTGCTGCACGATGGTCGGTCAGTGCTGCTGGATCTGGGCGACGCGCGCCGCGCCGATGACGTGACGCCCTGGGCGGGCCGCATTCGACACCTGCATGCGAGATACGAAGGCTCCTGGGAACTCCCCGCGCTTGGGGCCGTCAAACCGCCCACGGGTGTGCTGATCCGGCCCGACGGGCATGTGGCCTGGGTCGGTGAAGGGGATGTGCGTGGGCTCGACGGGGCGATGCACACATGGTGCGGGCCGGCCCGGGCGTGAAGGGCTGGTGGTGCCGCTGCGCGCTTCGGCGGCCCGTGCCGGTCAGAAGCTACCGCTCGATCACGAGCCCACGAGTTTGTCGGCTGCGCAGCACACCGGCCAAACCGAGGCCGCCGGCCAACCACAGCAGCAGTACGGAGGGCTCCGGAATCGGCGCGGTGGGCAGCTCACTCATGAACACGCCGCTCGACGAGGTGAAGCTCCAGCCCTCGGGCATTTCGATGCCGAGCTGGGCGGTGTGGGTGAAGTTCATCACCGCGTGGTCGTTGTTGTCCGAGCGGAGTCTCAGTTCAAGATGGGCCAGCACGCCGACCACCTCGCCCGGCGTCACCAACTGCCGCACCTTGAGCACCGCGGACAGGCTGTCGACATGGTCGTCCAAGACGAGGACTTCGCCGCTGCCGAGGACCGAGGCGCGCTTGTCGGCGCTCAAGGGCTGGCTGACCCAATCGAAGGTCAGGTTGGAAACAGTGGCATTGAGAGACAGGCTGTTGTTGGCTCTGAAGATGGCTTGCGCCATGCTGGAGAAGCTGCCGCTGACAGTCAGCGAGAGTGTCACCATGCCGGGCCGCGAGCCGCTGAACTTCAGCTCGTCGGAAACATCACCGGTGGCGTTCACGGTCACCCCGAAGAAACCGCTGCTCCCTGAGGTGTCGACCGTGATGCCGCCACCCACCGCGCCGCGGTTCATGTCGGCGTACGAAGTAGCCAGATAAGTCCAGCGCGTGGAGGCACCATCAAAGTCGGTCCGCACGTCTTCGACGGCGGCGCGCCCGCTTGCGACGGTCTCGCTTTCCAGGAATCGGCCGCTACCCGCAAAGACCTTGGCCGTGCCGAAACCCTGTGCCTGCGCTGGCAGCTCGGCCAGCAGCAAGGCCGCGATGCCCAGCCACGCCGCACAGCCGACGCGCCTGGCTGGCGCTGCGATCGAAGCCTGAGTTCGGTTCATCGTCCGTCTCCCGCTGCGGCCCGCCCTGACCAGGACACCGGGCCAGAAATCGGCGACACCGGGTGCGAGTCTATGCCTCGTGGCGACGTTGCGCGAGCGCTGCAGAGCAGAAGCCTCCGATATGCTCCCGCCCCAGTTGTACATACAAGTGGAGCATTCCCATGACGACCTATGACATCGTCATCGCCGGCGGCGGCGTGTCGGGCCTGTATTGCGCGCTGCGCCTGGCCGACGCGGGCCACCGCATCCTCGTGCTCGAAGCCGCAGCCGACCGCTGGGGCGGACGCATCGAGACCGAGGACATGGACGGCTTCATCGCCGAGTACGGGCCGATGCGCTTCGAGCCGACGCTGCAGCCGCGTTTCGCTGCCCTGTGCGCCGAGCTCGGCGTGGGCCTGCTCGATTTCTCCGGCCCTTCATCGGATCAGGTCAGCACCGATGACACCGACCTGCCCGAGGCCGAGCGCGGCCTGAACTCGCTGCAGCTGCTCAAGCGCGGCATCATGCTCATCATGGGTCGTGCGCCCGATGACCAGGCCTGGATCGATGCGCTGACGGAAGGCGACTACATGCGGCTGCGCAAGCATGCCCAGCTGCACGGCCAGCCGCTGTGGGACATGGGCTTCTGGAACGCGTTGTCGGCGCAGGGCATCCTGAGCCACCGGGCGCTGGTGAAGCTGCGCGACACCGGGACCTTCTATCACATGATCCCGGAGAACCTGAACGCGGCGGAATGGATCATCTGGTGGCTGCGCGCGCTCAAGACCGTGGGCCAGCAGCTCGCCAGCATCGAGGGCGGTTCGGCCAAGTTGACCGAAGGGCTGCTCACGCGGCTGCGCGGCCATGCCAACGTCACGCTGGCGGGCGGCCACAAGCTGATGGGCGTGCGCCCCGTGGAGCTGGGCAAGCCGACGCTGGCCCTGGACGTGGCGACGCAGAACGGCGCTCTCACGCTGCGTGCCGAGCGGCTCATCCTCGCGCTGCCGCGGCTGCCGCTGCTCAAGCTGACGCGCCACCTGCCCGAGCACATCGGCTCGCAGCTGGACTGCGTCAATGGCTTCCCGATGCTGAAGGTCTTCTTCGTCTGCAACACGCCGTGGTGGAGCTACGGCCAGGCGCCGCAGCAATACGCCAACTGCATGCCGACGCGCGAGATCCACTACTTCCGCCGCGCCCCCGAGGCCGACGCCGACGGCCACGGCATGGTGCTGCTCTACATGGACCGCCCGTCCACCGAGTTCTGGCGCCACTACGTCATCGACGGCGACCGCCACGACCGCGCCGAGGTGGACCAGAACGCGCGCATCGTCGATGCCTTCACCCTCTTCGTGGCCCGCGACGTGAAGCGGGCGGCGGATGCGAATGCCGAGTCGGCCTTGAAGTTGACCGATAACGCACGGCGCGTCTTTGGCGACCTGAGCCTGGCCGAGACCAGCCAGTACATCCGCAACAGCATCATCACGTATGGCATCCGCGACTGGGCCCGCGCGCCCTATGGCGCGGCCAACCACGGATGGCAGCCGGGCGTGCGCTCGTGGAAGGTCATGGACGCCTTCAAGGCCTTCGATTTCGGCAGCGGCGCGCGCAACTTGCACATCGTCGGCGAGGCCTATTCGGACTACCAGGGCTTCATCGAAGGGGCGCTGAACAGCGCCGAGCTGGCGCTGGCGACCATACCAGCGCGGCCCGTGGACGAGGCCGACCAGGAGCCCAGCTTGGGCCTGTCCTGAGGAGCCAGATACCAGTTGCGAATGGCTATCCTGCCCGCCACAGAAGGAGTGGCGATGAGCAGGAAATGGCTGGCGCTGGCGGCGCTGACGATGATGGTGATGGGTGCCCGGGCGGCCGAAGACGGCTCGATGGACTGGGTGCGCGCCCGGATGAAACCGATGGCGGCGAGCACCCCCGCCGAGCTGACCGATGCGCAGCTGCAGGCCTTTGGCGACGCCATCGGCCATGCCCGCGTCGTGGCCCTGGGTGAGCAGACGCATGGCGGCCGCCAGGAGTTCGAGCTCAAGACGCGGCTGGTGCGCTATCTGCATGAGCAGAAAGGCTTCGACGTGCTGCTGCTGGAGAGCGGCGTCTTCGACGTGGCGCTGCTGCAGCAGGCCATGCAGCGCGGTGAGCAGCTCGATGCGCTGGCGCCGGGCAATGTCTTCTACATGTACTCCAAGAGCGACGCCGGCCGCACGCTGCTGCGCTATCTGGACGAGGCGCAGGCCGGTCCCAAACCCATGCTGCTGTCTGGCATCGACAGCCAGCTCAGCGGGGCTCTAAGCCGCAGCGAGCTGCCGCCACGACTGCGCGCCAGGCTGCAAGGCGATGCCAGCGACTGGCCGGTGTTCGAACGCCTCGCCGACAAGCTGATGCAGATGGACCGCACGCCACCATCAAGCAACGACGCGAAGACCTTCGACGCGGTGGCCACGCGTCTGAAGGCCGCGCTGTGCAAGCCCGGCGGCGACGAGTTGCTGTGCCGCAGCCTGGCCGGATTGCAGGCCCAGGCGGCCAACTTCTGGCACGGCGAATACTTGCGCGACCACGAGATGGCCGACAACGTGCTGTGGCAGCTGCAGCACGTCTACCCGGGCCGCAAGGCCGTCATCTGGGCCCACACCATCCACGTGGCGCGCGGCGTGAAGTTCGACGACAGCCATCGCTATGCCGGCGACATCCTCGGCCAGAAGCTGGGCCGCGACTACTACGTGCTGAACACCACCGCGCTGCAGGGGCGCTTCATGGAGTTCGCCTCGGGCGAGGTGCAGGCAATCCCGCCGGCCTATCCGCGCAGCCTCGAGTCCGCCCTGGCCAGTGATCCGGCCGGCTTCGCCTTCCTCAATGCGCCGAAGAAGCTCAAGATCGGCCTGCCGGCGCGCGGCATGGAGTTCGGCTACAGCATCCCTCTGGGCACCGGCATTGGCCTGGGTGCGCAATGGGACGGCGTCTTCTACATCCGCGACATGGCGCCCGTGAAGATGGAGCGCTAGGCGCTCAAGCCGGCTTCGCCGTGCAGGCCTTGGCGGCCGAAAGCCCACGAAGATAGCCGCGCCTCACGCCGCCGGCGGTGATGGCCGCGCTGACTTGATGCGCGTAGCGCTCGGCGCCGCTGAGCTTGCGCACCCAGCCGCGAAAAGGGATGACGCCTTCGGCCGTGCGCTGCAGCGCACCGGTGGCGGCGTCGCCGCCCCGGTCCAGCAGGCCAGGGTTGCCGCTGGTGTGAGGCGCATCCAGATCGGGGCCGAGGACTTCGTCCAGCGCACGGATGCCGGCGGCCAGGCCACCGCAGCTCGTATCGGCCGGCATTGCATAGGGCGCGGCAGCGGCCGCCTTGAGTACGTCGGGAATCTCGGCGCGCACGACGTTGAGGTCGGACAACGGCGTGGTCGCGGCGTTGGCGACCTTGTCCTGGTTGGAGCTGGCGCAGGCGGTTAGGACGAGAACCGCGGCGAGGAGGGTCAGTGGGTGTGGGCGCATGGCCCCGGATCATCTCAGCCCGGCATTGATCTTTGCCAACGCGACCGAGCCCGGGCAGAGTGCTTTTTCACCAAGACTGTTCAATGCGCCGGCCGCCGTGCGCTGGGCCGCATGCCAATCCTTGGCCGCCGGGTCGACATAGAGCAGGCCGGTGGCGATCTCGCCAGCCGCCGCGCGCAGTTGCATCGCGTTCATGGCGTTGAGGCGGTCGGTCGGGTCGTAGTCGGGCGCCATCTTGCGCAACCGCAGCGTGCTGCCATCGGCCTGGGGTACGTCAATGACGTCGGGCGAGTGCTCGACGACCTGCTCTTCGGCCAGGTCGATGAAGTCGATGCGGTTCAGCGCCTCGTTGTGGTCGCGGACATGGTCATAGCTGCGTGTCGAGCCGGCGTGGTTATTGAAGGCCACGCAGGGGCTGATGACGTCGATGAAGGCCGCGCCGCCGTGGCGCATGGCGCCTTCAATGAGGGGCACGAGCTGGGTCTTGTCGCCCGAGAAGCTGCGCGCGACGAAGGTGGCGCCGAGCTGCAACGCGAGGGCCGCGAGGTCGATGGCGGTGTCGTTGTTGGTTGCGCCCTTCTTGGCGACCGAGCCTTTATCGGCCGTGGCGCTGAACTGACCCTTGGTGAGGCCATAGACGCCATTGTTCTCGACGATGTAGACCATGCGCACGCCGCGGCGCATCGCATGCGCGAACTGGCCCAGGCCGATGGAGGCCGAGTCGCCGTCACCGGAGACGCCGAGATACAGCAGCTCGCGGTTGGCGAGGTAGGCGCCGGTCAGCACGCTGGGCATGCGCCCATGCACGGTGTTGAAGCCGTGGCTGGCACCGAGGAAGTAGTCGGGCGTCTTGCTTGAGCAGCCGATGCCGCTGAGCTTGGCGACGCGGTGCGGCTCGATGTCGAGCTGCCAGCAGGCCTGCACGATGGCGCCGGAGATGGAGTCGTGGCCGCAGCCGGCGCACAGCGTCGAGACCTTGCCTTCGTAGTCGCGGCGCGTGTAGCCGACCGCGTTCTTGGTCAGGCTGGGATGGTGCAGCTTGGGCTTCGCAAGATAGGTCATGCTGCACTCCTCGGCGCCGTGGCCAGCGCATGCACATGACGCGTGATTGCGTCGATGATGAAGCGGGCCGTGATCGGCGTGCCGTCGTAGTGCAGCACCGGCGTGAGGTGAGCCGGCGCCACCTCCAGCTCGTTGACCAACATGCGGCGCATCTGCGCATCGCGGTTCTGCTCGACGACGAAGACGGCGCCATGCGCGGCGATGAACTCGGCCACCGACGGCGGGAAGGGGTAGGCACGCAACCTCATCGCGTCGATATGGATGCCAGCCTCGGCCAGCGTCACCAGCGCCTCATCCATGGCTGGCGAAGTGGAGCCGAAATAGAGAACGCCGACGCTGGTCTTCTGCGCGGCGGCACGCACCAGCGGCTGAGGCGCCAGCAACGCGGCGGTGGCGAACTTGGCGCGCAGGCGCTCGACGTTGCGGATGTAGTCGTCACCGCGCTCGGAGTAGAGGGCCTGCTCGTTCCTCGTCGTGCCGCGCGTGAAGTAGGCGCCCTTGCTGGCGTGCGTGCCGGGCAGGGTGCGCCAGGGGATGCCGTCGCCGTCCACATCCTTGTAACGGGCAAACTCCTTGCCGGCGTCCAGCTGCTCGGCCGTCATGACCTTGCCGCGGTCGTAGCGGCGTTCGTCATTCCATTCGAGCGGCGCACACAGGCGCTGGTTCATGCCGATGTCGAGGTCGCTCATCAGGAAGACGGGCGTCTGCAGGCGCTCGGCCAGGTCCAGCGCATCGGCCGCGAACTCGAAGCACTCGCGCGGGTCCTCGGGCAGCAGCAACACATGCTGGGTGTCGCCGTGCGAGGCGTAGGCGCTGGAGAGCAGGTCGGCCTGCTGGGTGCGCGTGGGCATGCCGGTGCTGGGGCCACCGCGCTGCACGTCGATGACGACGAAGGGAATCTCGGCGAAATAGGCCAGGCCCAGGAACTCCGTCATCAGCGACACGCCGGGGCCGGACGTGCAGGTGAAGGCGCGCGCGCCGTTCCAGCCGGCGCCGGTGATGATGCCGATGGAGGCGATTTCATCTTCGGCCTGCACGATGGCGTAGCGCTTTTCGCCGGTCTCGGGGTCGGTGCGGAACTTGGTTGCGTATTTCTCGAAGGCTTCGGCGACCGAGGACGATGGCGTGATCGGGTACCAGGCGCAAACGGTGGCGCCGCCGTAGACGCAGCCCAGGGCTGTCGCCGCATTGCCCTCAATGAAGATCTTGTCGCCGACCGCATCGGCCGTCTTGACCTTGAGCCCGAAAGGCTGCACCGACAGATGGTCGCGCGCGAACTCAGCTCCCGCATGCAGGGCGCGCACATTGGAGTCCAGCAGCCTCTCCTTGCCCTTGTACTGCTCGGCAAAGAGCTTCTCGATGACAGCGGCTTCGATGCCCATCAGCTCGCTCAAGGCACCGAGCACGAGGATGTTCTTGAACAGCGTGCGCTCGCGCGGCACGTCGTAGGTGGCATTGCAGATGGCCGTGGCCGGCATGCCGATGACGTGGATGTCGGGCCGGAAGGCGCTGGCCGGCATGGGCTTGGTGCTGTCGTAGAACAGATAGCCGCCAGGCTGGATCTCGGCCAGGTCCTGGGCCCAGGTCTGCGGGTTCATGGCCACCATCAGGTCCACGCCGCCGCGCCGGCCCAGCCAGCCCGCCTCGCAGACGCGCACCTCGTACCAGGTCGGCAGGCCCTGGATATTGCTCGGGAAGATGTTGCGCGGGCTGACCGGCACGCCCATGCGCAGGATGGCGCGCGCAAACAACTCGTTGGCCGAAGCCGAGCCAGAGCCGTTGACGTTGGCGAACTTGACGACAAAGTCGTTGACGGCTTCGATGCGGCTCATGCCGTCACCTCCTTGCGTGTCGCGGTGTCACGGCAGGCCGCGCCGGCCTTGGCGGTGACCAGCAGGAACTTCTGCATGTCCCAGGCTCCCGTCGGACAGCGTTCGGCGCACAGGCCGCAGTGCAGGCAGACGTCCTCGTCCTTGGCCATCACGCGGCCAGTCTTGAGACCGCCCTCGACATAGACGTCCTGCATCAGGTTCAGCGCCGGTGCCTTGAGCCGCTCGCGCAGGTCATCGCCGTTGTCGGTGAAGGTGATGCAGTCCATCGGGCAGATGTCCACGCAGGCGTCGCACTCGATGCAGAGCTTTGGCGCGAACACCGTCTGCACGTCGCAGTTCAGGCAGCGCTGGGCCTCCTTGAAGGCCGTGGCGGCGTCGAAGCCCAATTCCACCTCGACCTTGATGCTGGCCAGCGCGATGTTGGCAGCCGTCCAGGGCACCTTGCTGCGCAAGTCGTTGGTGATCGCGTTGTCGTAGCTCCACTCGTGAATGCCCATCTTCTGGGACACGAGGTTGACGTGCGGCGGCGGGCGCTGTGTGACCGGCTCGCCGTGCAGCAGGCGGTCGATGCTGACGGCCGCCTCATGGCCGTGGGCTACCGCCGTGATGATGTTCTTCGGGCCGAAGGCCGCGTCGCCACCGAAGAAGACATGGGGTAGCGAAGACTGGAAGGTCTGCGCGTTCAGCACTGGCAGCCCGTGCTCGTCGAAGGCGATGCCCGAGCCGCGCTCGATCCACGGGAAGCTGTTCTCCTGGCCGACGGCGATCAGCACCTCATCGCAGGGGATGACGATCTCCTCACCTGTCTGCGCCTTCTTGAAGCGCATGCCGGTCAACTTGCCGCCGACATGCTCGAAGGCCAGCGGCACATGGAAATCGAGGATGGGGATGCCTTCATGCTCGGCGTCCTCCTTCTCCCAGGGCGAGGCCTTCATCTGCGCATAGCCGCTGCGCACGGTCACCGTGACCGACGAGGCGCCCAGGCGCCGTGCCGAGCGGCAGCAGTCCATGGCCGTATTGCCACCGCCCAGCACGATGACACGCGGCGCGACGCTGGTGACATGGCCAAACGACACGCTGGCCAGCCAATCGATGCCGATGTGGATCTGCTCGGTGGCCTCCTGGCGCCCTGGCAAGGGCAGGTCGCGCCCGCGGGGTGCGCCGCAGCCGACGAAGACGGCGTCCCAGCCCTCGGCCAGCAGTGCCTTCATCGACTCGATGCGTTGCCCGGCGCGCCACTCGACACCCAGGCCGAGGATGTAGCCGCACTCCTCGTCGATGACGCGCTCCGGCAGCCGGAAGCGCGGGATCTGCGTGCGGATGAAGCCGCCCGGCTTGGCTTCGCCGTCGAACACGGTGACGGCATAGCCTTCCAGGGCCAGGTCGCGCGCCACCGCCAGCGACGCCGGCCCAGCGCCGACGCAGGCCACGCGCTTGTTCTTGCGCGCGGCGGGCTTGGGGATCATGGCGCGGAACCCGTCGCTCTTGTTGTCCGCCGCCACGCGCTTCAAGCGGCAGATCGCCACCGGCTCCGGCTTGGCCGCCTGTTTTTCCTCCACGCGACCGCGTCGGCAAGCCGGCTCGCAGGGCCGGTCGCAGGTGCGACCCAGCACGCCTGGAAACACATTGCTGACCCAGTTGACCCAATACGCCTCGTCATGCCGCCCCTGCGCGATGAGGCGGATGTATTCGGGCACCGGCGTGTGCGCCGGGCAGGCCCATTGGCAATCGACGACCTTGTGGAAATAGGCCGGGTCCGAGATATCGGTCCGCTGCACGGTGTCTCCTCCGTGGTGTTGGGACCTGCTCACATGGCGGGAGTCGGATGCGTTGCCACCCAACAGCCCGCGAGCAAGGCGCGAAACGAAGCTGGGGTAGGCCCCAGCGAGGCTTCGCAACGCCGCGCGCGGGCTGTTGGGCGGCAACCCTGCGGGAGAGGGGCTGCGCGGGCGCACAGCGTTGTTGCGCGCATCGCCCGGGCATGCAACCCGGGCTTCAGCGCGACGCCTAGCCGTACACCCGCGCAGTCCCTCTCGCACCGATTCCCGTCATGTGAACAGGTCCCTGTGCGGTGAGTCTAGGACGCCCGTTCCCTCCTCGACTCTGTGGAAACCCTTTGCATCGTGGGGATGGCGGGCACCCCCGCTCTTGCCCAGCATCTCTGCGCCCATTCCGGGCGCAAGGAGATTCGACATGGCTTCTGGTTTCAAGCAGGCCTGGCGGGTGGCAGTGCTCGCCATCGGTCTGGCCACGGCGGGCCTCGCCCAGGCCGCCAACGACTATTTCCTGCAGATCGACGGCATTCCCGGTGAATCGACCGACAAGGACCACAAGGACTGGATCGACATCGAAAGCTTTTCCTGGGGCCTGACCCTGGTCAGCAGCGGGGGCATCGGCAAGGCCAGCTTCTCCGACCTGGCCTGGACCCAGCATGTCGACGTCTCGACTCCCAAGTGGTTCCTCGCCGTCGCGACGGGCAAGCACGTCAAGACGGTCACGCTGGACGTGGTCAAGGTATCCGCCGGCCGCAACGACTCCTTCTTCCAGATGATCTTTAGCGACACCCTGGGCAGCAGCCTGCACATCAGCGGCGGCGGCGGCGGCAGCGAACTCTTCGCCAGCGCGTCCATGACCTCGGGCGACACCGTGAAGCTGCGCTATCGGCCCCAGGACAACAAAGGCGGCTTCGGCGCCTGGGTGGAGGGCAGCTTCAACCTCAAGACCAACTCGGCCACGGCCGTCTTCAGCGGCGACGAGACGGTGCTGCTGGGCCTGTTCGGCTCCGGCGGCAGCGTCGCGTTTGACGCCGGCGCGGTCACGCCGGTGCCGGAACCGGCGAGCGCCCTGTTGCTGCTCGGGGGCCTGGCCGCCTTGGCCGCTCTCAGGCCGCGGCGCCGCGCTTGAAGCGCCACGGCCGGACCTGGGCGGCGGCCACGGTCACCGCCCAGCAGATCCAACCTGTCCACATCGTGTGGCTGGGGTAATGCGCACCGCGCAGCATCTGCCCCACGCCATAGACGACGCCCAGCAACACACAGGCCAGCACCCAAGCGCGCGCAGCCCGCGGGTAGGCCCGCGCCAGCGCCCAGCCGCCGCAGAGATAGGCGAAAGCCGCGCTCGCATGGCCGGAAGGGAAGCAGTGCCCGCCACCGCCGTCATGCGCACCCAGCACCCAGTGGGAGATGTAATGGGCCACACCGCCAAACTCGGCCAGATCCCAGGGGCAGCTCGTCAGGCTGAAGCGCTTCATCAGCGAGATGACGGCCAGGCAGATCAGTGTCGTCACCAGCCACCAGCGCCGCTCCGGCCGGCTCAGCGCGGGCAGCAGCCGAGGCACCAGATTGAGCAGCACGATGAAGCCCATGGCCAGGTAGGAGACCAGCCGCCCGCCTTCGTGGATCAGCACCCGCGTGACCCAGGCCTCGCGCAGCGCGAAACCGTTGGCGTCGCCGCCCAGGCGCACCGCCCAGAGGTCGAGATGGCTGAGGTCCCAGGCCAGCAGCGCCAGCAGGGCCAGGGCCAGCGCCAGTGCGCCGGCCGGCAAGGCGGCGCGCGCGGATCGATCTAATGGCTTGGTCGGCATAGGCCGGCATTGTCCGGTGGCGCCGAAACCACCAGGCTTGCTGCTTGCTGGCGTCTCACGCGCGCTCTGACCTGCCCCGCGAAGAGGCTGAATGCCACGCCGGTTACCCCGCGTGAGCCCTTGTCTACACTGGCCTCATGAGTTCTCCCATCTTTGCCGCCGAGCGCGCTGTGCGCATCGGCCGTCAGGCGCTCGAGGTCGAGGCCCGTGCCCTCGCCGAGCTGGCGCCCCGCCTGGGCGACGCCTTTGCGGGCGCCGTGCAGCTGATGCTGGCCTGCCGCGGCCGCGTGGCCGTCATGGGCATGGGCAAGAGCGGCCACGTGGGCCGCAAGATCGCCGCGACGCTGGCCTCCACCGGCACGCCTGCCCTCTTCGTCCACCCCGCCGAGGCGGCCCATGGCGACCTCGGCATGGTCACCAGCAGTGACGTCGTGCTGGCTCTCTCCAATTCCGGCGAGAGTGACGAGCTCAACGCCATCCTGCCCGTGCTCAAGCGCCTGGGCATTCCCATCGTCGCCATGACGGGGCGGCCGCAGTCCAGCCTGGCCGCCCATGCCGACATCGTGCTCGACAGCGCGGTCACCGAGGAGGCCTGCCCGCTGCAGCTCGCGCCCACGGCCAGCACCACGGCCCAGATGGCCCTGGGCGACGCCCTCGCCGTGGCCCTGCTCGACACCCGCGGCTTCAAGGCAGAGGACTTCGCCCGCTCCCACCCCGGCGGCACTCTGGGCCGCAAGCTGCTGACGCACGTGCGCGACCTGATGCGCAGTGGCGACGCCCTGCCCCGCGTGGCGGCCGACACCGGCTTCACCGACCTGATGCGCGAGATGAGCGCCAAGGCCCTGGGCATGGCCGTGATCGTCGACAGCGACGATCACGTCCTTGGCATCTTTACGGACGGCGACCTGCGCCGCCTGGTTGAGCAGGGCCGCGACCTGCGCGCGCTGACCGCCGCCGAGGTCGCCCATGCCAAGCCGCGCACCGTCGGCGCCGAAGCCCTGGCCGTGGACGCGGCCGACCTGATGGAAGCCGCGCGCATCACCGTCGTCCTGGTCGTCGATGCCGAGCAGCGCCTGCTGGGTGCCATCAGCATCAACGACCTCATGCGTGCCAAGGTGATCTGAAGTGAAGCCAGCACTGAAATTCCCTCCCGAACTCCTGGTCAAGGCGCAAGGCCGTGGCCTGGCCATCAAGCTGGCCATCTTCGATGTCGACGGCGTGCTGACGGACGGCCGCATCTACATCGGCGAGCATGGCGAAGGGTTCAAGGCCTTCAACACGCTGGACGGCCATGGGCTGAAGTCGCTGCAGCAGGTCGGCATCACGCCGGTCATCATCACCGGCCGAGACAGCCTGGCCGTGCGCCGCCGCGTCGCCGACCTGGATCTGAAGCACGCTGTCTACGGTGCGCGCGACAAGCTCGCCGCCGCCGAGCCGCTATTGGCCCAGTTAGGCGCCAGTTGGGACGAGGTCGCCGTCATGGGCGACGACTGGCCTGACCTGCCCCTGATGACGCGGGCCGGCTTCGCTTGCGCGCCACCCGGCGCTCATGCCGAGGTACTGGCCATCGCCCACCATGTCACGCGCGCCGCCGGTGGCTACGGCGCGGCGCGCGAGTATTGCGATGTGCTGCTGATGGCCGCCGGCCATTACGAGCGTCTGCTCAACACTCATCACGACACGCTGGACGGGGGCAAGGCCTCGTGACACCGGTTGCATTGCCGGCACCGCTGCCGCGCCGCCAGAAGCCCAGGCCCATGCTGTGGCGGCTGCAGAGCCTGCTGTCCAACTACCTGCCGCTGCTGCTGATGGCCGCGCTGGCCAGCGCAACCTGGTGGCTGGTGAAGAACACGCCGCTGATCGACGCACCGGGCGAGGTCGCGGCACCGCGCCATCTGCCCGACTACCGCATGGCCAACTTCGAGATCCAGCGCATCGGCGCCGATGGGCGGCTGCATGTGCAGATCGCCGGCGCCGAACTGCGCCACTACCCGGACACCGACACCGTCGAGATTGACGAGGTCCGCGTGCGTGCCATCGGGCCGGACGGCAGCCTGGCCATCGCCGACGCCAAGCGCGCCCTCAGCAATGGCGACGGCAGCGACATGCAGCTGCTCGGCAACGTCCACCTGCGCCGCCTGCCACCCGGCGCCGGCGAGAACGCGCCGGCCCAGCTCGAGGTGCGCGGCGAGTTCCTGCAGGCCCTGTCCAACAGCGAGATCCTGCGCTCGCACCTGCCGGTCACCATCCGCCAAGGCAGCTCGACGCTGCACGCGCAGAACTTCGAGTACCGTCACCTGACCGGCCAGGTCCACTTCACGGGCAGGGCGCAGGGGCAAATCGTCTCCAAGGCCCCGAAATGAGCGAGCTGGTCTTCATCACCGGCGCGTCCAGCGGCATCGGCCAGGCCCTGGCCCTGCGCTACTACCGCGACGGCGCACGCCTCGCACTGGTCGCGCGCCGCACCGCCGAGGTCGAACGCTGGGCGGCCGAGCAGAAGCTCGACGCGGCCCGCTTCAAGGTCTACGGTGCGGACGTTGCCGACCTGGACGCCATGGCCCGCATCGGCCGCGAGTGCATCGCCGCGCAAGGCCTGCCGAATGTGGCCATCGCCAATGCGGGCATCAGCATCGGCATGGACACGGCCCACTTCGACGACCTCGAGGTGATGCGCCGCACCTTCGAGACCAACAACGTCGGCCTGGCCGCGACCTTCCATCCCTTCGTCGCGGCGATGAACGAGCGCCGCTCGGGCACGCTGGTCGGCGTCGCCAGCGTCGCGGCCATCCGCGGCCTGCCGGGGCATGGTGCCTACAGCGCCAGCAAGTCCGCCGTCGTCGCCTACTGCGAAAGCCTGCGCGGCGAATGCCGCCCCTTCGGTGTGAGCGTCGTCACCCTGCTGCCGGGCTATATCGACACACCACTGACGCGCGGCAACCGCTACAGCATGCCCTTCCTGATGCAGGTCGACGACTTCGCCGACCAGGCCGTGCGCGCCATCCGCGCCCAGGTCAGCTACCGCGTCATTCCGTGGCAGATGGGTGTGCTGGCCAAGCTGCTGCGGATATTGCCCAACTGGCTCTACGACCGGGCACTGGGCAGCCGGCCGCGCAAGAAGCGGGCGAGCGAATAGGACTGTTCACGGCCCGCGCGCCGTGGCTACACTGCGCGCCTTCGACCCGAGAGCTGCCGTTGCAGCCGAGGAGGACATCATGGCCAAGGTGCTTCACCCCTGCTAAGCCCGCGCGCTGAACATCGTTTCAGCGCCGCCCGCTCGCTGCTGCGCGTCCACCGCTGACGGCGCCAGCCCATTGATTCCTGCGGCCCCGTTCGGCGGCCGACCTCGGACGAAATTCATGATTTTTCGCCTTCTCGGCTCGGGCATGGCCCTGGGCCTTTGCGCCCTGGCCCTGCCCGCCTGGGGCAACGCCCCCGAACTTCAACACCCCACCGCCCTGCGCCTCGCAGCCGGCGAAGCCACGCCTGTCATTGACGGGCAGCTGGATGACGCGGCCTGGCTGCGCGCGCCCGTCTACGAACGCTTTGCGCAGTTCCTGCCCGCCGACAAGCAGGCCGCGCGCTGGCGAACGACGGTGCAGGTTCTCGTCACCGAGGACGCCCTCATCTTTGGCATCCGCGCCTGGGACCCCGAACCCAGCCGCATCCGCGCCCCGCTGGCCCGGCGCGATCAGGTCAAGGCCGACCAGGACTTCGTCTCCGTCTTCATCGACCCCGTCGGCCATCGCCGCACGGCCCAGTACGTGCGAGTCAGTGCGGCCGGCGGCGTCGAGGACGGCCTGTTCGCGGCCGAAGAGGACACCGAGGACTCGGCACCGGACTTCGACATCCATGCCGCCGCGACCCGCCTGCCCGACGGCTACAGCATCGAGCTGCGCTGGCCCATCGCGGCGCTCAGGTTCCCGCACGATGGCGGCGCACCCTGGCGCATCATGGTCGCACGCAACATCCCGCGCGACGACCGTACGCTCAACGTCAGCTCGCCGGCTCTGAACAAGGACGCGCTGAGCTTCATCGCCGAGCTGCAGCCGCTCGATGGCCTGGGCGATCTCGTCGAACAGGTGCGCGAACGCAGCTTCATCGCCTTCCGACCCGAGCTGACGTTGCGCTCGACGCGCGAGAGCAGCGACGAGAGCGGCACCCGCCGCACGCGCAAGGCCTCGCTGGGCGCCGAGTTCAAGTGGCGGCCGCGCGCTGACTGGGTGCTGGACGCGACGCTCAATCCCGATTTCTCCCAGGTCGAACTCGACGCGCCCCAGCTCGCCGGCAACACGCGCTTTGCGCTCAGCGTGCCCGAGAAGCGCCCCTTCTTCCTGGAGAGCGCCGACGTCGTCGGTCCGACCCAGCCCGACGAATCGGGCGAGAACCGCAGCCTCGCGGCCTTCTACACGCGCGCCATCACCGACCCCGACTGGGGCCTGCGCGCCACCTGGCGCGGCGCTGGCGCCGAGGCCACGGCCCTGAATCTGCGCGACGCCGGCGGCGGAACGGTGTTGCGCGCCGGTGCCTTTGCGACGCGCAGCGGCGTGCAGCCACGCGGCTCCCAGGCCAGCTTCGCGCGCGGCCGCACGCAACTTGGCGACCTCGGCCTGGCGGGCCTGGTGTCGCTGCGCGACTTTGGCAAGGGGCTGACGACTCAGGTCATCGGCAGCGACGCTGTCTGGCGTGCCGGCGACAGCGACCAATGGCGCGGCCATCTGCTGCTGTCCGATACGACGCTGGGCCTGGACGCCGACGGCCAGGTACTGCGCGTGAGCCGCGAACGCGGCCACCGCGCCTGGGCGGCCTGGCGCCACCGGGATGCCGACTGGGCGGCCAACGTCAACGTCGAGGAGATCAGCCCTCGCTTTGCCAATGACAACGGCTTCGTCAACCAGAGCGGCATTCGACGTGCGTCGGCCTTCGGCTATCTGCGCCTGGGGCCACGGGAGTTCGCCGGCATCGACATGCACGACCACGAGGTGCAGCTGAAAGTTCAGGAGACACGCACCCTGGCCGATCCGCTGCTCGGCGTCGCGGCAGGCCAGGTCGTCGACCGCCTCTTCCAGCCAGGCTTCTGGTTCGCCGCCGCACGCAACACCGGCGTTTGGGGCCATGTTGGCCTGGACAGCCACCGCGCTCGGAGCGGCGGCCCGCTGCATGCGACGCGCACGCTGCTGATCGGTATGGAGTCCAACCCCGGCGAACTGCTGAACTACGTGGATGCCGAGGTCGAATGGGGCCGGCGCCTGGACGTCGACGCCGATCGCGTGGGCCTGGGCGCGCAAGCCCAGATCCAGGCCCAGATGCGCCTGCCGCTGCCCGCCGGGTTGTGGCTGGAGTTCGAGCAGCGCTTCGGACTGGCCTGGGTCGATGCACCCGATGGCCACCGCGCCTTCACCGACCGCAGCGCCCAGAGTCTGGTCGTCTTGCACCTGAGCCCGCGCGATTCCCTGCGGCTCATCCAGCAGCAGACCCGCTTCAACCGCCGTGACGACGCCAGCGCGAATCTGGCTGCGCAGAACAACCGGGGGCGGGTGCTGTCGTTGATGTTCCAGCACCGTGTCGGGCTGAGCCGCATCATCAGCCTGGGCCTGAACCGGGCTCGTGAACAGCCAGGTGCCGTGCGCGCCAGCGAGGTCTTCGCCAAGGCGACGCTGGGGTTCTAGAGATGCAGCCCCAGAAAAGACAAAGCGCCCGAAAGGGCGCTTTGCTCAGATCTCTTGCGAGGCTGTGGGATCAATAGCCGCCGGAACGGCCACCGCCGCCGTAGCCACCGCCGCCACCACCGTAGCCGCCGCCACCGCCGGAACGGCCACCGCCGCCACCGCCATAGCCGCCGCCACCGCCGGAGCGGCCACCGCCACCACCACCGTAGCCGCCACCACCACCGTAGCCGCCGCCACCGCCGCTGCTACCGCCGCCGCCGTAGCCGCCGCCACCGGAACGGCCACCGCCGCCGCCGCCGCCGTAGCCGCCACCACCACCGAAGCCGCCACCGCCGGAACGGCCACCGCCGCCGCCGAAGCCGCCCGGACGCTCTTCACGAGGACGAGCCTCGTTGACGACGATGGCGCGGCCTTCGAGGGCCTGGCCGTTCATGCCGTTGATGGCTGCTTGCGCCTCAGCGTCCGAACCCATTTCGACGAAACCAAAACCCTTGGAACGGCCCGTCTCGCGGTCCATCATGACCTTCGCGGAGGTCACCGTACCAAATTGACCGAACGATTCTTGCAGCGATTCGTCACGCACGCTGTAGGCCAGATTGCCCACATAAAGCTTGTTTCCCATGGGGAAGCCCTTCTCTACTCAAAACCAAAAAACCATGTGGAGCTTCAACCCTACGTGAACCATTCAAGCGAAGGTGCGGCGTCCAGACACAGGCAATTGATTATGGTGGCGGGGTAAAGAGATTGCGGAACGCCACTCCGGCAAGTGTTGTTTTTCAGAGCTAGCACAAACCCTGGCGCCTGGGAGCCATCACGGTCCCGTCATCGATACCATCGCCCCGCCCCACCCGAATTCATGACAACCAGCCTGCTCGTTCCCCTCACCCGCGTGCTCGCCAGCGTCGACGCGCCGCGCAATCTGCGCGCCCTCTATGCACTGCTGGCCGGTTTTTGCGCCGCCGGCCTGCTGCTGGCCATGGCCCAGTCAGCCTTGGCGCGCGATCAAGGCCTCTTGAGCGCGCTCTGGGTGGGGCTGGCCCTGGCTGTCGCTTTTTTCAGCGTCAATGCGACGGGTCTGATGCTGATGGACCAGGCGCGCGGCCTGCCCGTGCGCGACCCCCAGGACGCGCTCTCGGACGCCCTGCGCAGCGGCCATCGCGTGCTGCTCGCCCTGTTGGCCTGCCTGGCCCTGGCCGGCGCGGCCGCCCTGGTGCTCGCCGGGCTGCTGTGGGCGACGCATTGGCCGGTCGTCGGCGCGCCTCTGCTGGCCGTCGTGCTGCCGGCTGGCGTGCTGGTGCTAGGCGGCATCAGCTTCGTCCTGGTCGTTCTCGTCGGACCTCTGGCGGGGCCAGCGGTGTGGGCGGGGCGGCGCAGCGCCGGCGTGCTGGTTTTTTTGCGCGAGCGCCTGCGTCACGGCCTGCCCGAAACGGCGCTGCTGATGGCCGCCGTCTACCTGATGACGGCGCTGGCCACGGCGGCCGTCAGCTTCGTCGTCGTCAGCGGCGGGCGGATGGTGGCCGGCCTGGCCATCCTCGGCGCGGGTGTGGAGCTGCCCGCCAACCAGTTGCTGGCCGGCGTCATGGGCTTGGGGCCGCGCGGCCTGGGCGCCAGTGGCGTGCCGCTGCAGGGCGGCGCGCTAGGCCTGGCTGCATTGATCGGCGGCGGCGTCGTGTTCGCCATCGCCCTGGTGCTGCCGACCCTGGTCTGGCTGCGCGGCTGCTGTGCCGTTTATCTGGCAGTGACCGAAGCGGAATGACGTCGCCCCGAATCGCGTCGCTCGTGCCAAGCGCGACGGAGACGCTGGTGGCCTTGGGGCTGGGCCATCGCTTGGTGGCCCGGACCGGTTTTTGCATCCACCCCGCCGAGGTGGTTGCCACCGTTGCCAAGGTGGGTGGCACCAAGGACGTGAATCTGGCCAAGCTGAGAAAGCTCGCACCCACCCATGTCATCGTCAACGTGGACGAGAACCGGCTGGAAACCGCCGAAGCGCTGCGGGAGTTCGTACCCGAGGTCATCGTGACCCACCCGAGCCGGCCCGAGGACAACCTGGCGCTGTTCGAGCAGTTGCGCGCTGCCTTTGCCGACCAGCCGGGCGTCAACGAACGCGCCACGGCGCTGTCGGCCGAGTTCAACGCCGCGCTGGCGCGCTGCCGTGAGCGCGCTTGGCCCGGCGAGAACGTGCTCTACCTGATCTGGCGCGACCCATGGATGACGGTGGCGCGCGACACCTATGTCTCGACGCTGCTGGTCGAAGTCGGCTGGCGCACCTGGCCCGACGTGCTGGGCGGAGAGCACGGCGCCGGCCGCTACCCTGCGCTTGCGGGCGATGAAGCCTGGCTTCGCGACATCGACCGCGTGCTGCTGAGCTCCGAGCCTTATCGCTTCGGTGCTGCGCATATCGCCGCGGCGCAGGCGCTGTGCCCGCAGGCACGCGTGCAGTTGGTCGACGGCGAACTGCTCAGCTGGTGGGGTTGCCGCGGCGCGGCAGGGCTGGACTATCTGCGCACCCTGCGCGAACACGCAGAGGCTTGAGTTTTTCGGCCTTGACAGCATCGGGGCCCGCCACAATCAGCCGTCATGGACATCTACAAGCCCCTCGTCGCGCTGTTGGCCATCGTGAATCCGGTCGGCGTGGTGCCCTTCTTCATCCACTTCACGTCCGCCTTTTCGCGCACGCAGCGGCGCAAGACCATCCTCGTCAGCGCCAGCACGGCCGGCATCGTCATCGCGCTGAGCGCGCTGTTCGGGCTGAAGATCATCGAGTTCTTCGGCATCTCGCTGGCCAGCTTCCAGGTGGGCGGCGGCTGCCTGCTGCTGATCAGCTCGCTGCAGATGCTCAACGCCCAGCCGGCCGAGGCGCGCAAGGAGGATGTGTCGGAGGGCAACACCAAGGCCGACGCCGGCGCCAGCATCGCCGTCGTGCCGCTGGCCATCCCGCTGCTGACCGGCCCGGCCACCATCTCCACCATGGTCATCTACGCCGACAAGACGCGCGTCTGGTGGGAGCTGGCCGTGCTTTGCGGCTATGGCGTTGTCGTCGCCCTCGTCACCTTCGTGGTCTTCTCCGCGTCCAGCAAGATCGCCAAGGTGCTGGGCCAGACCGGCATCAACATCATGACGCGGCTGATGGGCCTCATCCTCGCCGCACTGGCGGTGGAGCTGCTGGCCGACGGCCTCATCAAGCTTTTCCCGGTACTGGCCGCACGAACCGTGGGGTGACCACATGAGCCTGTTTGACCTGCCTCCCATCTGGATGGCGCCGATGGCCGGCGAGGCGTCCAGCGCCGCGCTGGTGGCCGCCGTGAGCGCAGGCGGCGGCTTCGGCCAGCTCGGCGCGGCCTATCTGACGCCGGCACGCATCACCGAGATTGCCGCCGACATCCGCGCGCGCACCGGCCAGCCCTTCGGCATCAACCTGTTCTGCCCGCAGCCCTGGCTGCGCGACGACAGCGCACTGGACGCCTACCTCGCCCGCCTGGCCGCCTGGCACTCCGAACTGGGCCTGCCAGCGCCGGCGCGGCCGGAGCGCTTCGAGGAGGACTTCGACACCCAGCTTGAGGCCACCATCGCCGCGCATCCCGCCGTCATCAGCTTCGCCATGGGCGACCCCGGCGTGGCGCGCGTGGCGGCGTTGAAGGCGCAGGGCTTCACCGTGCTCGGCACGGCCACGCAGGTGGCGGAAGGCCTGCTGCTGCAGGCCAGCGGCGTGGATGCCGTCATCGCCCAGGGCTACGAAGGCGGTGGCCACCGCGGCGGCTTCCTGGGCAGCGCGGAAGGCGCGCTGATCGGCACGATGGCGCTGGTGCCCCAGCTCGTCGATGCGCTGGATGTCCCGGTGATCGCTGCCGGCGGCATCGCCGACGCACGCGGCGTTGCGGCGGCGCAGGCGCTGGGCGCCAGCGCAGTGACGGTCGGCACGGCGTTTCTGCTGGTCGACGAATGCCCACTGTCGCCGCCCTACCGCGCCGCCTTGCTGGCTGCGAGCGACGCCGATTCGACGCTGACGCGCGCCTTCTCCGGCCGCCTGGCGCGCGGCGTGGCCAACCGCGTCACGCGGGAGCTGGAGGGCATCGTCCTGCCCGCCTTCCCGCAGCCCAACGCGGCCAGCCGACCGATGCGCCAGGCGGCGGCCAGGGCCGGCCAGGCTGACTTCATCAGCCTCTGGGCCGGTCAGGCGCTGCCGGTCAACCGTGCGCCGGGTTCGGCTGCGCAGCTCGTCGCGAGCTTGGCCAAGGGTTGGCGCACTTGATTCTGCTGCTGGAAGACGACCCGGCGATTGCGGACACCGTCGCGTTCGCGCTGCGGCGCGAGGGCTTCGTCGTCGAGCATTGCGCCTGGCTGGCCGAGGCCCGCGAGCGCCTTCGCGCGGCACCGGCGCCCGAGCTGCTCATCCTCGACATCGGCCTGCCCGACGGCCACGGCCTGGACCTTTGCCGAGAGCTGCGCAATGGACCGCTCTCCCGCCTGCCCGTCATCGTGCTGAGCGCGCGCAGCGAGGAGATGGATCGCGTGCTCGGCCTGGAGCTGGGCGCCGACGACTACCTCGCCAAGCCTTTCAGCCCGCGCGAGCTGGTCGCCCGCGTGCGCGCCCTGCTGCGCCGCGCCCAGGCCGCGCCCGTGCCAATGCTGGGCTTCACGGTCGACGGTACGCGAGTCAGCCTGGACGGCGTGCCGCTCAACCTCACCAAGCTGGAGCTCGGCCTGCTGACGCATCTGCTGCGCGCCCCGCAGCGCATCCACAGCCGCGACGCGCTGCTGGACGCCGTCTGGGGCAGCAGCGCCGAAAGCACAGACCGCACCGTGGACACCCACATCAAGACGCTGCGCGCCAAGCTGCGCGAGGCGGCGCCGGCGCGCGACCCGATCAAGACGCACCGCGGACTCGGTTACTCCCTGGAGCCCTAATGAGGCTGGGCCTGCGCGTCTTTTTCGGCTTCTTCCTGATCGCCGGCCTGAGTGCCGTGCTGTTGCTCAAGGTCTTCCTGGCCGAGGTCAAGCCCAGCGTGCGCGAGGTCATGGAAGACCTGATGGTGGACACCGCCCATCTGATGGCAGAGACCGCCGCCGATGAGATGGACGCCAACGGCCTCAAGCTCGACAGCCCTCTGGCCGCGCGGCTGCAGCGCTATGTGAAACGCGAGGTCGACGTACCGATCTGGGGTTTGCGCAAGCAGAGCCTGGACCTGCGCATCTATGTGACCGACGCCCACGGCCGCGTCGTGCTCGACTCCGGCCAGCCCTCGGCCGTGGGCCAGGACTACTCGCAGTGGCGCGACGTGGCGCTGACGCTGCGCGGCGACTATGGCGCGCGCTCGACGCGCTATTCCGCGGACGACCGCAGCACCATCCTCGTCGTCGCGGCGCCCATCCTCAAGGACGGCCGCACGCTGGGCGTCGTCAGCGTCGCCAAGCCGGTGGCCAGCGTGCAGCGCTTCATCGACCGCGCCGAGCGCCGCGTGTTCTGGGCTGGCGCCGCACTGCTGGCCGCCAGCCTCATCGTCGGCGTGACGGTGACGCTGTGGCTGGTCGCCTCGGTGCGGCGGCTGCGCCGCTATGCCCAGCAGGCCCAGGCTGGCCAGGCCATCGCGCCGCCGGCCATGCCAGGTGAATTGGGCGATCTCGCCCATGCCATGGACGACATGCGCCGCCGCCTCGAAGGCCGTGAGCAGCTCGAACACGACGTGCGCGCACTGACGCATGAACTGAAGAGCCCGCTGGCCGCGCTGCGCGCCAGCGGCGAGCTGCTGCAGGACGAGCTGCCCGCCGCCGACCGCCAGCGCTTCGCCGCCCAGGTGCTGGACCAGACCGCGCGGCTGCAGACGCTGGTGGAGCGCGTGCTGGCACTGTCGCAGCTGGAGGCCCAGGTCGGGCCGGGCGAGCGCCAGCGGATCACCTTGGCTGACTGGGCCGAAGGCCAACTCGAGCGGCAGGCGTCACGCCTGGCGCAGAAAGGCTTGAACGTCACCTGGACGGCGCGCGAAGAAGCGATCGTCGAAGTGGACACGGCGCTGCTGGAGCTGGCCCTGGGCAATCTGCTCATCAATGCGATCGACTTCGCACCGGACGGCTCCATGCTCGAACTGGCCGTCAGCACAACGGCGACGACCGCACGCCTGACGCTGCGCGACCGCGGCCCCGGCGTACCAACGGCGGCGTTTACCCAGCTGGGCAAACGCTTCTTCTCGACGGCGCGGCCGGGCAGCTTGGTCAAGGGTTCGGGCCTGGGCCTGGCGATTGCACGGCGCGTGGCGGAGCTGCACGGCGGCGGGCTGGCCTTCGAGGCGGCGGAACCGGGGTTGCGGGTGACGCTCGTGCTGCCTCGCTGACTTCACACAGACTTCACGCACTTCGTCGCCTCCTCACCGCCGCTGGCGATGCTGGCGGGCATGAAGCTCAACCCCACCTTCTCCAAGCTGGCCATCCTGGCCGTCATCACCGCCGTGCTGTGCATCGTGCTCACCCAGATCGGCGGGCTCGTGCACGAGCGCCAATGGCGACAGCGCGAGGCCGCGCAGAGCGTCGAGCAGTCGCTTGCCGGCCCGCAGGCCTTCGCCGGGCCGCTACTCGTGCGCGACTGCAAGGAAAGCTGGGTCGTGCCGGGCGTGGACAAGAAGAAGGACTCCATCGAAACGCGTGACTTCCAGCTGATGGCATCGCCAACCACGTTGAAGATCGACGGCGGCGTGAGCCCGGAAGTGCGGCACCGCGGTCTCTTCAAGGTGAACACCTACCTCGCCCAGCTGAACGTGGAGGCGCGCTGGGAACGGCTCACCGCATTGGCTCCGCGAGCCGAACACCCGAACGGGCGGCTGAGCTGCGGCGACCCCACCGTGGTCATCGCGCTAAGCGACCCACGCGGCATCCGCACCGCCGAATTGAAGCGGGATGGCGGGACCCTGGCCGTCCTGCCCGGCAGCGCACACCCGACCCTTCACGGTGGCTTGCATGCGACGCTGGCCGAACTTCACACGGACGAGCCCTTGGTGCTTTCGCTGAAACTCAGCCTCGTCGGCAGCCAGCGCCTGGGCATCGTGCCTGCCGCCGGCGATACCCACGTCGCCTTGCAATCGAGCTGGCGCACCCCAGCTTCACTGGCCAGTTCCTGCCCATCGAGCACCAGATCGGCGTCAGCGGCTTCTCCGCGCGCTGGCAGGTCTCGTCGCTGGCCAGCACGGCGGTAGCCGATGTGCAGGCCGGCCATGCCCTGCCCGACCTCTCGGGTGGTGGTGCGCTGGAGGCGCCCTACCCCGACGGCGGCAAGGTGGTCAAGGGGGGTGGCCTGGACGTCCTCGCCGTCGAGCTGATCGACCCCGTGAACCCCTACGTCATGAGCGACCGTGCCATCAAGTACGGCCTGATGTTCATCGCGCTAACCTTCGTCACCGTCGGCCTGACCGAACTGCTGACGGGCCGGCGCGTGCACCCGGTGCAGTACCTGCTGGTCGGCCTGGCGCTGAGCCTGTTCTTCCTGCTGTTGCTGAGCCTGTCGGAGCATCTGCCCTTCCTGGTCGCCTATCTGATCGCAGCCGGCGCGGCGGCCCTGGTGCTGACGCAGTACGCCGCGGCCATGCTGGGTGGCTGGCTGCGCGGCGCGGCGTTCGGCGGCGGCATCGCGCTGTTGTACGGCGCGCTGTATGTGCTGCTGAGCCGCGAGCAGACGGCCCTGGTGATCGGCGCCGTGCTGCTGTTCGCCGTGCTGGCCGCGGTCATGACACTCACGCGCAAGCTTGACTGGTATCGCCTGGGCAGCGCCGCCGCCGAGTGATTTACGCTAGGGGCTGCATCTCACCCCCCAAGCACGCCCCGTTAGCGCTCAATGTCCCGACAAGGTTTCGACTACATCATCGTGGGCGCCGGCACCGCCGGCTGCCTGCTCGCGAACCGGCTCAGCGCCAACCCGGAGAAGCGCATCCTGCTCATCGAGGCGGGCGGCAAGGACGACTACCACTGGATCCACATCCCCGTCGGCTACCTTTACTGCATCGGCAACCCGCGCACCGACTGGTGCTTCAACACCGAGGCCGAGGCCGGGCTGAACGGGCGCAGCCTGCGCTACCCGCGTGGCAAGGTGCTGGGCGGCAGCTCCAGCATCAACGGCATGATCTATATGCGTGGCCAGAGCCGCGACTATGAGCACTGGGCCGAGGTGACGGGTGACGACACCTGGCGCTGGGAGCGCGTGCTGCGCGCCTTTCGCAAGCACGAGAACCACTGGCGGCTGGACACGCCCAAGACCGCACCCGAGGGTTTTGCCGCCGTGCACGGCCACAAGGGCGAGTGGCGGGTCGAGCAACAGCGCCTGCGCTGGCCCATCCTCGACGCCTTTGCCGCCGCCGCCGCCCAAGCCGGCATCCCGGCCACGAGCGACTTCAACGCCGGCAACAACGAGGGTGTGGGCTATTTCGAGGTCAACCAGAAGAAGGGCTGGCGCTGGAACACGGCCAAGGCCTTTCTGCGGCCGACCACCTTTGGGCGACCCAACTTCGAGCTGTGGACGGGCGCCCAGGTGCGCAAGCTGCGCCTGCTCAAGGATGACACGGGCCTGCGCTGCAGCGGCGTCGAGGTGCTGACACCTCATGGCGTCGAACAGCCCTGGCTCAACGTCGGCGGCGAGGTCATCCTGGCCGCTGGCGCCATCGGCTCGCCGCAGATCCTGCAGCTCAGCGGCCTCGGCCCGGCCGACCTGCTGCAGAGCCTGGGGCTGACGGTCGAGCAGCACCTGCCGGGAGTGGGCGCCAATCTGCAGGACCATCTGCAGATCCGTGCCGTCTACAAGGTGGACGGCGCGAAGACGCTGAACACGCGCTCGGCCTCGCTGCTCGGCAAGGCCATGATCGGCCTGGAATACGCGCTGCGCCGCAGCGGGCCCATGAGCATGGCGCCCAGCCAGCTCGGCGCCTTCACGCGCAGCCACCCCGACAAGGTCTGGCCCGACCTGGAATACCACGTGCAGCCGCTGTCGCTGGATGCCTTCGGCGAACCGCTGCACGGCTTCAACGCCTTCACGGCCAGCGTCTGCAACCTCAACCCGACCAGCCGCGGCACGGTGCTCGCCACCTCGCCCGACGCGACGGTGGCGCCGGCCATCCGGCCCAACTACCTGTCCACCGAGGCGGACCGGCACGTCGCGGCCGAAAGCCTGAAGCTGACGCGCCGCATCGTGTCGCAGCCGGCGCTGGCCGGCTTCAAGCCCGAGGAATACAAGCCGGGCCCGCAGTTCCAGACCGACGAGGAACTGGCGCGGCTGGCCGGCGACATCGCGACGACCATCTTCCACCCCGTGGGCACCTGCCGCATGGGCCGCAAGGACGACCCCGGCGCGGTGGTCGACTCGCGGCTGCGCGTGCGCGGCGTGAGCGGGCTGCGCATCGCAGACGCGAGCGTGATGCCGACGATCACGAGCGGCAATACGAATTCGCCGACATTGATGATTGCGGAAAAGCTGGCGGGGTGGTTGGCGCAGTAGCCGTTCGGCGCACCGACCTGGGCCCCAGTCACCGCGCTCAGCCCGGCGTCGCCTCGGCGCGCCGCATCGGCAGCGTGACGCGGAACGTCGTGCCGCTGCCGACCTGGCTGTGCACGTCGATGCGCCCGGCGTGCTTTTGCACGATGCCGTAGGACAAGGACAGCCCGAGCCCTCTGCCCTGGCCGACCGGCTTGGTGGTGTAGAAGGGCTCGAAGATGCGCCCGAGCACTTCTTGCGGCATGCCGCAGCCCGTGTCGGCCACTTCCAGCCACACATGCGCGTCGCCTTCACAACCGGTTCGAAGCGTGATCGTGCCGCGCACCCCGCTATCGATCGCATGGGCTGCGTTGACGACCAGGTTCAGTACCACCTGGTTGATCTGCGACGGCATGCAGTCGACGTCCGGCAACCGGCCGAACTCCCGCACCAGGTCGGCCTTGTGCTGCACTTCGCCAGCGACCAGGTTGAGCGTGGATTCGATGCCCGCGTGCAGGTCGACGCGCTGCCATTCCTGCCCGGCGTCGACGCGCGAGAAATCCTTCAGGTCCTGCACGATCTGGCGAACCCGCATCAGGCCCTCGCGCGACTCCTGGATCAGCGCCGGCATATCGTCGTGCAGATAGTCCAGGCCCACCTGCTCCCGCTGTGCTGCAAGCGATGCGGCCAGGCTCGCGGGCAGCTGGTCCTCGGCCGCGCGGTAGGCGCCGAGCAGCCCGAACAACTGTTCCCGGTAGGTATCCAGCGTGCCGTGGTTCGCAAAGACATAGCCGATCGGGTTGTTGATCTCGTGCGCCACCCCGGCGGCGAGCTGCCCGATGGACGCCAGGCTCTGCGATTGCACCAGCTGGGTCTCCAGCTGCTTGCGCTCCGTGATTTCCGCCTGCAGCGCCGCGTTCGCCTGCGTCAGCTGGGTGGTACGCGCGGCCACCGCGGCTTCAAGTTGATCGATCTGCGCGGCAGCCTGCTGCGTGGCCTGCCATTTCGCAGCCAGCGCGTTGGCCAGCTGGCTCACCTCGATGTTGTCGAAGGGCTTCTTCAGGATGAGCAGCCGGCCGCGGGTGTCCAGGCGCTGCAGCACCTCCTCCCATGAGGCGTCGGAGTAGGCGGTGCAGAAGACCACCTGCAGCCTCGGGTCGGCTTGCCAAAGGCGCTCGACCGTCTCCACGCCATCCCACCCGGGCGGCATGCGCATGTCGACGAAGGCCACCGCATAGGGCCGGCCCTGCGCCAGCGCCTCGACCACGCGGGCCAGGCCTTCCTGGCCCTGGTAGGCCGAGTCGAGCTCGAAGGGCTGGGCGGCTGCGGTGATTTCGTCGCCGAACAATGCCGCCTTGGCGGCTTCCAGCGCCGACGCGGCGCCGAGTTCGGGCGCGAGGATCTTGCGGAAGTCCGCATGGATCGTCGGCATGTCGTCGACCAGCAGGACGCGACGGTTCTCGAAGGAGTTCATGCCTGGGTGTCCGTGGCAGCGGTCAGCGGTAGTTCAAGCGTGAAGGTGGCCCCGGTTCCGGGGCCGTCACTGTGGGCAGTCAGCGTACCGCCCATCTCCTGAGCTGCCAATACGCAACTGTGAAGGCCAAAACCGTGGCCGTCCTGCTTGGTCGTGAACCCGTGCGCGAAGATGCGCGTGAGATTCTCCGGCGCGATGCCGCAACCGTTGTCGGCAACAGCCACCTGGAGGCGATCCCCTTCAACCGCCCGTACCCGCACCACGATGCATTGCCCGACGTCGGGCGGCGCCTGCAGCACCGCATGGCGCGCGTTGCCAATCAGGTTCACCAGGATCAGCAGCGTGCGGTGCTTGTCAAGCATCAATGCCGGCACATCCTCGAACTCGCGCTCCACGCGCAGAGGACCGATGCCGCCGGTGTCGATGCGCAGCGCATCCTCGATCAAATCGGTGATGCGGGTCGATTCGACCATGCTGGACGCGCCGGCGTAGGACTGCTGCGTCGCCACGATTTCCTTGATATGGCGCACGCTGCGCGTCAACGCCGCCAGCTCGTCAAGGATCTGCTGGCGCTCCTCGGCCACCGCCACCGAGAGTTGCTTCAGATAGCCTGGCAGCAGCAGCCCGCGCGCGTCGCGGGTGAGGTAGTCGCCCAGGTCCTGCGCATGCGCGTCCAGCAGCGCCACCGCGCGGGCCAGCCCAGCCGCCTCCGAACCGCGGACCTTGCCACTGATCAACTCGGCCGACACATTGACGCTGTTGAGCACATTGCCCACGTTGTGCAGCACGTTGGTGGCGATCTCGGCCATGCCCGACTGGCGCGCGTTCTCCAGCGCCTGCTTCTGCGCCAATTGCTGCTCGCGCGCCTTGCGCACCGCTTCGGCCGCTTCCTCGCGGCGAAAGAAGAAGTGGCCGGTCGTCAGCAGGATCACGATGATCGGCGTGGCCGCGACGACGACGACGATGCCCGACTGCCGGAAGCTGAGGAACAGCAATGTCGCCACCGAGGCGTTGCCCGCGTAGGCGATGCCAAGCCAGCCGAATGCGTCGACGAATGCCCGGACCGACAGCGGCTCGTTGCGCTTGAGCCGTGGCACTGCCGTGGCCATCACGGTGTTCAGCACGAAGTAGGCGAGCGCAAACAGGATCGCGCCCAGCAGGATCAGGCTGTCGCTCTCCAGTTGATGGTTGCGCAATTCGCCCAGTGCGACGTGCAGCACGGTGCCGGCGCTGAACATGGCAATGGCCGCCATCGCGGGGCTGGCGATGCGGCTGGTCCAGCGCTTGGAGGTGCGCCAGGCGCCGACCAGCGCTTCCGCTGCCGACGCCACGGCCGCGGCCTCCGGCCCGTTCAGCAGCAGCAGCAGGAAGATGAAGATCTCGCCAGCGGTGAACGAGTTCGTTGAACGCGGAATCCGCACCGGCACCAGCCCGGCCAGCATCGCCAGCAGCGTGCCGCCCACCACGCGCAACCAGGCATCCGGCGAAAGGCTCACGACGTGGCGCAACGAGTGCGCGAGCACCACTACACCGATGCAGACCACCGCCCACCAATACACCGCCGCCTTGCGGTTGTAGTCCGGCATCAGTGCCTGATGGACGCGCCGAGGCCAGCTCACTCCGGGCTCGGCGCCTGCAGCAACCATCATCGTTCGCCGGTGCGGGCAACTTCGCTGAGCACGACACCCTCGCTGAGCACCACGCCCTCGCTCAGCACGACACCCTCGCTGAGCACCACGCCTTCGCTCAGCACCACGCCTTCGCTGAGGACGACCCCTTCGCTGAGCACCACACCCTCACTGAGGACGACGCCTTCGCTGAGGACCACGCCGCTGCCCGATGCCAGCCAGCCGGAAAGCGTCGCGGTGGGGACGAAGACGCCCGTGCGACCCAGCAGCGAACTGCGGCCGACCAGCGAATTCAGTGCAATGACGCCGTCGGTCAGGAAGCGCTGCCCCGACGGCACGGGAGACGCCATGATCGTCGACAGCGCCACGCCCGGGCGGATCTGGACGATCAGGCGCGCCGCGCTGCCGCCCACCCAGAACAGGCCCGGGTCGTACACCGGCTGGTAGCGGGTGAAAAGCGCGCTGCCGGAGTAGAGATGGCGCCCGCCGGCGAAGATGATGCGACTCCAGGGCACCGACTGACCGCCGATGATCGACACCGGCGCGGGCATCACCTGGCCCGGCGCCAGCAGCGGCGCACCCGCCGCGATGCGGCCGCTGGCGATGACCGTGGCGAGATCGCTGCGCAGCGCACCGGCCAGCCGCACCGCGCCGTCGACGTTCAACAGGCCGGCGCCCTGTTGCAGCAGGTTGGCGCCTGGCAGGGCCTGCGCGGTGTACTGCAGGATCGCCTTCACCAACGGGGGCGTCAGGCCGGGGTTGGCCTGCAACATCAGGGCCACGGTACCGGACACCACCGGCGCAGCGACCGAAGTGCCGCTCAGGTCCATCAATTCGCGGCCCCGCGGCTGCGCCGTGCCGCCATAGGGCGCCGACAGCGAGGGGAAGTCCGTGGCGAGCGTGCTGCCGGCCGCCATCGGGCCGACGATGCGGTTGCCCGGGGCCACCAGGTCCGGCTTGAGCAGGTTGTCGGCGACGCGGCGCCCGTCGGGCAGGAACAGGCCGCCGCGGGTGGGCCCGCGGGAACTGAAATGGTTGACTGCGTCGTCGCTGCGCGAGGCAGTCGCCTGCGTGTTGGCCGATCCCACGGTGATGACCGAGGGCTCATTGCCCGGCGAGCTGATCGTGCCGTAGCGCTCCTGACCGGAGGCGTCCGTGCCGTAGTTGCCGGCGGCCACGACCACCACGAGGCCGGCTGCACTCGCGCCGCGCAGAGCGCCGCACAGCGGGTCGGTCCGATACGACTCGGTCGAATCGGCGGCAAGGCTCACGTTGAGCACGCGGATGTTTTGCTGCTTCGCATGTGCGATGACCCAGTCGATCCCGGCCAGCACATCGCTCAGCTCGCCTTCGCCGCGGCTGTCAAGCACCTTGACGTCGACCAGCGAGGCCTGGGTCGCAATGCCGCTCGACTCGGGCAGACGCGACGTCGAGCGGCCTGCAGCGATGCCCGCGACATGCGTGCCGTGGCCATATGCATCCGCCCCGCCCGCCGCTTGGGGGCGTTCATCGAGCGCCGCGTCGGATCGGTCGACGCCGGGTTGCCAGGCGCGGTCCGCGCCGCCTTGCGTCACCTTCTCAAAGTCGACGGCGCGTGCGACCCGCGAGCGCTGACCATCGGTGAACGCGGTGTGGTTCCCAGCGATGCCCGAATCCAGCACGGCGATGGCGACGCCCGAGCCGTCCAGGCCCCGCGCCGCGCCGATCGTGGCGGCACGCACGTCGGCTGCGCCGGTGGAGGCCTCGGTCAGGCTGAACGTGCGGGCCGCGCGCCGGTTCGGCGAGATGCTCTGCACGTCCGGCCGCGCAGCGAGCGCGTCAACCTTGTCAACGGGCAAGGTCACGAAAAGCGCCGGCACCGACTGGTAGCGCCAGTAGACGGTGCCACCCGCCGCCACGACCGCGCGGCGGAGCTCGACCAGCTCGGCGTCCCGCCCGTCGCTGACGACCAGGGTATGCACGTAGCGGCGACCAGCCAGTTCCTGTTGCCAGCGCTGGCGAGGCGCAGCGGCCGAATCGACGGCCTGGCGCAGATCGGCGGCAATCTTGTCGCGCGGTGCAGCCTGCGCCAGTGCAGGCCACAGCAATGCAGCCAGCGTCAGCAGCAGCGCAAGCGCCGCGTGCAGGCGCCACTCGATCAGAACTACGAATCGAAGAGGGAGCGTGGTGGACTTCATGGACAGCTTTCGTTGTTGCGCTGATTCCTACGCACACGCCCGGTCGGGCGTCGCGCCGCATCCCGGCGACGGAAGAGCTGCCATGTCGACGGCACCTGCCGGCGGCTTGTCCTTGGCAACCCCGCTGTCGTAACCCGCCAGGCGGGCCTTAGACCGGAAGCTTTGCGACCCCGGCTTTCGCTCGGGTGTGCCTTTGTCATCAGTGAAAAAGAATGTATTTGAAATCGCGGCTTAACGCTGTGAACAAGTGGCGCTTCCGGGTCCGTCCGGCCACCGTTACACATCCATGATCCAGCCTCACAGCGACGCGTGAAACCGGTCAGTTAGGTTGTGAGGCATCGCCCATCCGATCACGCTCCGGCCGTATGGAAGAAGTCGACCTTTTACAGAGGACCACAGCACAGAAGTCGCCGGCTGCCCGCGCCTCGCGCGATGCGAGGCGGTTTGCTAGCCATGTCGCACCACGCTACACCGCGACAATCCCGCCCATGCTTCGCCAGTCTCCCCGCGTGCTCTCCGTCATCCCGCCGATGACGCAGCTGAACACGCCCTACCCGTCCACCGCTTACCTGACCGGCTTCCTGCGCTCGCGCGACATCGACGCGCAGCAGGTCGACCTGGCGCTGGCCCTGGTGCTGGAGCTGTTCACGCCCGCCGGCCTGGCCCAGTTGCGTGACGCCGTGCTGGCGCTGCCCGAAGCCAAGCGCACGCCGCAGACCGCCTGGTTCGCTGCCGAGTTCGACGCAATAGCGGCCGCCACGCCGCGCGTCCTCGGCTTTTTGCAGGGCCGCGACCCGACGCTGGCGCATCGCATCAACACCCGCGCCTTCCTCCCCGAGGGCGCGCGCTTCGCCTCGCTGGACGCCTATGTCGACGAGGACGGCGGCGACCCGCTCGCCTGGGCGTTTGGCGCCCTCGGCTTGCAGGACCGCGCGCGCCACCTCGCAACCCTCTTCCTGAACGACCTCGCCGACGTGCTGCGCGACGCCGTGGATGAACGCTTCGAGTTCGTCCGCTATGCCGAATCCCTAGCCGCGGCCCAAGCGCATTTCGACCCGCTGGCCACCGCCCTGGCCGCTCCGCCCAATCTCGTCGACCGCACGCTGCACAAGTTGACGCTGGCCGCGCTGGAACAGCACCAACCCGAGGTCGTGCTGCTGTCCGTGCCTTTCCCTGGTTCGGTCTACGCCGCCCTGCGCATCGCCCAGACGATCAAGGCCGCACGGCCAGAGGTCGTCTGCGTGCTGGGCGGCGGCTATGTGAACACCGAGCTGCGCGAACTGGCCGAGCCGCGCGTCTTCGACTTTGTCGACTACGTGACGCTGGACGCCGGCGAGCGGCCACTGCTGGCGCTGCTGGAGCACGTCGCCGGCAAGCGCTCCAAGACGCGCCTGGTGCGTACCTTCTGGCGCGACGGCACGGAGGTCAGGTACACCAACTTCGTCGAGCCCGACATTCCCTTCGATGACGTCGGCACACCGACCTGGGACGGCCTGCCGCTGGACCGCTATCTGTCGCTGCTGGACATGCTCAACCCGATGAACCGGCTCTGGAGCGACGGCCGCTGGAACAAGCTGACCGTGGCGCATGGCTGCTACTGGAAGAAATGCAGCTTCTGCGACGTCAGCCTGGACTACATCTCGCGCTACGAGGCCGCGTCGGCTTCAGTGCTGGTGGACCGCATCGAGGCCATCGTCAAGGAGACGGGCCAGACGGGCTTCCACTTTGTCGACGAAGCCGCGCCGCCCAAGGCGCTCAAGGCTCTGGCCGAGGAGCTGATCCGCCGCGGCGTGGCCATCAGCTGGTGGGGCAATATCCGCTTCGAGAAAACCTTCACACCCGAGCTCTGCCAGCTGCTGGCCGACAGCGGCTGCATCGCCATCTCGGGCGGGCTGGAGGTGGCATCGGACCGGCTGCTGAAGCTGATGAAGAAGGGCGTCTCCATCGAGCAGGTGGCGCGCGTGACCAAGGCCTTTGCCGACGCCGGCGTGCTGGTGCATGCCTACCTGATGTACGGCTTCCCCACGCAGACAACGCAGGACACCGTGGACGCGCTGGAATACGTGCGCCAGCTGTTCGAGAACGGCTGCATCCACAGCGGCTTCTTCCACCGCTTCGCCTGCACGGTGCATTCGCCCGTCGGACTGAACCCGGCGGAATACGGCGTCACGCTACAGCCCCTGCCCGCCGATGGCCGCTTTGCGAAGAACGACGTCGCCTTCATCGACCCCACGCCCACCGACCACGACGGCCTTGGCCAGGGGCTGAAGAAGGGCCTGTACAACTTCATGCACGGCATCGGCGTGGACAGCGATATCCGCAGTTGGTTCCCGGTGCGCGTACCCAAGACGACAGTGCCGCGCCGCTTCGTCGAGCGCGCCCTGGCGACAATCACCTGATGTACACCTCCACCTTCACCTTCGCCAAGGGCGACTACGACGCCGATTTCTTCGCGCTGGACGACCGCATCGCCGCCATCGCCCGCGCCATTCCCGGCTACCTCGGCGAGGAAGCCTGGGAGAACGCAGCGAACGGGCTGATCTCCAACGTCTATTACTGGGACTCGATGGAGGCCCTGCAGCAGCTGATGAGCCACCCCGCGCATCGCGAGGCCAAGCAGGCCCAGGCCAAATGGCTGAGGGGCTACCAGGTGGTCATCGCCGAGGTGGTGCGCACCTATGGCGATGGCGGCATCGCCCATCCGCTCGCCGAAACCACGCCGGCCCACTGACTTTTGTGCAGTGCACAATCGCCGCATCCAGCAACGGAGGCGGCGATGCGGCGTGTGGTGTTCAACCAGAAGGGTGGCGTGGGCAAGTCCACGATCACCAGCAACCTGGCGGCGATTGCCGCGGCAGCGGGCAAGCGGGTGCTGGTCATCGACCTGGACCGTCAGGGCAACACCAGCCGCTACCTGATGGGCGATGCGCTGGATGAAGGCGCACCGGGCTCGGCTGAATTCTTCGAGTCAACGCTGAAGTTCAGCGTGCGCGCACCTGGCGCGACCGAGTTCGTCGTCGAGACGCCGTGGGAGAACCTGCACCTGATGCCGGCCAGCGCCGAGCTCGATGAGCTGCACGGCAAGCTGGAGAGCCGCTACAAGATCTACAAGCTGCGCGACGCGCTGCTGCCGCTGGCCGACGACTACGACGAGATCTGGATCGACACGCCGCCGGCGCTGAACTTCTACACGCGCTCGGCGCTGATCGCGTCCCAGGGCTGCCTGATCCCCTTCGACTGCGACGACTTCTCGCGCCGCGCGCTGTATGGGCTGCTGGAGGCCGTTGAAGAGATCCGCGCCGACCACGCGCCCGAGCTGTCGGTCGAGGGCATCGTCGTCAACCAGTTCCAGGCCCGCGCCTCGCTGCCGCAGCGCGTCGTGCAGGAGCTGCTGGACGAGGGCCTGCCGGTGCTGCAGCCGTATCTGTCGAGCAGCGTCAAGGTCAAGGAATCGCACGAGCTGAGCCGGCCCATGATTCATCTCGATGCGCGGCACAAGCTGACGCAGGAGATGCAGGCGCTGTACGACGCTTTGGGCTGAAGCGGGCCGGTTTTTCCGGCCTTGGCCGCGCGCCGCGAGGGCCAGAATCGCGGCATGAGCACTTCCGACTCCGTACGCATCGTCGGCGCCAGCGTCCAGACCGAACTGCCCGTCATCATTGCCGAGCTGGGCCCGATCGCGGACCGGCTGCAGCTGGCGCGCGAGGCCATCGAGGAGTTGCGCGTCAGCCACCCGCAATCGCCCGAGTCCAACGTGAAGTCGGTGTACATGAGCCCGTGGAAAAGCCACATGCTCAATGCCAAGCTGCTGCCGCTGTGCGCCAGCGTCGTCGAGATCGCCAAGGCGGCCGCGCCCAAGGCCTGGTCGGGCGAGCTCGACTCGCTCGGGCTGGACCTGCTCGTCACCCACTGCTGGGGCGCCATCTACGAAGAGGCCGACTACACGGCCCCGCACAACCACTGGCCGGCCGACCTGAGCTGCGTTGTCTACCTGGAAGCTGAAGCCGGTTGCGCGCCGCTGGTGTTCTCCAAGACCAGCGCCTACCAGCCGCGGCCCGGCACGTTGATCATGTTCCCGGGCATCACCATGCACGAGGTGCCGGCCACGCCGGGGCGGCGCGTCGTCGTCGCGATGAATCTCTTCAAGCAGCTGGGGCTGGGTCCGCAGGCACCGGCGGCAGGCTGAGCCGCGCCCGCAGCCCCGGGCCGGCGTGGGCATCCAGCAGCTCCAGCCGGCCGCCGTGCCGGGCCGCGATGTCGGCCGCGATGGCCAGGCCCAGGCCGCTGCCGGTGCCCGTGGCAGCGTCACCGCGGCGGAAACGCAGCATGGCGGCGGGGCGGTCGGCTGGCGCAATGCCGGGCCCGTTGTCCTCGACCTCCAGCCACGGTCCGGCCGCATCGCTGCCGCAACGCACCGTGATGCGGGCGCTTGCGCCGGCGTAGCTGACGGCGTTGTGGATGAGGTTCTCGAGCAGCTCGCGCAGCAGGAAGGCATGGCCCAGCGCCGGCGCCTCGGCCAGTTCGAAGCCGAGGTCGACACCCGCAGGCAGCGCGCGATGGGCCCAGTCCTGGCCGCTTTCGGTGGCGATGTCGCGCAGGTCGATGCGCTGCCCCACGTCGACGCTGCGGTCCTCCGCGCGGGCCAGCGACAGCAGCTGCTGGGCCAGGCGGGCGCTGCGCACGACACGCTGGCGCAGCCGCTCCAGCAGCGGGTCCACGCGCTGGTCGTGCGGCTCCAGCATGGCCAGCTCGATCTCGGTCTGCAGCGAGGTCAGCGGCGTGCGCAGCTGGTGGGCCGCGTCGGCCAGGAATTCGCGCTGGGCGCCGGCCGCGCGGGCCAGGCGCTCGAACAGGCGGTTGAAGGCGGCCTGCAGTGGCACCAGCTCGCGCGGCAGGCTGGCCGCCAGCGGTGTCAGCCGGTGCAGGTCGCGATGCTCCAGCTCGGCGCTCAGGCCCGTCAGCGGCGCCAGGCCCTGGCGGATGGCCCACCAGCCGGCCAGGGCCAGCAGCAAAGCCAGCGCCACACCGTTCAACGCGACCGAGCTGCCGATCTCGCTCTGCAGCGCGTCGCGCTTGTGCAAGGTCTCGGCAACGAGGATCTGGCAGACACCGGTGCCGCAGTCATGGCCGAGTTGCACCAGGCGCAGCTCTCGGCCGCGCAGCCTGACGTCGCCGTAGGAGGAGTGGCCCGCCGCCTGCGGGGCCGGGCGGGGCTGCAACTCGGCCAGGCCGGCATCGCCCTGCAGCACCTCGCCGCGCGGCGCCAACACCAGGTAGAAGACATCGTCCTGGCGGTCGAAGCGCAGGGCGCGGTCCATGGTGGCGCTGACATCGATGCGGGGCTCGCCGCTGCGCACGTCGATCTGGCCCGCCAGCGTCAGCGCGGTGTCCTCCAGGCCCTCGTCGAGCCAGCTCTGCGCGCTGTGCCTGACCTGCTCGTACAGCGCCGTGCCGAGCACGGGCAAGGCCAGCACCAGCGGCAGCATCAGCCAGCCGAACAGCCGCCGCTGCAGGCTGGAGCGTGAACCCTCAGCCAATGTCAGCCTATTTCCTCGAGCAGGTAGCCGAGGCCGCGCACAGTGCGAAGTTGCACGCCACCCGGCTCGATCTTGGCGCGCAGGCGCGACAGGCAGACCTCGATGGCGTTGTCGYTGACGCCCTGGTCCCAGGCATTGCTGGCCAGCGCGATGTGTTCCTTGGGCACGACCTTGCCGGAGCGCGCCATCAGAAAGCCCAGCACATCCCACTCGCGGGCGGACAGGGCCAATGGCTCGTCGTCGATGTAGGCGCGGCGGGCTTCCTGGTCGATGCGCAGGCGCGCCAGCTGCAGCTGGTTGCTGGTGCGCGCCTGGCTGCGCCGCACCAGGGCGCGGGCGCGGGCGACCAGTTCGGTCAACGCAAAGGGCTTGACGAGGTAGTCGTCGGCGCCGCCTTCCAGGCCACGCACGCGATCTTCGACGGCGTCGCGGGCGGTCAGGATCAGCACCGGCACCGCGATGCTCTCGGCGCGCACGCGGCGCAGCGTCTCGAAGCCGTCGATGCCCGCCAGGCCGATGTCCAGGATGAGGAGGTCGTAGGCGTCCTCCTTCAGCGAGCGCGGCACGGGCTCGCCGCGGGCGGTGCAGTCCACGACCCAGCCTTGGGAGCGCAGCGCGCGGGCGGTAGTTTCGACGAGTTGTTCGTCGTCTTCGACGAGCAGGATGCGCATGGTGGCAGCAGTATGGCGCGAGAGCGGCCGATGTGCTGACGCAGGGCTGTCACGCCGGGGCCATTCACATGCCAGCAATGCGCCGCGAAGTGAATGTCAGCGCGGCGCGCCCACCACTGCGCGTGTTGCCGCCTCGAAACATTCGCCGGCGATCTGCCACAGCCGCGCGGCGTCCGCGTAGCGGTCGCTGGGCTCACCGTTGAAACGGTCGCCCGCCAGGTCGACACGCGGCTGGGCGTAGTGCAGCCAGAAGTCGGCGCCCATCTTCTGCGGCAGCAGCTCGGCGTTGAAGCTCAGGTAGTCACCCGGCCCGGCGCCGCGCACAAAGCCCTCGAAGCAGCGCTGCCACATCCAGCGGAAGTGGCTGAGGTAGTCGCCGGGGTCGTCGAGCCCGGTCTGGATGCATCCAGGGTTGCCGACGCGGGCATGCAGGAAGCGCACGCGCTCGAACACCGGCGCGAGCCGCTGCGCGCGGTCGTGAAACTCGCCGCCATAGGTCAGCTCGTGGCCGGTGTACCAGTGCGACAGATCGGCGTTGAAGCGCAGCGCCGGCCAGCGTTCGACGAGATCCAGCGTGCGACGGAGATCCTGGGTCATCGTGCCGCGGTGGGTCTCGACATAGAGCGGGTGGCCGTGCCGCGCCGAAGCTTCCAGCACGGCCGCGGCAAGGGCATCCATCTCGGCGTCGGTCTCGAAGCTGTTGCCCACGTGCAGCGTCGTGATCTCGCAACCGAGGTCGCGTTGCTCACGCACGATGGCGTCCACCTCGGTTGGAACCAGTGCGCGGCAGATGCCGGTGACGGCCAGGCCAGCGTCGCGCGCGGCCCGGGCGGCCTCGCGCGTGGGCTGCCAGATCTGCACGGCTTCGTGGCCGTCGGCCTTCAAGAGGGCGAGTTGCTCGGCATGCGTCGCGCGCCAGCCGGTCGAGGCGCGCGGGAGCTCGGCCAGGGTACCGAGGTTGATGTCGCGGCGCAGCCGCGGCGGGTTCGCACTGCCGTCGTTGCAGCGGTCAATGGGCGAGTTCATGGCCGGCATCATGCCGGGCCGCCAGGTCGGCCAGCGCCGCCTGCAGCGCGGGGAAGCGGAAGCGATAGCCGGCGGCCCGCGCCGCGGCAGGAACGACGTTCTGGCCGTCCAGCAGCAGCGTGGACATCTCGCCAGCCAGCGTGCGCAGCGGCCAGGCGGGCATGCGCAGCCAGGCACCGCGGCCGAAGGACGCGGCCAGGGCCTGCATCGGTAGGCCAAACTTCGATCTGGCGCCCTTTCTTCTGTGGATTTGCACCGGGAACCGCGAGCAAGCACGAAGCCACTCAGCCACATCAGCGCACTACCATTGCCGGCCTCCGGGAAAAACACCATGAAACTGCTCGCCAAATTCAATCTGGTCTACCTGCTCGTGATGAGCCTGGGCATCGCCCTGAGCGGCTACATCGCCCGCAATCTGCTGCAGGACAACGCCAAGCAGGAAACCATCGCCACCGCCCAGATGCTCATGGAGAAGGCACTGGCAGTGCGCAGTTACACCAACACGAAGATCAAGCCGTTGCTGGTCTCGCAGATGACCGACAAGTTCCTGCCGGAGACGGTGCCCAGCTTTTCCGCCACCGAGGTGCTGGGGACGCTGCTGGCCAAGCACCCCGAGTTCGCCTACAAGGAAGCGACGCTGAACCCGACAAACCCGCGCGACCGCGCGACGAGCTGGGAGGTCGACATCGTCGGCCAGTTCCGCTCCTCGGCCGACCTGAAGGAAACCGTCGGCACGCGCGACACGCCCGCCGGCCCGTCGTTGTACATCGCTCGCCCGCTGCGCATCACCGACCCCGCCTGCCTGGCCTGCCACAGCAGCGTCGAGGCCGCGCCGGCCACCATGGTCGCCAAGTACGGCCCCGCCAACGGCTTTGGCTGGAACCTCAACGAAGTCATCGGCGCGCAGGTCGTTTCAGTCCCGCTGGGCGTGCCGCTGCAGCGCGCTGACCAAACCTTCAAGGTCTTCATCACGTCGCTGATCGGCGTTTTCGTCGCTGTTGGCGTCGTGCTGAACCTGATGGTGTGGATGCTTGTCGTGCGGCCCGTCACCCGCCTGTCGGCGCTGGCCGACCGCGTCAGCCAGGGTGACCTGGATGCGCCCGAGTTCCAGGCCAACAGCAAGGACGAGATCGCCACGCTGTCCCATTCCTTCTCTCGCATGCGGGCCAGCGTCGTGCAGGCCATGAAGCTGCTGGACACATGAGTCATTTCAGCGCATGAGCGACAAGAAGCACCCGACCCAGCTCGGCAAATACCGCATCACCGAGGTTCTCGGTGAGGGCGCGATGGGTGTCGTCTACAAGGGCTTCGACCCCGACATCCAGCGCACCGTCGCGCTGAAGACCATCCGCACCCAGCTCGACGCCGACGACGACAGCCCCGGTGCACCGGCCTCGCGTTTCCGCAACGAGGCCCAGGCTGCCGGCCGGCTGCACCATCCGGGCATCGTCGCCGTCTACGACTTCGGCCGCGCCGAGAACGTGGCCTACATCGCGATGGAGTTTGTCGAGGGCCGCTCGCTCGCCAGCTACCTCGGCGCCAAGGTCCGCTTCACCGACACCGACATCCCCGGCATCATGAGCCAGCTGCTCGATGCCCTCGGCCATGCGCACGAGAAGGGCGTCTGGCACCGCGACATCAAACCCGCCAACATCATCATGACGACGGCCGGGGGGCGGCTCAAGGTGGCCGATTTCGGCATCGCCCGCATCGAGAGCACCAACCTCACGCAAACCCACTACATGGTGGGCACCCCCAGCCACATGGCGCCCGAGCAGTTCCTGGGCAAGCCCATGGACCGGCGCGTGGACATCTACGGCGCCGGCGTCGTGCTTTACCAGCTCCTCACCGGCCGCGCGCCCTTCGCCGGCACCACCGAGGCGCTGATGTACAAGGTCGTCAACGACATGCCGCAGCCGCCGTCGACCATCGAGGGTGTCGAGCGCCCGGGCTGGTTCGACGCCATCATTGCCCGCGCGTTGGCCAAGCGCCCCGAAGACCGTTATGCCACCGCCGAGGAATTCAAGCAGGCCATCACCGACGGCATCGGTCAAAGCATCGACGACACCGGCTGGGAAAAGACCGTGATGCTGGCGCCAGCGCGCGCGCGCCCCGCGCAGCCGCTGGCCACGCCCACTGTCGCACCGCCCTCGCTGTCAGGCACGTCGCTGCCCGGCTCCACGGCGGGCACGGCCAGCGCCCCGACGCCATCGCACTGGGACAAGGCCCAGCTCACCCAGGCCGAATTGACGCTGGCCAGGCATGTCGGCCCGCTGGCCAGCGTGCTGGTGCGCCGCGCCGCACGCGAATGCCAGGACATCAACGAGCTCTACAGCAGGCTGGCCGAGCAGGTCACCGACCCGCGTGCGCGCGACGCCTTCCTCGGCCAGGCCAGCCTGGTCACCGGCGGCCACCACCGCACGGCAGGCGGCGGCACGGCCGGTTCGCCGTCGGCCGGTGGCTCCAAGGGCGCCACGGCGGGCTCGGCGGGCAGCGGCACCCTCATCGGCGGGCCGCTGAACGAGGCCGTCATGGACAAGGCTCAGGTTCTGCTGGCGAAACATGTCGGGCCCATCGCCAAGGTGCTGATCAAGCGCGCCGCAGCCGGCACGGACAGCCGGGCGGTGTTCTTCAACCGGCTGGCGGAGTCAGTCAACGATCCGGCAGCGCGGGCGAAGTTGCTGGCGGAGCTGGGGCGACTTTCCTGAGGCGCGGCAGGCTCAGGGCAGGCGATAGGCCAACACCTTGAGTCCTCGATCTGCCGAGACGTCCGCATACACCTCCGGATTCGCCACGCGTTCGACGAATGCCAGCTCCGGTGCGTGCTCGGCCATCACGCCGTGCAGGAAATCCAGGCCCAGCTTGGGCGTGTTCAGGCACAGCAATGCGTGGCCCCCGGGCGCCAGCAGCGCAGGCAGCCGCTTTGCGAGCCGCGCATAGTCCTTGGTTGCGACGAAGCTGCCCTTCTGGAAACTGGGGGGGTCGCAGATGACGAGGTCATAGGGCCCGCCGCGGGTCAGCTTGCCCCAGGAGTTGAAGATGTCATGTGCCAGGAACCTGGCGCCCGCCTTCACACCGTTGAGTTCATGGTTGGTGCGGCCGATGGCCAGCGCACCCGAGGCCATGTCGACGTTGACGACCTCGGCCGCGCCGGCCTGCAGCGCCACGACCGAGAAGGCGCAGGTGTAGGCGAACAGGTTGAGCACCTTGGCGCCCGGTTGCACCTGCTCGCGCACCCAGCGCCGGCCTTCGGCCATGTCGAGGAAGAGGCCATGGTTCTGGCCGCGCAGCAGGTGCACGAGGTAGCGTGTATCGGGTACTCCAGCCTCGCTGACGACGTGCGGCTCGGGCAGGGTGCCGGCCATCAGGCGCGTCTGAACGCGGCCGCCGTCCTGGCGGCATTGGAAGACCCAGGGCGCCTCAGGCCAGCGCGCCATGATCGCCGCACCGATGGCAGCCAGCGCCTCGTCGGCCAGCGGCTCAAAGCTGGTCAGCAGCAGCGCAGGCGGGTAGGCGTCCAGCGTCAGGTGCTCGCAGCCGGGATGCAGGCCGCCGCGGCCGTGGAAGAGGCGTTGAGCGCCCTGGGGAAGGGCCGCCGAGGCGGCGATGACGTCGAGCAGAGCTTGCATGGGTGAGGCATTGTCCCGGGCCAGAATGGCCGCCATGGACCTCCAGCTCATCCTCGACGAGATCAACGCCGAACTGCGCCCGCAACTCGCCACGGCCGGCGGCAAGGTTGCCAGCTATATCCCGGCGCTGGCGCGGGTGTCGCCGCTGCAGTTCGGCATCGCGCTGCGCACCTGCGCGGGCGAGACGGCCGCGGCCGGCGACAGCGCCGTGCCCTTCTCCATCCAGAGCATGTCCAAGATGTTCTCGCTGACGCTGGCGATTCGCGCGCTGGGCGAGGCCATGTGGGACCGCATCGGCCGCGAGCCCTCGGGCAGCCCGTTCAATTCGCTGGTGCAGCTGGAGACAGAGCGCGGCATTCCGCGCAACCCTTTCATCAATGCCGGTGCCATCGCAGTGGCGGACCGGCTGGTGTCGCAGGGCGACGCCAAGGCCGAGTTGCTGGCGCTGCTGGGCCGGCTGTGCGGCGAGACCGTCCGCATCGACGCCGAAGTGGCGCGCTCGGAGGCCGACACCGGGTTTCGCAACACGGCGCTGGCCAATTTCATGAAGGCCTTCGGCACGCTGGACAACGACGTCGCCACGGTGCTGGACGTCTACTTCAACCAATGCGCCATCGCGATGAGCTGCGAACAGGTGGCCTGCGCCGCCGGCTATCTGTGCCGCGACGGCCGCCACCCGCTGGCCGGCACGCCCGTGCTCAGCACGGCGCAGACGCGCCGGGTCAATGCGCTGATGCTGACCTGTGGCACCTACGACGCTGCAGGGGAGTTCGCCTTCCGCATCGGCCTGCCCTGCAAGAGCGGCGTCGGGGGCGGCATCGTCGCCGTGGTGCCCGACCAGCTCACGCTGTGCGTCTGGTCGCCAGCGCTGGACGGCACCGGCAACTCCTTGCTGGGCCGCCGGGCGCTGGAGCTGTTCGTCGCGAAGACGGGGCTGTCGGTTTTCTGATCAGCTGGCGTACTTGACGCTGCAGCCATAGGGCCGCGTCGACGCCTTCTCGACCTTGCGGCCCGCAGCCACCGCGGCCAGGGCCTCGGTGACGTAGGGCTCGGCCTTGGCGATGTCGGCCTTGTCGGGCGTGGCGAGGCTGTCGATGCCGCCCTTGTAGGCCAGCGTGCCATCGGCCTTGATGACGTACATGTGTGGTGTCGTCTGCGCGCCGTAGAGCTTGCCGAGCTCGCCCTTGGGGTCGAGCAGGGTCGCAGTGGGCGCTGCGCCGCGGTCGGCGTTGAGCTTTTGCGCGGTGGCGCCGTCAACATGGCCCTGCTGGCCAGGCGCGGAGGAGATCACCTGCAGCCAGACGACGCCCTGGGCCGCAGCGGCTTTCTGCTGGGTTTGCATATTGCCGGCGCCATAGTGCTTCCTGACATACGGGCAGTCGTGGTTGGTCCACTCCAGCACGACGGTCTTGCCTTTGTAGTCGGCCAGATTGACGGTCTTGCCGTCGGCCGTCGTGGCGGAGAAAGTCGGCGCGGGTGCGTCGACATTGGCCGTGGCATGGGCCAGTGCAGGAAGGATCAGGGCGGCGAGCAGGCTGCGGCGAAGCAAGGTCATGTCGAACTCCTGGAAGAGGCGGGGGGCACAGAGATGGCCTCGACGATGAGACCGGGGGTAAGGATCTGCGGCAGCACCTGGGCCTCGGCGGCGCCCGGTGCGTAGTAGAGGTAGAGGGGCACGCCGGAGCGGCCATGGGCTTTCAACACGGCGGTGATGTTCGGGTCCTCACGCGTCCAGTCGCCCTTCAGATAGGCCACGCCGGCCTTGGCGAAGGCGTCCTTGACCTCGGGGCGCGACAGCGCGACGCGCTCGTTGACGAGGCAGGAGATGCACCAGGCCGCCGTCATGTTGACGAAGACCGGCTTGTTTTGAGCGCGCAGTTCGGCCAGGCGCCCGGCGCTGTAGACCTCGATGGCAGATCCCGGTGCGGCAGCATGAGCGTCGGCAGGCACGGGCCTGATCCAGTGAATGACACTGAGCGCCAGCACGAAGCTGGCCACCATCGCCACGCCGCTGACGACGCCTTTGCCCGCGCGGTGCAGCCACAGCGCGAAGGCGATCAGCACCAGGCCGCCCAGCGCCATCGCGACGCCGTCCGGGCCGGCCTGCTGGGCCAGCACCCACAGCAGCCAGACGACGGCCGCATACATCGGGAAGGCGAGGAACTGCTTGAACTTGTCCATCCACGCGCCGGGCCGCGGCAACCAGCGCTGCGCCGCGGGCCAGAAGGCCAGCAGCAGGAAGGGCAGCGCCAGGCCCAGGCCCAGTGCAAGGAAGACAGCCAGCAGCACCGCCGCCGGCTGGGACAACGCAAAGGCCAGGGCCGCGCCCATGAAGGGCGCCGTGCAGGGCGTGGCGACGACGGCCGCCAGCACACCGGTGAAGAAGCTGCCCGCCAGGCCCTGGCGCGCGGCCAGGTTGGAGCCCACACCGGTGAAGCTGCCGCCGAATTCGAAGAACCCTGACAGGTTCAACCCGACCAGGAAGAGCAGATAGCTGACGATGAGCACGAACACCGGCGAATGGAACTGGAAGCCCCAGCCCACCTGCTGGCCGCCGGCGCGCAGCGCGATCAACACCGCCGCCAGCGCCGCGAAGCTGACGAGCACACCGGCCGTGTAGGCCAGACCCTCCGCCTTGTGGTTGCCCTCGCGCACCAGGGCCAGCGCCTTGATGGACAGCACCGGGAAGACGCAAGGCATCAGGTTCAGGATCAGGCCGCCAACCAGGGCCAGGGCCAGGGCAGGCAGCAGGCCGAGGTCGCTTTCTGGCGCGGGGGCGGGCGTAGCGGTTTCGGCCGCAGGAGCGTTGAGATCGGCCGGGCCGGGTCCCTTGCCGGCGCCTTCGGGCATGGGCACGGAGACGGTCCAGGCCTGTTCGCCGGCCGCAGTCGTCAGCACGATGACACCGGACAGAGGCTTGCCGGCAGGCACGGGCTCGTCACCGGCGGGGATGTCCAGCATCCAGCCGCCGCCCTCGGCCTTGAAGGCCTGCGGCGCGCTGTGGGCGACGGCGCCCCAGGCGTCGGCGAAGAAGTAGGCCTTGGTGACGCCCGCCGTCGGGCCGCTGAGGCGCGCACCTTGCGGCGCGGGCTTGAGCTGCACGGCGAAATTTGCCGGTTTGGGAATGGCGCCACGCCATTCCTCGATCTGGGCCGCATCGGCACCTGCCTTGGCCGTGGCCGACACCGGCAAGTCCAGGCCCAGGCTGACCTGCTCGGGAATGCAGACATCCTTGCAGACCAGCCACTTCACCTCGGCTGCCGGCTTGAAGCGGCTGCCGGGCTTGGCGTCGGCCGGCACCGTCAAGTCAACGAGCAGGGCCGCGCGGCCTTCGTAGCCGTAGTTGACGATGGGGCCGATGGCCTGGATGGCCGGCGTGGGCCACTGGATGGGCCCGGCCTGGGCGCCACTCCAGTCGATCGTCGTCGCCTGGCCGGAGTCGCCCGGGTTGAGCCAGTAGGTGTGCCAGTGCGACTTGATGTTCTGCTCCAGCGCCACCGTGAAGCGCTGGCCCGGCGCCACCGCGGCCTGGCTGGAGACGAGGCGGGCCTGCACATGCTCCGTGGACGCTTCGGGCGGTGCGGCAAAGGCCAGCAGCGGGGCGGCCAGCAGAGCCGGAAGGAGGGGGCGCAGGAACGAGAACATCCCGAAATCCTAGGCCATCCCGCTTTCACCCTGCCGTGACAGGCCTGCCTGAACAAATGCATCGAACGCGGCCCACAGCGGTGCGAAGCGTTCCGGCCCGCCTTCCAACAGGGCCAAGGCATGCAAACCGGCTTCCAGTGTTGACAGCTGGCCAGGGCGGTGGGCTCGGCGTATCGCATAGCGGCCGGGCTGCTCGGGCAAGCTCAGCCGCGGCAGCGCGGCCAGCCAGGGGTTGACTGCCAGCAGGCGGCGACTCTGGCGCCAATTGCCGTCCAGCAGGACGAGGCGATTGACGTCGGTCAGCGTGGCCCCCTCGCCCTCGCCCGGGTAGAGCAGCGCCGTGCCGGGGCGGGCCAGTGCGGGGTCGAAAGCCTCGCCGCGCAGCAGGCACGCGGCTGGGCTCAGGCCGAGCGTCAGAAAGGCGGCGGTGTTCTTGGCATGGCCGGCCTCGGCCGGGTGCTGGAGGATGAGCAGTTCGGTGCGCACGGCCAGCGGCGCCGGCAGCGTGGCGCACAGGCAGGTGCTGGCCGGACGCTCGCAGCGCGGGCAGACCGCGCGGGGCATGGGCGCCTCGGCTCAGTTCACCGGTGGCGACACGGAGTGCGGCGCGATGGTCGACACCGTGCTGTCGGCACCGGCATCAGCGGCCGCCTCCTCCTCGCCGTGGTGGCGGCGCGAGCGCGTGGTGGGCAAGCCGACCTGGCGCCTCTTGGCCAGCCGGCCGGCCAGCCAGACGCCGCCAACGACGCCGAAGATGTTGAAGGCACCGAACAGCGGCGCCGCACTGGACGACAGCAGCATGCTCTGCAGGGGCGCCGAGTAGGCGCGCGGCTTCAGCGCGAAGCTGAAGGCGCCGAAGATCAACCAGCCCGCCCAGGCCACGCCGACGCCGGACATCATCCACGCGACATAGGGGCGGTGCCGGCGGCGCTGCGGCCGCAGCGTCAGATAGCCCCAGATCAGCGCGGCAATGAAGAGCAGCAGCGCAATGGCGACGGCCTCGCCGAGCATGACCTGAAGGCTGTTGCGGCCACCCAGCTGGGCATAGACCTGGCGCGGCAGGCCGGTGGTGGCGTACTTCATGGCGGCGCCCGCGCCGAAGCAGTACAGCAGGAGGCCGGAGAAGAAGGCGATGGAGCGGCGGGCGGCTTTCATGGGGGCGCATTCTCGGCGCTGTCACGCCAGCAAATCCGGGAGGATTTCCCGTTCAGCCCAAAACAAAGCCCGCCGTCCGGTGCCGGGCGGCGGGCTGCAAAGAGGAGAGTTGCCGATTTCAGCGCTTGCGGTCCAGGCGCATGGCGCGGGCGAGGCCGCGGCGTTCGCCGCTGTAGAAACCGGTGTCGAAGGCCTCGTGCTTGCGGCCCTTTTCGACGGATTCCTCGGCGCTCCAGGCCACCTCGGAGAGGGGCAGGCGGCGCGGCGGGTGTTCAGTGCGGGGCTGGATCTTCATCATGGCTGTCTGGCCTTTTGAGGGCCGTCTCACGCCGAGTGGGGCGCGATTGGGAGGCACAACGCGGGCTGGTTGGGGGTGGTTGACAGGCCAAACACACTTCTTTGCACTTGTCGCCTGCGGTCACCGGCTATGCAGACAATGCCACTTTTGAATTCAGGACCTCGCGATGACCGTCCAGCTGAAAAAGACCCTCCCGGCCAAGGCCACTCCCATCACCGTCGTGGACCGCGCCGCCTTCCAGGCCCTGGCCCCCGGCCTGCCACCGGCCACCCGCGCCTGGCTGGCGACGGTCGGCTTTGTCGGTGCGCCGGACAGCCACGCCCTGATTCCCGGAGCCGATGGCCGCCTGGCCCAGGTCTTTGCCGGCGTGGCCCACAGCGCTCACCCCTTTTCGCTGAGCCATCTACCGCTGACCCTGCCGGAAGGTGTCTACAAGCTGGATGACGCCGGCCTGGCCCTGCTGCCAGAGGGCGCGGCCATGTCCTGGGAGCTGGGCGGCTACCGCTTCGACCTCTACAAGCCGGCCAAGCGCGCGCCGGCCACATTGGTGCTGAAGGGCGGTGCCGACGCCGAACGCGGCCTGGCGCTGGCCGCGGCGATTTCGGCCACGCGCGATCTCGTCAACACGCCGGCCGAGCACATGGGCCCGGCCGAGCTGGCCGCCGCCGCCAAGGCCCTGGCCAAGCAATACGACGCGACCTATGCAGAAACCGTCGGCGACGCCCTGCTGAAGAAGAACTTCCCCAGCATTCACGCCGTCGGCCGCGCGAGCACGCGCTCACCTCGCCTGATCGAGCTGAATTGGGGCAATCCCAAGCACCCCAAGCTGGCCCTGGTGGGCAAGGGCGTCTGCTTCGACACCGGCGGCCTGAACATCAAGCCCGGCGAGGGCATGCGCCAGATGAAGAAGGACATGGGCGGCGCGGCCAACGCGCTGGGCCTGGCCACCCTCATCATGGCCTTGAAGCTGCCGGTGCGTCTGCAGCTGCTGATCCCGGCGGTCGAGAACTCGATCTCGGGCAACGCCTACCGGCCCGGCGACGTCATCAAGACGCGCAAGGGCCTGCACATCGAGATCGGCAACACCGATGCCGAGGGTCGCGTCATCCTGTGCGACGCGCTGGCCTATGCCGCCGAGGGCAAGCCCGACCTCGTCATCGACCTGGCGACGCTGACGGGTGCCGCGCGCGTGGCCCTGGGCGCCCAGCTGCCGGCGCTGTTTGCCAAGCACATGGACACGGCCCGCGACCTCGTTGACCTGGGCCTGAAGCTGGACGACCCGCTCTGGCATATGCCGCTGTGGGCACCGTATCACGCTGGCATCGAGAGCACGATCGGCGACATCGTCAATACCGGCAAGAGCGCTCTGGCCGGCGCCATCAACGCGGCGCTATTCCTGGAAGACTTCCTGCCGCCTCAGCAAGACTGGCTGCACGTCGACCTGTTCGCCTGGAACGACGCGCCTCGCGCCGGCCGGCCAGTGGGCGGCGAGGCGCAGACGATCCGCACCCTGCTCGCCTACCTGGAGCAGCGGTATTCGGCCTGATGACGCGGCCCGATTACTCGGGCGCCTGATCCTTGGTCGGCTCAGTTTCCTGGGCCGGCTGCGCCTTTGCTACCTGGGGCTTGGCCGCCTGATCGCGGCGCGGCTGATCGGGCTTCCTGCCCTGCCCCTGGCGCTGCGGCGGCCGGCCACCTTCGCGGCGACCTTCTGAGCGCCCCTCGGGGCGACCGCCACCACCGGGGCGTCGGTCATCGCGGCGCGGCGGGGGCCCATCGCGGCGCACCTCCCGCGGCGGGGCAGGCGGCGCCTCGGCGCGCTCCTTGCGAGCGATCTCCAGCAGGCCCGGCAGCTCCTCAGGCACCACGCCCTTGAGCACGCAGAAGTTGGCCTCGGTCAGCGTCGTGCGCTCGAAGTCCCACAGCAGCTGGGCTCGGTTGCGGCGCTGCTGCGCCTCGAGCTGGTGGCGCTCCTGCTCCACCTGCTCGCGCTCCTGCTTCAGGCCGCGGCGGCGGGTCAGCTCTTCCTTGGCGGCATTCAGATGCTCTTCCGTGATCTCACCGGCGGGATTGCCGTCGAGGTCGAAGCGGCTCTTGGCCTGGGTCAGCGCGATCAGATAACCGGTGCTGCCGGTGTGGCGGCGCAGGAAGGCGCTGAGCTGAGCCTTGCTGAACTTGCCCGGTGCGCGCTCCTGGATGTCGGCCTGCACGCGCAGCTTGACAGGCTTGGGCTTGCCGGTGAACAGGGCCGGGAACAGGGCCTTGAGCTCGGCAGTGGCGTCTACCGCCGGCGCAGCGGGCGAGCCAGCAGCAGCCGGCGCGGCGTCGGCGGAAACCTCTGTCGCGCTCTCGATCTGGGGCGCGGCCTCGGGTGCGGCCGCCGGTGTGGCCTCAGGCGCAGGCACGGGTGCGGGCACAGCGGCTGCCGGTTCTTCGGACGGGGTGACGGGATCAGGAAGATCGGAATTCATCGCAAAGCCGTCGAAGCGGCAGCAAACAGGCAAGGGCCGGGATTGTCGGCCATCATGGGCTCCTGCACGCCATCCCATAGAAAGGCCAGCAAATGCACCTCGAAGGCTCATGCCATTGCGGCAGCGTGAAGTTCTCGGTCGAGGCCGACTCGCCCGTCCCTTTCATGCGCTGCTACTGCTCCATCTGCCGCAAGACGGCCGGCGCCGGCGGCTATGCGATCAACCTCGGCGCTCAGACGCACACGATGAAGGTCAAGGGCAAGCGGCATCTGCGCATCTACCGCGCCAAGCTGCCGAACAAGGAAGGCAAGGGCCGGCACAAGAGCAGCGGGCGGCGCTACTTCTGCATGAAGTGCGGCAGCGCGCTGTGGCTCTGGGACCCGACCTGGCCGGAGCTTGTGCACCCGCATGCCAGCGCCATCGACACGCCGTTGCCGACGCCACCCGAGCACGTGCATTGCATGGTGGGTTCCAAGGCAGATTGGGTCGAGGTGGAGGGCTCGCCTCGGGACCCGCGTTTTGACGAGTACCCCGACATGTCACTGGCCGAGTGGCACAAGGCGCACTACAGGCCCTAGCCCAGCCCGCCGAAAACCTTTTTGAGGATGGCGCTGCCCGTACCCACCGGGTCCTGCCGGATCTTCTTCTCCTCCTCGCCAATGATGCGGTAGAGCCCGTCCAGCGCCCTGGCCGTCACGTACTGCTGGATGTTGGCCTCGTCGCCCTTGACGAGGCCGAAGCCACCGGCCTTCCTGGCGACGGCGTTGTACTTGTCGGCGAGAGACACCTTCTCGGTCGCCTTGGTCACGATGGGTAGGAACTGCTGGCCCAGCGGCTCGCGCGTCTTCACGGCGAAGAACTGCGTCACCGAGTCGTCGCCGCCCCTGAGGATCTTCAGCCCGTCCTCGACGCTCATGTCCCTCACCGCCTTGACGAGCAGCGGCTTGGCCGCCGGCACGGCGGCTTCGGCGGCGCGGTTCATCGCTGTGACGAGCTCGTCGAGCTTCCTGCCTTGCCCGGTGGCCTTCAGCAGCTTGGCGACGTCCCTCAGATAACCCGGCAGCTCGATCTTGACGAGCGGGTTGCCGAGAAAGCCGTCGGGACGCCCCAGCAGCGACACCGCCGAATTGGCGCCGCGCTCCAGGGCCGCGCGGATGCCGGCGTTGGCATCACCCTCGCTGAGGTTCAGCGCCCAGGCCGGGCGCAGCAGGAACAGCGCGGGGGCACTGGCGATGACGAGGCGGCGTTGCATGGCGGGCTCCGGTGAGACGGAGCGCCATCTTGCCACCGGCTCAGGCGTGGGCGTGCTGCAGGCCGCGCTTGTGGCGGTACATGCGCTGGTCGGCCAGCTCGATGAGCCGGCCGAGATCCATCCCATCCTCGGGGAAGCAGGCCGTGCCCATGCTGGCACCGACCTGCAGCAGCCGGCCTTCGAACTCGAAGCCGCCGTCGAGATGCGCCGCCAGCCGCTGCATCGTCGCCTCCAGGCCGCCGTCGGCCGCCAGCGGCCGCAGCAGCACGCCGAACTCGTCACCCCCAAGCCGCGCCGCCATGTCGGACTGGCGCAGGCCGCCAACCAGGCGGCGCGCGAACTCCAACAGCGCCGCATCGCCGGCACGGTGACCGAAGCCGTCGTTGATCCGCTTGAGGCCGTTCATGTCCAGCATCATGACGGCCAGCGGCTGGCCGTCCCGCATGGCCTGGGCCAGCGAGGCATGCAGGCGATCCAGGAAGAGGGAGCGGTTGGGCAGGTCCGTCAGCCCGTCATGCGTCGCCTTGTGGAAGAGTTCGGCGGGCGCATAGCGGGTGGCGAAATACATGGCCGCGGCGACGAGCTGGGACACCAGCCCCAGCAGGGACAGATGCCGGTCAGCGAAATGACCCTCGCGTTTGGACATGGCCTTCAGCACGCCCACCGTCACGCCGTGATGACGCAGCGGCACGACGACCATGGCACGCAGGCCCAGGCGCTCGCAGGCGGCGCGGTCGCAGCGCGGATCGAGCAGTGCGTCGTCGCAGCGCAGCGCCCGCCCCTGGGCGACGCACAGGCCCGACAGGCTGTGACTGCGTTTGAGCCGCAGGCCCAGGCTGCCCTCCGCCATGCCGGCTGCCGCGCGGTAGACCATCTCGTCGCCCTCGGCCATCTCCAGGGCAGCGCCGTCCGCATCCACCAGGCTCAGGGTGCGTTTGACGACGCGGTCCAGCAGGCGCCCCAGGTCCAAGTCCAGGTCCAGCCCCAGTCCGGCCACCTCGGTCTGCAATGCGATGACCTCCAGCAGCTTGTCTCTGGTCGGCATCGATGTCTCCTCGACGCGCCGTCGCGCGACGATGCGCCTCTTCCACCCCCGGGCGCTGCGGTGTCCCCCTCGAGCGGCCAGTGTCTCACCGGATATAAATGATGTCGACACCCGTTTGCACATCATCTATGCGCCAAGCGCGTACTAATGGAGTTCTGGATCTTGCACTGCCAGACCATCCCGGCTTTCGCTCAATGACGCACTCACTGCAGAGCCGACAGCCTCTCGGTCAGCAGCGCGAAGAAGCCGTCGGCATCGACATGGCGCAGCACCTGGGCGTTGGCAGGCAGGCCGGTGACGGCCCACCAGTCGATGACCGTCATGCCGCGCGTCAGCTCGCTCCGAGTCTCGACGCGCACATTGCAATCCCGGCCGGTGAACAGCTCAGGCGCCAGCAGCCAGGCGATGACGCAAGGGTCGTGCAGCGGGCCGCCGTCCTGGCCATATTTCTCCTCGTCAAAGCGCTCGAAGAATTCCATCCAGGCGGCCACCACGCCGCCAACGCGGTTGCCCAAGGCGCGGATGGCCTCGATGCGGGCCGCCGTCGTCAGCGCCTCGTGGGTGACGTCCAGCGGCGCCATCGTGATGGGCACGCCACTCGTGAACACCTCATGGGCCGCCTGCGGATCGACATAGATGTTGAACTCGGCGGCCGGCGTGACGTTGCCGCCCTCGAAGAAACCGCCGCCCATCAGCACGATGCGGCGGATGCGCGCCGCGATGTCGGGCGCCTGGCGCAGGGCCAGCGCGATATTCGTCAGTGGCCCCAGCGGGCACAGCGTCACGGTGCCGGCCTCGCGCTCGCGCAGGGTCTGGATGATGAAGTCGACCGCATGGCGCGGGTCCAGGGCCAGCGTCGGCTCGGGCAGCTCGACGCCGTTCAGGCCGGTGTCGCCGTGCACATGCTCGGCGGTGACCAGGGGCACGTCCAGCGGCCTGTCGGCACCGGCGCAGATGGGCACGTCGCGCCGACCGGCCAATTCCAAGACCTTGCGGGCGTTCAGTGTCGTCAGCGCCAGCGGCACATTGCCGGCTACCGTGGTCACGCCGAGCAGTTCCAGCTCCGGGCTGGCAGCGGCCAGCAGCAGGGCGATGGCGTCGTCCTGGCCCGGGTCGGTGTCAATGATGATGGCTTGGCTCATACGGATGCGGGTGGCGGTGCGAGATCGATGTCGATGGCGCCGAACAGGCTGTGCTGGCCGTCGGCGGACTTGAGGTCCAGGCGCAGACTGTCACCGGGCGCTAGCGGCAGCTCCAGCGCGCCGAGGGCCGAGCCGGCCAACTGCCCGGCGCGCAGCGCCCGCAAGCGGGCCAGACGCGCCAGTGCGTCACCGGGCAGGGCAGCCACGTCGCGCGGATCGAGCTTGGCGCCGTTGTGCAGGGCCACCAGGCGGGCCTGCAGACGGCCGGCGCCCCAGGCCTCGCCCAACTCATCAGGCGTGACGGCCAACGGCGCGCAGTGGGTGGCGATCAATTCGCCGTCCAGGCGCCAGTCCACGGCAAAAGTCAGCAGACGCATGGCATCAAGTGCCGAGGCGGCATCACTCGCTGCCGCCAGGTCGCCCGTGATGACGGCAAGGGCCGGCTCGCAGGCCGCCGGCGCCCTCAAAGGCTGATGCGCGCCATGGAACTGACCAGCTTCGCGGCGCACGCCGCCTTCGGCGTCGGCAACGGCCCAGCCATAAGCGCGTGGCAGAGGCGCGACACATTTCTCGGGTTCGAAAGCAAAGGCGTGGCGCAGCTTGCCGTGGTTGAGCTGCACGGCCAGGTCTTCGAGCTGCGGCGACAGGAAGCCCCAGTCATCGAGGACCTGCTGCAAGCGCGTGGCGATGCCGGTGGCGTAATGCGCCTGGGTCTGGTCGCGCGACACGACGACGAGGTGGCCGTCGCGCGAGCCGTCGGCGTAGCTGGCGAGTTTCATGAGCGGGAGTTCAGGGTGATGGCAGCATTGTGCGATGCGCGCCGCCCTGCCCTCACCCCGCGCCGCCACGGTTGCACTGGCGGCCAGCCTGCTCGCCCACGCGCTGCTGCTGGGCGGTGAGCGGGTGCGCGACGACAGCGCCGCTCGGCCGGCGCGGGCCGTCAGCATCGCGTTGTTGCAGCCGCCGACGCTGCCCATGGCCCTGCCCGAGCCCACCCCATCCACCCGGCCCTTGCCTCAGGCCCGCTCGCCCCGCGCCAGCGCCAGGCCACCGATGCCCGCCGTTGAAGCCCCCATCGCCGCCCCCGAGGCCCCGCCGCTGCGCCTGGCCGGCCCAGCCGCCTGGCACTACCGCCTTCGCCAAAGCGGCCAGGACGGCGAGGCGCTGCTGGACTGGCGCCCCGAAGCCGATGGCCGCTACAGCCTGCGCCTGACCCGGCGCGTTGGCGAGCGCGCGCTGCCGGCCCTGGAAAGCCTGGGCCATACCGGCAGTGCGGGCCTGGCCCCCGAACGCTTCGCGCTGCAGCGCGGCGGTCAGGACCGCCAGGCCATCAACTTCGATGTCGAAGGGCGGCGTGTCAGCTTCTCGGCCAACCCGGCCCAGCTCGAACTGCCAGAGGGCGCGCAGGACCGCCTGTCCTGGTGGCTGCAACTCGCCGCCTTGGTGCAGGCCGCCCCGACACCGGGTGGGCGCTGGCGTGTCTGGGTGGCCGGATTGCGCGGCGAACTGCGGGAATGGACCTTCGAGACCGTGGATGCGACGCCTGAAGACGCCGGCAGCCTGCATCTGCGACGCCTGCCGCTGGGTGAGCGAGACCCTGGCGTGGAGCTGTGGCTGGACCCCAACCGCGGCTACTGGCCGGTCCGCCTGCGCCAGGGCGACCCCGAAACGCGCGGTTTCGAGATCCGTCTGTCCGACGTGAACTCCTGACGCTTCCTACACGTTGTCAGCGCATGGGATGACCCGAACAGCAGGGCGTTCTGCCAGTATCTGAACCAAGCGGGGCTTGAAACACCAGGCCTCACCCGCAGCTGAAGCCCTGAGGAGAACTCCATGCACATGCTTTACAACTCCGACAGCTTCATCGTCGTCCAGTTCGACGTCCCACACGCCGAGCTCCAGGCGGTGGAGGCCGGCCCGCAGCTGAACCGAGGCGGTTTTGAGATCGTCGACAAGTTCGCCCGCAAGGAAATCTTCATCGAAGGCGCCCTGGCCGAATCCTTCCAGCAAGGCGTGCAGGCCCTCATCGACGATGGCGAGCCTTCCGAGGACGAACTGGACGCCTTCATCGAGCGCTATGCCGTGATGGGCCAGCAACCGGTCGTGATGCACTGAACGTTTAGGGGGCCGATCTGACGTTGCTCTGCCGCCAAGCCTGATACAAGATGGGTCCGCGCCGCCGCTGCAGGCTGCGCAAGGAGCCCATCGAATGGTGAAGCGAGTCGCCGCTGAGACAGCCGCCCGGGCATCTGCCCGCTTGCTGCCCTCGCCCGGCCTGGACAGCGCTCCGGTGCTGGACCGCATGTGCTCGCAGTTCGTGCTGACGCTGACCGTCAGGCACGCCGGCCGCTTCAACCTGCGGCGCGACTTCAACGGCCTGCTGTCCTTCACGGGCCGCCATCTCGTCTGGCCCACGCGTGTGCTGCAAAGGCTGCGCGGCTATCTGGGCCAGCGCTGCGCCGGCAACGAGTTGTGGCGCGGCCACGATGCGCTGAGTGACGAAGCCTTCCTCGACCGCTTCGGCCAATGGAGCGGCCCCTTCTCGGAAGCCACACTGTTCTTCTACCTCGACGAATACGTCAAGGATGCGCCCAAGGACATGATGGCCCTGCTGGCCACCACCTGCGAGTACCTGGACCGCCAGCTCAAGCGCGAGTCGACGCTGGTCGAGAAGAACATCGCTGCGCTGGGCACGCTGCTGCAGCTCAACCCCGCCGAGCGGGCCATCCTGCTGTACGGCACCCTCGCCCGCTACCAGCGTGAGCTGCGCGGGGCGCTGGTCGAGTTCAAGGTCAACACCGCGCAGGAAGCCTTCGCGGCAATCGCCGCCGTTGCCGGCGTGGACGAACGCGAGGTCGCCGAGGCGCTGCGCGCCGGTTCACGCCTCGAGCGCATCGGCATGGTCGAGAACCTGATCTCCGAGCACAACATCACCGACCTGGCCGACCTGATGAAAGTCAGCGACCAGCTGCCGCCGGTGCTGATGCGCGAATACCAGGGCCCGCATGACCTGATGGCCGTGTTCACGCGGCCCGCCACGCTGAGCACGCTGGGCGCCAGCGATTTCCAGTTCGTCAGCGACGACCTGGGCTTGCTGCAAGGCCTGTTGCGCCAGGCCGTCACCACGCACGCGACCGGCGTCAACGTGCTGCTGTACGGCCCGCCGGGCACGGGCAAGACGGAGCTGGCCAAGGTGGCTGCCGCAGCTGCGGGGCTGGATCTGTACGAGGTCGAGTATGCCGACCGCGATGGCAACTCACTGTCGGGCCGCGACCGCTACCGTTCGCTGCAGATCAGCCAGGTCTTCCTGAAGGCCAGCGCCAATGTGGCCCTGCTGTTCGATGAGGTCGAGGACGTCTTCCCGCCGCTGTCCAGCGACACGGCCTCGCTGCTGAACCGGCTGGACGCCAGCGGCGAAGGCGGGGTCGGCAACTCGGTCAGCGGCAAGGCCTGGGTCAACCAGATCCTGGAAACCAACCCGGTGCCGGTCATCTGGGTCACCAACCGCATCGAGCAGATCGACCCGGCCTTCCGGCGCCGCTTCCAGTACCACCTGGAGCTGAAGTCGCCGCCGCCCGGCGCCCGCAAGGGGCTGGTGGCCAAGGCGCTGGGTGAGGTGCCCGTCAGCGAAGGCTTCATCGCCAAGCTGGCGGAACGCCCGGGCCTGACGCCCGCGCAGATCCGCACAGCCGTACGCTTCGCCCAGCTGGCCGGCTCGGCCGACGACGCCGAGAAACTGATCGAGCGCCAGCTGCTCAACGCCGACAAGGCCCTGGGCCGCGACGACGGCAGCAGCATGGCCCGGCCCTGCGTCACCAGCTATGCGCTGGACCTGCTGAACTGCGAAAGCCGCTTCGAGATCCCGCGCATCGTCGAGGCATTGCGCCGCAAGGGCGCGGGTCAACTCTGCTTCTACGGGCCACCCGGCAGCGGCAAGACCGCCCTGGCCGAGCACATCGCCCAGGCCCTGGGCCGGCCGCTCATGGTCAGGCGCGCCAGCGACATCGCCAGCAAATTCGTCGGCGAGACCGAGCAGAACATGGCGCGCATGTTCGAAACGGCCCAGACCGAAGGCGCCGTGCTGCTGCTGGATGAAGCCGACAGCTTCCTGCGCAGCCGCAAGCATGCCGAGCGCAACTACGAGGTGTCGGAGGTCAACGAGATGCTGGCCGGCATGGAGCGCTTCAGCGGGCTCTTCATCTGCACCACCAATCTCTTCGACGATCTGGACGAAGCGGCGCTGCGGCGCTTTGCGTTCAAGATCCGCTTCAAGGCGCTCAAGCCCGAGCAGCGGGTGGCGATGTTCGAGCGCGAGGCGGGCGCCGCCCCGGCCGATGAGCAGCGCTCACGGCTGGTGGCGATGGACTGCCTGACGCATGGCGACTTCGCGGCCGTGCGCAACCAGGTCGAGATCCTCGGCGAGGCATTCACGCCGGATGAGTTTTTGGCTCAACTGGAGGCGGAGCATCGGGCGAAGCCGGAGGTGAGGGAGCGGCGGGGGATTGGGTTCAGGGCGGGTTGATGCTCGACGGCGCCTGCTAGCGTGACGCCGCGAGAAGGCGCTGGTACTCGGCCTTGGCGCGTCTGTAGGAAACCACCCAGAGCGCGAACAGACCGGAAAAGATCGCCAAGAGCACCGCCATCGCCACGTCTGGCATCAGGCGCTGAAGGCCCCACGCCAAGCCCAAAGCAATCAACTGATACAGGGGCACCATCGGAAAGAGGGCGACGCCCGCTTTGGGCTCACGCCCGTGCCTGACATGAACGGTGTTGCCCTCGACGATCTCAATCGCGACGGTCTGCACGCACAACACCACGCTCAATACAAGGGCGACCAGAAAGATCATGTCCAGACACTCATCGCGACGAAGCGAGCTGAGTCAGCATCAAAGGATGCGGAAATAGTAGGTCGTCGAGCAGAACGGCCCCTCCGGCATCAGCGCGTAGTTAGGGATGTCGCCGGCTTTCAGCCACCCCAGTCGCTCATAGACCCGCGACGCATCGCTGCCTGTGACGGTGTCCAGCACCAGCGTCGTCTTGCCCAACTCGCGCGCCTTCGCCTCCAGCGCGCGCAGCAGCCGCTCGGCCACGCCCTGGCGGCGCATGCGGCGGTGGACCAGCATCTTGCTGACGTCAGCCCGATGCGGCTGGTTGTCGGGCATGTCGATGACGAGGGACAGCGTGCCGCAGATGCGGCCTCCCTCGTCCTCCGCGACAAAGAGATGGCGCTCGCCGGCCGCCACGCCAGCGGCCACCTTGCGCCAGAACGCCTCCGGGCGCCCCTCAGCCAAAGGCAGCATGAAACCCACCGACGCACCGCCCTCGACGCAGTCGCGCAGCACTTCGGACAGTTCATCCATGCGGGCCAACGCCTCGGCGCCATCGAGTTCGCGGACTTTCATGGGCGTGCTCCCGTGAGAGCCACGAGGTAGCGCGCCGGCTTGGTTCCAGGATTGTGGAAACGGATGGGCGCATCCAGCCGCATCGCCAGGCAGTCGCCCGGGTTCAGCTGCCACTGCTCGCTGCCGTGGCCGATCTCCATGGCGCCATCGATCATCCAGACGAGCTGGTGGATGTCGGCATCACGCTCCGAGGTTTCGAAGGAGACGCGCTGGCCGGCCGGGAAGATGACGTCCACCAGTTGCAGTGGCGACACGCCGGCGGGCGACACATTGCGGCGGCGGTAACCCGAGGCCGGGTCGTCCCAGACGGGTTGCTCGGCTACACGCGCCAGCGGCGAGGGTGTGGTCGGTGCCGGACCAGCCTCGAACATCGACGCGACGCTGACGCCGAGCGCCGACGAAAGCTTGTCGAGCACCACGGCCGTCGGGCTGCTCTGGCCGCGCTCGATCAGCGAGATGTTGGAGCGGCTGACGCCACTCTTGTTGGCCAGTGCGTCGAGCGACAGGCCGGCAGCCGAGCGCAGTTCGTGCAGGCGATGGCCGATGCGTTGCGTGATATCCATTCATCCAGTTTACTGGAATTTGTTTTCCATCAAAATGGAATTGCACGTTCAACGACGCGGCGCCAGGCCGGATCGGGCCAGCGGCGGCCAAGGCGCCAGGCGGCGTGGGTGAGCTTGATGGCATGGGCATCGTCCTGTTCGCAGGCCGCCGCGATCAGCGCCGGCCAGGGGCGGCTGGGTGGGCGGTCGAGCATCAGCGCCGGCTCGGCGCCGCTGGCCAGCAGGCCGGCAGCAGCGGCGACGCTGAAGCCCCGCGCCAGCTGGGGCGCCGGCCACCAGGGCTCCAGCACCACCATCGCGTGGCTGGCCGTCAGCAGATGCAGCACGGTGAAGTTGCCGGTCGCCGCATAGGTGCGGGCCGCCAGCAGCGCCAGGTCGCGCAGTGCGTCCGGCCCATGGCGCAGCCGCCCGGCGACTGCGGCGAAATCCGGCGATTCGCCCCAGGCCTGCATGCGGCCGTGGATCAGCGCACCTGCCGGGTAGGCCGGACGCGACAGCTTGCTCAGCGCCGGCAGCCAATCGGCCAGTTCCAGCGGCGGGCCGTCGGCCGTGGTCGGCAGCGGCAGGAAGTGGGCCGCCCAGTGCGCAAGGCCAGCGGCCAGCTCGCCCTCGTGGCCGGCCAGCACCGCATGGCCGGTGCGGATCAGGCCATGGAAGGCGATGGCACCGACACCAGGCAGCAGCAGGGACAGAGCCTTGCGCAACGTGCCGGCCGCACCGATCTCCGCAATGCGCGCCGCGAAGTGAGCATGCCAGGCGGTCTCGCTGTCGGGTCGGCCCAGGTCGCGCTCGACCGTGACGCTGCCCGGGCGAGCGGCGACGCGTGGTTCGAGGTGGACTTCGTAGCTTTCGGTCCAGGCCTGCAGCCGCGCCGCCGAGGCGCCCAGCTCCAGCAAGGCCTGCTGGGCCATGGGCAGGTGGTTGCTCAGTCGGCCCCGGTAGGTGGGCGCCAGCGCCGCACCGGCGTCGAGCAGATGGTGCAACTGGGCCAGCGTGGCGGGCGCGGGCAAGGCGGTCTTGGTCAGCATGGCGGCTCTTGGCTGTGGGAACATGGCGCCATGCTCGAAGTTCAAGTGGACTTGAAGTCAAGCGCCATGGAGTCCGCCGCACCGCTGACCATCGGCCAGTTGGCCAAGCGTGCCGGCGTGGCGGCCAGCGCGCTGCGCTTCTACGAGGCCGAGGGCCTGATCGCCGGCGGCCGCAGCGCCGGCGGGCACCGCCAATACCCCCGCCACGTGCTGCGGCGGGTGGCTTTCATCCGCGCGGCCCAGGTGGTGGGGCTGACGCTGCCGCAGATCAAGGCCGCCCTGGCCACCCTGCCTCAGGGCCGCACCCCCACCAAGGCGGATTGGACGCGGCTGTCGGCCGGCTGGGCGCCGTTGCTGGACGAACGCATCGCGGCCCTGCAGCAGCTGCGTGAGCGGCTGACGGGCTGTATTGGCTGTGGCTGCCTGTCCCTAAAAGCCTGCGCGCTGTACAACCCCCAGGACGTCAAGCGCAGCGAGGGTGCCGGGGCGAGGCTTCTGCGCATCGAAACCGCGACTTGACCCCTTGGCGACGGCGGGTGAGCACTTCCCGGCGAAAATACCCGGGTTAACCCGCCAAACCGTCCGCCAAACCGTCCCCAAAACGACTGCCATGAGTGCCTTCCACGAAGAGACCGTCCTGACCGTCCACCACTGGACCGACCGCCTGTTCAGCTTCACGACGACGCGCGACCAGGCCCTGCGTTTTTCCAATGGCCACTTCACGATGATTGGCCTGAAGACGGAGACGGGCAAACCGCTGCTGCGCGCATACAGCATCGTCAGCGCCAACTATGAGGAGCAGCTGGAATTCCTCAGCATCAAGGTGCCCGACGGCCCGCTGACCTCCAAGCTGCAGCACATCAAGCCGGGCGACAAGATCATCGTCGGCCGCAAGCCCACGGGCACGCTGCTGATCGACTATCTGCTGCCGGGCAAGAACCTCTATCTGCTGGGCAGCGGCACGGGCCTGGCGCCCTTCATCAGCGTCGCGCGCGACCCCGAGACCTATGAGCGCTTCGAAAAGGTCATCGTCGTGCACGGCGTGCGCCACGTGAACGAGCTGGCCTATCACGACCACCTCACGGTCGACCTGCACCAGCACGAATTCCTCGGCGAATTCGCTGCCGAGCAGCTGCTGTACTACCCGACGGTCACGCGCGAACCCTTCAAGAACATGGGCCGCATCACCGACCTGATCCAGACCGGCAAGCTGCAAGAAGACCTGGGCCTGCCGGCGCTGGACCCCGAGACCGACCGCATCATGCTGTGCGGCAGCCCCGCGCTGCTGAAGGACATGCAGGAGATGCTGGAGATCCGCGGCTTCAAGGAAGGCAGCACGACGACGCCGGGCGACTACGTCATCGAGCGCGCTTTCGTCGAGAAGTAATGTGACATTCCTTTTTCAGGTACATTCGTTCCTGAATTAGGAATTTCATGCGCCCACTGGATGTCTTGCTATCGCCCGCGGAGCAGCGCCTGATGAGCGCCGTGATGCTGCATCCCGACCGCGATTTCGGCACGGTCGAGCTGCTGGACCGCATGGGCAGCAGCCGCAGCGCTGGCAGCACGGTGCTCAAGCGCTGGGTCGACAGTGGCCTGCTGCGCGAGCGGCGGGTGGGCAACCAACGGCGGCTGGCGGCCAACCCCGCGTTTCTGCTGTATCCCGAACTGCGACGCATGATTGTGAAGACGGTAGGTGTTGCACAGCCCCTCGCGCAAGCCCTGCACCCCCTGGCCCATCGCCTGGAGAGTGCTTTCGTATTCGGCTCCGTGGCCGCCGGCACCGATGACAGCGAGAGCGACATCGACCTTGCCATCGTCGGCGACATCACGCTGTTCGACGTATCGCCGCTGCTCGACGCTGCTCAGGCCGAACTCGGGCGACCTGTGCACGTCAACCTCTACACGGCGGCGGAGTGGGCTCAGAACGACGACCCCGTGCTGACTGCCGTGCGGCAAGGTCCGCGGATCGATCTGATGGAGGCGTTGCATGCCGAGGCCGGTTGAGTACGACGCGCTGCTGAAGATCGGCAGCTTCAAGACAGCAGCGTCGAGCCCCTCCGCGATCGCCCAATTCCTGCACACGGCGCAGGACATGCTGGACGCCACCGCGGCCCCGATGCCCGACTCCGCGAGATTCCTGCTTGCCTACGAAGGCATGTTCAGCGTCGTCATGGCGGTTCTGGAATTCAACGAAGTGCGCCCTGGCGACGCAGGCGGCCATCGCGCGACCGCCATCCAACGGGTGGCCGCCGACCTCAAGCTCGACGCCGCACAGCAAAGTGTGCTGGCACGGCTGCACGACATGCGCAACCGCGTGACCTACCGCGCGCCGCTGCCACCGATCACCAGAGCCGACGCCGATGCCATGCAAGCGGTGCTCAGGGCGCTGCTACCCGCGGCCAAGACATTGATCGGCGCTTAGGCGGGCGCCATCCGCATCACATGCCCTTGAACAGGTGCGTATAGCTGCGGCTGACTTCGAGCTTCTCGGTCAGACCGCGCACCCCCACCAGCTGGCGGCCGCGGAAGTCGCGGGTGATGCCGTCGATGGCGCGCGCATTCACAAGCGTGGAGCGGTGGATCTGCCAGAAGACCTGCGGGTCCAGCTCGTCCACCAGCTCCTTGATGGGCTTGCGGATCAGGGCCTCGACCTTGGCTGTCTGCACCCGGGTGTACTTCTCGTCGCTGATGAAGAACAGCACGTCCTCGACCGGGATCATCTGGATGGCCTGGCCGACCGTGGCCTGGATCCACTGCAGATATTGCGGCTTGCCAGCCGGGTTCATCTGCCCCGACAGCTTGTGCAGTAGCTGCTGCAGCGGCACCGGCGCGCTGTCGCTGAAGTCGTTGGAGGGCGCCTCGCGCTGGGCCAGGCGCTTCTTGATGCGAGCCACCGTCAGCTGCAGGCGCTCGCGCTCGGCGGGCTTGAGCACGTAGTCGGCCACACCCTGCTCGAAGGCTTCGACGGCGTACTGGTCGTAGGCCGTGATGAAGACGATCTCGGGCACCAGCCAGTCGTCGTCTTCGGGGCCCTCATCTCCCATTTGGGCGATCTGGCGGGCGGCCTCGACGCCCGTCAGGCCCGGCATGCGGATATCGAGGAAGACGATGTCGGGCTTGTGCTCCTTGGTCAGCTCGACCGCCTCGAGGCCGTTCTTGGCCTCGGCGACGATGTCCAGCTCGGGCCAGACCTCGGTCAATCGGGCGCGCAATTGCTCGCGCATCAGTCTTTCGTCGTCGGCCAGAACGGCGCGGATGGGTGCTGCAGTGTTCATGCCGACGATGCTACTAGCTCAGACCGGCGTCGACCTGCTCGCGTTCGCGCGGCGGCGGTTGCGCATGACGACGAAGAGCAGCAGGCCGAGCAGGATCAGCGGCGAGCCGAGCACGGCGCCGACGCCCAGCAGGCTGGCCACGACCAGGGCCAGCACGCCGCCGACGATGAGCAGCGGCAGGGCCACACCCAGCAGCAGCACCAGTGGCACGACGATGACGCAGATGATGCCGGCGACGAACAGGCCGATGGTCGCGCCCAGCCAGTCGCCGACATCGCTGCCGCCGAGGAAGAACTCGCCGTCGTCCAGCACGATGTGCATGTCGGGGCCGCCATGGTGCAGCAGCGCAAAGCCGCCGAACATCGCCATCAGGACCATCAGCGCGGTGCCGATGAACAGAATCTTGAACAGGGTTTTCATGCCGTGGCTCCTTCGTCGTTGCGGCTGCGATAGGGCACGGTGATCGTGACGACCGTGCCACTGGGTTGGTTCTCGGTGACGGTGACGCTGGCGCGGTTGCCGTGCAGCAGTTGCAGGCGTTCGCGGATATTGGCCAGGCCCACGCCGGTGCCCGAGGTGGCGGCCCGGCCAAACCCCAGGCCCGTGTCGGCGACCGTGACGGCCAGCTTGCCGTGCACGATCTCGGCCTTGACCTTCAGCGTGCCGCCCTCGGCCTTGGGCTCCAGGCCATGCTTGATGGCGTTCTCGACCAGGCCCTGGATCATCATGGGCGGGAATTCGGCGGACAGCAGGCCCTCGGGCACATCGATCTCGGTCTGCAGGCGCTCTTCCATGCGCACCTTCAGGATCTCGAGGTAGGGCTTGATGACGGCCAGCTCGCGGCCCAGGTCGCGGGTGGCGGTGGCGTTGGCCTCACGCATGGTGGGCATGGAGGCCCGCAACAGCGCGATGAGGTTCTTCTGCATCTGGCTGGCACGCGGCGGGTCGGTCTCGATCAGGTGGTCGATGGAGGCCAGCGTGTTGAACAGGAAGTGCGGCTCCACCTGGGCCTGCATGGCGGCCATGCGGGCCTCGATGACCTGGCGCTTCAGGGCCTCGCTCTCGGCGTTCTCGGCCGCCTGGGCAGCCTTGACCTCGGCCTGAATGCGGCCCTTGTACATGGCCTTGATGACGGCGGAGGCCAGGATCCACAGGATGGCCAGGTCGACCAGGGAGTCGCCGGCATGCACGATGGTGACGCGCTTGCGGCTCTGCGCGTCCTTGGCTTCCTCGGCGGCCTGCTGCAGGGCGGCCTGGGCGTCGGCGGCGGCTTCCTGGGCTTCCTTGACCTCCTCGGCCTCCTGCTTGAGCTGGCTGAGCTGCTCCTTGGCCTGGTCGATGGCGGCGCGGATGTCCTCGGGACGGGCGCTCTTGGGGAAGTCGATGGAAATGGCCGGGGCCTCGTTGGCCTTGGGCTCGCCGTCGTCGCCTTCGGCGGCGCTGGCTGCCGAGGCTGCGGAGCGCACGGGCTGGATGCGCACACCACGCTCGTCGATCTTGACCTCGTAGTGAACGCCCTTGTCGGCCACCTTCTTGCCGCCCTTTTCGGCCCTGTCGACCGCCTTGCGGGCCTGGTCGGCAGCCTTCTTTGCCTCGGCCTCGAGCTTGGCCTGGCGGCGCACGGCGCCGTGGTCATGCTCCTCGACCTGCTCGCTGATGCGCCAGGTGAAGGGAGGCAGGTTCTTCAGCACGTTGACGCCGATCAGCAGCGCCAGCGACAGCAGCACGAAACGCTTCCAGCTGATGCCCACCAGCCAGCCGGCGTAGATGTGGAAATACCGCACCACGGTGGCGGAAAAACGCTGCCAACGCTCGATCCAGAGCTTTTGCTGGGGGCTGGGGGAGAAGGAGGGAGTCATGGCCGGGGTCTGTCGTTGGGAGTCACTGTACGCAGGGGCTTTGGGCGGCGCGGGCCCGGCGCGACACTCCGGCCGGGACGCATGACGAACTGCATGGGGCTGCGACAGGCCGTGCCGGTCGGCGTGACACCGCCGTGAAGGGCTCGGGAATAGTTCACGGACCACACAGCAAAAAGCCCGCCAGAGGCGGGCTTGCAGAGGGCGTCGGCAGGCAGATTACTGCTTGATGGCCTCGACCTGGACCAGCAGGCGGATGGCGTCGGGCGTGACGGCCGGCATCGCATAGACGATGCCCCATTGGCTGCGCTGGATGGTGGTCTCGAAGTCGCCGCCGCAGACCTCGCGCTTCAGGCGCGGGTTCTCGTAGCAGTTGAAGTTGGTGGCCGTCAGCGTGACCGGGTTGGTCTTGCCGCGCAGCGTCAGCTCGCCGGAGACGCTGGCCACCTTGTCGCCGTTGAAGCTGAACTTGTCGCCGACGAACTTGGCCGTCGGGAACTCCTCGACGGCGAAGAAGTCCTTGCTCTTCAGGTGGCCGTCGAACGGGGCCGTGCCGGTCGTGAGGGAGGCCATGTCGATGGTGAACTCGACCTTGCCGGTCTTGGCGGCCTTGTCCAGCGTGACCGTGCCTTCCTTCTTGTCCCAGCGGCCGCGCAGCGTGCTGGTGCCGAAATGCTTGGCTTCGAAGGTGACCGCGGTGTGGCTGGGATCAATGGCGTAGGTGGCGCTTTGGGCTTGAGCGGCGCCAGCGGCGGCGATCAGGGTGGCAAGCAACAGGGCATTCTTCATCGTGAAGGTCTCCGGGGGGTGGGAAGAGAGGGGTGGGAGGTTACAGGCCGACTAGATGCCGGAAAAGGACAGTTTGAACTTCACGGTCACGTCGTTGGCGACCATCGACGTGTCGGCCCATTCGCCGTCACCGATCTTGAAATCCAGGCGCTTGATGGCCACGCTGCCGCTGGCCACGCCAGAGGCCAGCGTGAGGGGCACGACGACATCGCGGCTGGCGCCCTTGATGCTCAGCTTGCCGGCCACGTCGTACTTGCCGGGGCCGGTGGCCTTGATGCCGCTGGACACAAATGTGGCCTTGCCGTTGCGCTTGGTGTCGAACCAGGGCGTCTTGGCGAGCTCGGCGTCGAAGCTGGCGTCGCCCAGGGACACGCTACCCAGGTCCACCGTGAAGGCGATCTTGCCGGCCTCGGGCTTCTTGGTGTCGAAATCGAGCTGGGCTTCGAACTTCTTGAACTTGCCGTCCACCGGCACGCCCATCTGCTTGAAAGTGAAGCTGAGGTCGCTCTTCTCGGGCTGCAGCGTGGCGGCCTGGGCGGCCAGGGCGCTGGTGGCGATCAGCAGGGCGGAGATCAGGCGTTTCATGAAGTCCTTTCAGGTGCGGTTCAGTTGCGACCCAGGCCCATGCGGGCAAGCAGGCCATCACGGTCGATGAAGTGATGTTTGAGGGCGGCGCCGACATGGCCGGCGACGAGCAGGCCCAGGCCGTAGGCGGCGAAGTGGTGCACCAGCTTCAGCGTCTCGGCGAGTTCCTTGTCCTTGCCCACGAAGTCCGGCAGCGGCAGCACGCCGAACCAGACGATGGGAAAGCCCGCCGCCGAGCTGTAGGCCCAGCCGGACAGCGGCACGGCGAAGAACAGCACATAGAGCAGGTTGTGCGTCACATGGGCGGCGCGCAGCTGCCAGGCCGGCATGGGGATGTCGGCTGGCGGGCGGTGCGTCAGGCGCCAAAGCAGGCGCAAGGCGGACAGCGTCAGGATGGTGACGCCGGCCCATTTGTGCCAGTTGTAGAGCTTGAGCCGTGTCGGCGAGAACGGCAGGCTGGTCATGTACAGGCCCACGCTGAAGGCGCCGACGATGGCCAGCGCCAGCAGCCAGTGCAGCGCGATGGCGATGGGGGTGTAGCGGGTGGCAGGGCTCATATGGGTTCGCAGTGTGTTCCCGGCAGAGGGGGGAGCGGTTCATTGGCGTTGTCGCCAATGTTCAGCGATTTTGAACGGCTCGGGGGTGGTGCGTGCAATCCCGTGGGTTTGACCCAGTTGCGCACCGACTGCGCCCAGCCAGACTCAGCCTCAGCGGCGCGCGCCCGGCCGCAGGTTCTGTTGAAGGCGCATTCAAAACATCCATTGGAGACAGCCCATGACCCAGAAACCCAGCGCTCGCCGTCGTTTCATCAAGACGGCCGCGGCCACGACGGCCGGGGGTGCCGCCCTGGCAGCCCCCATGATCTCGAAAGCGGAGACCGTCAGCCTGCGCTTCCAGTCGACCTGGCCGGCCAAGGACATCTTCCACGAGTACGCCCAGGACTTCGCCAGGAAGGTCAATGACATGGCCGGCGGCCGCCTGAAGATCGAGGTGCTACCGTCCAACGCGGTGGTGCCGGCCTTCCAGTTGCTCGAGGCCGTCAACAAGGGCACGCTGGACGGCGGCCATGGCGTGGTGGCCTACCACTACGGCAAGAACTCGGCGCTGGCGCTGTGGGGCTCAGGCCCGGGCTTCGGCATGGACCCGAACATGCTGCTGGCCTGGCACAACTACGGCGGTGGCGAGGCCCTGCTGGAGGAGATCTACAAGTCCATCAGCATGGAGGTGGTGTCTTTCCTGTACGGCCCGATGCCGACCCAGCCCTATGGCTGGTTCAAGAAGCCGGTGGCCAACCTGGACCAGATGAAGGGCGTCAAGTTCCGCACCGTGGGCCTGGCGGTGGACCTCTACACCGAGCAGGGTGCGGCCGTGAACCCGCTGCCGGGCGGCGAGATCGTCGCGGCGCTGGACCGCGGCCTCATCGATGCGGCCGAGTTCAACAACGCCACCAGCGACCGCATCCTCGGCTTCCCCGACGTGGCCAAGAACTGCATGCTGCAGAGCTTCCATCAGAGCACCGAGCAGTTCGAGATCCTGTTCAACAAGGGCAAGTACAACGCGCTGCCGGCCGAACTGAAGAAGATCATCGACTACGCGGTGCAGGCTTCCAGCGCCGACATGAGCTGGAAGGCCATCGACCGCAACTCCAAGGACTACGCCGAGATGAAGAAGGGCGGCGTGGCCTTCTACAAGACGCCGGACGCCATCCTGCGCAACCAGCTCGAATCCTGGGACAAGGTGATCGCCAAGAAGTCGGCCGAGAACCCGCACTTCAAGAAGGTGCTGGACAGCCAACGTGCCTTCGCCCTGCGTGCCGGCCAATGGCAGAACGACTACCTGGTCGATTTCAAGATGGCCTGGAACCACTACTTCGCCAAGAAGGGCTGAAGGCGCGCCGAGCACGTGAATCGACGGGCCCTTCGGGGCCTGTCCTGCATGAGGGGTGATGCGATGGATGTGCAGAAGCTGCTGCATCGGGTGGACGGCATCAGCACGTGGGTCGGGAAGGCCTCCGCCTGGTTGATCGTCGTGCTGATGCTGATGGTGGTGGCCGAGGTGTTCAAACGCTATGCGCTGAACATGCCGACGGCCTGGATCTTCGACGCGAGCAACATGCTCTACGGCACGCTGTTCATGATGGGCGGCGCCTACGCGCTGGCCCACGACGGCCACGTGCGCGGCGACTTCCTCTACGGTCGCATGCGGCCGCGCACCCAGGCCTGGCTGGACCTGGTGCTCTACGTCGTGTTCTTCCTGCCGGGCATCGGCGCGCTGACCTGGAGCGGCTGGACCTACTTCGGCGACTCGCTGCGCATCCACGAGACCACCTTCAACGCCACGCCGCTGCCGGTCTACCCCTTCAAGGCCATCATCCCGCTCGCCGGCGCGATGGTGATGCTGCAGGGCCTCGCCGAGATCCTGCGCTGCATCGTCTGCATCCACACGGGCGAGTGGACGCCACGGCTCAAGGATGCCGAGGAGATCGACGTCGTCGAGCAGCAGCTGGCGGCCAGCACGCATGTGGACGCCGACGCGGCCCGCGAGGCCATCGACCGGGCCAAGAACATCGATGACATCGCGCGCCAGCGCACCACCGCTGGAGGCAACACGCATGAGTAATGCCGCTCTCGGCCTGACCATGCTGAGCCTCATCGTGGTCGTCATCCTGCTGGGTTTCCCGACGGCGTTCACGCTGATGGGCCTGGGCATGCTGTTCGGCTTCGTCGCCTTCTACGACCCCGGCCAGCCCTGGCTGGACAACCGCATCTTCGATTTGATGGTGCAACGCGCCTACGGCGCGATGAACAACGACACGCTGCTGTCGATACCGCTCTTTGTGCTGATGGGCTATGTGATGGAACGCGGCGCGCTGGTGGACAAAATGTTCCACAGCGTGCAACTGGCCTTCCGTCGCCTGCCGGGCTCGCTGGCGGTGACGACGCTGGTGATCTGCACCTTCTGGGGCATTGCCAGCGGTCTGGTCGGCGCGGTCGTCGTGCTGATGGGCGTCATCGCGATGCGGCCCATGCTGAAGGCCGGCTACGACACGCGCCTGGCCGCGGGCGTCATCACGGCCGGCGGCACGCTGGGCATCCTGATCCCGCCCTCCGTGATGATCATCGTCTACGCGGCCGTGGCTGGGCAATCGGTCGTCAAGCTCTACGCGGCGGCGATGTTCCCGGGCTTCTTCCTGGCCTTCCTGTACCTGGTCTACGTGATCGGTTGGTGCATGATCAACCCGAAGGTCGCGCCGCAGTTGCCGCCGGAGCAGCAGCGCGCACCGATCTCGCCGGCCATCGCCGCACTGGCCGATCGCTATTCGCCGCGCATGCTGTGGGCACTGCTGAAGGCGGTGCTGTCTCCTTCAGGCGCACCCATGGGATGGGGCCGGCTGCTGGCCAGCCTGCTTCGCGCCCTGGTACCCGTGTGGCTGGCCCTGGTCTGCCTGGGCACGACCTGGTGGTACGTCACCGACTACACGCAAAAGACCGAGGTCAGTGCGCCCGCGGTGATGCAGAAGCTGGATGCGCCGGCCGCACCCGGCGGGCTGCAGGAGCCGCCGAGCCCATCGGGCGGCCTGGCCGAACCGCCAGGGGCCAGCGGCGGGTTGCAGGAACCGCCCGGTGCCCTGGCCGAACCGGGCGCAGCCAAGCCCGCCGCCGACGAGCCGCTGCAGCGCATGGGTGGCGCAGTCAGCGAAGCACCCCGACCCGAGGCCGTACCGAAGAACTTCTACACGGGCTTCGCCATCGTCTGCGTGCTGACGGCCCTGCTGCTGGCCTGGTACTACTGGCGCTTCGACGCCGAGCAGTACGAGATCCTGACCATGCTGGTGTCGTCGGTGATGCCGCTGGGCATCCTGACGCTGGTGGTGCTGGGCGTCATCCTGTTCGGCATCACCACCGCCACCGAATCAGCCGCAGTGGGTGCGGCAGGTGCCTTCCTGATGGCCTGGCAGGCCGGCTCGCTGACCTTCAAGAAGACCCGCGAGGCGGTGTTCCTGACCGCCAAGACGACGGCCATGGTCTGCTGGCTGTTTGTCGGCTCGGCGTTGTTCTCGGCCGTGTTCGCGCTGCTGGGCGGGCAAGCGCTGGTGGAGCGCTGGGTGCTGTCGATGGACCTGACGCCGCTGCAGTTCATGCTGCTGTCACAGGCCATCATCTTCGTGCTGGGCTGGCCGCTGGAGTGGACCGAGATCATCGTCATCTTCGTGCCCATCTTCCTGCCGCTGCTGGCGCACTTCCAGATCGACCCGATGCTGTGGGGCGTGCTGGTGTTCGTGAACCTGCAGGCCGCTTTCCTGAGCCCGCCGGTGGCCATGTCGGCCTTCTACCTGAAGGGGGTGAGCCCGCCGCATGTGACGCTGAACCAGATCTTCGCGGGCATGATGCCCTACATGCTTATCGTCATCCTGTGCATGGTGTTCATGTACGTGTGGCCGGAGATGACGCTGTGGCTGCCGGGCTACCTCTACGGGCGCTGACGAGGAAGACGCCGGCCATCACCAGCGTCGTGCCGAACACGATCCAGGCGTTCATCGGCTCACCAAGGATGAAGACGCCCATCAGAATGGTGCTCATCGGCCCGACCATGCCGACCTGCGATGACAGCGGTGCGCCAATGCGTGCGATGGCCAGCATCACCATCAGCACCGGCGCCACCGTGCAGGCGGTGGCATTCAGCAGCGACAGCCACATCACCGGCTCGGGCACGATGAAGGCGGAGGCGGGCTTGAGCAACGCGAACTGCGCGATGCACAGCACGCAGGCCACGCTGCTGGCCAGGCCTGCCAACCGCATCGAGCCCAGGCGCTGCACGACCTTGCCGGACAGCGCCAGATAGACGGCATAGCTGACGGCACTGCCGAACACCAGGGCCGCCCCGAACGCCGTGTCGGTCCCCTGGAAGCTGAGTTCATGCGCGAACACCGCCACGACGCCGGCATAGCTGATGGCCAGCGCAATGACCTGCCGCGCCTGCAGCCGGTGGTGGAAGAAGACGACCGACAGCAGCAGCACCAGCGTCGGGTTGAGGTAGAGGATCAGCCGCTCCAGGCTGGCCGTGATGTAGGCCAGGCCGGCGAAGTCGAGGTAGCTCGCCAGGTAGTAGCCGGTGAAGCCGAGCACGCCGATGTCGCGCCAGTCGCGACGCGTCAGCACCGGCTTGCCGCGCCCGGCCCACCAGGCCAGCGCCACGAAGAAAGGTAGGGCCAGCAGCATGCGCCACATCAGCAGCGTGACCGCGTCGACGCCGTGGCGGTAGGCCAGCTTGACGATGATGGCCTTGCCCGAGAAGCCGATGGCGCCCAGCACCGCCAGCAGCAGGCCCAGCCACCTGCGGCGGTCAGCGGCGGGCTGGAGCGGCGGCGGGGTCGGCATCATCCTGGCGCATGGTGCGGCCCAGTCTAGGCCGGCGCCGCGCGACGACGGCACTTGACTGGTGAAGCTTCGCTTGCCCGGCAGCCTCAGCGCCCGCAGCGCCCCAGTTCGCGCGGCGGATTTTGCTGACGATAGAGCTCGGCCTGCTGGCGATGCAGCTGCTGCAGTTCGGCTGCGTAGCCGGGCTGCAGCAGATAGTCCCGCACCTGCGCGGCGGCCGACACGCCCGGCGATTGCCGCGATATCTGCAGGTACAGCCCTGCCGCGCCGAGGCCACGCGGCAGCACGCGCACCTCCTGCTCGCAGCCCACGGCGCGCAACAGTTGCTCGCCCGATTCGCGCGCCGTGGCAACCGCATCCAGGCGGCCCAGCAGCAATTTGCGCAGGTTCAGCTCCTCGCTGAGCGCGTTGTCCACCAGGGCATGATGGGCAAGTTGCTGGTCCACCTCCGTTCCCAGGCTGACGCCCAGGCCCACGCCGATGCGAAGGCCGGCGAGATCGGTCCAGCCCTCAAAGCGCAGCGGGTTGTCCCGCCGCACGAAGAGTGCGCCCTCATTGCGTGCCAGCGCCGGCTCCACGACCACGGCGTACCCGCGCCGCTTGGGGGTGTCGAAGGCGCAGACCATCACGTCCACTTCGCCGCGCTCGACCAGGGCCTGGCAGCGGGACCAGGGCCCGACCGGTTCGACGGCAAGCGTCCATCCGGCGGCAGCGAAGGCGCGACGCGCGACCTCGACGCAGACGCCGTGCAGCCGGCCCTGCTGCTCCCAGCTCATCGGCTGGGCGGCCGGATGGGCACAGGCGCGCAGCTGCCGTTCCGCGCTGGCTCGTGACGCCAGCAGGGCGGACAGGCACAAGGCCAGCAGCAGGCGGGTGCGGGTCATGGGGAACTCCGGGCACGGGGTGCGGCTGGATCGTAGTGCGCCCCGAGGCCAACCCGCCTGCTCGTGTCAGCCGCGCACGACGGCCAGCATTTCGTGCACGTCGTGGCACATGACGGCAAGGTAGGCGGCCAGCACGAGGTAGTAGGTCGCGTACTCCCATTTCACGGCCGCGGGCACGGCGTAATAGGTCTGCGCCTCGGGGCTGTCGCTGCGATGCCGCCAGGCCTTGATGAGCTGGGGCCAGGCCAGCAGGGCCATCAGGATCAGCATCGGGCTGGGCCGCCAGAAGAACAGCGCCACGAGCATGGGCGCGCCGAGCAGCCAGATGCGCGGCGACAGCACGGCCGTGATGCGGCCGCCGTCGAAAGGCGAGATCGGGATCAAGTTGAACAGGTTCAGGAAGAAGCCGCTGTAGGACACGGCCAGCAGCCAGTCGGCGCCCCAGCTGCGCGCCATCAGATAGGTGACCGTGGCGCCGACCGTACCCAGCATCGGCCCGGCCAGGCCGACGAAAGCCTCGGTCTGCGCGTCATGCGGCATATCCTTCAACTCGACCCAGGCGCCGACGAAGGGGATGAAGGTCGGCGCGCCGACGTTGAGCCCCTTGTAGCGCGCCGCGATGAAGTGCCCCATCTCATGCACGAACAGCAACGCGATGAAGCCCGCCGCATAGCGCCAGCCGTAGATCCATGCGTAAACGACGAGCGACACCAGCATGCTGCCGCCGGTGACGAAGAGCTTGCCGAACTTGGCGCCCGTGAACAGCAACGCAAGGAGCTTGAACATCAGGCCGTGGGCTTGTCGCGTTTGAAGAACTTGGTGATGACCGCACCGAAGCCGAGGACCGCGATGAAGATGATCTTCGCGAACTTGGCGACGAAGGCGAACATGACCGCCAGCAAGCCGAGCTTCTTGGCACCCACGCCGACGACGAGGGCCGCCAGGCCGTACTCGGCGACATGGTCGGTGGCCGAATCGAAGTCCTCGTAGCGCTTGCCCTTGTCGAACTCCAGCGCCCCGAGCAAGGCTTTCGCATCGGGCTTCTGGGCCGGCAGCTCCTTCAGGTCGGTGACGAAGTTCAGGCTCAGATAGCCCTCGCGGCCCAGCGCATAGGTGTTGTAGTTGACGCCCTGGCCCGCGTCGGCCGGCGCGCCCTTTTCCTTGGAGCTCATCGCCCAGACGAGTCGATGCTGGGTCGCTTCATAGGCCGGCGGCTCGGCCCAGCCGGTGATCTCGATGGGCGCCACGCCCATCTTCTGGCGCTCGTCGTTGCTGGCCTCGGTGCCTTCCTTGTAGCTGGCCAGCAGGTCATCGGCCTTCCACTCCTTGGCGTCGCCGTCCTTCACGTAGCCGGAGGCGATGTAGCGCAGCGTGGCGAACCATTCGCCGTCGCCCTTGGGGAAGATGAGGCCGGCCAGTTCGGTGTGTTCGCCCGGGTTGCCCATCGCGGTCAGCAGCTTGCCGGCCTGGGGCTGGGGGATGAAGATGCGGCCGGCCGGCAGGTGCAGCGTGGCCTGCCCTGCGATGGCGACGTCGGCCGGGCCTTCCTTGGCCGCGGCCTTGGCCTCGGTCCAGGCAGCGTTCTCGGGTGGGGCGTCGGCGGCCTGTGTGGACAGGCTCAGCAGCAGGCCGACAGCGGCCAGCAGGCCGCGCAGCATCGTCTTCATTGGTTCTCCCTGTTGGAAAGGGCGCAGTCTAGGCAACCCCGGACGCGGCCCCGTTCAGGGATTGCCCCGCGACGGGCAGATTCACAATTCGCACCACAACGCAGGGGGAGCTGAACATGGCAATGATCAACAAGATGCGCCGCGTGCTCGCTGCGGCGACATGCCTGCTGCTGATGCTGGCCGGCAGCGGCTGCACGACGAAGCGCACGGTGGTCGTGTCACCGCCGCTGCGTTGCGACCAGCCCGGCAGCAACTGCGTCAACGCCCTGATGCAGGCGCTGGAAGACTGGAAGGACGCCTACAACAGCCGCGACCCACGACGGCTCCAGCAGCTGTATGCCCCGGGCGCGCTGATCACCGACGACGAATACACGGCCGTGCCGCTGGACGGCGTTGCACTGCCGGTGTTCTTCGAGCAGATGGCGCAACGGCCGACGGCGCGCATGCGCTGGATCGTTGGCAACCTGCAGCTGTTCGGCGACACGGCGGTGCGGTCGGGCCAATACGAGTTCAGCGAGCAGGTCGAAGGCCAGACCAAGACGCGGCCGGCGCGCTACAGCTTTGCCTATCAGCGCATCGACGGTCGCTGGCTGATCGTGCTGCAACACTCGACAGTACGCCCTTGAAAGACAAAGCCCCCCCGCAAGCCTGCTTGACGCGGGCTTGTGGGGCAGTTGTCAGCGCCTGTACGAGATCAGACCTTGGCCAGCAGTGCGTCCCACTTGGCGCGGGCGGCCTTCTCGTGGCGCTCCTTCACGTGGCCGTAGCCGCGGATGTCTTCCGGCACGCGGGCCAGCTCAACCGCATCGGCCAGCTTCTCCACCGTCAGGCCGGCCAGCGCCTTGTCGACACCGGCGCGGTAGTCGGCGATCCAGCGGCGCTCCATCTTGCGCTCCGCGGTGTGGCCAAAGATGTCGAAGGCCGTGCCGCGCAGGCCCTTCATCTTGGCCAGCAGGCCGAAGGCGGGGCGAATCCATTGGCCGAACGGCTGCTTGACCAGCTCGCCCTTGTTGTTCTTCTTGGCCAGCAGCGGCGGCGCGAGGTGATGCACCAGCTTGTAGTTGCCCTCGAACATGCCGGCCACCTTCTCGGCAAAGCCCATGTCGGTGTGCAGGCGGGCGACCTCGTACTCGTCCTTGTAGGCCATCAGCTTGAACAGATAGCGCGCGACCGCTTCCGTCAGCTTGGTCGTGCCGCCGAGCTTGGCTTCAGCGGCGCGCACCTTGTCGACGAAGGCCTTGTACTCGGCCGCGTAGGCGGCGTCCTGGTAGCCGGTCAGGAAGTCGACGCGCTTGGTGATGATCTCGTCGACGCCCTGGCGCTTGACCATCTGGATGACCTGCTGCGCGGCATACAGCGCCTGCACGCTCTTCAGGTCGCTGGCACAGCGACGGCCCCATTCGAAGGCGATCTTGTTGTTGTCGATCTGCACGCCGTTGAGCTCGATGGCGCGCATCAGCGCGTCGTAGCTGAGAGGGATGCGGCCCTGCTGCCAGGCATAGCCCAGCATCAGCGGGTTGGTGTAGAGCGAATCGCCCACCAGCTTGACGGCCACTTCCTCGGCGTCGAAGGAGCCGAGGTGGTCGCGGCCCACCGCGTTGCCGACGGCCTGCTCGCAGGCGGCGCCGGGGAAGCTCCAGTTGGCGTCATTCACGAGCGTGGCCGTCGGCGAGCCATGGGTGTTCAGTGCCACATAGGTGCGGCCCTCGCGCATGACGGCCAGCGTGGCCTTGTTGGCAGCGACGATGGCGTCGCAGGCGATGACGAGGTCGGCCTCGGCGGTGCCGACCTTGGTGCAGAAGATCGCTTCCGGGCTGTTGGCGATCTGGATGTGACTCCAGGTCGCGCCGCCCTTTTGCGCCAGGCCCGCGGCGTCCTGGGTGATAACGCCCTTGCCTTCCAGGTGGGCGGCCATGCCCAGCAACTGGCCGATGGTGATGACACCGGTGCCGCCGACACCGCCGACGACGATGCCCCAGGCCTTGTCGGGGTTGGGCACGACGGGCATGGCCAGCGGCGGCAGCGCCGCGTCGAAGGGGCTCTTGCGCGCTTCCTTCCTGGGCTTCTTCAGCTCACCACCTTCCACCGTGACGAAGCTCGGGCAGAAGCCCTTCACGCAGGAGTAGTCCTTGTTGCAGGTGTTCTGGTTGATCTGGCGCTTGCGGCCGAAGTCGGTCTCCACCGGCTCGATGGACAGGCAGTTGGACTGCACCGAGCAGTCGCCGCAGCCCTCGCAGACCAGCTCGTTGATGACGACGCGCTTGGCCGGGTCCACCAGCTTGCCGCGCTTGCGGCGGCGACGCTTCTCGGTGGCGCAGGTCTGGTCGTAGATGATGACCGTCGTGCCTTCGAGCTCACGGAACTGGCGCTGGATCTCGTCCAGCTCGTCGCGGTGGTGCACGGTGACGCCGGGCGCCAGGGCCACGCCCTCGTATTTGAAAGGCTCGTCGGTGACGATGACCAGCTTCTTGACGCCTTCCGAGATCACGCTGTTCATGATCTGGATGACGGTGTGGCCCTCGGGCCGCTCGCCAACCTGCTGGCCGCCGGTCATCGCGACGGCGTCGTTGTAGAGGATCTTGTAGGTGATGTTGACGCCCGCAGCGATGCTCTGGCGGATGGCCAGGCTGCCGCTGTGGAAGTAGGTGCCGTCGCCCAGGTTGGAGAAGATGTGCTTCTCGTCGGTGAACGGCGCCTGGCCGACCCAGGGCACGCCCTCGCCGCCCATCTGCGTGAAGGTGGCCGTGTTGCGGCCGGGCATCCACGTGACCATGTAGTGGCAGCCGATGCCGCCGACGGCGCGCGAGCCGTCGGGCACGCGGGTGGAGGTGTTGTGCGGGCAGCCGGAGCAGAACCACGGCGTGCGATCGGCGCCGCCGGCGGTCTTCTCTTCCGCCTTCAGCGAGTTTTCCTTGGCATCGATGACGGCCAGGCGTGCATCCAGGCGGGCCGCGATGTCGCTGTCCACGCCGAGCTTCTTCAGGCGCTTGGCAATGGCGCGGGCAATGATGGCCGGCGTCAGGTCGGCCTGCGGGCGCAGCAGCCAGTGCTCGCTGGGGTTGGGCACGCTCCACTCGCCGCCCTCGCCGCCGTCACCGGCGTCGAACTTGCCGAGCACATTGGGGCGCACGTCGGCGCGCCAGTTGTAGAGCTCTTCCTTGACCTGGTATTCGATGATCTGGCGCTTCTCTTCGACGACCAGGATCTCCTGCAGGCCCTTGGCGAAGTCACGCGTGATCTGCGCTTCCAGCGGCCACACGACGTTGACCTTGTGCAGGCGGATGCCGATGCGACGGCAGGTGTCGTCGTCCAGGCCCAGGTCGTGCAGCGCCTGACGCGTGTCGTTGAAGGCTTTGCCGCTGGTGATGAGGCCGAAGCGGTCGTTGGCGCCTTCGATGACGTTGTAGTTCAGCTTGTTCGCGCGGATGTAGGCCAGCGCGGCGTACCACTTGTAATTCATCATCCGCGACTCTTGCTCGAGCGGCGGATCGGGCCAGCGGATGTGCAGGCCACCGGCCGGCATCTGGAAGTCTTCCGGCAGGATGATGTTGACGCGGTCCGGGTCGACACTGACCGAGGCCGAGGATTCGACGATCTCCTGGATGGTCTTCATGCCCGCCCACACGCCCGAGAAGCGGCTCATCGCAAAGGCGTGCAGGCCCATGTCCAGGATGTCCTGCACGCTGCTCGGGAAGAAGGTCGGGAAGCCGACCGCCTTGAAGACGTGGTCGCTCTGGTGTGCGGCCGTCGAGCTCTTGGCGATGTGGTCGTCACCCGCGATGGCGATGACGCCGCCGTGCTTGCTCGTGCCGGCCATGTTGGCGTGCTTGAACACGTCGATGCAGCGGTCCACGCCCGGGCCCTTGCCGTACCAGAGGCCGAAGACGCCGTCGAACTTGGCTTTCTCGGGGAAGAGGTCGAGCTGCTGGGTGCCCCAGACGGCCGTCGCGCCGAGTTCCTCGTTGACGCCGGGCTGGAAGACGATGTTCTGCTTGGCCAGGTGCTTCTTGGCGGCCATCAGCGCCTGGTCGTACGTGCCCAGCGGCGAGCCGCGGTAGCCGCTGATGAAGCCAGCGGTGTTCAGGCCGGCCAGCGCGTCACGCGTGCGCTGCAGCATGGGCAGCCGCACCAGCGCCTGCACGCCGCTCATGAAGGCACGGCCGCTATCAAGCGCGTATTTGTCGTCGAGGGAGACAGTCTGCAGCGCGCGCAGGATGTGTTCGGGCAGCGGGGCGTTCATCAGTGGGAGCTCCTGAATGGCGACCCGAGAGGCCAGCCCTTGTGAGGCAGGCGCGCGGGCCATGGGCCAGTATGGCCGGACCGATCAGTGTAGGGAAATGGGGGCGAGCAGTGCTTTCTCAATTGCGCTCGAAACCAGCCGCCCTGGCAATCTTCTTGCTCAAATCTGCCAAATTCGCTTCAAATTGCATCGCCACTTCGCCGATCAGGGCAAACCATGAGTTCTCAAGTCGTCGATTCCAGCGCCACTCCCGAAGCCCTCGACCGCCACCACATCGCCATCCTGGCCGAGTTGCAGGCCGATGCTCGCCTGTCCAACGCCGAACTGGCCCAGCGCATCGGCCTGTCGGCCGCGCCCACCTGGCGGCGCGTCAAGTGGCTGGAGGACCAGGGCTACATCACCGGCTACCGTGCCGAGATCGACCGCAGGAAGTTGGGCCTGGGCGTGCTGGCCTTCGTGCGCGTGGACGCCGAGCGCAGCGCGGGCGCCGCCACCAAGCCGCTGGAAGACGCCATCCGCCAGCTGCCCGAGGTCATCGCCTGCCACTACATCTCGGGCGCCGGCACCTTCGAGTTGCAGGTCATGGCGACCGACCTGGACGCCTTCTCGCGCTTTTCCATCGACACGCTGCTGAACTTGCCCAACGTGAAAGACATCCACACCAGCTTCTCGCTTGGTGAGGTCAAGGCCAGCGGCGTGTTGCCTCTCGGTCACCTGGGCGGCTAGTCTCACGGCCATGCGCATCGCCCTCGTCTCCGATATCCATGGCAATCTGCCCGCCCTTGAAGCTGTTGCCGCCGACATCCGCCGCCGCGGCGCCGACCAAGTGCTGTGCCTGGGCGACAACCTCTCCGGCCCGCTGATGCCGCGCGAGACGGCGCAGTTCCTGATGGCCTCGGGCTGGCCCATCCTGGCCGGCAACCACGAACGCCAGATCCTCGAATGGCAGCCCGATGCCGGTGGCGCCTCCGACGGCTATGCGCTGTCCACGCTCGGCACGCCGGAGCTCGACTGGCTGCGCAGCCTGCAGCCGATGTGGCAATGGGCGCCGGACATCTTCCTGTGCCACGGCACGCCACGCAGTGACTGCGAGCACTTCCTGGAAACCCCGCGCGGCGGCGTACTCGGCCTGGCCACGGCCGCCGAGATCGCCGAGCGCCTGGGCGATCAACGCAGCGCACTGATCGCCTGCGGCCACAGCCATCTGCCGCGTTTTCTGCGCGTGGTCAGCAACCAGGTTCTCGTCAACCCCGGCAGCGTCGGCCTGCAGGCCTATGTGGACGATGAGCCGGAGCGCTATGTCGTCGAGCGCGGCACGCCCGACGCGACCTACGCCATCGTCGAGAAGCTCGACGGCGCCTGGCACTGTGCCCAGCACGCGGTGCCCTATGACCACGGCGCGATGGCCACATTGGCCGCGCGCAACGACCGGCCCGACTGGGCGCAAGCGTTGCAGACCGGCTACGTGGGCTGAAGGCTCGAACAAGGACGCAGGCGGACAGTGCCCCGGCGCCGCTGGCGCGGTAGGCTAGCGCCATGGCGGCGTCGCACCTCCGTCGGCTCGGCGACCTGTGGCTGGGCAGCGAACCAGCCCAGCGCCTGCGGCTGCGCCAGACCTCGCTCGCGATGGCGCTGATGGGCATCAGTGCGGTGATGCTGTATTACGCCGTTGACGTCAGCGGCCGAGAATTCGGACCGCTGCTCTGGGCCTGGACGGGCTATTCCCTGGGGGGCATGGCGCTGATCTATGCCGCCATCCGCAGCGGCTGGTCGCGGCGCTTCACCGACCCCTCGCTGACCAGCGTACAGATCGCCTTCGCGATCAGCTGCGCGGCCCTGGGCTATGCGCAGGCCGGGCTGCTGCGCGGTGGCGCCTTCCCGGTGCTGACGCTGATCCTGATGTTCGGCATGTTCCAGCTGCGCGCGCGCAGCGCCTATGTGCTGAGCTTCTTTGCACTCGCGCTGTTCGCCATGGTCATGGGCACCATGGCCTGGCTCCAGCCAGCGACCTACCCACCCGAAGTCGAGTTCGGCCACTTCGTCATGCTGGCCTGCATGCTGCCCGCCGTGGCCGTGCTGACGGCGCGGCTCAGCCGCATCCGTCGCCGCCTGTCCGAGCAGCGCGAGGAGCTGGCCCGGGCGCTGGCCCAGCTGCAGGCCATCGCCACGCGTGACGAGTTGACCGGCCTGCCCAACCGCCGCCAGGTGCAGGCGCTGATGGACCAGGAGCTGTTGCGATCGCTTCGCCACCCCCACGACTTCTGCATCGCCCTCGTCGATCTGGACCACTTCAAGCGCGTCAATGATGAGCACGGCCATGCGGCCGGCGATGCCGTGCTGCGCGCCTTCGCCCAGGGCGGCCAGACCGCCATGCGCGGCACCGACGTGCTGGCGCGCTGGGGCGGCGAGGAGTTCCTCGTGCTGCTGCCCGACACCGCCATGCCGCCGGCCGTGGCCGGCATGGAGAGGTTGCGCCAACAGACCGCCGCCTTGCGCATCGACATTGGTGACGACAAGCAGGTGGCGATCACCGTCTCCATCGGCCTGACCGGGCACCGCCGCGGCGACACCCTGGCCCAGACCCTGGAGCGCGCCGACCGCCTGCTCTACAAGGCCAAGGCGGAAGGGCGCAACCGCACCTGCATCGACTAGCGGTCGGAGTGCCGCAGATGCTCGCAGCGGCCCATGCGGGCGCCGTGCTTCACTTCGTCGACGAACTCGCTCGGGAAACCGACCTCGGTCGAGTTGCCATGCTTGCAGACGAAGGCCTTCTTCAGGTCGACATACCAGCTCATCGGGTAGCCCGGGATGCCGCCGACGATCTCGTTGCCGGCCGCGTTCATCGACGCCGGGCCGTCCAGGCCGTAGCGATAGGCCTCGGCCACGCCCTGGGTGCGGAAGAAGTCGCTGAGCTGGATCCAGCCGATGTCCTCCAGCCACAGCACGCCGCGCAGGCCGCTGAACCAGACACCGGCCGAGCCGATCATCATCTTGCCGTCGTCGCTGATGTCGGCCACCTGCACGGGGATGGCGCCGAACTGCTGCTGGATGGCTGCGGCGCCCTCGCTCTCGCAGGTCACGTCCAGGCCCAGCAGCGGCATGTCCACACACCACTGCATCTGCCTGAACTTCGTGAAGGCGCTGGCCTTGCTGCCCTTGTTGGCATTCCAGAACACGACGCCGTCGCGCTCCGTGTTCAGCGCCACGCGGCCAGCGTCGGGCGTCATCGCATAGCCGTCGATGGCACCGACGGCCTTGTAGAGGTCGATCGGCTTGCCCTCGTCAATCCAGGCATAGGCCTTCATGAAGTTGCTGTTGCCCAGCACGACGCGGCCATCGGACGACACCGCATGCGCCCGGTGCCAGGGCTCGGCGCTCAGGTCCACGCCGTCCAGGCTCAGCGCCCGCATGCCGCGGCCCGCCGTCCAGATGAAGGGGATGACCTCGCCGCCGATGGCGGCGTCGCCGGACCAGCCACCTTCGCAGCTGCCATCGCCATTGCGGTCCACATAGGCCGTGCCGACGGCCGTGCGGCCGGTCGAATCGAGCGCCCAGCCGTAGCTGCTGCTGACGCCGATCTGGCTGCTGCCGCCGCAGCGGTCGCGGTTGAGGTTGCCCAGGTCGGTCAGGCCGCCGGTGCGGGTGTCCCAGATCGTGGCCGAGTTGGTCTTCACCGGCTGGCCTTCGCCATCGGTGCCGATGACGTTGCCGTTGAGGTCGGCCTGCACGATGAGCTTGCGGCCGTCGCGCGTGATGCTGGTGTTGACGCCCGCGACACCGTCCGGCGCCCATTCAACACCGCTGCGCGAGTCCCAGACGAAGGGCTTGTTGTCGATCCAGCCCGCCGCGCGCTCGCCGTCCTTGGACATGCTGCCCAGGAAGCCGTAGACGATGGGCGTGTACTGCACGCCGTCCTTGTAGCCATTGAAGTAGAAGTTGGCCGTCTTGGTGACACCCGCCTCGGCCGTGATCGCGCTGGCCGTGCAGGCGCGGTCGTTGGCCGCGTTGGACTGCTCGTTGCTGTTCCAGTACTCGGCCTCGGAGACCAGGGCGGTCGGCGTCGTCGGATAGCCGCCAGCGACGATCTCCTCCAGGTAGAGCACGTACTTCTGCCCGGGCTTCAGGTTGTTGATGCGAAAGCGCCCGTCGGGGCCGACCAGGCCCTGCGTCTTGTCGCCGCTCATCGCCGAGATCGCGTCGCCGAGCGGGTCGGCAACGTTGCGGGCGACGATATTGATGCCGCCATAGGGCGTGCGGCCATCCTTCAGGAACAGCGTGCCAGCCACCGAGCCGCGCGTCTTCAGGTAGGTTGCGCTCGGGTAGAGGTCGGAGATGCCCGCCATGTCGTCGCTGCGGTCCACCGTACTTTGCTCGTAACCGGCGTTGCGGCCGTTGGCATCGGGGAAGGTCGGGTCGATGAAGGGGAACATCGTCTCGATGTACTTCGGGTCGATCTTTTTCGCCGCCGGATCGTCGTCGCGCCAGGAATGCAGGGCCGGCACGCAGCCGGGCACGCCGGGGAAAGCCTCGTAGTAGTAGGGATGGCTGAAATAGGCCATGGTGCCGTTGACCTGCGAGTGCGACAGGTTGATGGCGTGGCCGAACTCGTGCGTGAACACGCCGGCGATGCGCTTGCCGTCGATGTCGGGCGGCGGCATCCAGGGCTGGTCTGGGTCCAACGGCTCATGCGGCACGACATAGCCGTTCATGACGGCCGTGGCCTTGACGATGGTCTCGGGGTAGCCGTCGCCGTCGCGGTCCTCGGCGATCTCGGCGAAGGCGATGCCCAGCACCTGGTCCTTGGGCACGCCGAAATACTCCTCGATGACCTGGCCGCGCTGGTCGTAGATGACGTAGATGCCGCCCTCCAGCGCCTGGCCATAGACGCGCTTGGCGGTCTCGCCGTCCTTCACGTCCACGCCGACGCCCGCGAGCTGGCTGAACTTCTTGAACTTGGCCGGGTCGGTGACGGCTTTCCAGGTCGAGGTCGGCACATCGCTCCACTGCTTCAGCGCAAAGGCGGTGATCCTGTCGGCCTGGGCGTTGCTGAGGAACTCCGTGCCGCTGTCGCGGTAGGTCAGCGGTCCGATGTCGGTGTAGACCTGGATGGGCTTGCTCGTGTCCCAACGCAGCGGCTGCGGGTTGCGTGGGTGCTCGGTCAGCAGCAGTGGGCCGGCGGCCTGGGCCAGGGAAGCCGCCGCGAACAGCGCGGCCAGCGGGAATTTGAGGAAGGCGTTCATCAGCGCATCACTCCCTTGGCGATCCAGTCTTCGCGCACCGCGCGCTTGACCAATTGGTTCAGCACGCCACCGTCGACGGCGCCGCTGTTGCGGGTCAGCATCTCGGCCTCGAGCGGGCTCAGCACCGCCGGGTCCACGCTCATGCCCTGGAACAGGCCGCGGTTGTCGAAGGCATTGGCCAGCTTCGGCCCGCTGCCGGTCAGCTTGCCCTGGGCCAGGCCCACTGGGCTGGTCAGGCCCGTGCGGACCGAGGGCTTGTTCATGAAGACGGTCACCTTCTCGCCGACCGTCCAGCCCGGCAGGCCCTCGATGCGTGTGGCCAGCAGGTATTTGCCATCGGCCATGCGGCGGTTCTTCAGCAGGCCGTACTGGCGGAAGCGGTAGCTGCTGTCCGTCGCCAGCTCACGCTTGACGCTGCCCTTGACCTTGAGCGTCACTTCCGTGAACGGCACGCCGCGGTCGATGCCGTCACTGACCTTGGCGACATCGCCACTGACGATGACGTCGGCGGCCGCGATCATCTGCTTGAGGTTCTGGTGCACCAGTTGGGTGGCGTGTGCGGCTGGCGCCAGCAAGGCGGCCAGGCCGCCCAGCAGGGCCAGGCGCCGCAGCGCGGAAAGGGGTTCTCGGTTCATGGCGAAAAGCGGTTGGGTTTGCGGGCGGACAGCGCTCCGCCAACCCAGGGCCCGCGCTCATGCCGCCGGCCCGGGCTCGTGGTCGTCTTGTCCGGGGTGAGGGCACTGTGCGGCCGCCTCCCGACCCCGCCCATCCCCCGCGGCGGGGGACCCGCGAGCGCGGGGAGGAAAAACCCGGTCAGCCCGCCACGCCGATGACTCCCAGCGCCCGCGCTCGCGTCACCGCGTGCTTGCGCGAGCCGGCCTCCAGCTTGGCGTAGATCTTCTTCAGATGCGACTTGACCGTCTCGTCGCTGACCGCCAGCGCCGTGGCGATTTCCTTGTTGGCGTAGCCGCGCGCCACCAGCACCAGCACCTCGCGCTCCTTGGGGCTGAGCAGGCGCTCGGCGGCCGTTGCGCCCGCGCCCTGCGGCACGGCGCCGCGGCGCAGCGCCGCCGGCGTCTGGCTGAGCCGCATGCGCTCGGTCTCGCCGTCCTTCAGCGCCAGGGCCTGGCGGGCATGGCCATAGGCCCGGCCCATGTCGCCGGCCGCGGCCCAGTCCTCGGCCAGGGCTACGTGCAGGGAGGCCGGCGCCTTCCAGCCGACGATCTTCAGCCCCTCGGCCAGCGTCGCCTCGCCGTGGTGCAGCGTCGCGTTTGGCAACACCAGGCCGGGCGGCGGCGCCAGGTGCGGGTACCGGCGGTGGATCTCGGTCAGCGCCTCCTGCACGCCGACGACCAGCGCGTTGAAGCCATGGCGTGCGATCAGCTGCTCCGCTTCATCCAGCGCAGCCTGCGCCGCGTCCACCTGGCCTGCCGCCGACAGCGCCCGCGCCAGGCCCAGCAGGTTGACCGTCAGGTTGTCCGTAGAGCGCACCGCGCGGTACATCGCGATCGCCTCGGTCATGGGGCCGACCGCCTCGACGCCGCGGCCCAGGGCCAGCAGCGTCTGGGCCAGTTCGGCACAGGCGTTGGCCTTGTTGATGCCAGGCGGCACGCCCGCCAGCGAGGCCAGCGCGTCGCCCAGCAGCACGAGCGCTTCATCGAGGCGGCCGATCTCCTTCAGCAGCGCGCCCAGCCGCGTCTCGCAGGCGCCGATCAAGGCCGGCCAACCGGCCGCGCGCGATTCCAGCGTCGCCTGGTCGTAGCAGGCAGCTGCGCGGTCAAACTCGCCCAGGCCCTGCAGGGCCGTACCGGCATTGATGGTGCAGACCAGGGCGTGCCGCAGCAGGCCCCAGTGGCGGGCCGCATCGGCCGCACGCAGGAAGAGCGCCGCTGCGCGCGCCGGGTCGCGGCGGGACAGCGGCAGTGCCAGCGCAGCGTCGGCAAAGGCAGCCGCAGCGGGCTCGGCCGCGGGTGCGTCCGCATCGGCTGGCGTCGCGAAGGACTGCTCGTAGGCCAGCCAGGCGCGGGCGATGGCCTGGCGGCGCGGGTCAGGCCCGCGTGCGTGGCAGGCCGCAGCACGGGCATAGGCGCCCAGCTCGCGCTCGCGCTGGCCGCGCGCCTTGGCGACGACGGCCTCGGCCAGCAAGGCATCACCCTCCAGCGTGGCCCCGCCGCCGCTGCGCCGAGCCTGCGCCAGCTGCGTTTCGGCCTCGTCGAGCCGCCCCTGCAGGGCGGCGATCTCGCAACGCGAGAGCGCCAGCCGGGCCTGCAATGAAGGCGTGAGACCCGCCATGGCCAGAACCTGCTCACACAGGGCCAGCGCGCGGCGGCTGTCGCGCTGGCGCAGCTGCCAGGCCAACTCGGCCAGCGCTGCCGCCTCGCCGCCCTGCGCGGCCGCTTCAAGGCCGGCCAGCGCCGTGGCGGGAACGAGGAAATCCATGGCAAAAATTGTAGAAGTGCCTCCGCCTAGACTGCCTCCATGTCATCCCCCTCCGCACAGACCCTGCCGCTGCGCCATTTCCTGCTCGCACTGGCGGTCGTGGCGATCTGGGGCAGCAATTTCGTCGTCATCAAATACGCCCTGCACACGCTGCCGCCGATGACGCTGGCCGTGCTGCGCTTCAGCTTCGCCCTGGTGCCGGCCTGCTTCTTCCTGCGCCGGCCGCAGGTGGGCTGGGGCAATCTGGCGGGCTACGGCATCCTCATCGGCGTGGGCCAGTTCGGCCTGCTGTATCTCGCCATGCGCAGCCAGATCTCGCCGGGGCTGGCCTCGCTGGTCGTGCAGACCCAGGTGTTCTTCACGCTGCTGCTGGCGGTGCGCATCCGCAAGGAGAAGGTGCTGGGCGCGCAATGGCTGGGGCTGGTGCTGGCAGCCAGCGGCATTGTTGTCATCGCCTCGCACACCGACGGCACCACCACGGCGGTGGGCATCGCCATGGTGCTGGCGGCCGCCTTCTCGTGGGCCTGCGCCAATTTGCTGACGCAGCGCGCCGGCCGCATCGACATGCTCGCCTACGTCGTCTGGAGCAGCGCCTTCGCGGTGCCGCCGCTGCTGCTGCTGGCGCTGCTGATCGACGGGCCGCAGCAGATGGCCGCGGGCCTGGCGGCGTCGGACCTCGGCACCTGGACGGCGGTGCTGTGGCAGTCGGTCGGCAACACGCTGTTCGGCTATGGTGTCTGGAGCTGGCTGCTGGCCCGCCATCCGGCCGGGCGCATCGTGCCCATGGCGCTGCTGGTACCGGTGTTCGGCATGGGTTCGGCCGCGGTGCTGCTGGGCGAGCCGCTGCCGGCCTGGAAGCTCATCGCCGCAGCCCTGGTGCTGGCCGGTCTGGCAATCAACCTGTTCGGACCGCGGCTTTTGGCGGCCAAGTCCAAGGCCGTTGAGGAATAAGCTGGGCGCATGAAGCGCCGCCTCCTGCTCCTGCTGGCCCTGGTTGCGCCCTGGGCCACCGCCGCCCCACCCGCCGTGCAGCTCATCGTCGAGCTGCGCTGGGTGGATTCCAACCTGCCGCCCGCCGCCCAGGCCGCCGTGCGCGACGGTGCGGTCGTGGTCGGCACGGCGGGCTCGATCTCGCCGCGCGGCGCCGGCGTCGTCACCTCGACCGCGGCGCCAGCGCCCCAGCAGATCCAGCGCCTGAACGTGCTGAACGGCCAACGCGGCATGCTGCGCCTGACGACCCGCGAGCCTCTGCAGTGGGTGGATGCCGTCGTCGAGCTCGACCCGACCACCCGCACGCCCCAACGCGTCTACGCCAGCCCGCGCAGCGCCGAGCGCCGCTCGGTGCAGAGCTTCACCGTGACGCCCACCTGGCCCGGCGGCAAGGCGCCGGTGCAGGTCGCGTTCGACATCGACCAGGACGACCACGCCTTCCAGTCGACGCTGCAGCTGGCGCTGGACCGCTGGCAGACCGTCGCACGCAGCGGCAGCGCGGCATCCCCCGCTCCCAAGGGCACCTTGAGCAGCGCGGATGCCGCCGGCCGGCCCGAGCGTGAACTGCAGCTGCGGGTGTCGCTTCAGCCTTGAGCCGAAGCCAGGGCGCCATTGATCTGCGGATAGGGCGCGGCGCCGTCGAACAGCTCAGTGCCAGCACCATGCTCAAGGAAGCCCGTCGCCGCACGCTGCGCGCGGCCCCAGGCCGCCTCGGCGATGGCGCTGCCGGCCGAGATGCGGCGCACACCCAGGCGCTGGAGTTCGTCAAGGCCCGGCAGCACCGGCCGCGCCATCACGTTCAACGGCAGGGGCTGGCCGCCCACCAGGGCCTCGATGTCGGCCACGGCCGTCACGCCAGGGGCAAACAGGCCATCGGCGCCCGCCGCTGCATAGTCGCGCGCCCGCAGCAGCACTTCCTCGACCGCCCGGCCGGGCGCCAGGTTCTTCAGCCAGACATCGCAACGCGCATTGATGAAGATATCGACACCGGCCCGCGCCGCGGCGGCCTTGATGGCCTCGATCTTGCGGCACAGCAGGGCGGGCGCTCCGGCACCGTCCTCGATGTTGATGCCGGCGGCGCCGGCTTCGGCGAACTTCAGGATGTTGTCGGCCACCACCGCCGGGTCGTCGCTGTAGCCGGCCTCGCTGTCAGCCGACAGCGGCACGCGGGCGACGCGGGCGATGCGGCGCAGTGCCGCGGCATGCTCGTCGACCGGCAGGTGGTTGCCATCCGGGTAGCCCAGGGCCCAGGCCAGGCCGGCGCTGGTCGTGGCCAGGGCCGGCACGCCCAAGGCCTGGACCAGGACGGCGCTGCCGGCGTCCCAGACGTTGGCGATCTTCAGGAGCCCGGGGCCCTGGTGGAGCTGGCGGAAGTTCATGGTGTCTTTTGCGGGGTTGGCGGGATAGATTGGCGATGCTGCCGAGCCCCGCTGCCAGACCATGGCAGCAGGCCGGCGGCAGGTACGTTGAGTAACAGCTGCGGCCAGAATGGCAATGTGCCAAGTCTTGCGCGTTTATGGTCACGTCTTGCGTGTAACGTCAATCCTTTGCAGAACTCCCCGCCTTTCCGACCATGAAGCTTGCCTTGATCGCCCACGATGGCAAAAAGGACGCCATGATCTCCCTGGTCGCCGACTTCCTGCCGCTGCTGCGCCGCTGCCAGCTGATGGCCACCGGCACCACGGGCACCCGGCTGAACGCAGCCCATGGCCTGACCATCGAGCGCGTGCTCAGCGGCCCGATGGGCGGTGACCTGCAGATCGGCGCGCGGCTGGCGGTGGGCGACCTGGACGGCGTCATCTTCCTGCGCGACCCGATGACGCCCCAGCCGCACGAGCCCGATATCAACGCGCTGGTGCGCGCCTGCGACGTGCACGACGTGCCCTGCGCCACCAATGTGGCGACCGCGAGGTTGCTGCTGACGTGCTGGAGCGCCGCATGACGCCAGAGGTGCCGGCGCCGCCATGAGCAGCCTCAACAGGCCCCTGAGCCGGCTGTCGCGGCGGCTGCGCATACGCACCCGCCTGGGCCTGGCCTTCGGTCTGATGCTGCTGCTGCTGATGGGCCTCGCCGCCCTGTCGGTTTATCGCCTCACGGGGCTGTCGGATGCGCTGAACCGCATCGTCGACGACCAGGCCGTCATCCGCGACTCGGTCAACGAGATCAACCGCAATGCCGAGGCCGTCGCCCGCAAGCTGCTGGTGCTGATGAGCCCCGACGCCGAGCTGCGCGTGTCGGCCTACCCCGAGATCGCGTCGGCCAACAATCGGCTCGACGACGCCATGCAGCGCTTGGCCATGGTGCTGCCACTGGGGCCCCGCACCGATCGCCTGTCCGAGGTGCGCCTGCGCCTGGCCGACTACCGCGCAAGCTATGTCGACGTGCGCAACCTCATCGAGCGCGACGATTTCCAGGCCGCCCGCGCCCTGCTGGGCAGTGACACCGAATCGGCCCTGTCCCTCTTTGTCAGCGCCATCCACCAGCTCGCGGCCAGCGAGGAGCGTGCGGGCACGGCCCAGGCCCGTGAGCTGCGCGACCAGATCGACGTCGACCGCACCGGCGTGCTGGCCCTGTGCATCGGCGCCCTCGTCGCCGGGGCGCTGCTGGCGGTGGGCGTCACGCGCTCCATCGTCATCCCGCTCAAGCGCGCCGAGGACGGCGCCGAGCTGATCGCGCAGGGCCAGTACGGCCACCGCATCGAGGTGGACTCGGCCGACGAGCTCGGCCACATGGCCGCGGCGATGAACACCATGGCCGCGGCCGTCGGCGAGCGCGAGGCCGAGTTGCGCCGCCTGGCCGACATCGACCTGCTGACCGGCCTGCCCCAGCGCGCCCGCTTCATCGCCGACGGCGACCGGCTGCTGGCCAACCTGCCCGAGCGCGAGCAGCTGGCCGTGTTGATCTGCATCGACGTCGACCGGCTCAAGGCGGTCAACAGCGTGTTGGGCTTTGACGCGGGCGACGCGTTGCTGCGCGGTGCGGCAGCCAAGCTGGAGGGCCTGTTCGAAGGCGTCGCCGCCTACGGGCGCCTGGCCGGCGGCACCTTCGCGGCCCTCGCCCCCGTGGCACGGCTGGACCATGCCAACGCGCTGGCCGCCCAGTTGCGCGAAGAGGTCGAGCACAAGCTCAGCTGGCAGGGCCAGTCGCTGGACCTGTCGGTGTCGCTCGGCGTGGCCCATTGGCCGGAGCATGCCGCTGACACCGAGGCCCTGCTGCGCCGTGCCGAGCAGGCCATGTTCGAGGCCAAGCGCCTGCGCCAGGACGTTGCCGTCTTCAACCCCAGCGCCGAGGCCTCGCGAGCCCTGCACCTGAGCTTGCTGTCTGACCTGGCCACTGCCATCCAGCAGGACCAGCTGCGCCAGTTCCTGCAGCCCAAGCGCTGTCTGAAGACCGGCCGCATCACCGGCGCCGAGGCCCTGGTGCGCTGGCAGCATCCGCAGCGCGGCTGGTTGCCACCGGGCGACTTCGTGCCCTTTGCCGAGCGCAGCGGCCGCATCCGCCAGATCACCGACTGGATGCTGGCTCGCGCCGTGCGCACGCTGGCAGCCTGGGAGGCCGAGGGCCGCGAGCCCATGAGCATTGCCGTCAATATCTCGACGCTGGACATCCAGGACCAGACCCTGCCGGCCCGCCTGGCCGCCCTGCTGGCCGAATACCGCGTCGACCCCGGCCAGCTGCAGCTGGAGGTCACCGAGACCGGCCTGATGTCCAGCGGCACCGATCCCATCGCCGTGCTGAACGCGTTGAAGGCCTGGGGCGTGAGCCTGGCCATCGACGACTTCGGCACCGGCCAGTCGTCGCTGGCCTATTTGCAGCACCTGCCGGTGGATGAACTCAAGATCGACCGCAGCTTCGTGCAGGACGTGGACGGCGACCCACGCCGCCAGGCCCTGCTGAAATCCATCGTCGGCGTGGGCCAGGGCCTGGGCCTCAAGGTGACCGCCGAAGGGGTGGAAAACGCCGCCGAACTGGACTGCATCACGGCCTGCGGCTGTGATCTCATCCAGGGCTATCTGCTGGCCCGGCCGATGGATCTGCCGGACTTTGAAGCCTGGTTGGGCCGAACAGGCTAAAATCCGCGCCTTTCGTCGCTGTTTTGCGTTTCGCCCCTGCTGTGGGCTTTTGTTTACGGAGCCATCATGGGCAACAAGATCATCACCGAAGCGGCTCGCCGCGCCACCCCCCGTCCCGAAGCCCCCAAGGGCGTGACCTTCACCGCCGGCAAGGGCCAGCTGAGCAGCCTGGAGCGCGGTTCGCACACCCGCTCCAAGAAGAACCCGGGCAAGCGCCCGCATTCGGGTTGATTGACGGGCTGATCGCCTGACGATCTTCCTCACACACAGGCCCTGCGGGGCCTGTTTGTTTTTGTTGTCGGCTAAATCCTGACCACCATGATCCGCATCACCGAACTCCGCCTGCCGCTCAGCCATACCGAAGACGCGTTGCGACCCGCCGTGCTGGCGCGGCTCAAGCTCGCCGACACCGAGCTGGCCACCATCCAGGTGTTCCGCCGCGGCTATGACGCCCGCAAGCGCAGCGACATCCAGCTCGTCTACACGCTGGACTGCACGCTGAGCGAAGGCACCGACGAAGCCGCCGTGCTGGCGCGCTTTGCCGGCGACCACCAGATCCGGCCCACGCCCGACACCGGCTACCACTTCCTGGCCCAATTTGGAAAGGGTCGGGGCGACTACACCGGCCCACGCCCCGTCGTCGTCGGCTTCGGCCCCTGCGGCCTGTTCGCCGCGCTGATCCTGGCCCAGATGGGCCTGCGCCCCATCGTGCTGGAGCGCGGCAAGGCCGTGCGCGAGCGCACGCAAGACACTTGGGGCCTGTGGCGCGAACAGAAACTCCACCCCGAGAGCAACGTGCAGTTCGGCGAGGGCGGCGCCGGCACCTTCTCCGACGGCAAGCTCTACAGCCAGATCTCCGACCCGCGCCACCTGACGCGCAAGGTGCTGACCGAGTTCGTCAAGGCCGGCGCGCCCGACGAGATCCTGTTCGTCAGCAAGCCCCACATCGGCACCTTCCGCCTGGTCAGCATGATCATCAAGATGCGGGCCGACATCGAGGCGCTGGGCGGCGAGATCCGCTTCCAGCAGAAGATGACCGATCTGCTGATCGAGAACGGCACGGTGCGTGGCGTGCAGCTCGAATCCGGCGAGCAGATTGCCACCACCCACGTCGTCATCGCGCTCGGCCACAGCGCCCGCGACACCTTCCAGATGCTGCATGCCCGCGGCGTGCAGATGGAAGCCAAGCCCTTTTCCATCGGCTACCGCATCGAACATCCGCAAAGCCTGGTCGACGCGGCCCGCTTCGGTGTCCACGCCGGTAACGAGATCCTCGGCGCGGCCGACTACAAGCTCGTGCACCACGCCAAGAACGGCCGCTCGGTCTACAGCTTCTGCATGTGCCCCGGCGGCACCGTGGTGGCTGCCACCAGCGAGCCCGACCGCGTCGTCACCAACGGCATGAGTCAGTACTCGCGCAACGAGCGCAATGCCAATGCCGGCATCGTCGTGGGGCTCACGCCCGAGGACTACCGCCAGGACGGCAAGCGCGACGGCAGCCCCGTGAACCCGCTGGACGGCATGGCCTTCCAACGCATCTGGGAAAGCCGCGCCTACGAGCTGGGCGGCGGCGGCTACCTGGCGCCGGGCTCGCTGGTGGGGGACTTCGTCAAGCGCCAGGTCAGCAAGGAATTCGGTGACGTGGCACCGAGCTACAAGCCGGGCGTGACGTTGACCGACCTGCAGCAAAAGGGCCGCGGCTCGCTGCCGTCGTATGCCCTGGAAGCCATCCGCGAAGCCCTGCCGGCGTTTGCGCGCCAGATCCGTGGCTTTGATCGGCCGGATGCGGTGCTGACGGGTGTCGAGACGCGCACGTCATCCCCGCTGCGCATCAACCGCGGGCGGGACTACCAGAGCGTCAATGTGCGTGGGCTGTTTCCGGCTGGCGAAGGTGCCGGTTATGCGGGCGGGATCATGAGCGCCGGTGTCGACGGCATCGAAGTGGCCGAGGCGCTGGCGGCGGATCTGCTGGGCATGCCGGATGCGCCGGTGTTGCAGGGCAAGGGGGCGAAGGCGGGCGGGCAGGTTTAGACACCAGCTGACTTGCAGGCGTCTATTTGTCGAGTGCGTCCAACAGCGCTGCCCTCACAGCACCCGGCAGCGCAATCATCGTCATGGCTATGGCAGCAAACGTGAATGCCAAGCTTAGTCCGGGATGATTGACTGTGTTGTCCAACGCCACGAACGCGACGCTGAGCACAAGGCCTAAAAAGAAGAAACCCACCCAGTCTCGCCACGTCAACGGACTCTCTTCAGGCTTGCCACTTCGGCGCAACGCCGAGCCACTCCACATCCATACGGCGAATGGACCGAGCACGGCGTAGCCCGCAATGACAAGGGGCCAGAAATGATCGTCATACGGCAAGAACCAAGCGGCCGAAAGCCCCTCGATCAGAGCCAGCATCAACAGCGCGACGCTGGACGCGAGAACGTTGGCGCCCTCCAGTCTTTTCATCGCCCATCCACCATCGGAAACGTCAGCACGGGCGCTCCACACGAAAGATCCCACCCTTCTTGTACGCCGCCTGCTCGTGAAACAGGTCGAACAGGAACTGCTCCAGCTCCTCCGGTGCCACGAACTCCGGGATGACAAACCCGGCCGGCGCCCGCTTGCCGTCATTGCCTACGCCCAGCACTGACCAGCGCTCACCGCTGCGCTCGATGTCGAAGAGCCGGCCGAAGACGTTGAAGCGTTGCGCGGGCATAGGTAGTGAATCCTGTGAGATGAGCCGTTAGCCCGAGGCTAACCCAGACGTATTCCGAATCCATTCCGCTCGTCATCGTCGCTGCGCAGCCAGCCGAAGGCGGCAGCGATCAGTAGCGCCCCGAACAGGAGTCCGATGTATTTCCAGTGCTTGTCGTCCTCGAAGACCTCGTCGCCCTGCGAGATGCGGATGCAGCTCTTGAAGAGCTTTGTGGAGCGGACTTCGATGCTGTCGCCATCCTTCAACCGCGTGTAGAGGGCGAAGCCGACGGAGCAGGTCGCGACCACGCCGCCCGCCAGATGCAGTGTGTAGCTGGTGTCGCCCGCCCCGGCACCGCGTTGATCGCTCTTGAAGCTGCTGGTATGCCGGTCGACCCGCAACTGCTCGACGCGCGTGGGCAGCCCGGTGTCGGCGATGAGCACCAGCCCGACGATGAGGGAAATGCACCGAGCGATGAACGTGAACAAGGACGTCTCCTTCGTGGGATGTCGGGACCGCAGCAGTGGCGCAGCGACTATGCCAAGGAATAGTTGCAGTTCAAGGCCCGCTGCGGCGGACGTGAAGATGCACGCCATCGACCCTTGGTCAAACACGTCAACAGGAACTGCCCCAGGCCCTCGGTCGGAGCAAGGCCTTCCTTCAGCCGCCGACTACGTGCCACTCGCCGATCGATCCGCGAGCGGCGGAACCGACAGCAGCCACCGAACCCGTCGCTCCAGGCGCTCCGGAGAATCCAGCGAGGATGGCACCCACTCGATCGCCAACAGCCTTGCCGCCTGGGCCGAGTCGACGCGCTCCAGCGGGACGCCCAGGTAGTGCTGGGATACCGCCGCGAACCCGCGGATGCCGGAGCCCATATAGGCCGATGACAGCAAAGCGCCTTCAAGCTGAGTCTCGGACACGTGCAGCGGCAGCAGCAGCGCGACGCCGGCTTCCGTGAACATGCGGCGCAGCCCGCTCATGCGCTCATCCTCTCGCGCCGAAGCCAGCACGAGATTGCGCGCGACGATGAACTTGACCAGGTCGCCGTAAGCCCGGTGCAGCAACTGCCGCAGCGCGGCCGGTGGCTGGCGCTCGCTGGGCGCGGCGGCATCGAGGGCGCGTTCGACGCTGGCCGCATGAGGCCTAACCACCAGCAAGTCGAAGGCAAGAATGCCCAGCGTGCAGCAGCCCAGCAGTCCCGCCAGGGCAGAGGCCAGCCATTGCACCAAGCGCCGCACGGATCTCAATCCTCGGGAAAGCGCGCCTGCCACAGCGCCGCCAGCCTCGGATCCTCATCCACACGGCGTATCGCCGCCGCCATGCCCGGCGCCACCTCATAGAAGCGCTCCCGCCACGGCCCGAAGCGCGAGACGACGGCGACGTAGAGGTCCAGCACGGTGAGTTCATCGCCGAGCAGGAAGTCGCCCGGTGTCAGCTGCCGGTCCATGTTGGCCCAGCAGAAGGCGATGCGGTCGTGCACGGCCTCGACGACGGCTTGGCGAGATTCCTCCGGCGCGCCGATGCGCTTCACGTCGGGCTTGATCCAGTGCAACGCGTAGATGGCCGACGAGACGTACAGCATCCAGCGCAGAAACTGCCCCCGCAGCGGGTCGCCGGGCGCGGGCGCCAGGCCGGCGACCGGATCGAGGTCGGCCAGATAGATCAGGATGGCCGCGCTCTCGGTCATGACCTCGCCGTCGGGCAGCACCAGCGTCGGGATCTGGCGCATCGGGTTGCTGGCCGCGACGCGATCGCGGGCGGCCACCTCGGCCCAGGTGGCGCCTTCGATCAGCGTGTAGGGCAGGCCCAGCAGGGTCAGCGCGGCTTCCACGGCGACAGCACCCGAAGCCTCGGCGCCGTACAGGGTGAGCACGTCAGCCTTCGTCAGCCGGCAGCGCTGCCAACTGCGCCAGCAACGCGGGCAAGGCCGTCTGCACGGTATTCCAGACCACATCGAGGTTGATCTCGAAATAGCCGTGAGCCATGCGGTTGCGCATGCCGCGCATCTCACGCCAGGGCAGCTCTGGGTGCCGCTGGGCAAAGTCGGCGTGATGCTCAAGCAGTCGCGAGGCGGCTTCGCCGATCACGACGAGGTTCATCTCGATGGCCTTCTGCGTTTTCACGTCGCGCTCGAAGGCCTCGCGCGTCAGGCCGGCCGCGAACTCGCAAGCCTCTTGAGCTGCCCGCCGGATGTGCTGCAGATAGTCCGGCAGACGGGTCGGCTTCATACGGGCTGAGCCTCCGCCAGCACGACCGCACGCACCCGGGGCGGCAGATCGCCTGGCGTCACCAGGTCAACGCGCACACCAAGCAAGTCCTCCAGCGTCTGCTGCAGGCCGCCCAGGTCGAACAGGGTGGCGCCAGGCAGCGCATCGACGAGCAGATCGAGGTCACTGCCTTCGCCATCAGTGCCATGCAGCGCCGAACCGAACACGCGCAAGTTGGCTGCGCGGAAACGGCCAGCCGCCTCGCGCACGGCGGCGCGCTGGCTGGCGAGGGCGGCAGAAGGTCGCATGCCAAAGAGTTTAGGACGCCAGCATCCCGATCAACTCCTTCGCAAACGCCAACGCCTCCTCCGGCGTTTCGAAATGCATCTCGTTGTTGAGCTCGTCCACGTCGCCCTCCGGCCCCTTGTGCACGACCGACCAGCCGCCCGCGCCGCCGTCGATGGCGAGCACGCCGAACTGGCCGGGGTCGAGATCCCGGGCGCTGCCGCCGGTGATGACGATGTCGCGGCCGAGGTGGGAGTGGTAGCGTCTCATCCCTCAATTCTCCCGGAGCAGACGATGAAGGCAGTGTGGAACGGCGTAACCATCGCCGAGAGCGACGATACGGTGGTCGTCGAAGGCAACCACTACTTTCCGGCCGAAGCGCTGAAGAAGGAATACACGACCTTCTCCAACCACCGCAGCGGCTGCCCCTGGAAGGGCCAGGCGCAGTACCTGAGCCTGTTCGTCAACGGCGAGATGAACCCGGATGCGGTCTGGTACTACGCCGACCCGCTGCCCGCCGCAGCCGAGATCAAGGGCCGCTACGCCTTCTGGAAGGGCGTCAAGGTTTCGGAGTAAATCCGTCGGGCCACAGCGCCCACAGCCGCAGCGCCTGCTTGGTGCGGCCGGCCTGCAGCGCGGCGTCTTCACCCCAGCCCCAGAACAGGTCGGCGCGCACGGCGCCCTGGATGGCACTGCCGGTGTCCTGGGCCAGCACGAGGCGACGCAGCGGTGTCGTCGACAGCGGCGCGGTGCTGTCCAGCCACAGCGGCGTGCCCAGCGCGATGTAGCTGCGGTCGATGGCGACGGAACGGCCCGGCGTCAGCGGCACGCCTTGGGCGCCGCGCGGGCCCTGGTTCACATCGGGCAGGGGCTCCTCGCGGAAGTAGACGACGCGCGGGTTGACGGCCAGGGCCTCGCGCACCTTGGCCGGGTTGCGGCGCGCCCAGTCGCTCAGGGTTCGTGGCGTCGCGTCGCCCACCTCGCCACGGTCCAGCAGCGCGCGCGCGACAGACTGGAAGGGCTGATCGTTGTGGCCCGCGTAGGCGACGCGGCTGATGCGCTCGGCGCCAGCCGCATCACGCACGACGAGACGGCCCGAGCCCTGGATCTGGATTTGCAGCAGCGCAAAAGGGTCGTCGACATAGGCCAGCTCCAGCGCCGTGAAGCGCGGATGGGTGTCGATGTCGCGGCGCGGCGTGCGACGCAGCGCGGCATCGGCGGGCAGCGCATGCAGCGCCCACTGGAAGGCACCCTGGCGCGTGCGGCTGGCCGCGAGCTGGGGCTCGAAATAGCCCGTCAGCAGCCCGGCGGCCTCACCACCTTCGCCCTGCAGCCGCCAGGGGCGCAGATGCTTCATCAGGAACAGCGTGGCCTCCAGCGGGTCGGCGGGCGCCTGCAGCGCGGCGCGGGCACAGAACTCGGCCCAGCCCGGCGCGGGGCGCTGGCAGCTGGCCAGCAGAGCCGGCCAGGCGGCCAGCAGGTCGTCGCCGCCCCAGCCGGGCAGGTCCTTCCAGTCGGCGGCCACCCAGCGCTGCGACGCCGGCCGCGGCGTGGCCGGCACGGTCGGTGCGGGCTCAGGCGGCTGCAGCGGCGGAGATGAGCAGGCAGCGAGGCTTCCTAGAATGATGGCCAGCCCTCCACGCGTCCACCACCCCATGCTGCTCCTCGCCCTCGAAGCCCTTGGCGCGCTCGCGATCTTTGTCTTCATCATCTGGTGGACCATGTTCTCGGGCCGCAAGAAGGGCGAGCGGCGCGAGGACTAACTCCTCGCGATCAGGAAGCTCAAGGGCTGGCGTCGCAGCCGCGCGCGGATAGCCGCGTAGACGCGTTTGCGGTCGGCCAGGCGCACACCGCGCGAGCGCATCGCCACCTTGAAGGCGCAGAAGAAGCTGACGCCGACATTGAGCATGCCGATGCCGGCGATGCAAAGCACGCAGGACCAGAAGGCCCAGGTCGTCATGACGCCGACACCGAGCGCCCCCACGGCGGCGGCGAGCTGGCCGGTGGACAACGTCACGTGGCGCACCTCCAGGCCCAGGCCGACGAAGCCGAACAGCGCCGGCGCCAGGCCCAGCATCAGGCCCAGGCTGATGTTGGCCGTCAGGCCGGAGATGTTGGCCCGCCACCAGTGCGACCAGCGCTGCGCGCGCGTCTGACCCAGCGTCGCGACGATGCGCGGGTTCCAGGCGATGGCGCTGTCCAGGCGGTGGAAGACGAACCAGTTCTCCACCCAGCCGGCGATCATGCTGGACGCGAACAGCAGCGTGCCGGTGAAGGCGGCAAACAGCAGCGAGGGGCCGAACAGGCTCAGCGAATGCAGCACGTATTCGGCATCCCGCACGCCCACCAGCGGCGCACCGAACGCCAGCCAGCACAGGCCCTGCACCGCCAGCACCAGCGGCGCCACGACGGTGAGGTTGCCGATGATGCCGGCCACTTGTGAACGCACGAGATGGGTCACTTCGTCGACGAAACCGACGATGGCGTCGTCGCGGTCGATGTGCAGCAGCTTGTCGGCCATGGCCGGGGCCGTCATCGCCGGCTGCTTGGTGGCCACCGTCCAGTGCAGCAGGTGGATGAGGACGAAGCACAGCGCGTAGTTCACACCGGCCCAGAAGCCGCCCCAGAAGGCCGTGAAGCCGAGCAGGGCGATGCCGAACTTCAGGAAGGTGGTGCCGGCCAAAACAGCGCCGCCACCGGCTGCGCGACGCAGCATGTCGCGGTATTCCTCGCGGCTGCGGGTGATGTAGTGCTCGCCCGTCTCGGCGCTGCGCTCGGCCACCTTGCGCGCCATCAGCGAGTAGTGGCGCGCGAACAGCGTGCGCAGGCTGCGCCGCTCGTGCACGACGCGCACCAGGCCCGACACCAGGCGCAGCAGCTCGCGCTGGGGTTCGTGGGACAGCAGGCAGGCCAGCAGCGCATCGATGCGGTCCAGCCGCGCGGTGAGCTGCTCGACGGAGAACATCAGATCCACCGACACGCCATGCACTTCCAGATGCTCGGGCACCGTCAGCGCAGCAGCGCGGCAGCGGTCCAGCAACGCGTGCAGGTATTGCATGGCCGACCCCAGTGCGGCCGCATCGTCATCGGCGCCGGCCAGCGCGCGCTCGACGGCCGCCCAGGCGGCGGGCAGCTGGTGGAAGGGTTTGTCCTGCACCAACTCCGCATCCATGCGCACCCGCAGCGGGCCGGCCAGGCCGGCGGCATGCACGCTGCTGACCAGCACGGTGATCGCGGCGTTGGCCTCGACGCGCCAGCCGTCGTCGGGCGTGGCGGCAAACAGCAGGCCCAACCGCGCCAGCAGCTCATCGTCGATGGCGGCGATCCAGTCCTCGTCGGCCTCGTCGGGGAAGAGCAGCTCGAACAGTGCCGCGAGGTCGCGCGTGTCGGTGGTGGCCGGCAACAGGCGGCGGCGCAGCCGGCCCAGGAATTCATGCCACAGCGCCATGCGCGGCGCAAAGCCCACCTCGGCGAACAGCGCCACCGCGTCGACGTCGTTCCAGACGCCGCCGATGACATTGGCAAACGCCCAGGCGTGCTCGGGGTGGCGCTCCAGCACATTGAGCAGGTGCTTCAGGCGCACGATGGGCAGCGGCGTGCCCGATGAGGCCTCTTCACGCGGCGCGTGCCGCAGCCACTCCAGCAGGCGCACCAGCCACAGATTGCGCTCGGCGAGCGCGGCCTGCGGGTCGGCCGCGTTCAGGAGGGCTGTGAGATCCCAGGTCAATGCAGAGAGGCGCTATCAGCCAGCAGGAATTCGTCGACCTCGGTGTGGAAGATCTCGCAGCCCTCGGTCACGCACAGGAAACGCCCGCGCATCGTGCCCTGGGGGGTGCCGATCTGGGCCCAGGAGCTGTACTGGAAGCTCTGGCCTGGGGCGAGCACGGGCTGGTGGCCGACGACGGCCAGGCCGTCGACGACCTGCATCTGGCCACGCGCGTCCGTGATCTCCCAGTGCCTGCCAATGAGCTGGGACAGCACATCGCCGGTGTTCTCGATCGTGATCGTGTAGCTGAAGGCGTACAGGCTTTGCTCGAGATGAGTCTGCTCGGGCAGGGTCTGCACGGTGACGCTGCAACTGAAACGGGGGTTGGCCATCGGGTGATTGTCCGTCTCGGGGGCTATGCTCGCCGCATGTTCTTCGGGGTGTGTGATCCTAAGTGCTGCGCTGGCCTTGGTTGTTGAGTGCGCTGTTGAGCCTGGCGGCGCCGGCCCAGGAGCTGACGCTGCGCACGGTCCAGCAGGCCAGCTCGACAGTGAAGTACGACCCCGACGGCGGCCCGCTCAAACCCGGGCTCTGCCTGGAAATCCTGCGCGCCGTCGAGCGGCAGGACGCAGGCCTGCACTTCACGGGGCTGGACCAGCAGGTGCCGCTCAAGCGTGTGGAACGCCTGCTGGCCGACGGCCTCATTGATGCCTTCTTCTGCCTGCTGAAGTCGCCCGAGCGCGAGAAACAGTGGCGTTATGCGCCGGTGGCGCTGTATATCGTCCGCCACGTGGTCGTGCAGCGCGCCGACGACCCGCGCAACCCCGATTCCCTGGCCCAACTGGCCGCCTTGAGCCGCCGCAAGCCGGTGCTGGTCATGCGTGGCACGGCGCTGGCGCGCCGGCTGGTGGCGGCCAATGTGGCTGTCGCCGAGGTGAGCTCCGAGCGCGAGGCCCTGCAGATGCTGGTCATGGGCCGCGCCGACGCCATCTACGGCCAGGACATCAACCTGCAGCGCCATGTGGCACAGAGCAAGCTGGGCGACAAGCTCAGGTTCGGCCGCACCGTCTTCCAGGAGGAGCCGCAGTTCCTCGCGCTGCGCGCCGACCTGCCGGCCGCCCATGAGGAACGCCTGACCCAGGCGCTGCGCAAGCTGGAGAAGGATGGCACGCTGCGCCAACTCGCCGAAAAGTACCGTTAGCCCCTCGCCCAGTCCCGCCCCGCTGAACGCGGGCGCGCCTGGTCGGTCCCCCGAGGGGACGGCGATGCTTGCGGCATTGAACCGCAAGCACATCGCCAGCGCGGGCCGGCTAGGGAGCGGCCCGGCGCTCGGCCCGCAAAATGCGAGTGTGCAGCTGACACGTCAGTGCTCGTGTGAGTCGACACTCGGCACTTCGCAAGGAGCAGCTTCCCGATGCCGACCCGCCCCCTCTACTTGCCGCCCGACGGCCGCCCGCGCTGCGCCTGGTGCGCCGCCGCGCCCGGCGACGAGACCTATCTGCGCTATCACGACGAGGAATGGGGCCGGCCCGTGGCCGACGACTTCCGCCTGTTCGAGAAGCTGTGCCTGGAGGGCTTCCAGAGCGGCCTGTCGTGGCGAACCATCCTGAACAAACGCGAAGCCTTTCGCGCCGCCTTTGCGGGTTTCGACTACAACCAGGTCGCCAAGTTTGGCGAGAAGGACGTGAACCGCCTGCTAGCCGACGCCGGCATCGTGCGCCACCGCGGCAAGATCGAGGCGGCCATCCACAACGCCGGGCGTTGCGTGGAGCTGGTGGCCACCGAGGGCTCGCTGGCCGCCTATCTGTGGCGTTTCGAGCCGCCCAAGAACTCGGTGGCCCACAACCTGGCCACGTCGGCGCCTTCCGAGGCCTTGTCCAAGGACCTGAAGAAGCGCGGCTGGAAATTCGTCGGCCCGACGACCATGCATGCGCTGATCCAGGCCATGGGGCTGATCAACGACCACCAGCCCGGCTGCCATCACTGGGCCGAGGCGCAGAAGGCGCGCGACAGCTTCAAGCGGCCGGGCCGCTGAAGCGGGGCAAGCGGGCTGCCTAGAATCACCCGCTATGCCCGCCGCACCGCAATACCGCATCGCCCCCAGCCTGCTGTCCGCCGACTTCGCCCGCCTGGGCGACGAAGTGAAGAACGTGCTCGCCGCCGGCGCCGACTGGATCCACTTCGACGTGATGGACAACCATTACGTGCCCAACCTGACCTTCGGACCGATGGTGTGCGAGGCGCTGCGCAAGCATGCCGTGAAGCCCGACGGCACGCCGGCCGTCATCGATGTGCACCTGATGGTGCAACCGGTCGACAGCCTGGCCCAGGCCTTCTGCCGCGCCGGCGCGGACGTGGTGACCTTCCACCCCGAAGCCAGCGCCCACGTGGACCGCACGCTGCAGCTCATCAAGGCCGAGGGCAAGCAGGCCGGCCTGGTGTTCAACCCGGGCACGCCGCTTGACGTGCTGGAGTGGGTCATCGACAAGGTCGATGTGATCCTGCTGATGAGCGTCAACCCCGGCTTTGGCGGCCAGAGCTTCATCCCGTCGGCATTGAAGAAACTGCAGAAGGCACGCGAGATCATCAAGGCCAGCGGTCGGGACATCCGCCTGGAGATCGACGGCGGCGTCAAGGTCGACAACATCCGCGAGATCGCCGCGGCGGGCGCCGACACCTTCGTCGCCGGCTCGGCCATCTTCGGCAAGCCCGACTACAAGGCCGTCATCGACGCGATGCGCACGGAACTTGCGAGATCGTGAGCCCCTCGTCCAAGGATTACCTTGGCCGGTCCCCCGCGGGGACGGCGATGCTTGCCGGTTCGACCGGCAAGCACATCACCATTGCGGGCCGGCTTGGGAGCGGCCCGGCGCTCGTCCCGCGCAACTGAGTAACTGACATGGCCGCCATCCTGCTCGTCTGCACCGCCAACATCTGCCGCTCACCGATGGCCGAGGCCATCTTCAGGGCCAAGCTTGGCGACGTGTTCAAGACCATTGCCTCGGCCGGCGTGCATGCTGACCCGCGCGGCGGCCCGGTGGACGCCCGCGCCGCAGCGGCACTGGGCCGGCACAACTACAGCCTCGACCGCAAATGGCGCTCGCGCCGCGTCGAGCCTGAGCAGCTCGGCCAATACGACCTCGTGCTGGCCATGGAGGCTGAGCATGTCGACGCGCTGCGCACCAAGGCAGCGCCCGAGCACCACGCCAAGATCCTGCTGCTGACCGACTTCGTGCCCGAGCTGGCCGGCCAGGACATCCCCGACCCCTATTTCGGCCCGGTCGCAGGCTTTGACGCCGTCATCGGCATGCTGGAGCGCGCGGCCCAGCGGCTGCTCACCGAGAGCCGCGAAGGCCGCCTGAAACTGAGCTGATCAGGCTGCCTTGCTGGCGAAGTCCGCCACTTCGCGCACGTCCGGCCCGGTGCCGCTGAAGCGGTCCAGCGCCAGGTAGATCACGGGCGTGATGTAGAGCGTCACCGCCTGCGACAGGATCAGGCCGCCCACCACGGCCAGGCCCAACGGCTGGCGCAGCTCGGCCCCCGCGCCCAGGCCGAGCGCAATGGGCAGCGCGCCCATCAGCGCCGCCAGCGTCGTCATCATGATGGGCCGAAAGCGCAGGATCGCGGCCTGGCGGATCGCCTCGGCCGGCTTGAGCCCCTGGCTGCGCTGCACGTCCAGCGCGAAGTCGATCATCATGATCGCGTTCTTCTTGACGATGCCGATCAGCATGACGATGCCGATGGTGGCGATGATGGTCAGCTCCATGCCGAACAGCTGCAGCGTGATCAGCGCGCCCACCGCCGCCGACGGCAGGCCGGCCAGGATGGTCAGTGGGTGGATGTAGCTCTCGTAGAGCACGCCCAGCAGCACGTAGATCACGGCCACTGCCAGCCCGATCAGCAGCAGCTGGCCGCCCTGCGAATCCTGGAACACCGCCGCGTCGCCGCCGTAGCTGGTGATGATGCTGGGTGGGAGCTTGATGTCGCGCGTGAAGGCGTCAATCTGCTTGGTGGCGTCGCCCAGCGGCACGTTGGGTGCGAGATTGAAGCTGATCGTGACGGCCTGCAGCTGGCCTTGGTGGTTGACGGCCGTGGGCCCGAGCGTGCGCTGCACGGTGGCGAAGGCCGTCAGCGGCACCTGCGCGCCGTTCTTGCCGCGCAGGTAGATCTTGTCGAAAGCGGCTTCGCTGCTGCGGTCGTCCTCGCCGGCTTCCATGATGACCTGGTAGGTGTTGCTCTCGGCATAGATGCTGGACACCTGGCGCTCGCCGAAGGCGCCGTACAGCGCATTGCGCAAGTCCTGCATCTGCACGCCCAGGATGGCGGCGCGCTCGCGATCGATGACAAGGCTGGCCTGCAGGCCGCGCATTTGCGAGTCGCTGGTGATGTCGCGAAAGCGCTCATCGCCGCGCAGCTTCTCCTGCAGCCGGGTTGCCCAGGTGTTGAGTTCGCCGGTGGATACCGACTGCAGCGTGTACTGGTAGCGGCTCTTGCTCTGGCGACCGCCGAGCTGCAGGTTCTGCACCGGGCGCAGATAGACCTGGATGCCGGGCACTGCGCGCAGCTTCTTGCGCAGGCCTTCCAGCACCTTGGGCATGGGCTCGCGGCTATTGCGGGCCTTCAGGTTGATGAACATGCGGCCGGTATTGGTGGCGCTGCCCGAGGGCCCACCGCCGACAGCCGAACTCAGGGCGAAAACGTTGGGATCGTTGCGCACGATGGCGGCCACGCGCTCCTGCAGCAGGGTCATCGCGGCGAAGGATGTGTCCTCGGCAGACTCGGTGCTGGCCTGTATCTGGCCGATATCCTCCTCGGGGAAAAAGCCCTTGGGGATGGTCATGTAGAACCACACCGTCGCGATGAAGCTCAGCAGCGCCACGCCCAGCACCCAGTTGCGGTGGCGCAGGGCCAGGTCCAGCGTGCGGGTGTAGGTGTCCAGCGTCCATGTGAAGCCGCGCTCGAACAGGCGCCCCATCGGTCCATCCTCATGGTGCTCGTCGGCCTTCAACAACCGGCTGCAGAGCATAGGCACCAGCGTCAGCGACACCACGGCCGACACAAGAATGGACAGGCCCACGACGACCGCGAACTCGTGGAACAGCAGGCCGATGACGCCCGGCATGAAGAAGATCGGGATCAGCACGGCCACCAGCGACACCGAGATCGACAGGATGGTGAAGGCCATCTCGCGCGCGCCGCGCACGGCCGCGTCGAAAGGCTTCATGCCGTCCTCGACGTGGCGGACGATGTTCTCCAGCATGACGATGGCGTCGTCCACGACCAGGCCCACGGCCAGCGTGATGCCGAGCAGCGAGATGTTGTCCAGCGAGTAGCCGAGCGCGAACAGCAGCGTGAGCGCGCCGATCAGCGAGATTGGCAGCGAGGCCGTCGGGATCAACGTGGCCACGGCGCGGCGCAGGAAGATGAAGATCACCAGCACAACGAGGCCGACCGTCAGCGCTAGCGTCACGTAGACATCGTGCAGCGACTCGCGGATGGATACCGAGCGGTCGTTCAGCGTGCTCATCTGGATGGACGCCGGCATCTGCGACGCGAAGCGCGGCAGCAGGGCCTTGACCTTGTCCACCACCTGCACGGTGTTGGCGTCGGGCTGGCGCTGGATGGCCAGCACGATGGAGCGCTCGCCCTGGTAGGTGGAGTAGGTCTTGCTGGTTTCGACGCTGTCCTGCACGTCGGCCACGTCGCGCAGCAGCACCGGCGCGCCGTTGCGCGAGGCGACGACGGTGCGGCCGAACTCGGCGGCGTTGCGCAGCTGGCGGTTGGCCTGGATGGTCAGTGTCTGGCGCGAGCCGTCCAGCACGCCGACAGGCGTGTTGGCATTGGCGGCGCGCACCGCCGTCTGCAGCTCGTCCAGCGTGATGTTGCGCTGGTTGAGCAGGTCCGTCTTGACCTTGATGCGCACCGCATAGCGCTTCTGGCCAAAGATGGACACCTGGGCCACGCCGTCGATGGTGGACAGGCCCGGCGACAGCAGGTTCTCGGCGTAGTCGTTCAGCTCGGTCAGGTCGATGGAAGGCGACGTCAGCGCCACCAGCAGCACCGGCGCATCGGCCGGGTTCACCTTGCGGTAGCTGGGCGGCGAGGTCATCTCGGCCGGCAGCGCACGCAGGGAGCGGAACAGCGCCGCCTGCACGTCCACGGCGGCGGCGTCGATGTTGCGGGAGGGGTCGAACTCCAGCGTCAGCGAGGTGTTGCCCAGCGTGTTGGTCGACGAAATGGTCAACAGGCCGGCGATGGTCGAGAACTGCTTCTCCAGCGGCAGCGCGACGGACGAGGCCATGGTCTCGGGCGATGCGCCCGGCAGCGACGCACCGACGTTGATGATGGGCGTGTTGTAGGACGGCAGCGCCGCGACCGGGATGCGGCTCCAGGCGGCCAGGCCGGCGATGACGAGTGACAGGTTCAGCAGCACGGTCATGACCGGCCGCCGGATGAACAGCTCGGTGAGCCTCATTTGTCAGCGCCCGAAGCGGCAGACGCTGGGGCCGATGCGGCGCCCGCTCCGCCGCTGGCTTGAATGCGCAGTGGCGTGCCCGGCCGCAGGTTCTGCTTGCCTTCCATGACGACCTGGGCCGTCGCGTCCAGGCCCTCCACCACCGCCTGCTCGCCCATGGCCTGACGCAGCTGCACGGGCACCAGCTTGGCGGTGTTGTCGGGCGCCACGACGTAGACCGAGCGCTCGTTGCCGCGCATGATGATGGCGGCCTGCGGCACCACGGTCACGCCCTTGAGCGTGCGCAGCGTGACGCGCACGCGCAGGTACTGGCCCGGCCAAAGCGACTGGGCCTTGTTGTCGAACTCGGCCTTGACCTTGATCGTGCCGGTGGCGCTGTCGACGAGGTTGTCCACCGCCGTGACGCGGCCCTTGATGGAGATTGCGCCGCGCGCCGAGCCCGGCGGCGGCAAGGCCTCGACATCCAGCTCGCCGGCACGCGTGGCGCTCAGCAGCGAGCCGAGCTGGGTTTCAGGCACCGTGAAGCTGATGGCGATGGGGTCCAGCTGCGCGATGTTGACCAGCGGCAGCGCCGTCGCATTGGCCTGCACCAGGCTGCCCGGGTAGACGCTGACGATGCCGACGCGCCCGCTGATGGGCGCGCGCAACTCGTTGTAGCCCAGCGTGACCTGGGTCGCCTGGATCGCGGCCTCGTCACTGCGGATCAACGCCTGGCCGGCATCGAAGTTGGCCTGGGCCGTGTCCACCGCGTTCTGGGCGATGAAGTTCTGCGCCTTCAGTTCCTTGGCGCGGTTGAGCTGGCGCTCCAGGTCGGTGAGGCTGGCGCGGTCGCGGGCCAGCTGGGCGCGCGCCTTCTCCAGCGCGGCGCGGTCGCCGCGGTCATCGAAGCGGAACAGCAGGTCACCCTTCCTGACGTTCTGGCCGTCCTTGACGAGGACCTGGGCGACGATGCTGCTCGTCTGCGCACGCAGGTCCACGCTCTGCAGCGCGGTGACGGTGCCGCTGGCCTCCACGGTGATCGGCACGTCGGCCTGCCTGACCTTGACGACACCGACGTTCTGCGCCGGCGGCGCACTCGCCACCCCCGCCGGGGCCGACGCGCCGCCTGTATCGTCCTTGCGCCCACAGCCCGCCAGAACGGCCAGCACCAGGCCACAAAGAATCACGGGGGAGGTCGCGCGCATGCAAGCCTGCTGAAAGTAATGGGGATTGACTCAGGAAACAGATCAGCTTAACCGGCCTGTTTTGCTCGCAGTTTGCTGGCCACCACCAGCTTGCGCGTTTTTCGCTTTTAGTTCTGCAGCGCGCGCGCCAGCCGAGCGCCGACGATCGCGTTGTGCTTCACGAGGGCGATGTTGGTCGTCAGGCTGCGACCACCCGTCAGCGCCTTGATGCGCGCGAGCAGGAAGGGCGTGATGGCTTTGCCGGCGACGCCTTGCGCGTCGGCTTCCGCGAGAGCCTGGGCCGTGATGGCGTCGATCTCCTCGCGCGGCATGGCCTGTGCTGCCGGCACCGGGTTGCTGACGACGACACCGCCGGCCAGGCCCAGCGTCCACTTGGCGCGGATGAAGCGGGCCTGCTCGTCGGCCGAGTCCATGCGGAAGTCCGCCCTGAGACCGCTGTCAGGGGTGAAGAAGGCGGCGAAGTTGTCCTGGCCGACCGACAGCACCGGCACGCCGTGGGTCTCCAGATACTCCAGCGTCAGGCCCAGGTCGAGGATTGACTTGGCGCCCGCACAGACGACGGCCACCGGCGTGCGCGCCAACTCTTGCAGGTCGGCCGAGATGTCGAAGCTCTCATGCCCGCCGCGGTGCACGCCGCCGATGCCGCCGGTGACAAAGACCTCGATGCCGGCCAGGTGGGCGCAGATCATCGTCGCCGCCACCGTCGTGGCACCGAGGCGCCCGGTGGCGATGGCAAACGGCAGGTCGCGGCGGCTGAGCTTCATGGCGTCGGGCGCCTGGGCCAGCTGCTGCAGTTCGGTGTCAGTCAGGCCGACGCGGATGCGCCCGCCGATGACCGCGATGGTCGCCGGCACGGCACCTTCGATGCGGATGACGTCCTCGACCTCGCGCGCCGTCTGCAGGTTCTGCGGCCACGGCATGCCGTGGGCAATGATGGTGGATTCGAGGGCCACAATGGGCCGGCCCTGCTCATGGGCGGCGGCGACTTCGGGCGAGAGCTGGATCAGTTCGTTCATCTATCGTTCTTCCAGGAACCTGGGGTTCAGTTCGGGGTGGACGCTGTCCTCGGTCTGCAGCGTCAGTGCAGCGAGGTCCAGGCCCAGGCGGGCGGCGGCATCGAAGTCGTCGGGCGCGCGCAGCAGCGAAGCGCAGACGCCGGCTGACAGCGCGTCGCCAGCACCGGTCACGTCCACGACATGCACCTGCGGCGCCGGCCAGTGGCGTGGTGCGCGGCCCGGCGTGCTGAGCAGCAAGCCGTCGGCGCCCTTGGAGACCAGCACGCAGCCGACGCCGCGTGCGTGCAATGCATCGAAGGCCTCGTTCGCCTCTGCCGCAATGGTGGCCAGTTCACCGGCATTCATGACGAGCAGGTGCAGGCCGTCCAGGCGCTCCGGCAGTCTTTCCATCTTGGCTTCGGACACCGCCACGCCCACCAATGGGATGCCGCTGGCGCGTGCCTCGCCGAGCAGCAAGGGCCAGGCGTCGGTGGGCAGGTTGCCGTCGGCCACGACGAGGGCGGCCCCGGCGCGCAAGGCTTTGCTGGCCGCCAGCGCCCAGGGGTTCAGGCTCTCGACGAGCGGCATCGACGCCAGGCCGAGTTCCAGGCTGCCGTCTGGCGCGAGCACCGCGGTGTAGCTGTCGCTGGCGTGGCGGCGCAGCCGGATGACGGCGCGCGTGTCGATGCCGACCTGGGCGGCCTGCTCAAGCAGCATGCGCCCGCCGGCGTCGTCGCCCACCGCGGCAACCAGCGCGACCGGCAGGCCCAGCCGCGCCAGGTTTTCGGCGACGTTGCGCACGACGCCGCCGGGGGTTTCATGTGACTCGCAGGGGTTGGACGACCCGTGCAGGGAGTTGGACAGCAGCCTGAGCTTGCGGTCGATATTGAGGCCGCCGATGCAGGCAATGGGGGCGGCGGAGGTGTTCATTGCTCGATTCTAGGAAGTCACCCGCCGCGCGCCCCAGGGGCTTGCGCTAGGCACCATGCCGCCATCGCCGCTGCCAAGGCCAGCACCACGTGCGCGTCGTTGCGCCCGCTGCGGGCCCGGACATGGAAGGCGTGGTCCGCATCCTCCTCGAGATGCAGCATGGCTGGGTCGCCCAGGCCCTGGACAACGCCCCGCAGCAAGGCCAGGTCGGCCAGCTCGTCCCGCGTGCCCTGCAGGAACAGCATCGGTACGGCGACCTGCGCCAAGTGCGCCGCCCGGTCAATGGCCGGTTTGCCAGCCGGGTGCAAGGGAAAGCCGACGAACACCAGCCCACGCACGCCCGGCATCGCCTCGGCCGCCTGCGCCTGCGACGTCATGCGGCCGCCGAAGGATTTGCCGCCCGCGAACAGCGGTGTGTCGGGCAACCGCTGGCGCGCCTCTGCCACCGCAGCGCGAACGGCGGCGTGCGCCACAGCGGGCGAGTCGGGGCGCTTGGAGCCGCGCTCCATGTAGGGGAACTGGTAGCGCAAGGTCGCCACCGACGCGTCGAACAGGGCCTGCGACAACGCCGCCATGAAGCTGTGGTGCATGCCGGCACCGGCGCCATGAGCGAACACGTAGGTCGAACGCGGCTTGGGCGGCTGCAGCCACAAGGCCGAGACCGTGGTTTGATCGTCAACGGTCAGCGTGCGGGACTCAGGCGTGCTCATGGTCACCAGCTTAGTGCGCTAGAGTCGCCCGCGGTGCGGCGCCAAGCCGCCCACGTCGCTCGGACGGTTCCGGGCGCTCACGTGAACACTGCCAATGACCTCTTCTTCCGCTTCCAGCGGCAAGCGCCGCTTCGCGCGCATCGACCGTCTCCCACCCTACGTCTTCAACATCACCGCCGAGCTCAAGCTGGCGGCCCGCAGACGCGGCGAAGACATCATCGACATGAGCATGGGCAACCCCGACGGGGCCACACCGGCACACATCGTCGCCAAGCTCAACGAAGTCTCGCAACGGCCCGACACCCACGGCTACTCGGCCAGCAAGGGCATCCCGCGCCTGCGCCGGGCGATCTCGCACTGGTATGAGCGCCGCTACGGCGTCGCCATCGACCCCGACCACGAGGCCATCGTCACCATTGGCTCCAAGGAGGGCCTGGCCCACCTGATGCTGGCCACACTCGACCGCGGCGACACCGTGCTGGTGCCGGACCCGAGCTACCCCATCCACATCTACGGCGCGGTCATTGCCGGCGCCGACATCCGCGCCATTCCGGTCAGCAGCGAGGTCGACTTCTTCGCCGAGCTGGAGAAGACCATCCGCGGCAGCTACCCCAAGCCCAAGATGATGGTCTTCGGCTTCCCGTCCAACCCGACGGCGCAGTGCGTGGACCTGGCCTTCTTCGAGCGCGTCGTGGCGCTGGCCAAGAAGCACGACATCCTCGTCGTGCATGACCTGGCCTATGCCGACATCGTCTACGACGGCTACGTCGCGCCATCCATCATGCAGGTGCCCGGCGCCAAGGACGTGGCGGTCGAGTTCTTCACGCTCTCCAAGAGCTACAACATGGCCGGCTGGCGGGTCGGCTTCATGGTCGGCAATCCGGATCTCGTCGCGGCGCTGGCGCGCATCAAGAGTTATCACGACTACGGCACCTTCACGCCGCTGCAGGTCGCCGCCATCGCTGCGCTGGAGGGCGACCAGCAGTGCGTCAAGGACATCACCGCCAGCTACCAGCGCCGCCGCGACGTGCTCTACAAGGGCCTCATCGAGGCCGGCTGGGTGGTGGACTGCCCCAAGGCCAGCATGTACATCTGGGCGCCTATTCCCGAGCCCTACCGCGAGCTCGGCTCGCTGGAGTTCGCGAAGCAGTTGCTGGAGAAGGCCAAGGTCTGCGTATCGCCCGGCATCGGCTTCGGCGACCACGGTGACGGCCATGTGCGCTTTGCGCTGATCGAGAACGAGTCGCGCATCCGCCAGGCGGTGCGGGGCATCAAGGCGATGTTCAAGGCCGATGGCCAGCTGAAAACATGAAACCTCAAGCCCTCATCCTCGACCTGGACGGCACCCTTATCGACACGCTGGGCGACTTCGTTGCCGTGCTGGGCCGCGTGCTGGTCGATCTCGGCCTGCCACCGGTCACGTCGGCCTTCGTCGAGCACACCATCGGCCGCGGCAGCGAGCACCTGGTGCGCACGACGCTGGCCGAGGTGGGCGGCGCGCCGGCGCTGTTCGAGCAAGCCTGGCCGCTCTACCAGCAGCACTACGCCGGCCTGAATGGCGAGCATGCAACGGTCTACGCGGGCGTCGTCGAAGGGTTGGAAGCACTGCGGGCGCTGGGCCTGCCGCTGGCCGTGCTGACCAACAAGCCGGGCGCGCCGGCGCGCGAACTGCTCAGGCGCAAGGGCCTGGATGGTTACTTCACCCACGTCTTCGGCGGCGACGACTTCGCGCGCAAGAAGCCCGATCCGCTGCCGTTGCTCAAGACCTGCGAGGCGCTGGGCACACCGCCCGCGGCCACCTGGATGGTGGGCGACTCACGCAACGACGCCGAGGCCGCGCGCGCGGCCGGCTGCCCGCTGGTGCTGATGACCTACGGCTACAACCATGGCGAGGACATCCGTGCCGTGCCGGCCCTGCAGCATCTGGGCCGGCTCGACGATATCCAGTTCGGCTGACTGAGGCCCATCGTCTGCCTACGGGCCGAGCGCCGGGCCGCTCCCAAGCCGGCCCGATTGCCGATGTGCTCGCGGCTCGATGCCGCGAGCATCGGCGCCCCCTCGGGGGGCCGCTCAAGCTCGCCCGCGTTCAGCGTGGCGAGCTTGGGCGCGGGGCTCCGTTTCAGCGGCGGCGTTCGCGCTTGATGCCGAGCAGGGCTTCTTTCAGCGCATCGTCGGCCGGCTTGTCGCCCAGCCAGATGCGCAGCAGGGCCGTGAAGAACTCAGGCTCCTTGATCGGCTCGCTCAACAGCGACTTGCCGTTGACCAGCAGCGTCGACCCGAGCCCGGGCACATAGTCGACCGTGAAGTTGTCGCCGCTGTTGAGCTGCTTGCGGCTCGCGAAGACTTCGCTCAACTTGAGCACGCCATTGATGGACTTGACGAACTCGTCGCGCGGCGCGTTGGCTTCCATGCCCTTGGTGAAAAGCTTGCCGAGTTCGTTGCCGTCGATCTCGCGCAACATCTGGATATGGATGCGCTTGGGGCCGGGCGCCGCGAGCACCTCGGGCGTCGTGCTGACCTTGTGCGTCAGGTACAGGCCCGCCGTGTAGACCTTGACGACAAACTTGTAGCGCACGCCGGCGCCGTTGAGGACCAGCTTCTGGCCCGCCAGGTCCATGGCCGTCTCGTACTTCACGTTGGCCACCTCGACCGTCTCGGCCCAGGCGCTCCCCCCGCTCAGACTGCCCACGGCCACCAGGGCCGCGACGATGAATGCGCGCATGTCTCGCTCCGTTGCTGTGCCGCGATGGCGGCATCTTCGTGAACCGAAGTATGGCGTGTCAGGCTCAAAGACCCGCTGATACACTGATCCGATCATGTTCATCACGCGGAAGTACATCACGGGGTCGAGCGACCGGGGAGCCTGGCCCTGGCGTCGCTGGTTCACCGCCGACTGATGCTGCTTGGCGCGCCCTGACGCGCTTTTTCTCGCGTTGCCCGTTCTCCATCGGGCTGCACGCCAAGCCCTGAAAACTGTCTTTTCAAGGTTTGACCGTGATCACCGAACTTGAATTCCAGAGCCTCGCTGCCGAGGGCTACAACCGCATCCCGCTGATCAGCGAGGCCTTTGCGGATCTCGAAACCCCGCTGTCCCTGTACCTCAAGCTCTGCGCCGGCTCCGGCCAGGGCCGCAACAGCTTCCTGCTGGAGTCCGTCGTCGGCGGCGAGCGCTTCGGGCGCTACTCCTTCATCGGCCTGCCGGCCCGCACGCTGATCCGCGCAACGGGCCAGCTCTGCGAAGTCGTCACCGACGGCGCCATCGTCGAGACGCACGAAGGCAACCCGCTGGACTTCATCGCCGCCTACCAGGAACGCATCAAGCCCAAGATCCCGACGGGTCTGCCGCGCTTTTGCGGCGGCCTGGCCGGCTACTTCGGCTACGAGGCCGTGCGCGCCATCGAGAAGCGCCTGGACCGCGATCACGCGGGCGAGAGCCTGGGCACGCCGGACATCCTGCTGCTGCTGTCCGAGGAAGTCGCCGTCATCGACAACCTCTCCGGGCGCCTGTACCTCATCGTCTGGGCCGACCCGCGCCAGCCGGAGGCCTATTTCCGCGCCAAGAAGAAGCTCTCGCAGCTGCGCGACAAGCTGACGTATTCGGTCAGCGTGCCCCGCGTGCCGCGCGGTGAAGCCCACCCAGTCACGCGCGGCTTTGCCAAGGCCGACTACCTGGCCGCCGTGGCCAAGGCCAAGGAATACATCGCCGCTGGCGACCTGATGCAGGTCCAGGTCGGCCAGCGCATCTCCAAGCCCTACAAGGCCGAGCCGATCGCGCTGTACCGGGCGCTGCGAGCGCTGAACCCCAGCCCCTATATGTACTTCTACGACCTGGGCGACTTCCAGATCGTCGGCGCCAGCCCCGAGATCCTCGTGCGTGAAGAACATGCCGGCGACGGCAGCCGCAAGGTCACGATCCGCCCGCTGGCCGGCACGCGCCCGCGCGGCGCGACGGTGGAGCGCGACCTGGAACTGGAAGCCGAGCTGCAGGCCGACCCCAAGGAGCGCGCCGAGCACCTGATGCTGATCGACCTGGCGCGCAACGACATCGGCCGCATCGCCCGCGTCGGCAGCGTCAAGGTGACGCAGTCCTTCGCCGTGGAGCGCTATTCGCATGTGATGCACATCGTCTCGAACGTCGAGGGTGTGCTGCGACCCGAGGTCGGCCAGCTCGATGTGCTGAAGGCCACCTTCCCCGCCGGCACGCTGACCGGCGCGCCCAAGGTGAGGGCCATGGAGCTGATCGACGAACTGGAGCCCGTGCAACGCGGCATCTACGGCGGCGCCTGCGGTTATCTGAGTTTTGCCGGCGACATGGACCTGGCCATCGCCATCCGCACCGGCATCATCAAGAACGGCATGCTCTATGTGCAGGCGGCGGCCGGCGTCGTCGCAGACTCGGTACCCGAACTGGAGTGGCAAGAGACTGAGGCGAAGGCACGCGCTCTGCTGCGCGCCGCCGAACTCGTCGAGGAGGGATTTTGATGAGCCCCCACGTTCACTTCGTTCACTGCCCCCCAAGGGGGATGGCCTCCCTTGGGGCGGCCCGGCGGGAGTCCAAATGCTGCTGATGATCGACAACTACGACAGTTTCACCTTCAACCTCGTCCAGTACTTCGGTGAACTGGGCGCGGACGTGAAGGTGGTGCGCAACGACGAGATCACCGTGGCCGAGATGGCGGCGCTGGACCCGGCTCATATCGTGTTTTCGCCCGGCCCCTGCACGCCCAACGAAGCCGGCGTCTGCGTGGAAGCCATCCAGCATTTCATCGGCAAGAAGCCGCTGCTGGGCGTGTGCCTGGGCCACCAGTCCATGGGCCAGGCCCTGGGCGGCAAGATCATCCGCGCCCAGCGCCAGATGCACGGCAAGGCCAGCACGATCACGACCGATGGCCGCGGTGTCTACACCGGACTGCCCAAGGATTTCTCGGTGATCCGCTACCACTCCCTCGTCATCGAGGAAGCGAGCTGCCCGGCGGTGCTGGAGATCACCTCGCGCAGCGAGGATGGCGAGATCATGGGCGTGCGCCACCGCGAACTGGCCGGCACGGCCACGCCGTGCGAGGGCGTGCAGTTCCACCCCGAGTCCATCCTCAGCGAGCATGGGCACGCGATGCTGCGCAACTTCCTGGAGTTGAAGGCATGAGCCCCGCACGGCCGCCCGAAGGGGCTCATTCCCGCGTGGCGGGACAGCGCGAAGCGCGAAGGGTGCACCAATGACCGACTACGCGCCCGGATCGGGCGCAGCCGCCACCGGCAAGGTCGTGGATCTGCGCAGCGACACAGTCACCAAGCCGACGCCCGCCATGCTCGCAGCGATCGCAGCGGCACAAGTTGGCGACGACGTCTTCGGCGACGACCCCACCGTCAACGCGCTGCAGGAGCGCGTCGCTGCCCTGCTCGGCAAGGAGGCCGCTCTCTTCATGCCAAGCGGCACGCAGAGCAACCTCTGTGCCCTGCTGGCCCATTGCGGCCGTGGCGACGAGTACATCGTCGGCCAGCTCGCCCACACCTACCGCTACGAAGGCGGCGGCGCGGCGGTGCTGGGCAGCATCCAGCCCCAGCCCCTGACCAACCAGCCCGACGGCACGATCAAGCTCGAAGACATCGCCGCCGCCATCAAGCCCGACGACCCGCACTTCGCACGCACGCGGCTGCTGGCGCTGGAGAACACCTGGAGCGGCAATGTGCTGTCCACCCAGTACACCAACGCCGCCTGCGAACTGGCTCATGCGCGTGGCCTGGCCACGCATCTCGACGGCGCCCGCCTCTTCAACGCGGCGGTTGCCTCGGGCCGCAGCGTGGCCGACCTGGCCCGCCCTTTCGACTCGGTCTCCCTCTGCTTCAGCAAGGGCCTGGGCGCGCCCATCGGCTCGATGCTGGTCGGCTCGCGCGAGCTGATCGGCCGCGCCCACCGTGTGCGCAAGATGGTGGGCGGCGGCCTGCGTCAGGTCGGCCTGCTGGCGGCCGCAGCCGACCATGCGCTGACCCATCACGTCGACCGCCTCGCCGACGACCACGCGCTGGCCAAGCGCCTGGCCGAGGGCCTGGCCGCGCTGCCGGGTGTCACGGTCACGCCACCGCAGACGAATATCGTCTTTGCCCAGATCAGCGACGGCCGCACACCGGCCCTGCTGGAGCACCTGAAGTCACGCGGCGTGCTGGCCACCGGCCTCATCGGTCTGCGCTTTGTGACCCATCTCGATGTCGACACCCCCGGCGTCGATCACGCCATTGCCGCCGCACGCGAGTTCCTGGAGCGCTGAGCCATGCCCATCACCGACACCGAAGCCCTGACCCGCGTCATCGAGCACCGCGAGATCTTTCACGACGAGATGCTGACGCTGATGCGCCGCATCATGGCCGGCGAGATGTCGCCCGTCATCTCGGCGGCGCTGCTGACCGGCCTGCGCGTGAAGAAGGAAACCATCGGCGAGATCACGGCCGCCGCGCAGGTCATGCGCGAGTTGTCCAACAAGGTGCCCTTGCATGAGATTGGGCCGCTGCCGCATCTCGTCGACGTCGTCGGCACCGGTGGCGATGGCGCACACAGCTTCAACATCTCCACCTGCTCGATGTTCGTCGCGGCGGCAGCGGGTGCGCAGGTGGCCAAGCATGGCAACCGCAGCGTCAGCAGCAAGACCGGCAGTGCCGACGTGCTGGAGGCTCTGGGCGCCAACATCCAGCTCTCGCCACGCGCCGTGGCCGCGTGCCTGGACGAGTGCGGCATCGGCTTCATGTTCGCGCCCAATCACCACCCGGCGATGAAGAACATCGCGCCAGTGCGCCGCGAGCTCGGCGTGCGCACCATCTTCAACATCCTGGGACCGCTGACCAACCCGGCCGGCGCGCCCAACATCCTGATGGGCGTCTTCCACCCCGACCTCGTCGGCATCCAGGTGCGGGTGCTGCAGCGCCTGGGCGCCGAGCACGCGCTCGTCGTCTACGGCAAGGACGGCATGGACGAGATCTCGCTGGGCGCGACGACGCTGGTGGGCGAGCTGAAGGACGGCGCCGTGCGCGAGTACGAGATCCATCCCGAGGACTTCGGCATGGCCATGGCCAGCAACCGCAGTCTCAAGGTCGAGAACCCGGAACAGTCGCGCGAGATGCTGGTCGGTGTGCTCGATGGCAACCCCGGCCCAGCGCGCGACATCGTGCTGTTGAACGCTGGCGCGACGCTATACGCCGCCAACGTGGCGCCGACGCTGGCAGACGGCATCGGCCGCGCCCGCGCGGCGCTGGACAGTGGCGCGGCGCGTGCCAAGCTGGATGCCTTCGTCAAGCAGACCCAGGGGCTGGGAGGAAAAGCGTGAGCAGCGATATCCTGAACCGCATCGTCGAGGTCAAGTGGGAAGAGATCGCGGCGGCCAAGCTCAAGCGCTCGCTGGCCTCACAGCGTGAGGAGGCAGAGGCCCGCAAGGGTGAGCGCCTGGGCTTCGAACGGTCGCTGCGCGCCACCATCGCGGCCGGCCGCGCGGCCGTCATTGCCGAGATCAAGAAGGCCAGCCCCAGCAAGGGCGTGCTTCGCGAGAACTTCAAGCCGGGGGAGATCGCCGAGAGCTATGCCCGCAACGGCGCGGCCTGCCTGAGTGTGCTGACTGACGAGCGCTTCTTCCAGGGCTCGGCCGCCTATCTGCGCGAAGCCCGCGCCGCCTGCGAGCTGCCGGTGCTGCGCAAGGACTTCATGGTGGACGAGTACCAGGTCATGGAAGCCGGTGCGATGGGCGCCGACTGCATCCTGCTGATCGCCGCCTGCCTGGCCGACTCGCAGATGGCCGACCTCGAGGCGGCGGCCCATGCCCTCGGGCTGGACGTTCTCGTTGAAGTCCATGACGGCGATGAGCTCGACCGCGCCCTCCAGCTGAAGACGCCACTGGTCGGCATCAACAACCGCAATCTGCGCACCTTCGACGTGACGCTGGACACGACGCTGGCCCTGCTCCCGCGCGTGCCGGCCGACAAGCTGCTGGTGACCGAATCCGGCATCCTCGGCGCGGCGGACGTGAAGCGCATGCGCGAGGCGAACGTCAACGCCTTCCTCGTCGGCGAGGCCTTCATGCGCGCGCCCGACCCGGGCCAGGCGCTGGCGACCCTGTTCGGATGAAGCTGCCTCTGCAACTCCCCGACACCGACTGGCGCCCCGTCGTCGAAGCTTGGGCCGCCTCGCCCGTTGGCCAGAAACTGGAAGCCTTCCTCGAAGAGCGCGTCGCCGCCGGCGCCACCATCTACCCGCCCGAGCCGCTGCGCGCACTGACGCTGACGCCGCTGACCAGCACCCGCGTCGTCATCCTGGGCCAGGACCCGTATCACGGCCCCGGCCAGGCCGAGGGTCTGAGCTTCAGCGTGCCGCCCGGCGTGCCGCTGCCGCCCAGCCTGCGCAATATCTTCAAGGAGATCCAGCGCGACCTCGGCAAGCCCTTCCCGCCCAACGGCAGCCTGGTGCGCTGGGCCGAGGGCGGCACGCTGCTGCTCAACGCCGTGCTGACGGTGGAGGACGGTCAGCCCGCCAGCCATGCCAACCGTGGCTGGGAGGTGCTGACCGACGCCCTCATCAAGGCCGCGGCTGAAGACCCGGCTCCCAAGGTCTTCATGCTGTGGGGTAGCTATGCCCAGGCCAAGGCGCCGCTGATCGAGGCGGCCCGCCAGGACCATCTGGTGCTGAAGGCCAATCACCCCTCGCCGCTGTCGGCGCTGAAGCCGCCGCGGCCCTTCATCGGTTGCGGACATTTCTCGACGGCCAAAACCTGGCTGGAGGAACGCGGGCGGGGTGCGCCGCGCAAGAGCTGACCGGTTTTCAAGCCGCGGATTGTTCCGCTGGCAGCAACTCGCCGTTCTCTCTGCCCCGCTTTTTCTCGCGGCGCGCAATTCCTACAGTGACAACCTATCGGCACACCCCGCTCGGCGGTGGCCGACCAGGAGAGTCACCATGAACAACACCCGATCCATTTCCACGCTGATCACCGCCGCGACGGCTGTCGCAGCGTTGGCGGCGGGCATGTTGCTGGCTATCAGCGCCCCAGCTCCGTCGGCCGAAGACTTCGGTCCGGCGGCCGTGGTCGCCAGCAGCGCGGCCGACGAGGCTTGAGCCCTCAGCTCGTCGTACAGCGCAACTTCAGCCCGCCCATCGCCTCGCGGCCGATCAGCTCGACGACCCAGTCGACGAACACCCGCAGCTTGCTGCTGAGATGGCGGTTGGGCGGGTAGACGACGTAGACCGGCACCGGGTCGGCGTCCCATTCCTCCAGCACCCGCACCAGTTCGCCGCTCTTGAGTAGCGGGCCGGCCATGAAGCAGGTCACCTGCACGACGCCCAGGTGGGCCAGGCCGGCATTCAGATAGGCATTCGCATCGTTCACCGCCAGGATGTGGTTGCCCGCCACCTCTATTTCTTCCTCGCCGCGGCGGAAGGTGTCTGGCATGACCTTGCCGCTGCGTGCCGAGAAATAACCCACCATGCGATGTGGCGCCTGCGTCAGCTCCAGCGGATGGGCCGGCGCGCCATGGCGGCGCAGGTATTCGGGCGTCGCGCAGGTGATGAAGCGGAATTCGCCGATGCGCCGCGCGACCAGGCTCTGGTCGGTCAACTCGCCACCACGGATCACGCAGTCGATGTTGTCGCTGATCAGGTCCACCGTGCGATCGCTGACGCCAAGCTCGATCTGGATGTCGGGGTACTTGGCGTAGAAATCCGGCAGGTGCGGAATGATCATCTCGCGCCCCACCACGCCGGGAACGTCGATGCGTATGCGGCCACGCGGCGTCACACGGGCCTGGTTCATGCTGCCTTCCAGCTCCTCCAGGTCGCCCAGCAGGCGCATGGCGCGCTCGTAGTAGGCCGCGCCATCCGGCGTCACTGTCACGCGCCGCGTGGTGCGGTTCAGCAGCTTGGTGCGCAGATGGCCTTCCAGCGTCTGGATCAGGCGCGTGACGGTGGCCTTGGGCAGGTCCAGGGAATCGGCCGCCTTGGTGAAGGTGCCGGCCTCGACCACCCGGACATAGGCTTGCATCGCGGAGAGTCGGTCCATGACTTCATTGTTCCACGGCAAGGAAAAGTGAGTCACTTTCAAGGCCGTTTATCCCTAGGCCGTTGATCACTATCTTTCGGTCCATGGACAAGATCGCCTCCCCTGCCACTTTGCGCCTCGGCCCTGCGCCTGGCCTCGTGGCCCAGGTCTACACGGCGCGCCGGCCGCTGGACGGCGACGGGCGCGCGCTGCTGCTGTGGCTGCACGGCGGCTGCTTCACGGACGGCTCACTCCAGGCCAGCCGGGCGCGCAGCGAGATGCTCGCCGACGCGGGCGCTGATGTCGTCTCGCTGGACTATCCGCTGGCGCCTGAGCACCCTTTCCCCAGCGGCCTGAGCGCCGCCTTCGAGGCCCTGCAGGCCCTCGCCGCCAAGCCGGCCAGGCTGACCGGCAGCCCGCACACCGCCCTGTTCGTTGCCGGCGAGGAAGCGGGCGGCAACCTCGCCGCGGCGCTCGCGCTGATGGCGCGCGACCAGCACGCACCCAAGCTCGCTGGCCAGTTGCTGATTGCGCCCATGCTGGACCCGCAACTCGGCAGCGCCTCCATGCGCGACGGCGAATGCGGCGGCTGTGAATGCCACTACGCCAAAGGCTGGCAGGCCTATCTGGGCGGCAGCACGCGCGCCGACCACCCCTATGCCGCGCCGCTGAACGCCAGCCGGCTGAGCGGCCTGGCGCCCGCGCTGATCCTCAGCGCCGCGGGCCACCCGCTGAGCGACGAGTCGCGCCGCTATGCCGTTGCACTGCGGGAGCAAGGCGGCACCGCCAAGGAGATGACGCTGCCCGCCATCGCGCCGGGCTATGCGCTGAATCCCATCCACGAATTCCTGCGTGAAGCGGCCCGCCGCGCGCTGTCCCTTCCCGCCTGATTCCTGCCTGATTGACCTTCGGAGAGAAATAGAAATGCAGTCCACCCCTCGTTTCAATCGTCGCGCCGGCCTGATCGCTGGCGCCGTCGCTCTCGTCGCCCTTGGCGCCGTGGGCTTCGCCCAGTTCGGCTCGGGCGCAGCCCAGGCCGACGCCGGCCCCACCACTCCGCCCGCCACACCGGTGTCCGTCGCCCAGGTTGTCAGCCAGGATGTATCGGCCTGGAACGAGTTCTCGGGCCGCCTGGAAGCCGTCGAGCGCGTCGATGTGCGGGCCCGTGTGTCGGGCGCCGTGCAGGCCGTGCATTTCCGCGAGGGCAGCCTCGTGAAGGCGGGCGACCTGCTCGTCACCATCGACCCCGCGCCCTACCAAGCCGAGGTGCAGCGCCTGGAAGCACAGGTGGCCGCCGCCCAGGCCCGCGTCACGTACACGCTCAGCGAGGCCCAACGCGCCAAGTCCCTGCTGGAGGAGCGCGCCGTGGCGCGCCGCGAGTTCGACGAGAAGGACAACGCCGCCCGTGAAGGTGCGGCCAACCTGCGCGCCGCTCAGGCCGCGCTGCAATCGGCGCAGCTGTCCTTGAGCTACACCCAGGTGCGTGCACCGGTGGCGGGCCGCGTTGGCAGGATCGAAGTGACGCAGGGCAACCTCGTCGCCGCGGGTGCCGGTGCGCCGGTGCTGACGACGCTGGTGTCGGTCAGCCCGATCTACGCCAGCTTCGACGCCGACGAAAAGGTGGTGCGCGAGGCGCTCGCCTCGCTGCCCGGCGGCGGCGCCGAGCGCAAAGGCATGGAGCGCATTCCCGTGGAGATGCTGGCAGGCAGTGACAAGAGCCAGACAGGCCGCCTGCAACTCGTCGACAACCAGGTGGATGCCAGGAGCGGCACGCTGCGCGTGCGCGCCGTCTTCGACAACAAGGACGGCGGCCTGATCCCTGGCCAGTTTGCCAAGCTGCGCATGGGCCAGGCGAAGAACGAGGCGGCCCTGCTCGTCAATGAGCGCGCCGTCGGAACCGACCAGGACAAGCGTTATGTCATCGTCGTCGGCCAGGGCAACCAGGCCGAATGGCGCGGTGTGACGCTGGGCGCCAACGTCAACGGCCTGCGTGTCGTGACCAGCGGCCTCAAGGGCGGCGAGCGCATCGTCGTCGGCGGCGTGCAGCGCGTGAGGCCGGGGTCGGTGCTCGCGCCCAAGGACGTCGCCATGGACGCCAAACCCGAACTGGCGGCGCAGCAAGCCGCTGCAAAAACCTCCTGATCTAGCCCTCATCCCACCGCGAGCCCCTGGTTGCGGGCCGGTTCAGCCGGCCTGCGGGGGGCGTGCTGTCTGGAGCCAACATGAATCTCTCTAAATTCTTCATCGACCGCCCCATCTTTGCGGGCGTGCTGTCGCTGCTGATCTTCATCGGCGGCCTGCTGTCGATCCGCGCGCTGCCGATCTCGGAATACCCCGACGTCGTGCCGCCCTCGGTCGTCGTGCGCGCCCAATACCCCGGCGCCAACCCCAAGGTCATCGCCGAGACGGTGGCCACGCCGCTCGAGGAAGCCATCAACGGCATCGAGGACATGCTCTACATGAGCAGCCAGGCGACGACTGACGGCCTGATGACGCTGACCGTCAGCTTCAAGCTCGGCACCGACCCCGACAAGGCCCAGCAGCTGGTGCAGAACCGCGTCAGCCAGGCCGAGGCGCGCCTGCCCGAGGAGGTCAAGCGCCTGGGCGTGACGACGGTCAAGAGCAGCCCCGACCTGACCATGGTCGTGCACCTGACCTCGCCCAACGAGCGCTACGACATGACCTACCTGCGCAACTACGCGCTGCTCAACGTCAAGGACCGCCTCGCGCGCATCCCCGGCGTGGGCCAGGTGCTGATGTTCGGCTCGGGCGACTACGCGATGCGCGTCTGGCTGGACCCGCAGAAGGTCGCCGAGCATGGCCTGTCGGCCAGTGACGTGGTGACCGCCATCCGCGGCCAGAACGTGCAGGCCGCCGCCGGCGTCGTTGGCGCTTCACCGGGCCTGCAAGGCATCGACCTGCAGTTGTCCGTCAACGCGCAGGGCCGGCTGCAGACCGCTGAGGAATTCGGCGACATCATCGTCAAGAGTGGCGCCAATGGGGCCGTGACGCGGCTGCGCGACCTCGGCCGCGTCGAGCTCGGCGCCAGCGAATACGCGCTGCGCTCGCTGCTGGACAACAAGTCCGCCGTCGCCGTGCCCATCTTCCAGGCTCCGGGCGGCAATGCGCTGGACATCTCGGCCAATGTGCGCGCCGCGATGGAAGACCTGAAGACGGCCATGCCCGAAGGCGTGGAATACACCATCGTCTACGACCCGACGCAGTTCGTGCGCGCGTCCATCGAGTCCGTCATCCACACGCTGCTGGAAGCAGTGGCCCTGGTGGTGCTCGTCGTCATCCTGTTCCTGCAGACCTGGCGCGCCTCCATCATCCCGCTGCTGGCCGTGCCGGTGTCCATCATCGGCACCTTCGCCGTCATGCACGGCTTCGGCTTCTCGATCAACGCGCTGAGCCTGTTCGGCCTGGTGCTGGCCATCGGCATCGTCGTCGACGACGCCATCGTGGTGGTCGAGAACGTCGAGCGCAATATCGCCTCGGGCCTGTCGCCGCGCGACGCCACCTACCGCGCCATGCGCGAGGTGTCGGGTCCCATCATCGCCATCGCGCTGACGCTGATCTCGGTCTTCGTGCCGCTGGCCTTCATCAGCGGCCTGACCGGCCAGTTCTACAAGCAGTTCGCGCTGACCATCGCCATCTCGACGGTGATCTCGGCGATCAACTCGCTGACGCTGTCGCCGGCCCTGGCCGCCCTGCTGCTGAAGAGCCACGACGCCCCCAAGGACGCGCTGACCCGTGGCATGGACGCCGTGCTGGGCCGTTTCTTCGGCGGCTTCAACCGGCTGTTCTCGAGCGGCTCCGCCAAGTACGGCAGTGGCGTGAAGACGCTGATGTCGCGCAAGGCCTTCATGATGGTCGTCTACCTGGTGCTGGTCGCCGCCACCGCCGGCCTGTTCAAGGCCGTGCCCGGTGGCTTCGTGCCGGGCCAGGACAAGCAGTACCTGATCGGCTTCGCCCAGCTGCCCGACGGCGCGACGCTGGACCGCACCGAGGACGTCATCCGCCGCATGACCGACATCACGCTGAAGACGCCGGGTGTGGAGCACGCGGTGGCCTTCCCCGGCCTGTCGATCAACGGCTTCACCAACAGCTCCAGCTCGGGCATCGTGTTTGCAACGCTCAAGCCCTTTGACGAGCGCAAGAGCAAGGACCTGTCCGCGGGCGCCATCGCCGGCAAGCTGAACGCGCAATACGGCGCCATCGAGGATGCTTTCATCGTCATGTTCCCGCCGCCGCCCGTGCAGGGCCTGGGCACGACGGGTGGTTTCAAGCTGCAGCTGCAGGATCGCGGCGGCCTCGGCTACGAGGCCATGGACCAGGCACTGAAGGGCTTCATGGCCAAGGCCTACAAGACGCCTGAACTGGCCGGCCTGTTCTCGAGCTACCAGGTCAATGTGCCGCAGCTGTTCGCCGACCTCGACCGCACCAAGGCGCGCCAGCTTGGCGTGGCCGTGACGGACGTGTTCGACACCATGCAGATCTACCTCGGCAGCCTGTATGTGAACGACTTCAACAAGTTCGGCCGCACCTATTCGGTCCGCGTGCAGGCGGACGCCGCCTACCGCGCCCGTGCCGAGGACATCGGCGCGCTGAAGGTGCGCTCCAACACCGGCGAGATGGTGCCGCTGGCCGCGCTGATGAAGGTCACGCCCAGTTTCGGGCCGGAGCGCGCGCTGCGCTACAACGGCTTCCTGTCCGCCGACATCAATGGCGGCGCCGCACCCGGCTTCTCGTCGGGCCAGGCCCAGGCCGCGGTGGAACGCATCGCCGCCGAGACCCTGCCCCCGGGCATCGGTTACGAGTGGACCGACCTGACCTACCAGGAAAAGATTGCCGGCAACTCGGGTGCGTGGGTCTTCCCTCTCGCCATCCTGCTGGTCTTCCTGGTGCTGGCCGCGCAGTACGAAAGCCTGACGCTGCCCATCGCCATCCTGCTCATCGTGCCCATGGGCCTGCTGGCGGCGATGACGGGCGTGTATCTCAGCCATGGCGACAACAACGTGTTCACGCAGATCGGCCTCATCGTGCTGGTGGGCCTGAGTGCGAAGAACGCCATCCTGATCGTCGAGTTCGCCCGTGAGCTGGAGTTCGCCGGCAGAACGCCGATGCAGGCCGCGCTGGAGGCGGCGCGGCTCAGACTGCGTCCCATCCTGATGACGTCAATGGCCTTCGTCATGGGCGTGCTGCCCCTGGTGCTGTCCACCGGCGCCGGCGCCGAGATGCGCCAGGCCATGGGCATCGCGGTGTTCGCCGGAATGATCGGCGTGACGCTGTTCGGCCTGTTCCTGACGCCGCTGTTCTACGTCATCGTGCGCCGCGTCACCGGCAATGCACCGCTGCGCCACCACGGTGGCCAGATCGCCGCTCCTGCCGCACCCACGCAGCCCGTCATCGACGCCCTGCCGCAACGAGGAAAGTGATCAACATCATGAAATTGAACCTGACCCCACTTTTTGCAGCGCTGCTGCTGGCCGGCTGCGCGTCGGTCGGCACGGTCGACCCGTCCCAGCTGCCGCAGGCGCCCGCCGCCTACAAGGCCCAGGTTGCGAACGACGCACCTGCGCTGACCGCCAGCTGGTGGCAGCCCTTTGCCGACCCGGTGCTGGACGACCTCGTCGGCCGTGCGATGGCGGCCAACACCAGCGTGCAAGCCGCGGCCAACCGCCTGGCGCAGGCGCGTGCGGCACTGGGCAGCACCGAGGCGGCGCGTCTGCCGCAGCTCGGCGTCGCCGCCGGTGCCGGCCGCGCTGCCGACCCCGGCGCGCGAGGCGTCACGCAATACAACGCCGGCCTGAACCTGGCCTATGAACTGGACCTGGGCGGCCGCCTGCTGCACGAACGCAATGCCAGCGCGCTGGACGTGCTCGCCCGCGAACAGCTGCTGGCCGATGCCCGCCTGCTGGTGCAGGCCAATGTCGCCCGCGGCTACCTGGCGCTGCGTGCGCTGGATGCCGAGCGCGAGATCGTCAGGGGCACCGTTGCGGCCTATGGCGAGACGCTGTCGCTGACCGAGAAGCGCGCCCGCGCTGGCGACGTCGCCGACCTGGACCTGGCTCGCGTGCGCGCCGAGCTGGCCGCCAACGAGGCCGAGGCGCTGGCCCTGGACCGCCGCCGCCTGGAGCTAGAAACGGCGTTGGCCGTGCTGCTGGGCGAGCCGGCCTCCAACTTCCGACTCGCGCCCACCGCGTGGGCCACTGCCCTGCCCACCGTACCCGCCGGCTTGCCGAGCGAGCTGCTGCAACGACGCCCCGACCTCGCCGCCGCACGCAGCCAACTGCAGGCCGCGCAGGCCCGCGTCGGCGTCGCCCAGGCCACCTGGTGGCCCAGCCTGTCACTGACGGCCCAGGGCGGTGGCGTGTCGAGTGAGTTGTCCAACCTGCTGAAGAGCGGCGCCAGCACCTGGGGCGTGGGCCTGCTGGCCGCGCTGCCCATCTTTGACGGCGGCCGCCGCGAGGCGGGTGTCAACGCGGCCAAGACCCAGCTCGATGGCTCGGCGATTGCCTTCCGCGAGCAGTTCCTGCTGGCGCTGAAGGACGTTGAAGACCAGCTCGGTGCTTTGACGCTGCTGCAGCAGCAGGGCGAGGCCAATGCGCGTGCGGTCAGCGCGGCCGGCCAGGCGCTGAAGCTGTCGGACACGCGCTACCGCAACGGCCTGGTCAGCCAGCTGGAACTGCTGGACGCGCGCCGCAGTGAGCTCGCCAACAAGCGGGCCGCGCTGCAGGTGCGCTCGGCTCAGTACCAGGCCACGGTCGGGCTGATCCGGGCCCTGGGTGGCGGCTGGAGCGAGACGGCCCCGGTCAAGCTGGCTGGCGCTTGAGCACAGCGATGTTCACGGTGGCACGCGTGACGAAGCCCAGGCTTTCGTAGAGCGCAATCGCGGCGGTGTTGCTCGTCCAGGCGTGCAAGAAAGCCTGCTCGCCGCGACGCTGGATGTCGGCCGTCACCGCGGCCGACAGCCGGCGCGCCAGGCCCCGACCGCGGAAGTCGGGGTGGGTACAGACACCGCTGACCTCGACATGGCCGGCAAAGCGCATGCGCTCGCCGGCCATGGCCGCCAGCCGGCCGTCGATGCGGATGCCGATGAAGCGGCCCATGGTGTGGGTTCGCGGCAGAAAGGGCCCGGGCTCGGTCAACGTGGCCAGGGCCAGCATCTCGGCGGCATCGGCATCGCCGAGGACTTGCAAGTCTCCGTCTGCCGCCAAAGGTTGCGTCGCCACCATCTGCACGCCCAGCGCTTCCTTCACTGCGATCAAGCCCGGCGGCACGACGATGGGTGGCACCTGGGCCAGGAAGACGGCGTCATCGCCCGGCTGCACGAGGGCGGCGAGCGCGGCCAGGCTGGCGGCGCTTTCGTCGGGTGTCGCAGCAAAGCGGTTGATGTCGGCCTTGAAGCGTCGCGCCTTCTCGTCACCCGTGCCCCAATGCGGCTGGTGCTGCAGGCTGGCCCAGACCGGTCGGTCGAGTTCGTTCATGCCGGCCCTCGCTGCATCAGCGGCGCTTCGATCAGCGCGTCTTCCAGCGCCGCAAGCTGGGCCAGCAGGTCGCCTTCCAGCCCCGCGCAGGCCTGCGCGACGGCCGCTTCGATGGCCGGCCAGGCCTCACGCTGCGACCGCTCGACGAGACCCTGCCCCTTTCTGCTCAGCGCGATGCGGCGTACCCGCCGGTCCTGTTCCGACGCCTCCGAGCCGATGAGGCCTTCGTCTTCCAGCCCGCGCAGCGAACGCGTGATGACGGGCTGGCTGACACCCACGGCCTGGCTCAGCTCGCCGACGCTCAGCGGCCCCAGCCGGTCCAGCGCCGCCAGCAGCGGAAACCATGCGGCCGGCTGCTCAAAGCCATGCGCCACCAGCACGGCCTGGGTCTGCGCCTGCAGCGTCTCGCCGATGCGCTTGAGGCGAGTGCCCAGGCTCAGGTGGCCCAGTTCCTTGACGACATCCTCGACCATGACGAGCTCCGCTCAACCGATATGCATATCATGCTATGCAACCGGTCCAGCGCCGTCAATGGCGGGCGTCATAGGGTGCGGCAAGCGCACCCAGCCGACAGAGGCCCCTTAGGGCTCGGCCTTGCAGTTGGGCTTGCAGACTACCTCGTTGCGGCCAAGCAGTCGGATGGACTGCAGGCTGGCCGGCGCACGATGCTTGCCGCATTTGAAGCAGGAGCGGGTGTGGCCGCTTCCAAGGAAAGGCGAACCGCCGATTTTCGACTGGTAGCGCAAGCCATCCTGGCGGACCGCGGTGACGGTGTCTTTGCTCATTCTTCAGACAGGTCGGGACGAAACGTGAATTGACGCACGGCGAAGATGACAACGCCATCTCGCAAGCCCGCGGTTGCCGCCAGCAAAGGCCGAAATCGCGGGCTTTCCCTACCCCGATCTGCGGGGTAAGCGAGCGAGGACAATGCCGCTCCGCTCCAGAAGACGACATGGCCAAGCTTTTTTTCCGCTACGCCGCGATGAATGCCGGCAAATCCACCGCCTTGCTGCAGGTGGCACACAACTACGAGGAACGCGGCCATCGGGTGCGCATCTTCACGGCTCGCCTGGACGACCGCTATGGCCACGGCTTCGTCACGTCGCGCCTCGGCCCGAAGCGTGAGGCCGAGCAATTCGACGAGACCACCGATTTCCTGGCCCTGGTCGGCCAGAACGAAGACGGGCCGGGCATCGCCTGCCTGCTGGTCGACGAGGCGCAGTTCCTGTCCAAGCACCAGGTGCAGCAACTGCACGAATTGGCGCATCTGCGCAATCTGCCGGCCATCTGCTACGGCCTGCGCACGGATTTCCAGGGCGAACTCTTCCCCGGTTCCGCCACCTTGCTGGCGCTGGCCGATGAGATGGACGAAATGAAGACCATCTGCGACTGCGGCCGCAAGGCGACGATGAACATGCGGGTGGACGCCAACAACCGCAAGGTCACCGAAGGCGCCCAGGTCGAGATCGGCGGCAATGCGCGCTATCGATCCGTCTGCGGCCGCTGCTTCCGCCAAGGCTGAATGCAAAAAAGCGCCGCCACGGCGGTCGAGGCCGTGGCGGCGCTGGGTCGTTCATGGCCCTCACGCGAGGTGAGGGGCTGACAGCCCTATTTGGCTGCTATTTGCGCATCGAGTTCCTTGCAAGAAGGCGAGCAGACGGGCTGCGACTTGCCCAACAGCTTCTTGGACTTGAGCATGGCTCGGGGGCGGTGCTTGCCGCAAAGGAAGCAAGACATCGTTGCTGCGCCGAAAGACGAGGTTGCCGCGAAGGGCGAACCGGGAGCTTTGGAGCGGTAGCGCAGACCATCCGCTTCGATGGTGGTCTTGGTGGTTTCTTTGGCCACGCTGGTCCTGTCGAAGAGTGTGTAAAGAGGGGCGCCAGGCAGGCGCGCAGGCCCCGTATTTTCCACGATGTGGCGAAAGCCCCGGCCTAGGGCTTTCAACCCCCCTTGAATCGCGCTGGTCTTTTGCCCGCCCAGGCCGCCTGACCCTCGGCAAGATCGGCCGAATCGCGCGCCTTGACGATGTCGGCCGCCAGCTGTTTCGCGTCGAGCCGCCCAGCGGCGATCGCGTTCAGGTGCTGCTTCATCGGCAGCAGGGCCAGGGGCGCCATCCCCTGCAGTTCGTCGGCCAGAGCCTGCAGCGCGGCGTCCAGCGTTGCGACGTCGGGCAGCAACTGGTCCAGATAGCCGCAGCCAAGAAGGGCGGCGGCGTCCAGCGTGCGCCCGGCCAGCAGCACCTGCTTGGCGGTGGCGAGACCCAGTCGGTCGACGAAGCGCTGCAGGCCACCGGCATAGAAATGCAGCCCGATGCGCGCCGCCGGCACGAACATCTCGACGGCCGGCACGCCGAGGCGGAAGTCGCAGGCCAGGGCCAGATCGGCGGCGCCGCCATAGACACCGCCATGCAGGCGCGCAATCGTGATGGGCCGCGCGGCCTCCAGTGCATCGGCCAGTTCCCCGAAGCGCGCGCCCGCATCGACGGCGCCCAGGGCGCCGAGGTCGAAGCCACTACAGAAATGCCTGCCTTCGCCGGCCAGGACCAACACACGCACGGCATCGTTCGCATGCACCACCTCGATGAAGCCGCCGAGGGTGTCGAGGTCGTCCACAGCCAGACGATTGGCCTGGCGCGGCCGGCGCAGCGTGATGCGCGCCACGCCATCGGCCACCTCCAGCAACGGCGCCTGGCCGCTTGTCATGGCTTGCGCCTGGCGACGCGGCCCTCGGACTGGTAGCCGGCGTTCAAGCGCGCCAGGTTGGCGCGGCGCTCCGCTTCCACGAACTCGCGCAGCACCTGCGCGTGAGTCGGCCGCAGGCCCGTGTCCTGACGCAGCACGAGTTCCGCCACCAGCCCCCAGTCCGCCTCCAGCTCGGCCGGCCACAACGCCGCCTCGGCAGGCAGTTCCTCCAGCAAGGACGCCAAGGCATCGACTCTCGTCGCCGCGCCGACGAGAGTGACCATCTCAGGCCAGCGCGCCAGCAGTGCCGGCTGCTTGTCCTGGGGCGGCCACAGGGCGCAGAGCCACTGCGTTGCATGGTTTTCCACGTGCAGGCCATGCGCCGTCTGCGACACCTCGGTACTGGCATCGGCCACGTGCTGCGTCAACGCCGTCCAGGCCTGCGGCTGCCACTCAGCAACCAGCCGCGGGTCGGGTTCGCTGCGCGAGGCAAGGGCCTGCATGTCCAGCACCGGTGCCTCGACGGCCGTGGGCAGGGGCACCACCTTGGGCAGCTCGATGTCGTCGAGGACCTGCTGCGGGTCCGGCTCGGGCGGTGGCGGCGGGGCCCGGAAGTCCAGCACCGGCGCTTCGACGACGGCAGGGGGCGGTGCGCGGAAATCCAGTACCGGCGTTTCGACGGTGGCCGGCGGCGTGTCGAGCGACCCGGCGTCTTCCGCGACGGCGGGCGTGGACAGCGGCGGCGCGGGTGGCGGTTCAGGCATTTGCGCGACTGCGGGCTGCAGCGGCTCGTCGGGCAGCTCGACGGGTTCGATGAGCGGTTCGGGCTCGGGCTCGACCGTCGGCGGCTCCGGGTCCAACACTGCCGCTTCGACCGCAGCAGGTGGCGGAATTTCGAGCGGCTCAGCGTCCTCCACAAGGGCAGGCGCTGTTGGCAGCGGCGCGCTCAACGACTCAGGCGCCTGCGCGGCAGCGGGCTGCGGCGGCTCGTCGATCGACTCGGCGATGTCGATGAACGGCGTTGGCTCCGGCGCGAACACTTCGGGCGCTTCAACGTCTGCCATCAGCGCGGCGGCGCCCACGTCCGACGAGGGCGCTGCGAACGCTTCGCCGCCATGCATGACCGCAGTTGCGGGTGGCGGCTCCGCCAACGCTTCATCGTCCTCAACGATCTGAGGCGGCTCGAACCGGAGATCAAGCCATGCCGCTTCGGCGGCGAAAAGCGGCGGCGCTCCAGGCGAGTCGACAGCGTCGGGCTCGGCGGGCGCCGAGGCCATTTCCTCGAGGACCTGTGCTTCGGCTTCGAAGAGGGGCCATGGCCCCTCGACCGGCGGCGCAGGCGGCACCTCGCTCACAGGCGGCGGCACGAACTCGGCCTCGGCAAGCGGTGGCGCGGGCGAGACTTCCCGAACCAGGAGCTCGACGGCGATGCGCGGCGGCGGCGCCTCGGGCAACTCGATGTCCTCAACGTCCAGCATCTCGTAGCCACGCGCCTTCAGTCGCGCCTTCTTGGCCTCGTCGGGCCCGCTGCGGCCCGCGCGCACCAGGGACCTGAGTTCCAGGTCCAAGGGCGCCGGAGCGGGCGGGCGCCAGCCGTCCAGCAGATGCGTGGGGTCGAAGTTGACGGTTTCAGCCCTGACGAGAGGAAGCAGCGGCTCACTGCCCTGCCCATTGCCGTCGCCCCGCAGCAACGCGCCGAGCGCCAGATCCTGCAGCGGCACGGGCACAGGCGCGGGCGGACGCCAGCCGTCCAGCGCATGGGTGGGGTCGAAGGTGTCCGGTTCGGCCATGGCGTTTACAAGCCAGACATTGTGACGACGTAAGCTTGCGGACCCACTGTCACGAAAACGTCATGTTGCACACTCGCCGTCGCCTGCTGAGCCTGGCCTTCGCCGCTGCCCTGTCCGCCTGCGCAACGACGGCGCCGCCGGCCGTGGCGCCGCAAAAAAACCCCAAGCTCCTCGTCCTGGTCGTCATCGACGGCCTGCCGATGCGCCAGGTGACGGGCTACCGGGACCAGCTGGCACCTGACGGCTTCGCCCGCTTCCTCGACCATGGGCGCTGGTTTTCGCAGGCCCACTACGGCCATGGCCACACGGTGACGGCAGCCGGCCACTCGGTGATGCTTTCCGGCGCCTATCCACAGCGCAGCGGCATCATCAGCAACGAATGGCGCGACCCCGCCACCGGCGCCCAGGTCTACAACACCGGCGACGTGGCTTACCAGTACATCGACAGCCCGACCGCGCCGCTGGCCGGCACCAGCCCGCGCAACCTCAAGGTCGAGACCCTGGGCGACGTGCTGCGCACGGGTTCGCCGGCGTCCAAGGTCATCGGCATCTCGGGCAAGGATCGCGGCGCCATCCTGCCGGCCGGCCACAAGGGCACGGCGTATATGTACATGACGGAGACGGGCCGTTTCGCCTCCAGCACCTATTACATGCAGGCCCATCCGCAATGGGTGAAGGATTTCAACGCCACCAACCCGGCCGACGCCTTCTTCAAGAAGACCTGGGCTCCCCTTCTCCCGGAGGCGGCCTACGCCCGCTCCGTGCCTGACGGCCAGTCCTGGCAGATCGCCAGCGGCAACGGCAACAAGCTGCCGGCCGTCATCGGCGACAAGATGGACGGCCCCGGCCCGCGCTTCTACGGCGGCCTGCTGGCCTCGCCCTTCGGCGACGAGCTAACGCTGGCCTTCGCGCGCGCCGCCATCACGAACGAGAAGCTCGGCCAGCGCGGTGTGCAGGACATCCTGTCCGTCAGCCTGTCCAGCCACGACTACATCAACCATGCCTTCGGCCCCGAGTCGCGGCTGTCGCACGACCACACCCTGCACCTGGACCGCCATCTGCAGGCCTTCTTCCAGTTCCTCGACAAGGAAGTCGGTGCCGGCAACTATGTACTCGCGCTGACGGCGGACCACGGCTTCACCGATACGCCGGAATGGGCGGCCACCCAGGGCCGCGATGCCGGCCGCTTCAACAGCTCGCCGTCACTGGCGGTCGTCAATACCGCCCTGTCGGCACGCTTTGGCGTCGACAGGCTGGCGCGCGACTTTTCCGCTTCCGGTCTGTTGCTGGACGAGAAGCTGGCCGCCGACAAGGGCCTGAAGTTCGCTGACGTCCAGGCTGCCGCCCGCGAGGAACTGCTGAAGCTGCCCGGCGTGGCCACCGTCTTCACCCGCGAGCAGCTGCTGGGTGACGACCGCACCACCCCCTACCTGGAAGCCATGCGCAAGTCCTTCGATCCGACGCGCGCCGCGCAGTTGCAGATCGTGCTGAAGCGCAACTGGATCTTCAGCTACCGGCCTGGTGGCAGCACCCACGGCAGCCCTTACGACTACGACACCCATGTGCCCCTGCTGTTCTGGGGTCCGGGCTATGTCGGCCAGGGCGAGGTGAAAGAACGCGTCGAAATTGCCGATCTGGCGCCCACGCTGGCCGCCATCGCCGGCTTGCCCGCGCCGGCCCAGGCTCAAGGCCGGGACCTGAAGCTCAAGCCCTGACGATCAGTGCCGCTGCCGATTCGCCCCAGATGGCCTCGGTGAGCGTCAATGCCCCGAGGCGCTCGCCCAGCGCCGCGGCCTGGGCTGGCCCAGTGGACGGCAGCATGACGAGCAGCCGCCCGTCGTCCAGGCGCATGCAGCCATCCTCGCCACGGGTGCGCGCCAGCAGCTCGGCCGGATCGGCCTCGGCTGCCAACGTCGCCACGGACAAGGGCCAGGCGCGCGGGTCGGCCAGCAGAGCCTGCAGCAGTTCGCGGCCGGCCTGAGCCGACAGCAACTGGCCCGTCAAAGGCCGCGGCCCCGCCAGCGCGCTGATGTCCACGCCGGTCAGCGCCAGGCCGCCGTCTGGCATGCGCTGCTCCACCCACCAAAGGCGCCGGCCGTCGCGCCAGGCCTGTTCATAGCCTCGCTGCGCCATGCGGCTGCGGCGCTCCGGCACGTCGACCGGGCCGACGCCGGCCCGCTGGGCGGCCTCGACCATCTCGAGCCAGCCCGGCGATGCATCGGCAGCCAGCCCCCAGGCCTGTCGATAGGCCGCATTGGCTTGCCGCAGGCATTCGCCCGCATCAAACAGGGCCAGCAGCAGCGGGCCATCGGCCAGCGTCTGCCACCAGAGGTCGTTGGGGTTCACGGCCCCATTCTGAGGGGCCTGGGCCGTCGCGCTCTAGCGGCGGCTGATCTCGCCCGAGCCGCTGACGCTTTGGCGCAACTGCGGCCGTCCGGCGTAGCTCAGGTCGCCGGAACCGCTCAGTTGGACGTCCAGCTGTTCCGTCACCCCGACAGACACGTCGCCCGAACCGTTGATGTTGACTCGGGCTGCGCGGCCGGCAAGGGAACGCGCGTCAACATCGCCCGAACCGCTGACCGTCCAGCTCTGCTGGTCCGCCCGACCGGCCAGGCGCACATCGCCCGAGCCGCTGATGCTGACGCTCAGGTCCTTCAGCTCGACGGCACCGAAATGCACATCCCCCGAGCCGATGACGTTCAGGCTGAGGCTGTCGGCCTTGAAGCGCTCCACGGCCAGGTCGCCCGAGCCATTGATGGCGATGGACTGCAGGGCCCGGGCGTCGACGCGCACCGTCGGCGCGGAACGCGTCGTGAAGCCGGCGTCGCGTTTCATGCGCACCACCAGGGCATCGCCCTCGACAACGGTCTCCACCAGCGGCTCGATGTTGTCGTCGGCAACCACCGTGGCCTGGTCGCTGCCCGCCTGGGTCAGCTTGACGTCGAAGGGGCCGTCGATGCGCAGCTTGCTGAAGCTGCCGAGGGCGCGCGCCTTCTCGACCTTGACGCCCGAGCCCTTGATGCGGTTCTTGCCGCTGCCGTAGTCGATGGGACCGCTGAAGTGGGCCGTCCAGCCGTCGGATTCCTTCTTGATGCGCAGATGCCAGTCGTTGTCGCCGGCAAAGCTGCTGGTGGCAAGGGCGGCGGCAAGGGTCAGCAGGGCGAGGCGTTTCATGGGGGCTCCTGGTTCGGCGATGCGGCGGCAGTGTGTCCAGCCGGCCGGTGCGACGCCCGCGAGAGGCGACGGACTGCGTTTTGGCGGTCATGGGCCGTAGGATTGCCCGATCAGCAGGAGAGACAGCATGAAGTTGGATGGCCAGCGTGAGAGCGACAACGTCGAAGATGTCCGTGGCAGCAGCAGCGGGGGTGGCGGCCTGCCCATCGGCGGGCGCGGCCTGAGCCTGGGCGGTGTCGTCATCGCCCTGCTGGCATCCTGGGCCTTCGGCATCAACCCGCTGACGGTGCTCGGGCTGCTCGACGGCGGGGGCGGCGCTGCGCCGCAGGTCCAGCCGGGCGCGCCGGCCGAGCAACACCCCAAGGATCCGGGTGCGGTATTCGTCAGCAAGGTACTGGCGGATACCGAAGACGTCTGGGGCGCCTACTTCCAACGCGCAGGCCAGCAATACCCCGCTCCCAAGCTTGTCATCTTCCGCGACCGCTGGCCCACCGGCTGCGGCACCGGCGAGGCCGCCATGGGCCCGTTCTACTGCCCCGCCGACCGCAAGGTCTACATCGACCTGGGCTTCTACGACACCTTGCGACAGCGCCTGGGCGCGCCGGGCGACTTCGCCCAGGCCTATGTCATCGCCCACGAGGTCGGCCACCACCTGCAGAACCTGATGGGCACGACCGAAAAGCTGGATCGCGCCCGCGGCCGCGTCTCCGAGCGCGAGGCGAACGCCATGAGCGTCAAGCTGGAGCTGCAGGCGGACTGCTTTGCCGGTGTCTGGGCGAATCTGTCGCAGCGCAGCAAAGGCTGGCTGGAGCAAGGCGACATCGAGGAGGCGCTGAACGCCGCCTCCCAGATCGGCGACGACACCCTGCAAAAGCGCTCCCGGGGCGCCGTCGTGCCCGAAAGCTTCACCCACGGCAGCAGCGCGCAGCGTGTTCGCTGGTTCAAGCGCGGCCTGGAAGCGGGCGATCTGAAGACATGTGACACGTTTTCGTCAGCCGCCCTCTAAGTCCCTGATTCAGGCCCACCCAATCAAGGGGGCGCCAGATGACCCCCAAAAGGCTTTGTGTGAAACACTGCCATCCAAACCGCCGAGCCCCCTATTAGCATCGGCCCGCTCTGACGCCCAGAGCGAGTTGTGCCCTAGTCTGGTGCAACCCAAAAACGGATCCACGAGGCACACTGTCATGAGCGAACGCCAAATCAACGACCCGCAGTCGACGCCCAAGGTGCCGGCCTCCGTCGACGCGTCCGCCGGCCGGCCGACCTCGACCCGGATGAACGCGTCTCGCCGGCGCTTTGCCCAAGCGGGCGCGGCCACGCCGGTCGTGCTGGGCAGCCTGTTGAGCAAACCGGCGCTGGCGAGCCAGGCCTACAACTGCACCGTGTCGGGCCAGATGTCCGGCAATGCGTCGCCGCGGCCTGGCAAGGCGGACTGCAAGCTCCTCGGCAAGTCGCCCGGCTACTGGAAGAACGCAAGCACCTGGCCGGCCGGCACGCTGAAGGGCACTCTGCCCACGGCGAGTTGCAGCTTCGGCGGCAACAAGGGCACCGTCTTCGGAGGCTTCATCAGCGGTGGCCAGACACTGATGGACGCCTTCCGCTACAAGGCTGAGTCCTCGGCCTGCAATGTTTATGGCTACCGCGATTCGGCGTTCGGGTTGTGCACGAGCAAGGCCACCCTGCTGCAGGTGCTGAATTCGCCCGGCGGCCAGAACGACACGATGATCTACGCGCTGGGCCGCGCCACCGTGGCGACCATCCTGAATGCACTGAACGTCGGTACCGACTACCCGATCACGGTCGCCCAAGCCATCAAGATGTTCAATGCCGTCTGCCCGCTGGGCGGCAAATACCAGGTCAATACGACGGTCTCCTGGGACGCCAACCAGGTCATGGCTTACTTCCAGAGCCTGTACTCCTGAGCGGCCGGCACCGTCGGTGTGACACTTCGGGCGTCCGTAGCGACGCCCGAAGTCTTTCTGCAGCCACTCCGTGACCACCACCGATCCAGTGTCAACGCCTCGATGGGCGCTCACTTACGGGGCCGATCTGTCGATCAGGGTCTGGGGTGACGATTGCCTCGTGCATCACGCGCTGTCCAACGACACCCATCGCCTCGCCGCCTGGCTGGTACCCGCCCTGCGACGCCTCGCCGAGCAGCCGCCGGCAGGGTTCGATGAACTGGCTGCGCTGATGGATGCCGATTCGGAAATGACCGCCGATGTGCTGCAACAGCTCGAACAGCTGTTGTTGGTCCAGCGATGCTGACGCTGGGCATGCTGGCCCCGGCGGAACTTGGCCAACGGCTGCACGACGGCCTGACGCTCAGGACTGGCCCCTTCGCCTACCGCATCCACAGCAGCTGCCCGCCCGTGGCGGCGGGCCTGGCGGCGTTGTACGCGGATTTCGAGCTGGAACCCGAGGGCGGCATCGCCGACTTCCACGTGCATGTGCAGCCTGTCACCGGGCTGCGGCGCTGGCTTGGCGCCCAGGTGGAATTCCGGCTGGATCAGCACAGCCCCTTTCTGCCGCTGCCTGCCAACCACGCCTTCGCTCTGCTGGAATGGGGCATGAACTGGTGCCTGGCCAGCCAGGCGAATCACTACCTGCTCTTCCACGCGGCGGTACTCGAGAAAGACGGCCAATGCCTCGTCATGCCGGGCGACCCCGGTGCCGGCAAAAGCACGCTGACGGCCGCGCTGATGCTGTCGGGCTGGCGGCTGCTCTCTGACGAGATGGCCATGATCGACCGCGATGACGGGCAGGTCGCACCGCTGGCCCGTCCGGTCAGCCTGAAGAACCAGTCGATCGCCATCATCCGCCGCTTCTCCCCGCAGGCCGTCTTGGGTGAGGCGGCCCGCGACACGCACAAGGGCACGGTCTCCCATTTGCGCGCGTCGGCCGCCAGCGTGACCGGCCAGCAACAGCAGGCGCGGCCTACGCAGCTGATCTTTCCGCGCTGGCACGCCGGCGCGCCGACGCAGCTGGCGCCGGTGCCCAAGGCCCAGGCCTTCGAACGGCTGGCCGGTCATGCGTTCAACTACAGCATGCTGGGCCGGGCGGGTTTCGAGCTGACGGCGGCGTTGATCGATTCGTGCGGGTGCTGGGATTTCTGCTACTCCGACCTGGCGGAAGGGCTGGCCACGCTTGACGGGCTGAAGTCATGACGCCGGCATGGGAACCGCTGCTGCGCTCCTTGCGCGAGCCGGCGTTCATGGCTTCCCATGGCGAAGCGACCTGGGACCTGCTGCTGCGCCAGGCCGTGTCGGCCGGCTTGCTGGCCCGGCTGGGTGCGCTGGCCCGTGAGGCGGGCGTCGAGCGCTCACTGCCCTTGCCCGTGCGCCGCCAGATGCGCGCGCTGCTGGGCGTTTCCCAGGAACAGCGGCGCGCCGTGCGCTGGGAGCTGGTGCTGCTGTCCCGCGATCTGGCAAGCCTCCCCGGCCCCGTGATGCTGCTCAAGGGCGCGGCCTATGTCGCCGGCGATCTGCCGCCAGCCCCGGGCCGGCTGTTCTCGGACATCGACATCCTGGTGCCGCGTGAGCAGCTCGACGAGGCGGAGGCGGCGCTGATGCTCGGTGGCTGGGCCAGTGCTGCGGGGACAGCCTACGATGAACGCTACTACCGACGATGGATGCACGAGCTACCGCCGATGGTGCACCTACGCCGCCAGACCAACCTGGACCTGCACCACAACATCCTGCCATTGACGGCGCGCATCAAAACCCACAGCGCACCGCTTCTGGCGGCCGCCCAGCCGGTCACGGAATTCCCGCGTTTCAGCCTGCCGTCGGCGCCGGACCAGATCCTGCACAGCGCGACGCATCTGATGCACGAGGGCGAATGGGGGCACGGCCTGCGCGACCTCAGTGATCTCGACAGCCTGTTGCGCCGCCATGCTGCCGAGCCTGGCTTCTGGAACACCTTGCTGGCGCGCGCCGCAACCCTGTCGCTGGGCCGGCCGCTGTTCTATGCCCTTTGCCTGTGCCGGCGCCATCTGCACACACCCGTCCCCGAGGATGTGCTGGAGCGCTGCCCTGCCCGGCCCGGCCCTCTGTTGCGCTGGCTGATGCAGGGCTTGCTGAGGCGGGCCCTGACCAGCGCCCACCGCGGCTCGATGGCGCCGGGCACGCGCGTTGCCGAGTTTGCGCTCTTCGTTCGCAGCCATTACCTTCGCATGCCACTGCATCTGCTCGTGCCTCATCTCGTCGTGAAAGCGGTCAGCCGGCCGCCTGCGAGCCCGTCCCGGCGCGACGACATCGATCCGCTGGAGCAGCGTTGAGGAGGAGGTCCTGATGGAAAAACCCAAGCCCTTTTCGATGATCCGCGAGTTCCATCTCGCCGATTGGTTCACCCTCGGCAATGCCTGCGCCGGCATGGGCGCCCTGTTCGCCGTGATGAGCTTCCTGCAGACCGGCGAGCGCCAACATCTGCAATACGCCTGTGCGTTGATTCCGCTGGCGCTGGCCTTCGACGTGCTGGACGGCCGTATTGCGCGCTGGCGCCAGAAGAGCTCGGCCCTGGGCCGCGAGCTGGATTCCCTGGCCGACGTGATCTCCTTCGGCGTCGCGCCCGCGGCGATCGCTTACGGCTGCGGCATGCAGGGGCTGTATGACCGCATCGTGCTGGTGTTCTTCGTCGCCTGCGGCGTCAGCCGGCTGGCGCGCTACAACGTGACGGCGGAAAAACTCAGCGCAGGCTCGGACAAGGTGGCGTATTTCGAGGGCACGCCGATTCCGACGTCCATGCTGCTTGTGGCTGTGCTGTGGGTGGCCGCGGTTCAGGGGGCCATCGGTGACGCGCTATGGGGTGGCGTCTGGTGGCTGGCGGGCTTCAAGTTGCACCCGCTGGTGCTGATGTTCGCGCTATCCGGCTCGTTGATGGTGAGCCGGATTCGGATTCCGAAACTCTAAGCCGTTCGGCGCGACAACCAGCTCAGCGGCGATTCCTGAATCGCGACAGACGACTGGGATTCGAGGAAATCACTGGGCGGCTGGCTGCGATATTCGCTGACGCCCACGCCGTCCAGGCAGGCATCCAGGCCGAAGGCGGTGCCGAGGTCGGCGGGATCCGGCTCGCTGCGCGCAGCGACGTCTCGGCGGAAGAAGCGCAGCGCTGGAACGAATCGCATGGCAGACCTCATTGGCTTGACGGGCCGACAACAACATCAGCACCGTGAACCCAGTGTGCGGGATTCATGTGACAACCGAACCCCCCATCTGTGAGTAAATATTGCCTCGCCAGGCATTTCCGCACAGGGGCAACCCCTGTTTTTCCCAGTGTTGATGGGGTCTGCGGGCCGATGCCCCCGATCCGAGGGGAGCGTTGCGCTTTTGCAATTCTTTTCTGCGCCTCCCTAGAGCTCAGGATACGTTCGCAGGGTCCGGCGCTTAAGCTGCCCCACCTCCAAGCCCCCCGGCTTTTTGCATGAGTTCAGAACTGTTGAAGTGGGTCGCCAGCGGCCTGATTGCCACCGTGCTCGTCTGTACGTTGTGGATGGCGAGTGCCATACATCCCGAACAGGGCGGCACCAACTTGATGCTCGCCCAGGTGGCAGCACCGACAACGGCCGCATCGGCTCCAGTGACGGCCACTCGCTGATCAGCCCAGCGCAAGCTTGGCGCCGTCCGCCAGGGCCTGGCCGATCTGATCCAGCAGGGCGCCCCGCCCTTGCAACTGCCATTGGTGCCAGTACAGCGCCACGTCGACGCCGATCTCCGGCCTGAGCACGACGAGCTGGCCGGCTTCGACAAGGGCGCGAACCTGGATCTCGGGCGCCACGCCCACGCCCCAACCCATGGCGGCGGCGCGCACATAGGCTTCGCTGGACGGCACAAAGCGTTCGCGCAGCCTTGGTCCGCGCACGCCGAAGGCCTGTGACACCCATTGCACCTGCGTGTCGTCCTTGCGGTTGAAGACGAGAAATGGGGTGTCGGCGAAGTTGCCGGCGTGCAAACCTTCGGGCAACTGGCTCGCCAGGAAACCCGGGCTGGCCACTGCCACATAACGCATGACGCCCAGGGCCTGCACCCGGCAGCCCTGCAGCGCCTCGGCCACTGTGGACATGCAGCCGAGCACCGCGCCCTGGCGCAGGCTGTCGTGGGTGAAGTCCTGGTCGTCGACAACGAGCTCCAGCCCATAGCCCTCACGCAGGCCCCGCTGCACGAGCGCGTCCAGCGCTGCGGGCACCCAGGTCGCCAGGCTGTCGGCGTTGACGGCAATGGCCAGGCGCGATTGCGGCGCGACGCGCTCGCCCAGTTCTCGTGCCACATCCACGCGCAGCGCCTGCAACTGCCGGGCAAAGCGCAGCAGCACCTTGCCCGCCTCCGTCAGCCGCAGCGGCCGCGAGCGCACCACCAGCGGCTGGCCGACCTGGGCCTCCAGCGACCGCAAGCGTTGCGACACGGCGCTCTGCGTGATCGACAGGCGCTGGGCGGCACGCTCGAAGCCCTGCTCGTCGGCCAGGGCGGCCAGGCAGTCCAGCGCGGCGTGATCGAAGTCATTCATTAGCACTGCTAATGTATGGCCAATAATATGAATGACACTTCTTGAATTGCCTGCCGATGCAGAGAATCTGCCGATGCCCGCCTCCGCTCTGGCCTCTGCAACCGCGCCCGCCGTCTTTGCGCAGGGCTGGGCCATGGGCGCCGGCCTCATCCTGGCCATTGGTGCCCAGAACGCGCTGGTGCTGCGCCAAGGCCTCAAGCGGGAACACGTCGGCGCCGTCGTCGCGGTCTGCACGCTGTCGGACTGGCTGCTGATTGCGCTGGGCGTCTTCGGCCTCGGTGTGCTGATCCAGGGCCAGCCGCTTCTGCTGGAAGTGTTTCGCTTCGGTGGCGCCGCCTTCCTGCTCATTTACGCGCTGCTCGCCGCCCGGCGCGCCTGGCGTCCCGCCCCCGGGCTGGATGCCGCAACAGCCGCGTCCAGCCTCGGCGCCACCTTGTCGGCCGCTTTTGCCTTCACCTATCTGAATCCCCACGTCTACCTGGACACCGTCGTGCTGCTCGGCGGCCTGGGTGCGCGCCAGCCGGCCGAGCTGCGCACCGCCTTCGCGGCCGGGGCCGGCCTGGCGTCGGCGATGTGGTTTGGCCTGCTCGGTTTCGGCGCGGCGGCGGCGGCGCCGCGGTTGCGCAGCGCCCACACCTGGCGGGTCATCGATGCCCTCGTCGCTGTGCTGATGGCCGCGCTGGGTTTACAACTCCTCCTGCAACCCCTCTAAGAACTCAAAAGGACAGCCATGAAGATCGTCGTTCTCGGCGCCGGCATCATCGGCATCGCCACCGCCTGGTATTTGCTCGACGAGGGGCATGAGGTCATCGTCGTCGACCGCCAGCCGGACGCCGCGCTGGAGACCAGCTTCGCCAACGGCGCGCAGATCTCGGTCAGCTTCTGCGAACCCTGGGCCAATGCCGGCGCACCCTTCAAGGTGGCCAAGTGGCTGTTGCGCGACGACTCGCCGCTGCTGTTCCGTCCGCGCCTGGACCCCAACCAGTGGCGCTGGGGCCTGGCCTTCCTGATGCAGTGCACGAACGCCGCCTTCGAGCGCAATGTCGAGGAACTCGTGCAGCTGGGCCGCTACTCGCATGCCTCGCTGAAAGATCTTGTCGCGCGCACCGGCATCGAATATGACCGCCTGGAGCGCGGCATCCTGCATTTCTTCTCCAGCCAGGCCGACTTCGACAACGGCGCCGCCGGCGCCGAGATCATGCGACGCCATGGCGTGGACCGCCGCGTGCTGGGCCGTGAGGAGGTGCTGAAGGTCGAGCCGGCGCTGGCGGCCTTCGGCAACCGCATCTTCGGCGGCACCTTCACGCCCAGCGACGAAAGCGGTGACGCCAAGGTCTTCACGCAGAAGCTCGCCCGGCTGTGCGCCGAACGCGGCGCGCAATTCCTGTACGAGCACGACATCCTCGGACTGCAGCGCGCGGGCGACGGCATCGAGTCCGTGCAGGTCGCCCACATACGCAGCGGCGAGCGCCTGATGTTGAAAGCCGATGCCTTCGTCGCCGCCATGGGCTCGTACACGCCGGCCCTGGTTCAGCCTCTCGGCGAGCACCTGAACATCTATCCCGCCAAGGGCTACTCGGCCACGCTGCGGCTGAAGAAGCCCGAGGCCGCCAGCGTTGTCAGCCTGCTGGACGACACCCGCAAGATCGCCATCTCGCGCCTGGGCGACCACATCCGCATCGCCGGCACGGCCGAGCTGTCGGGCTTCGACCTCAACCTCGATTCACCGACGGCCCGGGTGCGCTGTGCCGCCCTGGTCAAGCGCTACGAGGAACTCTTTCCCGGTGTGGCCGACACCAGCGAGCCCAACTACTGGACCGGCCTGCGCCCCAGCACGCCGACCAACATCCCCTACATCGGCCGCAGCAAGAAGGCTCGCAACCTGTGGATCAACGCCGGCCACGGCACCCTGGGCTGGACGCATGGCGCCGGCTCGGGCCATGCGATGGCCGAGTTGATCGCTGGCCGAAAGCCGGGCATGGCCTTCGGCTTCTACGGTTCGGTCTGATCAGAGCGTCTTCAGCAGCGCCTCGACCTGGGCCTGCTGCGGGAACTTCTTGCCCAGCTTGGCCAGGCCTTCAAGCTCCGCCTTGGCGGCCGGCTTGTCGCCGGACTGGATCAGGATCTGTGCCAGGTTGAGCTTGTAGGCCGGCTGGTCGGGCTGGTCGCTGATGAGCTGGCGCTGCGCGCTGATCGCCTTGCTGAAGTCCTTTTCGTTGGCCAGCACGGTGGCATAGGTGTCTCGCAAGGCCGCGTAGTCGGGGTTGAGCTTGAGGCCACGTTCGGCCAGTTCGCGCGCACCGGGCTTGCCGGTCTTGCTGCGCAGCCAGGCGACGTTGTTGATGATGGGCAGCGCGTCAGGGTTGCGCTTGAGCAGGGCTTCATAGCGGGCGAGCGCCGGGTCGAGTTCGCCGCGGGCCAGCAGGATGTCGGCCGTGGCTGCCGGGAAGCTCTGGTCCTGCGGGTGCGCAGCCGCCCACTGGGTCTCGAAGGCCTGCGCCTCGTCACGCTTCTTGGCCGCCATCAACACCGAGAACAGACGCGGTGCGGCGTCGGCCGGCTCGCGCAGGGCGACGGCCTTGCGCAGGGCCGCGATGGCGCCGTCGTAGTGCTGGCGATTGCTCTCGATCTCGGCCTCCGCCATCAGCGCAAAGGCCTCCTGCGGATTCTTCTTCTGGCGCTCGCGCAGGGCGGTCAGCGCTTCGTCGACGCGGCCCTGGCGGGCGGCGAGCTGGATCAGCAGCCGCTGAGCCGGCACGGAGGCCGGTTCGGCTTCCAGCGCGCGCTTGACTTCGCGCTCGGCGCCCGCGTCGTCCTTCTCCATGAAGCGCAGCTGGGCCAGGCCCAGCCAGCCTTGGGCGCGCGTGGGCGCCATCACCGTCAGGCGCGCGTAGGTCTTGGCAGCCTGGGCCTTGTCGCCCGACGCTAGCTGGGTGCGCGCCAGGCGCTCCAGCAGGTCGGCGTTGAGCGGCAGGGCGGCGGCGGCCTCCTGCGCCGCCTGGGCGGCCTTGGCGGCGTCGCCGTTGCGCAGGTAGTGGTCGATCAACGACACGCGCAGGGCGGCCTCGGTCGGCTCCTCGCGCACGCCGGCGGCGAGCACCTCGGTGACGCGATCGACCGGCGCACGCGTCTGCGCCAGCAGGTCGGCCAGGGCCAGGCGGGCCTGCGGCGAATGCTGCTGGGTCGTGACGAAGCTCTCCAGGCGCTTGACGGCGGCCTCGCTGCGGTTGGCCTGCATGTCCAGCGTGACCAGGCCCAGCACGGCGGGCAGATAGCCGGCATCGGCCTTCAGCGAGGCTTCGAAGGAGGCTTGCGCCGCCGCCGTGTCCTTGCGGACGAGGTGGATCCGCCCACGCAGGCCGTCCGGCACCGGGCTGTCCTTCATCTTGGGCGCTAGCCTGTCCAGGGCTGCCAGGGCCGCAGGCAGGTCATTGCGCCGCAGCAGCGCATTGATCAGCATCAGGTCGTAACTGCTGCCGCTGTCCTTGGCGGCAATGTCGCGCAGCTGGTTCATGGCCGCGTCGGCTTTGGCCCGGCTGGCGCCGCCCGGCGCAGCGCTGTCGCGAATGATGGCCGACAGTGCCAGGGCCGCGGTGGTCTTGGCGTCGTCAGGGCGCAGCTTGGCGGCGGCACCGAAGGCCTGATCGGCAGCCTCGAAATTGCCCTGCATCAGCTGGGCCTTGCCGGCCATCAGCAGGGAGTCGGCGTCGGCGCGGCCGCTTTCAAGCATCGGGCGCAGCGTCTCCAGCGTCTTGGCGGGCGAGCGCCGCTGCAGCTGCAGCCCGGCGAACTGGCGGCGCAGCGCCAGGTCCTCAGGCGCGAGCTTGAGGGCCTGGTTGAGCAGGTTCTCCGCGTCGGCAAGCTCGCCCAACTGCTGATGGGCTCCCGAGGCCAGGCGCAGCAGCGGCAGGTAGTTGGGCATCACCTTGAGCAGGGGCACGGCCAGCTCTTTCGCCTTGGCCGCATCACCCTTGGCCAGCGCGAGCTGGCCCTGCATGAAACGACCCTGCGGCTTCTTGGCGAGATCCGGCGGCATTTCGTCGACGAGCTTGGTCGCCACGTCGATCTGCTGGCGACCGAACGCCAGGCGCAGCAGCAGCGAGCGCGCGTCGTAGGAGCGCGGATCCAGCACCAGCACTTCGCGCAGCAGCGGCTCGGCCTCATCCATCTTGCCGCGCGCCAGCAGCACCTCGGCCTTGAGCAGCAGCGCCTTGCCCGCCTTGGGGTTCTTCAGGATCAGCTGGTCCAGCGCCGCGAGGGCCTCGTCGGGAAAGCCGGCGGCCACCTTGGTGCGGGCGCTGACGATGATGGCGTCCTCGGACTCGGGCTGCAGCTGCAGGGCTCGCCCGGCCGCCGCCTTCGCTTCGGTCACGTTGCCCTGAGCCAGGAAAGCCATGGCCAGGTATTGCTGCAACGTCGACTGGGCCACGGGGTCGGCCAGGGTCTGGTCGGAGAATTCGCCGATCAACTTGCGCGACTGGCCCGACAGCAGCAGCGTTTGCGCCAGCAGCGGCGCCAGTTCGTCGCGCGGCGCGCCCAGCTCCCAGGCCCGGCGCAACTCGATCTCGGCGCCGGCTACGTCACCGGCATCCAGCAGCGCCTTGCCCAGTAGATGCCGGGCCTTGGCGTTCTCGGGGTTCTGCTGCAGCAGATTCTTCAGTTCAATGACAGCACCGCCGACGTCCTTCTGCTCCATGCGCTTTTGCGCGGCGGCGAGCAGGTCCTGCTCGGAACGTTGGCCGCAGGCCGCCAGTGCGGCAGCCAGCAGGAGGGGAGCGAAATGGCGCGTCTTCATCGAATCTCCGCAAATCAGGCGCGCGATTGTGTTCCTAGAATCCGCGCCCTTTCCTCCGAACTTTTCAGGACTTGTCAGGACTGGCCTCCCAGGGCCGTAATTCGAATGATTGCCCCTCCCCCTTTTTGCGCGATTGACTTCGGCACGTCGAATTCCGCGGTGGCGGTGCCCAATGCCAGCACGGCCGCCGGCGAGATGCATCTCATCGAGCTGGAACCGGCTCAACGCACGATGCCGACCGCGGTCTTCTACTTCACCGAAGGCGCCCACGACGCCGACGGCCCGCCGCGCGCCTTCGGCCGCGCCGCCGTGGCTGCCTATGTCGAGGGCCACGACGGCCGGCTGATGCGCTCGATGAAGAGCATCCTCGGCTCGCCCCTCATCGACCAGACCACCGACGTGGGCGGCGGCCGCGGCGCCAAGTATTCGGACATCGTCGCCGGCTACCTGAAGCGGCTGCGCCGCCTGGCCGGCGAACCCGAGCGCGCCGTGCTGGGCCGGCCGGTGTTCTTCGTCGACAGTGAGCCCGAGCGCGATGCGGCCGCCCAGGCCCAGCTGGAGGCCTGTGCCCGCGCGGTCGGCTTTCGCGAGGTGCATTTCCAGTACGAACCGATCGCGGCGGCCTTCGACTTCGAGCAGCAGGCGACGCGCGAACAGGTCGTGCTGGTCGCCGACATCGGTGGCGGCACCAGCGACTTCTCCATCGTGCGCGTCGGCCCCGAGCGCATGCAGCGCCTGGCGCGCCGCGACGACATCCTGGCCAGCCACGGCATCCACATCGCCGGCACCGATTTCGACCGCCACATCGAACTCGCCGGCCTGCTGCAGGAGTTCGGCTACCGCACCACGGGACCCAGCGGACGCGAGGTGCCCAGCGGCATCTATTTCGACCTGGCCACCTGGCATCTGATCAACACCTGCTACTCGCCGCTGCGCGTGGCCGAGTGGCGCGGCATGAAGAGCTGGTTCAGCGACGTGCGCCAGCACGCCCGGCTGATGACGGTGCTGGAGGAGCGCCTGGGCCACGAGTTGGCCGCTCGCGCCGAGGGCGCCAAGATTGCCGTGTCGGGCGGCGAGGACACGACGGTGGACCTCGGTCACATCGAGACCGGCCTGGTGCTGCCGCTGAGCGAGAAGACCGCGGTGGACGCGCTGCGCGCCGACCTCGACCGCATCATCTCGACCGCCCACGAAACCGTGGCGCTTGCCGGCCTGAAGGCCGGCCAGATCGACGCCCTTTACTTCACCGGCGGCTCGACCGGGCTGCGCCTGCTGGTGGACGGCATGGCCGCCGGCTTCCCCGCCGCGGCGCGCGTCAGCGGCGACCGCTTTGCTTCGGTCGCGACCGGCCTGGGCCTGCACGCCCGACGGCTTTTTGGGCCGGCTGCGGCTTCAATGGCCTAGACACGTCCGCCAGCATCAACACCGCGCTGACCAGCCCCTCGACCGCTTCTTCCAGGTCGGTCGGCGGCTCCAGCGACTCGATCTCCTCGAGCAGCGTATCGGCGTCCTCGAGGTCGTCCGGGTCCAGGTGCAGATAGAGGGCCGCCAGCGGCTCCAGCAGCGGTTCCTCGGGCAGCTTCATCAGTGCTGGATGGGCATCCAGCGCATGCGCAAAGCCGGCCACCCACGGCAGCACGGTTTCGCTGGGGCTGGCATCCTCGTCGAGCTCGAACACCCAGGGGTCGAACCACTGCCGACCGACGATGGCCAGGTTCAGCTCCTTGTGGCGGCGGCGCAGCAGCCCGATCAACTCGTCGCTGATGCGCTGGGGAATGGGTCGCCCCTCGCTGTCCAACAGCGGCGGCAGCCACTGTTCCAGCGACACGACTGAAGGCTGCAGCAGCACGCCACAGAGATAGCCGTCGGCCATGCTGACGTCCAGCGGTTCCAGCGGCGCCGGCAAGGCGTCAAGCAGAGCCTGCAGGCGCTCCAGATCGGCTTCGGACAGGGCTTCGGTGGGGCGGTGCTGGGGGGCTGACATGGCGGGATTATGGGCAGTGCAAGTGAATATTGCCCACCGGGGCGCCGGCCGAAGCTCTAGAGTGCCTCCATCCCAACGACGCCCTCTACCCTGAGGGCTTCACGACCCGGCAGCCTGCTGACCGGGTCTTTTTTTGTTGGTCACTTGGCACGCAGCTCGCTGGCGCGAGCCGCTCGGCGCTGGTGCGCCGGGACCTGCGGCCCTGTGCCAAGAGGCCCATCCGCGCCCCGTGGGGCGCGAGGCCGGTCACGTTGCACGCATCTCCCCAGCGTGAGCCGTGGGTTCCGGCACCCCTTCACGCAGCAAGCGAATGGCGCCGGGCCAATCTTGCGTCGGGCTTTCATACTGGCGGCATGTCCGCTGCCGTACTCGCGCTGCGCTTCGATCCGGCGGTCGTGGTGCTGTCCTACCTGACCGCTGCCTTCGCCTCCTATGTGGCGCTGGACCTCGCCCAACGCGTGCGCACGCCCGATGCGCTGGTCGCCCGCACCTGGTGGATTGCCGGTTCGCTGTCCATGGGCACGGGCATCTGGGCCATGCATTTCGTCGGCATGCTGGCCCTCAAGCTGCCCTTCCTCGTCGGCTATGACAGCGCCGTCACACTGCTGAGCTGGCTCGCGGCCGTGGGCGTGTCGGCCATCGCGCTGCGCGTTGCGGCCGGAGAGGCGCTGACGCCCACCCGCCTGGCCGTGGGCGCCATCAGCATGGGCGCTGGCATCTGCGCCATGCACTACACCGGCATGGCCGCCCTGGTGCTGGCCCCCGGCATCCAGTGGCACTGGGGCCTGGTGGCGGCCTCGGTCGCCGTCGCCACCGGCGCAGCCGCCGCGGCCCTCATCATCTTCTTCGGCCTGCGCAGGCTGCCGCGGGCCTGGGCCCGCTGGGGCCAGCTCGTCGCGGCCCTCGTCATGGGTGCGGCCGTGGCCGGCATGCACTACACCGGCATGGCCGCCGCCGACATTGCCGAAGGCACGGTCTGCCTCAGCGCCGACGCGCTGCGCGGCGACAACCTCGGCAATCTCGTCGCCGGCGCCACCTTCGCGCTGCTGCTGCTGACGCTGATCACCTCGGCCCTGGACGCCCGCGGCCAGCGCCGCACCAACCGGCTGCAGCAGTCCCTGCAGGCCGCCACGACCGAGCTGCAGGAAATCGCGTTGCGGGACCCGCTGACCGGCCTGGCCAACCGCCAGCTGCTGGACGACCGCCTGCAGCATGCCGCCGCGCGCGGCCACCGCGAGGGCGCCCGCCTGGCCTTGCTGGCCGTCAACCTGGACGGTTTCAAGCCCATCAATGACAGCTTCGGCCTGGCGGCCGGCGACCAGGTGCTGCGCGAAACCGCCCACCGGCTGGAGGGCCTGGCCCGCGGCCATGACACCCTGGCCCGGCTGGCCGCCGATGAATTCGTGCTGATGGTAGAGGGCGATGTCGGCGAGACGACGCTGGCCCAGATCGCCCAACGCCTGCTGGACGCGCTGGCCGAGCCCATGACCGGCGTGCCCGGCGCCGGCAGCCAGCCGCTGCGGCTGTCGGCCTCGGTCGGCATTGCGCTGTACGACGGCAGCGGGCCCGGCGAGGCGCTGGTGGCCCAGGCGGATTCGGCGGCGCAGGCGGTCAAACGTGCGGGCGGCAATGGTTTTGCGTTCTTCGAGGCGCATATGCAGGCCGGCGTGCGCGAGCAGGTCGAGTTGGCCCGCGACCTGCGCGCCACGCTGGCCGGCGAAACCGGCAGCGGCCGCCTGGCCCTGCATTACCAGCCCAAGATCGCCACTGCCCAGGGCGAAGTCAGGGGCGTCGAGGCGCTGCTGCGCTGGCAGCATCCGCAGCGCGGTGCGATCAGCCCGGTCGTCTTCGTTCCCGTGGCCGAGCGCTTCGGCCTGATCGTGCCGCTGGGCGACTGGGTCATCAAGGAGTCCTGCCGCCAGATTGCACTTTGGCGTGAGGCGGGCCTGCAGATGCGCGTGGCCATCAACCTGTCGGTGCAGCAGCTGCGCCAGCCCGACGCCCTGGTGCGCCGCTTCGAGGAGGCGCTGGCCCAGTATGGCGTCGACGCCCGCCAACTGACCTGCGAGATCACCGAGTCCGTCGCGATGGACGACGCCACCGCCACCGAACGCTCACTGCAGCGCCTGGCCGAACTCGGTCTGTGCCTGTCCATTGACGATTTCGGCACCGGCTATTCCAGCCTGGCCTATCTGCGTCGCCTGCCGGTGTCGCAGCTCAAGATCGATCGCAGCTTCATCCAGGACCTGGAGAGCAGCGCCGACGCCCGCGCCATCGTCAGGGCCGTCATCGAACTGGCCCATGCGCTAGGCCTGCAGGTGGTGGCAGAAGGGGTCGAGACCGAAGGCCAGGCCGAGGTGCTGCGCGGCAAACGCTGCGACAAGCTGCAGGGCTTTTTGTTCGCGCGCCCGATGCCGGCCGAGGACCTGACGCGCTGGGCGAAGGACGCGCAGGACGACCGGCCGCGCTTCAGCTCGTCGGTCTACGCAACGCTGGACCCCAGCATTTAGGGCCGAACGGCCCTAAACCGCCATCCGCGCCGGCGCCACGTAGAAGCGCCGGAACTCCTCGAAATCCATGGTGTCGGCCGCCTCGATGCGGGCCTGCTCGGCCAGCGACTCGGCCGCCATCTTCTCGAAGCGGCGTTGCAGCTCGTCTGGAAACGGCAGCGCCAGCAGGGCCGCACGCGTGGCATCGCTCTGGCGGCGGGTGAAGCCGACATAGCTGTCGTCGAAGTCCTGGGCCATCACAGTCAGCACGCGCGCCGATGGGCAGAGCTCGGGCTGCTGCAGGCGCTGGCCGACGCGGCGCAGGGCCGCGCGGTAGGCGTCGCCGCCATGGGCCGCGTCAAGGGCTGCGGCGTGCACAGCGCAGGCGGCGAGGATCTCGCCGGCCCAGTCGGCGAGGCTGCGCTCACCCCCGCGCCAATGCTCCAGCATCAGGCCCGGCTCCCGGCCACGGGCGGCCACGCGGTGCTGGTTGCGGCTGTTGGCGGCGATCTCGTCGGGCGTGTCGTCGGGGCTGTCGCTCTTCAGGCAGTGCAGCAGGAAGGCGTCCAGCACGCGGATGGCGTCGGCACCGATGCCGACCGGCTCGAAGGGGTCGAGGTCCATCAGCCGCACCTCGATGTATTCGACGCCGCGCTCGCGCAGCGCATGCAGCGGCCGCTCGCCGGAGCGGATCACCCGTTTGGCGCGAATGGTGCTGTAGAACTCGTTCTCGATCTGCAGCAGGCTGGTGGAGAGCTGGTTGTAGTCGCCGCCGGGCGTCTGCACGCCAATGGCCTCATAAGGCGGATAAGGCCGGCTCAGCGCCTCCTGCAGCGAGGCCGCATAGCTCTCCAGGCAGTTGTAGGTGACGGCGATGCTGGACTGCGCGTCGCTCTGGTAGCCCAGCCGGCCCATGCGCAGCGAGGTGGCGTGCGGCAGGTAGAGGGTGTGGTTGGAGAGGCGCTGCAGGCCATGCTCGCGGTCATGCACGAAGCTGTCGCACAGCGCCGGGCTGGCGCCGAAGAGGTAGAGCAGCAGCCAGCCCTCGCGGCGGAAGTTGCGGATGGCACCGAAATAGCCCTCCGTCGACACGCCCGGCAACGACCAGTTGTAGTGAATGCCCGAGATGGTCTGCATGCGCCGGCCATAGCGCTGGCCCAGGCCCATGCGGTAGACGCTCTTGGCACGGCCGACATTGCTCGAACCGTAGCGGCCGATCGGGATGGTCTCGTCCGTGGGCAGGCCGCAGGGCATGGAGCCCACCCAGAGCCGCTCGTCGGCAAGGGCCCGGTAGACGGCCTGGTGGACCTCGGTCAGCTCCAGCAGGCAGTCGTCGACACCGGCATGCACGCCGGTGATGAGCTCCAGCTGCGACTCGCTGTAGTCGGTCGTGATGTGCGGATGGGTCAGGGCCGCGCCGAGGGCCACCGGATGCGGTGTCAACGCCAGGCCGCCCCCGGGGAGGGCGCGCAGGCTTTCCTTCTCGATGCCACGGCGGATGCCGAGCAATGTCTCTTTGTCGTTCATGGCGTCCGGGGACCGGGAATTGGGCCAAGACGGTAGCAGATGAAGGCTAAAGCTGCCCAGGCGCGTCCATGTCAGCCAGACTCGGCCTCAGGGCATGTTCGCCGGCCTGGATGCCTTCGTGGTGGCTGAGGTAGAGCGAAACGTCATAGCGCTCCAGCCAACCGACGGCCTTGAGCCTGTCCAGCACCGGGCCCTTGACCTCGGAGAACTCCAGCCTCAGCCCCTCGGCCCGCAGCGCCGCATGCAGCTCCTGCAGGGCGGTCAGGCCCGACACATCGATGTGGTTGACCGGCGCCATCAGCATCAGCACGCGCTGCGGCGCGCCGACCTTCTCGCGGTGCTCGCGCACATGGGCCAGCACGGCGTCGACCAGGCCGCGGGCGTTGGTGAACACCAGGCTCTCGTCGACACGCAGCCCCACGACCTCGGGCCGGCATTCGACCGCGTAGCGCTCGAGATTGCGGTAATGCTGGGTGCCCGGCACGCGGCCGATGCGGGCGACATGGGGCTGGGCCGTGCGCTGGATCAGCAGCGCGACAGAACCCACCACGCCGATGGCCAGCGCGGCCGCGATGCTCCAGCACAGCACGGCCACCGTGACGGCCACCATCAACAACCCTTCGGCGCGCGCATAGCGCCAGGCCTCACGGTAGGGCCGCAGCGTGAAGCCGCCCAGCACCGCCACGACGATGGTCGCGGCAAGCACCGGCTTGGGCAGGTGGGCCAGCGGCTCGGCCAGCAGCAGCATCGCGACGAACATGAAGGCGCAGACGAACACCAGGCTCCAGCGGCTGGCCGAGCCGGCCTCGTGCAGCAGGATGCTGCGCGAGAAGCTGCCCGCGACCGGCATGCCGCCGCTGACCGACGCGACCAGATTGGCCGCTGCCAGGCCGCGCATCTCGGCCGCCGGCAGCAGCTTTTCGCCACGCCGCTGCGCCAGCGATTCCGACACCGCCAGGCTGGAAACGAAACCCATCAGGGCCACCAGGGCTGCGGACGGTAGCAACTGCAGCCACAGCGCAGCCTCCAGCCGCGGCAAGCCGAGCGGCAAGACCAGCGACGGCAGCGCACCGACCTGGGCAACGCCCATGGCGGCGGGCGTGAAGGCCGACAGCGCCATCGCCGCAACCAGCAGCAGCAGCGGCGCCAGCCGCGCCAGCAGGCGTGGGCCGGCCCGGCGCGACAGCAGCAGCAGCGCGATGCCTGCGCCTCCCCAGACCGCGCTGGCGACGCCGAAGCCGCCCTGCGGGGCCGATGCGATCAGGTCGGGCAGCGTGAAGCCCGCCGCCGCACTGCCCAGCAACACCGGCAGCTGGCCGGCCGCGATCATCAGCGTCGCGCCGGTCTCGAAGCCGCGCAGCGCCGGCACCGACAACAGGCTGGACAGCGCATCCAGGCGCAGCAGCGCGGCCACCGCCAGCAGCAGGCCCACTTCGGCTGCGAGCACGAGCGCACCTTCGGTCGCACTGACGCTGGCCGGCAACGCGCCCAGGGCCTGCGCGATCATCAGCGCCAGCACCGCCACCGGGCCCAGGCCCAGCACCGGGCTGGAGCCCAGGGCCGCATAGGCCAGCAGCGGCAGCAGGCTGGCATACAGCCCCACCTGCGGCGGCAGGCCGGCCAGCATCGCGTAGGCCAGGCTCTGCGGGATCAGCAGCACGGCGACAACAGCACCGGCGACCAAGTCGGCGCGCCAGGTGGGCATGAATCTCATCGGTGATCGATGCCGTGAATGAGTCTTGCGGGCTGAGCGACGGGCCGCTCCCTAGCCGGCCCGCACTGGCGATGTGCTTGCGGCTCGATGCCGCAAGCATCGCCGTCCTCTCGGGGGACCGGCCAAGGTAAGCCTTGGACGAGGGGCTTCATCTAGTCGACCTTGGCGCCCGAGACCTTCACGACCTTGGCCCACTTGAGGGTCTCGCTGGCGATGAGCGCCGCGAACTCCGCGGAGGAGCCCCCACCAGCCACTGCGCCCTGCCCCGCCATCCGTTCGCGCAGCGCCGGCGTATTCAGCGCCGCCGCGGCTTCGCGCTGCAAGCGGGCGACCTGGTCGGCCGGCTGGTGGGCAGGCGCCAACAGGCCGAACCAGGAGCTGGCTTCATAGCCCTTCAGGACCGCGCTACCCGCCTCGGCCACCGTGGGCAGGTCGGGCACGGCCGGGCTGCGCTGAGCGCTGGTGACGGCCAGGGCCAGCAGCTTGCCGGCCTTGATCTGCGGCAGGGCCGAGGGCAGGTTGTCGAACATCAGGTCGGTGTTGCCGGCGATCAGGTCGAGCAGGGCGGGACCCGAGCCGCGGTAGGGGAAGTGCAGCATGAAGCTGCCCGTCATGCTCTTGAACAGCTCGCCGGCCAGGTGGATGGACGTGCCGTTGCCGCTGGACGCCATGTTCAGCTTGCCGGGATTGGCGCGCGCGACGCGGATCAGATCGGCCACGTTGCGGATGCCATAACGCGCTGCATTGGCGGGGTTGAGCACCAGCACATTGGGCACGGCCGCGACCAGCGTGATGGGCGCGAAGTCCTTCGCCGGGTCGTAGGGCAGCTTGGGGTAGAGAGACGCGTTGATCGCATGCGTGCCGACGGTGCCCATCAGCAGCGTGTGGCCGTCCGTGGCCTTGGCGACCTCGGCCGAACCGATATTGCCGCCAGCGCCAGGCTTGTTGTCGACGACGACAGCCTGCCCCAGGCGCTGCTGCAGTTCGGGCGCCATTGCACGGGCCAGCAGGTCGGTCGTGCCGCCGGGTGTGAAGGGCACGACGAGACGGATGGGCTTGCTCGGCCACGGTGCCTGGGCGGCGGCGGGCAGCGCGAGGCTGCCGGCCAGGGCCGCAACTTGGCGACGGTTCAGCTTCATGGCGATCTCCATCAGTGATGCGCGTTCGGGCCGAGCGCCGGGCCGCTCCCAAGCCGGCCCGCGCTGGCGATGTGCTTGCGGCTCAATGCCGCAAGCATCGTCGTCCCCACGGGGGACCGACTGGGCTTGCCCGCGTCCAGCAGAGCAAGACCGGGCGAGGGGCTCACTCTATCTGTCTACCTTGACGCCCGAAAGCTGGACGACGCGCGCCCACTTGGCCGTCTCGGCGGCAATCAGCGCAGCGAACTCCGGCCCGCCGCCGCCATGCACGAGCATGCCACGTGCGGTCAGCCGCTCGCGCAGCGCGGGACTGGCGAGTGCGGCAACGCTGTCACGCTGCAGGCGGGCAAGCTGCTCCGCCGGCTGGCCGCTGGGAGAAAACAGGCCGATCCAGGCACTGGCCTCATAGCCCTTGAGCGCCGGCCCGCCGGCTTCTTCGACGGTGGGCAGCTCCGGCAGGCTGGGGCTGCGCCGCGCACTCGTGACGCCCAGGGCCAGCAGCTTGCCGGCCTTGATCTGCGGCAGGGCCGAGGGCAGGGAGTCGAACATCAGGTCCATGTTGCCGGCGATGACGTCCTGCTGGGCCGAGGCCGCGCTGCGATAGGGGAAGTGCAGCATGTAGGTCTGGGTCAGGCGCTTGAAGAGCTCGCCGGACAGGTGCGTCGGGTTGCCGTTGCCGCCGGAGGCGATGTGCAGGCGCCCAGGCTGGGTGGTGGCGGCGTGCACCAGGTCGCTCACGCTGCGCACGCCCAAGGCTTGCGCGACACCTGGGTTGATGACGAGCACCAGCGGCACGGTCGCGACCAGGCTGATCGGCGCGAAATCCTTCACCGCGTCATAGGGCAGGCGGCGCCACAGCAGCGGGTTGATGACATGCGTGCCAACGCTGCCCATCAGCAGCGTGTGGCCATCGCTGGCGCCGGCGACTTCGGCGGTGCCGATATTGCCGTCGGCGCCGGGCTTGATGTCGATGATGACGGGCTGGCCCAGGCTCTTCTGCAGCTCGGGCGCGAGCTGACGGGCGGCGACGTCGGCCGCGCCGCCCACTGCATAGGGCACGACGATGCGCAGCGGCCGCGTCGGCCATGGGCCACTGGGCTGGCTGTAAGCCGATGGCGCCGACAAAGCGGCCAGCCACATCAGCAAGCTGCGGCGCTGCAGCGGCGGCAGTGTCATGCTTGCCACTCCGCATGGGGGCCCGCGGGCCGAGCGCCGGGCCGCTCCCTAGCCGGCCCGCCATGGCGATGTGCTTGAGGCTCAATGCCGCAAGCATCGCCGCCCCCGCGGGGGCTGAGGCCGGACACATCGCGCCCGGTGGGCGGGATGTGCCTGCCGAAGGGCTGCGGCTCATGCCGCAGCGCGGCCTGCAAGGCCGGCCAAGGTACTCCTTGGACGAGGGGCCTCATTGCGGCCCCGGCAGCTGCCTGAGCTTGACCTGGCCATTCATGCAGGCGGCGTCGAAGTCCTGCAGCACGGCGGCCAGCGCATGGGCGTTGGGGGCCTCGACGGCACTGATGCCGACACCACGGTTGCGACCCTCGGCCTTGGCCTGGTACAGCACCATGTCGGCCCAGTTGACGGCCTGCTCCCAATGCAGGCGCAGGCCCGCGCCGGCCGCGCCGCCGAGGGGGAAGCTCGCGAATCCGATCGACACCGTGATGCGCAGCGGGCCCTCGGCGGTCTCGATCGGCTGGCTGCCGATGCCGCGCAGGACGCGCTCGGCCATCAGCGCGAGGTCGTCGCCAGGCAGCGCGGGCGCGAAGACGAGGAACTCCTCGCCGCCCCAGCGCACCACGAGATCGGTATCGCGCACGGCGGCGCGGATGCGGCGTGCCACCTCGACGATGACGGCATCGCCGGCCGCGTGGCCGTGCCAGTCGTTGACGTTCTTGAAGTGGTCGATGTCGATCATCATCAGCGCGCCGACAAAGCCCTCGCCCTTGGCGTCGCGGGCGCTCTGGTCCATGACGGCCAGGAAGTGGCGCCGGTTGGACAGGTCGGTCAGCGGATCGCGTTCGCTCTGGGCCCGCAACAGGCTCTGGTTGGCCGTGAGGCGCGCCTGGGCGCGGCGCATGCGCACCAGCGTCACGCCGATGAGGGCGACGGACAGCAGCAGCAGCGCGCCGATGGCGAAGCCGACCTGCTGCGCGAGCTGCTGGTTGGAGATCTGCTGGTCCTTGAGCTGGCCGTCGCGGGCCAGCAGGTCGAGGTCGCGCTGCTTGGCGGCGCTGTCGTATTTGCGGCCCAGCTCCTCCAACGCCGCCGCGCGGTTGCGCTCGTTGGCGCGGGTGTTGAGATCCCGCTCGGCATGCAGGGCCGCCAGCGCCTCCTTGTACTGGCCCGCCTCGCCCCAGGTGTCGCCCAGCTCACGCAGCTCGCGGGCGCGCGGCACCAGGTCGGCCGGGTCGGTGCCGAACTCGCCGACCTTGGCGAGCTCCTGGCGGGCCTGGTCGAACTGGCGCAGCTTGATGTGGGCCACGGCCAGGTTGTGGTGCAGGCTGCGCTCGTAGAAGCGGTCGCCGAAGCGCTGCAGCACCGGCATGGCACGCTGCCCGGCGACCAGCGCCTCCTTGGCCATGCCCAGATGCATGTAGGAGTCCACCAGGTTGGAGCGCAGTTGCGCGGCCAGGTGGGGCGCGTCGGCCTGCTCGGCCAGCAGCAGCGCGGCCTCGACGGCGCTGCGCGAAGCCGCCATGTCGCGGGCGCGGCGCTCGACCGCGGCCTCGTAGTTGCGCACGCGGGCGCCGGCCACGAGGTCGCCCGCGGCCTCGGCCGCGGCGGCACGCAGCTCGGCACGCGCGGCGTCCATGCGGTCCTGGGCCTGCTGCGCCACCGCCAGCATGCCGTGGCTGAGGGCGGTCAGATGCTTGTCATCGCCGGCACGGGCCAGGGCCAGGGCTCGCCTGATGCTGGCCTCGGCGACGGCGAAGGCGCCCTGGGCGTATTGCTCGCGCTGCAGGATGCGCAGGGCCTCCCAGGCGCTGCGGAAGTCGCAGCCCTGCTCGCGCACGGCACGCACCTCATCGCCGACGGGGCAGCGTTTGTCCAGGCCCGCCAGGGCCCGGGCAGCCAGGGCCGTGGCGGATCTGCCGGTACGTTCCTGAGCCAGGGCACGCAGCACCCAGCTGCGGTCGACGCCGTCCTCGCGGCCCATCAGTTGCACGGCAACGGCATCGGCCGCCCCGGCCTGGCCGGCGGCCAGCAGCACACGGCCCCGCGCCATCAGCCAGGCGGCCTCGCGCGGCTGACCGGGTTCGGCATGGGTGGGCCAGCGCTGCTGCAGCTCGGCCAGCATGGCCTCGGGCGCATCGAAGGCGCGGCGGGTGATGTTGGCCAGCAGGGTGTCCTCGGCCACCGGGTCGGGGGCCGTGACCGGTGCTGCGGTCGCAAAGCCCGAAGCCAGCATCAGCAGCAGCAGCAACGCAATGGTTCTCATGCGTTGGCCGGCCGGCTGGCGGCGTCGGGATGGAAGCCGCTGTCGGCCGCGCGGGCCGGGCCGCTGAGGGCCTGCAGGCCCACCAGGCCCTCGGCCCAGGCGGCCTCCAGCCGGGCCGTCAACTGCGCCGCGGCCAGGGCATCCTCGGCATGAATGCGCTCGACGCCATAGGCCTTGTTGCGGCCATGCGCCTTGGCCAGGTACATGACGGTGTCGACGAGGTCGATGGCGCGCTCCCAGGACAGGCGCAGCCCGTGCGGCGCCACCGGCAGGCTGACGAAGCCGATGGAGGCCGTGACAGTCACCTCACGGCCCTCATACAGAACAGGCTTGCTGCCGACCAGGTCGAGCAGACGCTGGGCCAGCTGGTTCGCCAGCATGCCGTCGTGGCTGCGTGCCACGATAAGGAATTCCTCGCCGCCCCAGCGCACGATGAGGTCGTCGTCGCGCACGGCCTGGCGCAGCCGCTCGGCAATCTCGATGAGGACGGTGTCACCGGCGGCATGGCCGAAGCTGTCGTTGATGCGCTTGAAGTGGTCGATGTCGATGAGGAAGAGACTGGCCGCCAGACCCTCGCCGCTGGCCAGGGTCTTGATCGCGGCCTGGAAGTGGCGGCGGTTGGCCAGCCCGGTCAAGGGGTCGGTCTCGCTCTGGCGCTTCAGCGAGGCATTGCTGTGGGCCAGCGCCTCGTTGGTGCGACGCACGCGGCGGAAGGCCTGCCAGAGCAGGCCCAGCGACACCAGCACGCAGCCGCCCATGGCCGACCACAGCGTCAGCGCCAGGTTGCGCTGGTGGACCTGCTCGGCCTTGAGGGCGTTGTCGCGGTTGAGCAGCTCGATGTCGCGCGCACGCTGTTCGGCGTCCTGGCGCTCCTGGGCCTCCAGCAGCAGCTTGCGGGTCTCGTCGCGCAGCACGCGCTCGTCCATGCGGCGATGCTCGCGGTAGGCGGAGATGGCGCCGGCCAGGTCGCCGGCGCGTTCCAGATAACCCGCGAGCTCCTGCCAGCCGGCGGAGGCGTAGGACATGGCGCCCTGCTGTTCGTCCAGCGTGATGCCGGCGCGCACGTCGTCGCGGCCCTCGGCGATGCGGCCCATGGCGATCTTGGCCAGGCCGATGTTGGAGCGGGCGACGCTTTCGGCGCTGATGTTGCGCGTCGCGCGCGCCAGCGGCAGCGCCTGCTCGGCGAGTTCCAGCGCCCGCGCCGGGTGGCCCTGGCGCAGGTGATAGTCGGCGAAGTTGGCCAGGCCCAGGGCGCGCACCGAGTCGGCACCAGCGCGCGTGGCCTGTTCCAGCGCATCCGAATTGGCCTGTAGCGTGATGCTGGAGTCACTGTCCTCGGCGTAGACGATGCCACGCATCGTGTAGACCTGGTTCAGCGTCATCGGGTCCGGGTCCTTCTGGGCCTCGGTGAGCGCCTGGCCGATGAGCTGGCGGGCGCGCGCCGGCGTGTCCGCACGGCTGGACGTGAAGGCCAGGTCCACCAGCGTCAACGCCACGCGCCAGGGCCGGCCGATCTGTTCGGCCAGGCGCTGGGCAGCGTGGCCCTGGTTCAGCGACAGGTCGAGTTCACCCGAATCGCTGGCGATGGCCATGAGCTGGTGGTGGTAGCGCCAGCGGAACACGGGCGCGGCGGCATTGAGCTGGGCGGCGTCCACGGCCAGCAGCGTCTTGCGCGCCTCGCGCAGGTCGCCGTGCGAGCGCAGGTATTCGGCGCTGGTGCTGGCGGCTGCGACGGCGGCCGCGGCGCGCAGTTCACCGGCTGGCCAGTCGCGCAGGCGCTGGGTGATCTGGTCGGTCAGCGCGCGGTCGCGTGCATAGGCGGCGAGCAACCCACGCAGGGCCAGCACGTCCAGCTCAGCGGCGCTGCCGGCTGGCAGCTTTTCGCCGCGGACCCGCAGCTCCTGCTCCAGCGCCGCGGGCTTGGCGCGGGCAGCGCGCTCGATGCGTTCGAGGTCATGGGCCAGGCCTTCGTCCGGCACGTTCGATGCGGCGGAGGCGGGCGCACCGGGACCCTCGCTGGGCGAGCAGGCGCACAGCAATGCCAATGCGGCCAGCGCCGCGCACAGCGTCGATCGTGAAGCCAGGGATTGATGCATCGAAACGGTTGGCGGCCGGGCTTGCCGGGCCGCGCTGCTGATTTCAGCGCGGTTCGGCCTGGCTGTTGCGGATCCCACGTCAGAGACCGTTGAAATTACACGCAACCGTAAGAATCGCCAGGCTAGGCCGGTCGGGCGCCGGGCCCCTGATATCCGCGCGGCACCGCGCCAAGCAGGCGGCGCGTGTAATCCTCACGCGGGGCCTGGATGATCTCGCGCGTGGGTGCCTGCTCGACAACGTCGCCGTTCTGCATCACCAGCACCTCGTCGGAGATGAACTTGACGACGGCCAGGTCGTGGCTGATGAAGATGTAGCTCAGGCCGAATTCGTCCTGCAGGTCCTTCAGCAGGTTGAGCACCTGGGCCTGCACCGACACGTCCAGCGCCGACACCGCCTCGTCCAGCACCAGCACCTCGGGCTGCAGCGTCAGGCAGCGCGCGATGGCAATGCGCTGGCGTTGGCCGCCCGAGAACTCGTGCGGGTACTTGGCCATTGCGCTCTCGTCCAGGCCCACCTTCTTCAACAGGGCGACGGCACGGGCCTCGCGGTCGGCGGTGCTGGTGCCGATGCTGTGGATCTCCATCGGCTCGCGCAGCGTCTGGCCGATGGTGAAGCGCGGGTTCAGCGAGGCATAGGGGTTCTGGAACACGACCTGGATGCGCCGGCGCATCTGCTGCCAGTCGCTTCCGCTCATCTTCAGCAGATCCTTGCCCTCGAACAGCACCTGGCCGCCGGTGGGTTCGTGCAGGCGCAGCAGCGTCAGGCCCATGGTCGTCTTGCCCGAGCCGGACTCGCCAACAACGCCCAGCGTGTGGCCCTTGCGCAGCTTGAAGCTCACACCCTTGACGGCCTTGAACTCGCGCTTGCCGAACAAGCCGTCCTTGAGCCAGAAGCTTTTCTGCAGGCCGGTCACTTCCATGATGACGGGCGCGCTGTCGTCCTTCACCTTCGCGTCGTTGCCGGCCGCGCGGCCGGCGATGTGGTCGTCGATGACCATCAGGCGTGCCGGGTTCTCCGTCAGCGACGGCCGGCAGGCCAGCAGGGCCTTGGTGTAGGCGTCCTGCGGGTCGTTGAAGATCTGCGCCACCGGTGCGTTCTCGCGCACCTGGCCGTGGCGCATGACGACGACCTGGTCCGAGATCTCACCGACGACGCCGAGGTCGTGGGAGATGAACAGCAGGCTCATCTTGTGCGATTCCTTGAGCCTAGCCATCAGCTCCATCACCTGGCGCTGGATGGTCACGTCCAGCGCCGTCGTCGGCTCGTCGGCGATCAGCAGCTTCGGGCTGCAGGCCAGGGCCACGGCGATCATCACGCGCTGCTGCTGGCCGCCGGACATCTCGTGCGGATAGGCCCTCAGGCGCCGCTTGGGCTCGGGGATGCCGACCTCGTTGAGCAGCTCCTCGGCACGCACCAGCGCTTGGCGGCGGCTCATGCCCATGTGCTTCATCAGCGGCTCGCGGATCTGCGTGGCCACGTCGAAGACCGGGTTCAGCGAGCTCATCGGGTCCTGGAAGACGCAGGCGATGTCGCGGCCGCGGATGGCCTGCAGATCGCGCAGGGAAGCCTGCAGCAGGTCGCGGCCCTGGAACAGGATGCGCCCTTCGCGCTCGGCGTTGCTGGGCAGCAGGTTGAGCACGGACATCGCCGTCACGCTCTTGCCCGAGCCCGACTCGCCGACCAGCGCCACGGTGCTGTTCTCCGGCACGTCGAAGCTGACGCCCTTGACGGCCACCTGGCGCTGCATGACGCCGTCGACCTTGCCCATGCGGAAGGCGACCTTGAGGTCTTGGATGCTCAACAGCATGGTCACTCCAGACCGCGTAGTTTCGGGTCGAGCGCATCGCGCAGCGCATCGGTGAACAACGCGAACGCGGTGACGAAGACGGCCATGAAGACCGCGACGGCGGCGAGCTGCCACCAATAGCCCAGGATGAGCTCGTTCTGCGCCTCGCCCAGCATCGTGCCCCACGAGACCTGGTCAACGCTGACGCCAAGGCCCAGATAGCTCAGGATGACCTCGCTCTTGATGAAGCTGACGACGTGCAGCGACAGTTGCACCAGCGCGACGTGCGAGACGTTCGGCAGGATGTGCTTGAACATGCGCGACCACTGGCTGGCGCCGATCGCTTCGGCCGAGCGCACGTACTCGCGCACACGATGCTTCATGAACTCCGCGCGGATGAGGCGATAGATGCCGGTCCAGCCCGTCAGGGCCAGGATCAGCGCCACCATCAGCACCTGGCGGCTGGACCTGCCGATCGCGGCGTCCAGCGTGCTCAAGTCCATGTGCTGGGCTACCGCCGCGAACGCAAACAGCAGCACGATGGAAGGGATGGCGGTGAAGACGTTGTAGATCCACTCCAGAAAGTCGCCGACCTTGCCGCCGAAGTAGCCCGACAGCGCGCCCAGCATGGTGCCGATAAAGGTGGCCACCAGTGCACCAAGCAGGCCCACCATGATCGACACCTGGGCGCCCTTGATCACCTTGTCCAGAACGCTCCGGCCCAGTCGGTCGCCGCCAAACGGCAGCGTCTCCGCCTTGACAGCCTCATCAGTCTTGAATGCCTTGGCACGCTCGGCCCATTCGCCATAGCGCGGCGCCAGCGGGTCGATGTCGGACAGGTCGACGTTCGGGCCCTTGGGCGCGGCGATCGTGCCCGTGTCTTCCTGCGGTTGGGGGCCGATCATCGTCGGTGGCGCATTCGGCACACCGACCTCCTGCTGCCAGCCGGACGCGATCAGGTTGGTGGCAGCCAGCAGCACGAGGATGAGGAAGGCGCCGACGATGCTCATCGATACGATGCCAACGCGGTCGGTGCGCAGACGTCGCCAGGACGCGGCCCAGACGCCGCCGGAGGAGTTCGAGACCATGCTCATTTCAGCACCACCCGCGGATCGACGACTTTGTAGAGCAGGTCAACCACAAGATTGACCGTCATCGTCAAAGCGGCCAGGTAGATCGCGAAGGCCTGGATGACGGGATAGTCGCCGCGGTTGACGGCCAGCAGCAGCTCACGGCCGAGGCCGGGAATGGAGAAGAACACCTCGATAAGGAAGCTGCCCACCAACACGCCAGGCAGCAGCACCGACACATTCGTCAGGATGGGGATCATCGCGTTGCGCAGCACATGCTTGAGCAGCACGGTGCCCTCGGTCATGCCTTTGGCACGCGCCGTCCGCACATAGTCGTGGCCGATCTCATCAAGGAAGAAGCTTCGGTACAGGCGAATCTGCGGCGCCATTGCCACCGCCACGGCCACCAGGATGGGCAGCGGCGCATAGGTGGTCAGGTTGGTCCAATGGCTGTTCGTCCAGCCCTGCACCGGGAACCAGCCGACACGGAAGGCGAAGAAGTACTGCGCCAGGATGACGTAGACCAGCAGCGAGATGGACACGGCCACCGTGGTGCTGACCATCACCGCACGGTCCGTCAGGCTGCCACGCACGGTGGCCACTGCCAGCGCGAAAGGGATGGCCAGCAGCACTTCCAGGATGAGGATGGGCACCGTGACCGTCAGCGTGGCGGGCAGCCGGGTGGCGAACAGGTTGGCCACCGACTCGCGTGTCGCCCAACTCACGCCCCAGTCGAAGGTGACGATCTGCTTGATGAAGATCCACAGCTGCTCCCAGACCGGCTTGTTCAGGCCGAGCTGTTCGCGGATGGATTCGATCTGCTCCGGGCTCGCGTTCAGGCCACCCAGGATGATGGCCGGGTCGCTGCCGAAGTATTTGAAGAGGAAGAACACCAGCAGCACGACACCGAGCAGGGTCGGGATCATCTGCCACAGGCGTCGGATCAGATAGGCCGCCATTCAGGGCTCCAGAAACCACAAACCCCGCCGTGGATGCGGGGTTACACGAGAGAACGGGGCGGAGTCTATGCGAGCCTCCTTCGGCTTTGTCCTGACGGTTTCACTAGACTCCGCGACTTTCCTGCCACCGCGCATCCGCGATGAAGCTCCCCTTCCTGTTCACCGCCCTTTTGCTCGCCAGCGCCCTGACCGCCGCACAAGCCCAGGACAAGGTGTTGCGCTACGCCTTCAAGGTCGCGGAGACCGGCTTCGACCCGGCCCAGGTGACCGACAAGTACTCCAAGGACATCCTCGGCGGCATCCTCGACGCGCCGCTGGAATACGACTTCGGCGCCCGCCCCTTCAAGCTGCGCCCGGCCACGCTGGCCGAGATGCCCGAGATCAGCACTGACTTCAAGACCATCACGATGCGGGTCAAGCCCGGCATCTACTTCTCGGACGACCCGGCCTTTGGCGGCAGGAAGCGCGAGCTGACCGCGGCGGACTACGTCTACAGCGTCAAGCGCCACTACGACCCCGCGCTCAAGAGCGGCAACCTCTACATCCTGGAGAACGTCAAGATCCTGGGCCTGTCGGAACTGCGCCGTGACCTGATGAAGGCCAAGAAGCCTTTCGATTACGACCGTGAGGTCGAGGGCTTGAAAGCCCTGGACCGCTACGCCTTCCAGATCAAGCTCGGCGTCGGCGACCCGCGCTTCGTCCAGCAATTCGCCGACGCCGGCTTCCTGGGCGCCGTCGCCCGAGAGGTGGTGGAGTTCTACGGCAGCAAGATCATGGAGCACCCGGTCGGCACCAACGCCTTTCGCCTGGCCGAGTGGCGGCGCAGCTCGCGCGTCGTGCTTGAGAAGAACCCCAACTACCGCGACCAGCGCTATGCCGAGATCGCGCCACCCGACGCCAGCGACAAGCTCAAGGCCGAGGTCGCCGCGCTGCAGGGCAAGAAGCTGCCGCTGGTGGACCGCGTCGTCATCGACATCATCGAAGAGGCCCAGCCGCGCTGGCTGTCCTTCCTGCGCGGCGAGGCTGACGTCATTGAGGAGGTGCCCATCGACTTCGCCAGCGTCGCCATGCCCGGCAACCGCCTGGCGCCCAACCTGGCCAAGCAAGGCATCACGGCGACACGCTACCCGCGCGCCGACATCTCGGTCAGCTACTTCAACATGGAGGACCCGGTCGTCGGCGGCTACACGCCCGAGCGCATCGCGCTGCGCCGCGCCATCAACCTGGCCGTGGACCTGGACAAGGAAATCCGCCTCGTGCGCCGCGGCCAGGCGCTGAAGAGCCAGGGGCCTATCCCGACCACCGTCTTCGGCTACGACCCGGCCTTCAAGTCGGAGATGAGCGAGTTCAGCCTCGCCAAGGCCAAGGCACTGCTGGACCTATACGGTTACGTGGACCGCGACGGCGACGGCTGGCGCGAGCAGCCCGACGGCCAGCCGCTGTCCATCGAATACTCCACGCTGGCCGACGGCGAACGCCGCCAGCTCGCCGAGCAGTGGCAGAAGAACATGGCCGCTTTAGGCATCCGCATGAGCTTCAAGATCGGCAAATTCCCCGAGCAGCTCAAGGCGGCCAACGCCGGCAAGCTGCAGATGTGGGCCGTCGGCTGGGTGGGCACCACGCCGGATGGCGACACCTTCCTCGCCTTGGGCTCCGGCAAGGCCAAGGGCCATGCCAACAAGCCGCGCTTCGACCTGAGCGCTTTCGACGTCATCTACGACAAGCAGAAGTCCCTGCCTGACGGGCCCGAGCGGCTGGCCTTGATGACCGAGGCCCAGCGCCTGCTGGTCGCATACGCGCCCTATAAATTCCACGTCCACCGCATCTGGACCGACATGGCCCAGCCCTGGGTCAAGGGCTACAGCCGAAACCTCTTCGTGCGCGATTTCTGGAAGTACGTCGATGTCCAACGCGACGCCAGCGCCAAGGTCAAGTGATGAAACACCTCCTCGCCCTGCTCACCGCCTGCCTGTCCTTGCTCGCGCCAGCCCACGCGGCCGAGCCGGTCAAGACGCTGCGCTACGCCTTCAAGATCGCCGAGACCGGCTTCGACCCGCCGCGCCTGTCCGACATCTATTCGCGCAGCATCACTGCCCACATCTTCGAGACGCTGTACGCCTTCGACCCGCTGGCACGGCCGACACGGCTGATGCCCTTGATCGCCGCCGGCGAGCCCGAGATCAGCGCCGACTTCAGGACCTTCACGATGAAGGTCAAGCCGGGCATCTACTTCGCCGACGACCCGGCCTTCAAGGGCAAGAAGCGCGAAGTCACGGCCGCCGACTTCGTCTACAGCATCAAGCGCTTTGCCGACCCGGCCACCAACGCCCAGGCCTGGACGAGCTACGAGGACCAGGACATCACCGGCCTGGGCGCGGCGCGCGACAAGGCCCTCAAGACCAAGCAGCCCTTCTCCTACGACACCGAGATCGCCGGCGTGCGGGCGCTGGACCGCTACACGCTGCAGATCAAGACCAATGGCCCGCGGCCGCGGCTGATCGAATCCATCTTTGCCGGCAACGATCTCTACGGCGCCGTGGCGCGCGAGGTGGTCGAGTTCTACGGCGACAAGATCATGGAACACCCGGTCGGCACCGGCCCTTTCATGCTCAAGGAATGGCGGCGCAGCTCGCAGATGGTGTTCGAGCGCAACCCCGACTACCGCGAACGCCATTACGAAGCCCAGCCGGCGCCGGGCGACGCCGAGGCCCAGGCCATCTATGCCAAGTTCAAGGGTCGCCGCATCCCGATGGTCGACCGCGTCGTCATCGACGTCATCGTCGAGAACCAGCCGCGCTGGCTGGCCTTCCTGAACAACGAGCATGACTTCATCGAGCGCGTGCCCGAGGAGTTCATCACCCAGGCCGCGCCGGGCGGCAAGCTCGCACCCAACCTGGCCAAGCGCGGCATGCAGGCCGTGTTCACGCTGGCGCCCGACATGACGCTGACCTGCTTCAATCTCGAAGACCCGGTCATCGGCGGCATGACCCCCGACAAGATCGCGCTGCGCCGCGCGATCTCGCTGGCCTTCGACGTGCGCAAGGAGATCAAGAGCGCGCGCCGCGGCCAGGGGACGCCGGCCCAGGCGCCCATCGTGCCCAACACCAGCGGCTACGACCCCGCGTTCAAGAGCGAGATGAGCGACTACGACCCGGCGCGCGCCAAGGCCCTGCTCGACATGTATGGCTACGTCGACAAGGACGGCGACGGCTGGCGGGACCTGCCCGACGGCAGCCCGCTGATCCTGACGCGCAACACCGAACCCAATTCACTGAACCGCGCCATTGACGAGCTGTGGGAGAAGGCCCTGCGCGCCGTCGGCATCCGGCTGCAGGTCAAGATCCAGCAGTGGCCCGAGAACCTGAAGGCCGCCCAGGCCGGCAAATTCCAGATGTGGCCGGTGGGCTCCATCGCGGCCTCGTCGGACGGCCAGGAGGCGCTGCAGCGCCTGTACGGCCCGGCCTCGGGCACGCAGAACCTGCCGCGCTTCAAGGACGCCCGCTTCGACGCGATGTACGACCGCATGCAGGCCATGCCCGATGGGCCGGAGCGCGATGCGCTGTTCCGCGAGGCCAAGCGCATCGCCGTGGCCTATATGCCCTACAAGGTGCATGCGCACCGCATCCTGACCGACATCGAGCAGCCCTGGATGAGCGGTTTCCGCCGGCCGCTGTTCTGGCAGGACTTCTGGCAGTTCGTGGACATCGACCCCGGCAAACAGCCTGTCCATTGATTTCCGCGGGCGCGTCCCGCAGATTCGACCGACTGTCGCAACACGCTGGCCTGCACGCGCCAGGCCGCTAGGCTTCGTCCCATCAACCCCGAAAGGAGCCCCAAGATGAACGACGCAGAAGAACTCAACAAGCTGGCCGACCTGCATGCACGCGGTGTGCTCAACGACGAGGAGTTCGCCCGCGCCAAGGCCCGCTTGCTCAGCGGCCAGGCCACGGCGAGCCAAGGCAGTGCGGCAGGCCCCAACGTCGGCGCCGTCAACGGCCTGCGCCGCGCCCGCATCGACCGCTGGGTCGGCGGCGTCTGCGGCGGCATCGCCCGCACGACCGGGCTGGATTCCTGGGTCTGGCGCCTGATCTTCACGGTGCTCTTCCTGGCCTTCGGCAGCGGCATCCTGCTCTACATCCTCTTGTGGATCTTCGTTCCTGAAGAGTGATTGACGGGCGACCCGGAAGGGTCGCCCCCGAGACCCTCGGGGCCGGCAGCGCGGGTATGCTGGGCTGACAAAAGCCCAGGAGACAGCCCGATGAAACAGCTCGCCGGCCTCGACGCCAGCTTCCTCTACCTGGAAACGCCGCAGATGCCGATGCATGTCGGCGCGCTGCACCTGCTGGAACTGCCCGTCGGCTACGACGGTGACTACGTCGAAGACCTGCGCGAGCACATGCGGGCTCGCATGCCGCTGCTGCCGGCTCTGCGCCGCCGCCTCGTCGCGATGCCTCTGGGGCTGTCCAACCCGGGCTGGGTGGATGCCGACCCCGATCTCGAGGAGCACATCGTCGAGATCCCGCTCCCTGAAGGCAGCGGCATGGCTGACCTGGAGGCGCAGGTCGGTGCCCTGCACCCCGTGCTGCTGGACCGCAGCCGGCCGCTGTGGAAGTTCCATGTCTTCACTGGCCTGGAGCCGGGCCCCGACGGCCAGCAGCATGTGGCCCTGTACACCCAGCTCCACCACGCCGCCGTGGACGGCCAGGCCGCCGTCGCGCTGGCCCAGGTCATCCTCGACCTGAGCCCGGAGCCGCGTGCCATCGACGCCATCGCCGCCCGCGGCAAAAAGCGCGGCCAGCTCGGCACCGTCGGCATGCTGCGCGCCGCCGTGTCGCAGCAATGGAAGCAGACCGTCAAGCTGGCCCGCTCCCTGCCCAGCGCCGCCAACATCCTCGGCAACATGGCCATGGGCTACGCGGGCGGCGCCGCGGCTGGCGCCTCCATCGACAAGCTGCGCACGCTGCTGGGCGACGTTGCCGCGCAGACGACGGCGGTCGTGCGCGGCAAGACAGCTGTCTCCAGCCTGGGGCCGGCGCCACGCACGCGCTTCAACGTCAGCCTGTCTGACACCCGCTCTTTCTCGGGCGTGACCCTGCCGCTGGCCGAACTGCACCGCACGCGCAAGCGCCACCACGCCAGCGTCAACGACGCCGTGCTCTTCGTCATCGGCGGCGCGCTGCGGCGCTACTTCGCCAAGCATGGCCCGCTGCCGCGCAAGAGCCTGATCGCCGCCGTGCCCGTGTCCACACGCGCTGCCGGCGACACCACGTCCAACAACCAGGCCACCATGACCTTCATGAGCCTGGGCACGCACCTGAGCGACCCGAGCGAGCGCCTGGCCCATGTGATGGCCTCCAGCAAGGCCATGAAGGCGCAGATGAGCCAGCTCAAGAGCCTGATGCCGACCGACTTCCCCTCCTTGGGCATCCCATGGCTGATGCAGGCCGGCGCCATGCTCTACGGCCGCGCCAAGGTGGCCGAGAAGCTGCCCGTGGTCGCCAACGTCGTCATCTCCAACGTGCCCGGGCCGCAGCTGCCGCTGTACCTGGCCGGCGCCAAGATGCTGACCAACTACCCCACGTCGATTGCCGTGCACGGCCTGGCGCTGAACGTGACGGTGCAGACCTACAACCAGTCGCTGGACATCGGCCTGATGGCCTGCGGCGAGGCCTTGCCGGAGACGGCGGAGCTGTCGGCGTACGTCGAGGCGGCGTTCATGGAGTTCCAGGCGCTGCCGGTGGCGGAGGTTGTCGAGCCTGAGCCGGTGCCGGTGGTGAAGAAGGCGCCGGCCAAGAAAGCCCCGGCTAAGAAGGTCGCAGCGAAGAAGGCACCCGCCAAGCGACGAGCAGCCGCTGCGGCCTGATCGCGCATGAGCGGCTCGCCCGCTCATGCGAAGTCACCAACGCGACACCCCAGCCCCGGGCAAGCACGCCCCGGAAACAGGCGACAGCTGGCTAACATCGCGGTGCCTGCCCGATCCCCGCTTTACGCATGCCCGCCTCCCGCTCGCCGCGCTTCTCGCACTGGCACCAGACCCCTACCACCCCTCACCCCGACTGGTCCGACTTGCGCGCACCCAACGCCTGGCTGCTGATGCTGGAGGGCCGCGCGCCCTGGGAGTACGCGGCCCTGCTGGCCACCATGCCGTGGATGAAGAAGCTGCCACATGGCGACGGCCATCCCGTGCTCGTCTTCCCCGGCCTGGGCGCGCACGACTTCACCACGGCACCGCTGCGCGCCATGCTCGACTCGCTGGGCTACGCGACCCAGGGTTGGGGCCAGGGCTTCAACTTCGGCCCACGCGCCGGCGTGCTGGAGCAGACCAAGGCCGACCTCATCGAGCTGCACCGGCGGCACGGCCGCAAGGTCAGCCTGATCGGCTGGAGCCTGGGCGGCATCTATGCCCGCGAGCTGGCCAAGGAATGCCCGGAACTGGCGCGCTGCGTCGTCACGCTGGGCACGCCCTTCACCGGCCATCCGCGCGCCACCAACGCCTGGCGCTTCTTCGAGATGGTCAGTGGCCATGCGTCCAACGACCCGGAGCTGATGGAACAGATCCGCCAGGCACCGCCGGTGCCGACGACCTCCATCTACTCCAAGAGCGATGGCGTCGTCGCCTGGCGCTGCAGCGTCAACGCGCCCTCGCCGCTGGCCGAGAACATCGAGGTGCAGGCCAGCCACATCGGCCTGGGCGTGAACCCGATCGCGCTGTATGCGCTGGCGGACCGCTTGGCACAGCTGGATGGCGAGTGGAAGCCGTTCGAGCCCAAAGGGGCGCGACGGTGGTTCTACAGGACGCCGGTGCGGCCGTAGAACGCCCAGCCACCCGTCGGGCACGCATCGTGCAGCATGCACGACGGTGCTCTTGTGTGCTGTTGACAACCCCACCATGCCCTGGACCTTCGCCCACCCCGCAGCCGTCCTGCCCCTGCGGTCTCTCTGCCCCCGCTGGCTCTCGTTTCCCGGCCTGATCCTGGGGGCCATGGCCCCCGACCTGAGCTACTACGTCGGCATGCACGGCCCCTGGCGCGCCTTCTGCCACACGCCGATGGGGGTCCTGACCGTCTGTCTGCCGGCCGGCCTGCTGTTGTTGGGCCTCATGCTGCGGTGGCCGCGCCCGCTGACCGTGCTGCTGCCCGAGCCTCACCGGTCGTTGGTGCGCGGTGAGCTACAGCCGCCGCCGCGAGCGGCCGTCGCGCGCTGGGCGGTCGCCGTGCTCTCCATCCTGCTCGGCGCGGCAACCCACCTGCTGTGGGACCTCTTCACCCACCCCGTGCCGCCACTCACCGACCTGCTGCCCTGGCTGGCCCAGCCGCTGCTGACCTTCCTGGGCCGGCCGCTGACGGTCGCCCGGCTGCTGCAGCACCTGAGCACCGTGGCCGGCGCGCTGGTCCTTGCCGTCGCCTACGCCCGGGTGGTGCGCCGGCAGCCCGACCGCACGGAAGCGCCGGACCCGCGGCGCGCCCGCGTGCTGTGGGCCTGCCTGGCGGTGGCGCTCGCGGTCGGCGCACAGTCCGCCTGGGCCCTTACGCCCGACACGCTGCCCGGCTACCCGATGCGCCGGCTGGTGCGCACGGTCGTCTGGAGCACCAGTTGCTTCGCCACGCTGTTCGTCATCGGCAGCGTCGCCTGGTGGCGCCGCCTGGGCGACGCCTGACCCTTGAACCCATATTCAACCCGCTCCCGCATCTCGCGGTAAGGTATCGCCCTTAACCCGGACCCCCGACCATGCAACACCACACCCTCGCCGCCGAAGACAAGGCCGCCAAGAAAGACGCCCCCGAGAAGATGGAAGAGCAGCTGCTCTTCAAGGGCCGCTTCGTGATGATCTTTGGCGAGATCGACGACAAGATGGCGCATGCCACCTGCCGCCGCCTGCTGGCGCTCTCGCAGGAATCGGACGCGCCGATCACGCTGCTGATCTCGTCGCCCGGCGGCCATGTGGAAAGTGGCGACGCCATTCACGACATGATCCGCTTCGTGCGCGCCCCGGTGAACGTGATCGGTACCGGCTGGGTGGCCAGCGCCGGCACCCACATCTACCTCGCCGTGCCCAAGGAGCGCCGCTTCGCGTTGCCCAACACGCGTTTCATGATCCACCAGCCTGCCGGTGGCGCTGGCGGCCAGGCCAGCGACATCGCCATCCAGGCCAAGGAGATCCTGCGCGCGCGTGAGCGCCTGGCCACCACGATCTCGCGCGAGACCGGCCAGCCGCTGGAGCGCGTGCGCTCAGACATCGAGCGCGACTTCTGGATGAGCACGGAAGAGGCCATCGCCTACGGCCTGGTGTCGCGCGTCATCGAGCGCCAAGTGGACCTGGGCTGACCCGCGATGCGTGTCTCGGCCAACGGTGTGCAGATCGAAGTGGACATCCACGGCCCGGACAACGGCGAGCCGTTGGTGCTCATCATGGGCCTGGGCATGCAGCTCATCGCCTGGCCCGAGGGCTTTGTGGACGAGCTCGTGGCCCGCGGCTTTCGCGTCATCCGCTTCGACAACCGCGACGTCGGGCTGAGCCAGCCCTTCGATGAACTCGGCACGCCCAATATCCCGATGGCGGCCCTGCTGCACACGCTGCGGCTGCCGGTGAAGGCCCCCTACCAGCTCAGCGACCTGGCGCGCGACACCGTTGGTGTGATGGACGCACTGGGCATTGCCAAGGCCCATGTCTGCGGTGCATCCATGGGCGGCATGGTGGCCCAGCATCTGGGTTTTTCGCATGGCCAGCGCCTGAAGAGCCTGACGCTGATGATGACGACCAGCGGCGACCGCAGCGTGCCCAAGGAGAGCCTGAAGGTGCGCCGTGCGCTGCTGTCGCGCCCGCGGCCGGCCACGACGCCGCAGCAGAAGTTCGAGAACGTCCTCGACCACTACGCCAGCCTCTACGGCATCATCGGCAGCCCCGGCTACCCGCCCGAACCCAGCCAGTTGCGCGAGCGCCTCGCGAGCGGCGTGAAGCGGTCCTTCCGGCCTCAGGCAGTCGCTCGCCAGATCGTGGCCGTTGCCGCCGATGTGCACCGCGCCGAGCGGCTGCCACGCATCACGGCGCCCACCCTCATCGTCCACGGCGAGGACGACGCGCTGATCCCGGTCGCCGCGGCGCACGACCTGGCCAAGCGCATTCCCGGCGCGCGGCTGGAAACCATTCCCGGCTGGGGGCACGACCTGCCGGAGGTGCTGTGGCCGCGGCTGGCCGCTGAAATCGCGGCCAATGCGGCCCGGGCCTGAGGGCCTCAGCCCTCGGCGCCGCCCAGCTGCTCGACCGCCTCGTAGGCCCTGACCGCAGCGTCGGCCTCGGCGGCGCGCGCGGTTTTCTCCGCCTGGGCGGCGGCCTTCTCGTCGGCCAGCTTGGCCTCGTAGGCCTGCCGCTCCATGGGGGAGACCGTGCCATCCTCGTCGGTATCGGCCGGCTCGTACGTCGGGGTGGTGCTGGTGCTGACCGCGGGCGTCTCGCGGCCGGCAGGCGCCGCACCGCCTGCGCCGCCGCCGCTGGCATCCGCCGGGGGCGCCTTGGGCGCGCTGGCCTGGAGTTGCTGTGCTGTCACCTGGACGTCGCTACCATCGTCCGGCCGGGCCGGCAGGCTCTGGGCACTGGGCGCCGCCTGGGCGGCCTGAGTGACAGTGCCGGCTCGCTTCGCGCCCTCTGCCGAGATATTGACGACCACGGCCTGCTGGTTGCCGCTGTCCAGCTCCTTGGCGGGCTGCTCGGTGCGGTCGACGGAGGCGCCGCCAGTCAGGGAACTGGCCGGGGCTTGGGTGTTGACGGCGGCGACCATGGGCAACTCCGGAGTAATCATGTGGTATCGGCAACCCTGGCCAGAACTGAACGGGCTTTACGCCCGCTTCACTGGCCCGCGACGCTCGCCCGCTGCGGGTTGCCCAGCTCGGCATTGAGCGCGACGGCCGCTTTCACCAGGGCCAACGCGGTGTCGCGCTCGAATGGCGTGTCCTCTTGCAGTTCCAGCGTGCGCAGCTCGAACTTGCCGCCACCGCGCATGCGGGGCTCCAAATGCAGCAACCGCTTGCCTCGCCAGAAGCCGAACAGCACGCGCTCGGGCTCGGCGCGGATCAGCAGCACCGGGCCGTTGCTGAAGTAGACGAGGTGGCCCCACTTGAGCTTCTCCTCCAGGCCGGGCGCCGCCTCCAGCACGGCCGCGCGCAACGCCACCACCTGGGCCTGTTGCCAGCCGCCGAGCGCGGCGACATAGCCGTCGGGGTCGGCGGCATCAACGATGTACATCTTGGCCATGCGTCAGCGCGCCTGCGCCTTGATCTCGACCGTCGTGCGCTGCTTGTCCTCGCCCTCGACGGTCAGCGTCAGCGGCACGGTCTCGCCGGCCTTGATCGGACCCTTGAGGCCCATCAGCATGACGTGATAGCTGCCGGGCTTGAGCGCCACGGCCTGACCGGCGGGCAGCGGCAGCGCATCGACGGCGCGCATCTTCATGACGCCGTCGTCCATCTTCATCTCATGGATCTCGACCATGGCCGCCACTGGCGAACTGGCCGCCACGACCTTGGCCGGCTTGGCCGAGGTCAGCTGCATGAAGGCGCCGGTGGCCTTCTGCGGCGCGACGGTGGCGCGCACCCAGGGGTCGTCAACCTTGACTTGAGCCTGGGCGGCGAAAGAGGCGAGCAGGGCAGAAGCGAGCAGCAGGCGGCGCATGGTGAAGGGCGGGAACGCTAAAGCCTGCATTGTGCGCAGTCCTTCGAGCAAGGGCTAGAAGCGGTACAGCCCCTGCAGCCAGAACCAACGCCCGGCCAGCGGCAAGTCGTTGGGCAGCACGCCGCCGGGCAGGGTCGGCTCGCGGGCGTCGGCGTTGAGCGCATTGCGCAGCGAGCCCGAGACTTCCCAGCCGAGGGTAGCGGCCAGGCGCCGCACGGTCAGGTCGACGGTCGTGTAGTCGGCCACTGGCGGCCGCGCGTCGCCCGCCGCGCGCTTGCGGTCGGCGACATGGTTGGCCTGGCCGCTGACGAGCCATTGGTCAGGCAGGCGCCAGTCGACGCGCAGGTAGTGATGCTGATGCGGCGCATAGCCGGCATCAGCACCGGTCGCGCGGTCGGTGGCGCGTTGCAAGGCCAGGTGACCCGTCACGCTCAGCTGCCGCAGCGCGTCCCACCGCAGCTCGAACTCGCCGCCACGGCCCTTGAGCCGGCCGACGTTGCGGTAGGTCGCACCGGTGGCCGGTGCCGGGTTCGCAACGACGCGCACGATGTCGACGGCGTCGAGCCGGTAAAGGCTCAGATTGAACTGCAGCTCGGCGCTCGGCGCCCAGGCGAGCACGAACTCGGTCGTCTTGATGCGCTCGGGCCTGAGGTCCGGGTTGCCGGTGCTGACCGGGTTGATCGTGTACTGCTCGCTGAAGCCCGGCGCGCGGAACGCTCGCCCATGCATCAGCTTGGCCGTCACGTCGTAGGCAGCCTCCCAGACCAGGGCCAGGCGCGGATTGGTGGTGCCACCGAAATCGGAGTAGCGGTCATGGCGGACGCCGGCGGTGAAGGTCCAGTCGGGCGCGACGCGCCATTCGTCCTGGCCGTAGACATAGTTGCTGTCGCGGCGAGCCGGCCGGATATGGGGCTGGATGGCGTTGTAGTCGATGACAGGCCCGGTTGGCACCGGCACGCCGGTCGGCGTCAGGATGAAGTTCTTGTGCGTCTCGGCGCGGTAAAGGTCGGTGTCGTCGTGGCCGACGCCGATGCGCAGGCTGTGGCCTTGGAACCCGCCATACACCGCATGCGCGTCCACGCGCCACATGCGCTCCCAACGCGCCGGGCCGCCGATCATGCCGTCGGGAAAGAGATTCGGTCCGATGCGGACGCCGGCCGGAAACAGGACCAGGCCGCGCGGCGTCTGCTCGTGATAGTTGTGCAGCGCCGCGCTGAAACCGGCGGCCCAGTCGGGTGCGAGCTGCGCGTCGGTCCAGCCCAGATCGGCCATCAGCCGGTCCATGTCGATCACGCTGTCGGGGTCGAGGGCCGAGTTGACGCCGGCGCCGGTGCCGGCATTGCGGCGCACGACCTTGTTGACGCGCAGCCGCCACTTGTCCCAGCCGAGTTCGAGACCTGCATCAACGGCATCGTGGCCAAGATTGGCCGGCCCGGGAGCGCGGCTGGCGTGGGTGCCAAACAGGTTGTCGAGCCGCGTCGCGCCGTCGGCCGTGATCGTCGCGCCATGGCCATCGGTCGCGCCGATGCGCAAGTAGGCGGCGAGCACCAGCGGCCCGAGCTTGCCGCCATGCTGGAGCCAGGCGTCGCGGCTGCGGAAGGAGCCGCCGCGCAGGCCAGCCTCGGTGCCCCGCAGATCGGCCGGGCCCTTGGTCACGATATTGATCACGCCGGCGAAGGCGTCGGCACCGTAGAGCGCCGAGCCGGGGCCGCGGATGACCTCGATGCGCGCGACGTTCTCCAGCGGCAGGCCAGCCCAGGTATTGCCCTTGTCGCCCGTGTACGCGGTCTTCATCGGCTGGCCGTTGATCATCAGCAGCACCTGCACATTGAGCGGCTGGCTCAGCAGGCCGCGCACGCCATAGAGCGGCGTGTACATGATCGGGCCGTAGCTGACATGCAGGCCCGGCACGGTGGCCAGGGCCTCGTCGAGATCGGTCGCGCCTATCGCCGCGATGTCCTGCGCCGTGATGACGGTTGCCACGGCCGGCGCACGGCGCAGGGGCTGCGCGCTGCCGGTCGCGATGCTGATGGTGCCCTTGTCGCCATAGGCCAGGGCCAGGTCTTCATCGATAGGTTCGGCACCGACACCCGCCGCCGCGAGCATCGAGATGACCAGCCAGTGCCGACGGTGTGTCTGCATCATGAGGGTCTCCGCGGGCCGAGACGCAAACCATCGTACGCCCGCGCAGACAACAAACGCTTGACATCAACTGTCCACGTGTACTATCGTACTGATACACGTAGGCAGTTAACGATGGATCCCACCCATTTCGTCCACATCAACACCGGCTCGCCCGAGCCCATCTACCGCCAGCTCATCGAGCAGGTGAAGCGGCGCGTCGCGGCCGGGCAGCTGAAGGCGGGTGACGAGATCCCGTCCGTGCGCGAGCTGGCGCAGGCGCTGGCCGTGCACCCCATGACCATCTCCAAGGCCTATTCCCTGCTGGAGTCCGACGGCGTGTTGGAGCGCCGCCGCGGGCTATCCATGGTGGTGGCGGCGCAGCACCAGCGCGCCCAACCCACTGCCGACCGCGTCGAGCTGCTGCGGCCGACGCTGGAGAAGGCGGCCGCCGAAGCGCGGCAGCTGGAGCTCCCCAAGACCCAGGCCCTTCAGCTGTTCAAAACCATCCTCGACGAGACGCAAGCATGACCGCCTCCTCCGCCCACTTTCCCCACTCCGACACCGCCACCGCCGAACTCGCTGGCGTCAGCCTCGCCTATCCCAAGGGCAAGGCCGTGCTGAAGGCGCTGGACTGGACGTTGCAGCCGGGCCAGGTGGTCGGCCTGCTGGGCCGCAACGGCTGCGGCAAGACGACGCTGCTGGAGACGCTGCTGGGCCTGCGTGAACCTCAGCAGGGCCGCGTGCAGCTGTTCGGCCAGGACGCCGCGCGGCTGGATGACGCGGCGCGCGCCCGCATCGGCTATGTGCCCCAGCAGAGCGACCTGTTCGAGAGTTTCACCGCGGCCCAACTGCTGGCCTACTTCAAGAGCTTCTACCCGCGCTGGAACGAGTCCAGGGTCGAGGGCCTGCTGTCGCGCTGGGATATCGCCCGCGACAAGCCCATCCGCAAGCTCAGTGGCGGCCAGCAGCAGCGCCTGTCCATCATCCGCGCGCTGGCCCACGACCCCGACCTGCTGGTGCTGGATGAGCCCGTCGCCAGCCTTGACCCCGTCGGCCGGCGCGACTTCCTGCGCGAGCTGGTCGACCAGGTGCTGGACCGCGGCACGACCGTCGTGTTCTCCACCCACATCCTGTCCGACCTGGAGCGAGTCGCCTTCAACCTCGCTTTCCTGAGCGGCGGCCGCATCGCCCTGCAGGCGCCGCTGGACGAGCTGCTGGAGCAGGTGCGCGCCTTCACCGGCACCGTCACCGAACTGGCCAGCCTGTTCGCGCGGCTGAACGCCCAGCCGCTCAAGCGCACGCCACTGGAGGCCGGCCGCGAGCGCGTGCTGGCGCGGCTGCCGGCCGGCGTGAGCGCGCCGCTGGACGCACAGGCCGTCAACCTCGAAGACCTGTTCGCGGAGCTGACGTGATGAAAGCCGCCCCCTACAGCCAATTGCTGCTGGCCTTCTGGCGCCAGCGCGATCGCGAATCCCCCTGGGGCCGCCGGGCGCTGTTCGCCCTCGCCGTGCTGGGCCTGGCGCTGGGCGTCTACCTGGCGCCGCAGCTGGCGATGCCCATGCTGGCCCTTTCGGCGGCACTGGTGCTGATGTCGCTGTGGATGGCCATCATCGGCAGCCTCATGCAGCAGAACCATCCCCATGCCGCGCGCTTCGTGCCCGGCCATCTGCGCCAGACGCTGGAGTCCGCGCTCGCAGCCTGGGCCGGCTTGTCGCTGGGCAGCGCAGCCCTGCTGTGGCTTTGCCTGCCGCAGATGCCCTCCTTCGCCCTGCTGCTGCTGGGCGCCGCGGCCGTGCTGGTCTTCATGGGCTGGGCGACGCGCGAATGGCAGCTCTGGCTGGTGATCCCCTTTGGGCCGATGCTGTTCTTCGGCACCGGACTGGATCGGCGGCTGGCGGCTCTGAGCACCGCGCTGCGCGAGCTGTGGCTGGCCCAGCCGCTGTCCGTGCTCGCGCTGAGCCTGCTGGCCCTGGGCTGGTCGCTCACGCGGCTGTTCGGCAGGGGCGATGCGGCCCATGCCGAGGCCTATGCCCGCCTGGGCCGCATGCGCCGCGCCGCCGAGGACAGCATGCAGGGCAAATACGCCGGCGCTGCCGCCTTCGGTCGCGTGGGCGAATGGCTGAGCCAGCCTTTTGCGCTCGCCGTGTCGGCCTGGCAGTGCCATGTCGTCGCGCAGGCCGAACCGACTGGCCAGAGCGCCATGCGCCGCGCCGAGATCGTGCTGCATGGCCGGCAGCACTGGCTGCACCAGAGCCTGGGCGCCGTGATGGCCGTGGGCATCGCCGCGCTGAGCTTCTTCATCGCGTTTGCGCTGGCCGGCCAGGGCCTGCAGGACAACTGGACCAAAGGCGCCTACGGCATGGCCATCGGCCTGGCGAGCATCGGCTTCAACCCTTGCTTCACCCTGCCCAACATGCTCTGGCACAGCCGCCGCGAACAGGCCCTGATGCGGCTGCTGCCAGGCCTGCCGCAGGGAGAGGCGCTGAACCGCGCGGTTGCGCTGATGCAGTTGCGCCACGCCCTGGTTGCCTGGGCGCTGACGACCGCCGGCCTGGGCCTGCTGGCCTGGGCCGCGAACAATGCCGCACTGCTGTGCCTGGCCTTTGGCGCCCTGCCACTGAGCACCGGCTGGCTGCTGCGCGCGCCTTCGCGCATGAAGTCGCCCACGGCCTGGACCACCGTCGTGCCCATCCTGGCCTTCATGCTGATGGGCTGGGGCATGTTCCTGCTGCAAAAGGATCTGGGCGCGCCGCTGCCTCTGCTGGCAGGCATCAGTGTTGCGCTCAGCGCCGCGCTGGGCGCATGGCGCTGGCGCACGCTGAGCGCTGCGCCAACGGCCTTGCCGGCCGGTCGCTTGAGCTGAAAACGCTCGGCGCAAGCCCGCCGCAAGCTTCAAAAACCGCTCGTCGCGGGCCTCGCGCCGCTCGCCGGTCGGGGGTCTCGGTTCGTGAACTGACGCACGGACAAGACACGGCTTACATCCGCACACTGCGTCCCATGCAGTCGGCAAACCCGTCGAAAGGCGGGGACGCAAAGCCACCGGTCTTCGTGCTCTGACAGGAGCAAAAGACAGCGGGGCCGCCCTGGGCGGACAAGGACATGTCCGCAGCGTGGCACACGGGGAGGTGCCGGCTACTGCCCAGTAGCCCCACCCTTTGCATCAACCCGAAAGACCACGCCATGAAGTACCAAGCCATTGCCTTCGCTGCCCTCGCCCTGTTCGCCCAGGCCAGCTTCGCCGCCGACCCGACGGCCCAGCTCACCGGCCTCGTGCGCATCGTCAAGAGCGACGGCCAGACCGTCCTCGCCCAGGCCGCGCCCATGCTCGTCGCCGCCAACGGCACGGCCACGGGCGCCATGCCCCAGATCACCGTCAGCGAGAAGGATGCCTTCATCTCCAGCCTCGGCCGCTGCGCCTTCAACTTCAAGTACGACGAGGTCAGCGCCTCGGCCGTGGCCACCAGCACCAACCGCATCTACAGCAACGACACGTTGATCGCGCAGAACACGCAAATCGCGCTGACGCCCAAGGTCGTCAAGACGATCTGGACCCAGCCCTATCTCTTCGCCGGCGCGAACAACGTGAAGGTCGTCGTCAATGTCGACGGCGTGCCGAGCACGGGCTGGGTGCGCATCAACGTGAGCGGCACCTGCGGCAAGCCCGCCGCGGCACCAGCTCCGGCACCCGTGGCCGCGCCGCCCGCACCGGCCCCGTCGCCCGCTCCCGCACCGGTCGTCTATGTCCAGCCCGGCTCGGGCGACTGGAACAACCTCAACAACGCCTGGGGCTACAGCAACTACGCGGCAACCCAGCTCAAGGGCAAGGGCTATGCGAAGTACGCCGAGATCGTGCGCCTGAACGCCGCCCTCACGACGGCGATCAACGCCAAGAAGATCTCGACCGGTGACTACGGCAGCCTGATGGCGGCCTGGAACGCACTGATGGCCGACCCCGCCTTCAAGGCCGCGATGGCGGCCATCGTGCCGACACCAGGCGTCAAGTAAAGACCCCTCGTCCAGTCCCGCTCCGCTGAACACGAGCGGGCCTAACCGGCCCCCCGAGGGGGCGGCGATGCTTGGCGGCATTGAGCCGCAAGCACATCGCCATGGCGGGCCGGCTAGGGGCGGCCCGTCGCTCGGCCCGAGCGCACCACGTTACTGGTTGATTTCCGGCTCGGCCAGCTGGGCCAGCAGGGTCAGCGACTCCTGCCAGCCCAGGTAGCAGGCCTCGGCCGGGATCATGGCCGGGATGCCTTCCTGCTTGATGTGCACCTCGGTGCCGCAGAACACGGCGCGCAGCTCGACGGTCGTCGTCATCTCACCAGGCAGGTTGGGATCGTCGAAGGCTGCCGTGTAGCGCAGCTTCTGGCCGGGCACCAGCTCCAGGTAGCGGCCACCAAAGCTGTGGCCGCCGCCGGTGGTGAAGTTGGTGAACGACATCTTGTACGTGCCACCCACCTTGGCATCCATCTCGTGAACGGTGCCGGTAAAGCCATGGGGCGGCAGCCACTTGGCCATGGCGGCCGGCGTCGTGAAGGCGCGGTAGACGCGGTCGGGCGGGCAGCGCAGCACGCGGTGCAGGGTGACGGTGTTGGTCATGGTCGATTCCGTGGTTGGACAGAGGATGGCCCTCTGTCATGACGACGATCAGAGCCCGACCGGATCGACAACGCCAACCCGGAAAAAACCCTAGATCGGCAACTCGGTGAAATAACGGCCGCCGTGGAAGATCAGCGGCTGAGCGCCGAGCCGGGACGAGCAACGCTCGACTTCGCCGACGAAGATGACGTGGTCGCCCTCCTCGTAACGGCTGCGGTTGGCGCATTCGAAGACGGCAGCAGCCCCCTCCAGCACCGGCGCGCCGCCCGCGCCCTCATGCCAGGCCACGCCGGCGAAGCGATCGATGTCACGCGTCGCGAAGCGCTGGGCCAGCTCCTTCTGGTCGGCCGCGAGGATGTTGATGGCGTAATGCGAGCCATGCGAGAACACCGGCATGGAGCCGGCGCGGCGCGCCAGGCTCCACAGCACCAGGGGCGGGTCCAAGGACACGGAGTTGAAGGAATTGGCGGTGAGGCCGACCAGGCCGCCGTCCGCAGCGCGAACGGTGACGATGGTCACGCCGGTGGCAAACATGCCCAGTGCGGCGCGGAATTGCTGGCTGTCCATGGGGTGATTGTCGCCAGTCCCGCGCCGCTGTCCTACGAAAGCCGCCATCGCCGCCCAAGCACAATGTCGGCATGGATGCCGACGACTTCCAGGTCCGCGACGACCTGCAGTTCACTGACCCGCCGACGCGCATGTTCGGCGACTGCGCCGACTGCGCCGCCGGCCGCTGCGCGCCCCCGGCCTTGCGCGGCCGCCGCCTGTTCACCGGGCTGCTTGCCGCTACCGGTGCCGCAGCGTTCATGCCAGCCTGGGCACGCGAAGGCGTGGAGGTCGGGCCCAAGAGCAAGTTCACCGGCTTCGTGTCGGCCGACCAGCTGGAACAGGCCGGTGGCCAGCAGTACGCGCTGATGATGCGCGAGGCCGGCCAGCAGCGTGCCCTGGCGCCGATGGACCACCCCCAGGCCCAGAGGCTGCGCTACATCGCCCAGCGCATCATTCCCTTCAGCTACGAATGGAACGACCGCGCCCGGCAGTGGAAGTGGGAAGTCAACCTGCTGGCCAGCGCGCAGCTGAACGCCTTCTGCATGCCGGGCGGCAAGATCGCGTTCTTCTACGGCATCCTCGACAAGCTCAAGCTGGAAGACGACGAGGTCGCCGCCATCATGGGCCATGAGGTCGCGCATGCGCTGCGCGAGCATGCCCGCGAGCGCGTCGGCAAGTCGGCGTTCACGAACGGCATCGTGGAATTGGGCTCGGCCTTGCTGGGGTTGGGCAACGTGGGCCGCGGCCTTGCCGGCATGGGAGCCCAGCTGGTGAACCTGCGCTTCAGCCGCGACGACGAAAGCGAGGCCGACCTCGTCGGCATCGAGCTGTCCGCCCGTGCGGGCTATGACCCCGCCGCCGCCGTGCGCCTGTGGGAAAAGATGATGACGGCCAACAAGGGCGCGCCACCGCAATGGCTGTCCACCCACCCGGCCAGCACGACGCGCATCCGCGACATCCAGGCCAACCTGCCCAAGGTCGAGGGCCTCTACAAGCGCGCAGCCAAGCCGGACCAGCGCTTCCCGGTTGCGCCGCCGCTGCAGGTCAGGTCGCGGTAGCTACCAGCGCGCTGGCAGGCTCTTGAGTCGCTGGTATTCGCCGGCCGCCACGCGCCTCAGGTAGCCGCCCAGCTCCAGGTCCTTGACGAGCTTGGACACCATCTCACGCGAGCAGCCCAGGCGCTGGGCCATGCCCTGATGGGTGAGCGCCAGGTGGCGGCCATCGCCGGTGGTCTCGTCGACGAGGTTCTTGAGCCGGCCGTAGACATCGTTGAGCGCCAGCTGCTTGGTCGACAGCGTTGCGGCGCGGGCGCGACGGATGACCTTGGTCAGCAACTCGAAGGCAAATTCGGGGTGCTCGCTGATGTGGGTCAGCAGGCTGGCCCGCGTGACCATGACCAGGCGGCTGCCTTCTTCGGTGATGACACTGGCCGAGCGCGGCCCCCCGTCCAGGCTCATCTCGCCGACGTATTCGCCGGGGCCATAGACGCCGTAGGTGATCTCGCGGCCACGGGCGTCGCTGCTGAAGGCGCGCAGCGAGCCGGAGAGGATCAGATAGAGGTTGTCGCCGAGCGAGCTCTCCTCGATCAGCACGATGCCCTTGCGATAGCTGCGTGCAATGCCGCGCGCGGCCAGCTGCCGCAGCGAGGGCGGCAGGGCCAGGAGTTCGTTGTCGAGCGTGTCGTCAGGCATCCGGCGGCGCTCTGAGCATTTGGCTCCGGAGCGCGCCGGAATGTTAGCCCCTCGTCCAAGGAGCTACCTTGGCCGGTCCCCCTGGGGGACGGCGATGCTTGCGGCATTGAGCCGCAAGCACATCGCCCGCGGGCCGGCTAGGGAGCGGCCCGGCGCTCGGCCCGCGCGTTCGCCGCCTTCAATTGACCAGCTTGGCTGGCCGCAGCGACGAAACAAGAGGCGGCAGCAGCGCCAGCTGGCGCATCAGCTCGCCGATGCTGTCGGCGCCGCTCTTGGCGCGGATGCTCTGGATCTGGCTGCGCACCGTCGAGATCGCCACGCCCTGGCGCTGCGCGACCTCGGTCGGCTTGACGCCGTTGGACAGCGCCTTCAGCACCTCGGTCTCGGCCGGCGTCAGCTGGTAGCGCAGCGCGAACCACTGTGCAGCCAGGTCGCCGCAGAGCTGGCGGCGCTCCAGGATCAGCAGCACCGCCGCCTGGTTGACATCGCGGTTCAGCGGCACGACGACGACATTGGCGCGGCCGCATTCGGCGCGATCGTCACCCAGGCGCAGCAGGCAGCGCCGGCCACTTGCCTCGGCGCCCTCCAGCGCGTCGGCCAGAGGCACCGCGTCGGTCAGCAGGCGGGCCCGCAGATGCTGGCCGACGAGCTCCAGCGGGTGGTTGTCATCCAGCGACGCCCGCGCCGCGAGATTGCTGTGAAGCACACGGCCCGCGCCGTTGAGAAGCACGACGCCGTGGTCGAGCTCCTCCAGCACAAGGCCCATCCATTGGTTGGAAAGCGAGGCCGCCTGACGGCGCTCGCGAGGACGGGAGCCCGGGACCTGCCCCGGCTGCACAAACTCGGACATCCACATCGAAGCACTCCTCGGCCCACCCCATGCGAGCCCTCATCAAAGAGTAGGAGAGCACGTTTCGCTTCGGGCGTAAATGTTGCTGGATGTGTTTGTGAACGAATTACCTCCAACCGCCGTTCAAACGACATCGGCAACATAGGGATTGCTGCGGCGCTCTCTTCCGATGCTGCTTTCCGGCCCATGACCTGGAATGAAAACGGTGTCGTCACCCATCGGCCAAAGGCGCTGGCGAATGGCGTCGAGCAGCTGCTGGTGGTTGCCGCCAGGGAAGTCGGTCCGGCCGATGCCGCCAGCGAACAGCACGTCGCCGACGAAGGCCCGCTGCGCCGAGGCGGAGTGGAAGACGACATGACCCGGCGTGTGGCCGGGGCAATGGCGCACGGCCAGGGTCTCATGGCCGATCTGCACCGTGTCGCCATCGTCCAGCCAGCGGTCGGGCTTGAAACCTTCCGCTGGCGGGAAGCCAAACATCTTGCTTTGCTGTGCCAGACCGTCGATCCAGAACTGATCGCCGGGATGCGGCCCGATGATGGGCAGGCCCTGTTCGCGGGCCAGCTGGCCAGTGCCGCCGGCATGGTCGATGTGCGCGTGGGTGAGCCAGATGGCCTTCAGGTTCAGCCCGCGCTCGCTGACGGCGGCCAGCAAACGCGGCAGCTCACCGCCGGGGTCGATGACGGCGGCGTCTTTCGTGACGTCGCACCAGACAAGGGAGCAGTTCTGCTGAAAGGGCGTGACGGGGACGGTCAGGTATTGCAGGGCCATTCGGGAGGGAGCTGATAACAAAGTTTCGAACTGAAGGTCAATGTATCGAATCGGCCCACCGAGCTTCACCGAATGCCAATGTCAAAGTTTCGAAGCCCTTGGGCCGCAAGCAACGTATGAATCGGAAACGAAGCAAGCTGCCGAGGGGCTAGCGCGCGTGAGCAGGCCATGCGCAGAACTCAATCCTCAAACCCGCACAAACCCGTCCGCACTCCACGCCTGCGAGCCCACGCCGTGGTGCACGAAGAAGAGGCCATCGGGGTCGTACCGCGCCTTCACGGCCCGCAGGCGCGCGGCGTTGGCGCCCCAGAACTCGCGCTGCCAGTCGGCGTTGAAAAAGTTGCTCTCCGACACATAGGAGCCTGACCTCGGCGCCACGCGGCGCAGCGCGGCGGCGGCGGCATCGATGGCGCGCGCGTTGCGGTGCGCGTTGGCCAGGTCGGGCGGGGTGCGGGCCAGGCCCGGGTAGGCGGGCGCCTCGCCGTCGGCCATGATGACCAGCGCGAACGACTCGCACACCGCCGGGTTGGTGGCCGTGTTGGCGGCGCTGGCCAGTGCCGCGGGCGGCGCGCCGGCCAAGCCCTTGTTGAAGTGCAGGTCCAGGTGCTTGTGGCGTGTGCTGTCCAGCAGCGCCTGCACCATGCGGGCGCGCTCGCCGGGCTGCAGCAGCGCGGCGGGCAGCCAGAGGGACTCATAGCCGTGTAGCCAGGCGCCCACCTGGGCCTGGTCGCCTTTCCACCAGCCGTGGTGCTTGGGCGCGCCCTCGCGCGTGTCGGGGATCATGGAGCCGTTGCCCTCCATCCTCCACCAGCCGCGCGCATCGTCCGCCCACGCGCCGGGCTCCTCCACCACGCTGAAGTCCTCGGGCGAGCCCTTCACCCAGTCGAAGAACGGCGCCCACACCTGCTGCGCCTGCGCCTTTTCCAGGCCCTGGCACACCATGGAAATCTTGAGCGCGTTGTCCGGCCCGAACGACGCCTGCTCGCCCCAGTGCGGGTTGAAGAGTGAGTCGGCATAGAAGTCCACGAACCGCGCCACGAGGCGCCGGTAGGCCTCGTCGTCGCGGGCCTTGAACTTGCCCCATGCCGCGCCGAAGTGCTGCGGCAGTTCGTGCGTGCGCAGCGTCACGCGTGTCACCACGCCCCAGCTGCCACCGCCTCCGCCCTTCAGCGCCCAGAACAGCTCAGGGTCTGACCGCTCATTGACCGTGCGCACCTGCCCATCGGCCGTCACGACCTCGGCCTCCAAGAGGCTGGACGCCGCCGTGCCAAAACCCTTGGAGAAGCTGCCAAAGCCCCCGCTCTGGATGAGTCCCGCCACGCCCACGTCCGTGCAGCCGCCGCCTTGCACATAGCGGCCAGCCAATGTCGTCACCGCGTGGTACAGGTCAATCCACACCGCGCCCGCCTGCGCGGACACCGCCGGCACCGGCGCCACCTTGCCCTCGCAGCCCTTGGGCACGAAGCCGTCGTGCAACGTCACCTCGTTCATCGCCCGCGTCCAGATCAACAGCGAGTCCGGCGCGTTGGACGTGCCCTGGTAGCTGTGCCCCGCGCCCTTCACCACCAGCCGCAGGTTGTGCTCGCGCGCGAAGTTCACGCCCGCCACCACGTCCGCCGTGCTGCCGGCCTTGATCACATAGGCACTCGCCGCTGGCGTCCACGCGTCCAGGTAGCCCGACACCTGTGTGCCCCCGGCCTGGTCGCCCACGAAGAACGGGTTGCGCAGGTTCTTCATCAGCACGCCGCAAGCCGCCGCGACGGGGCTGGCCGCGCACGGCGCCATCAGCGGCTCCACGGCCGACAGGCGCCCGCCCACCGCGTCCTTGAGCCGCTGCCACTGCGCGGCGTCGGGCCAGTCCGGGTCCGTCGGCCGCTTGCGCCGCCGCGCCCGGCCCTGTGCATGGGTGACCAACGGCAGCGCCGCCATGGCCGCTGCGCCTTGAAGAAGATGTCTACGAAGCAACGTGAACTCCCTGGGTCATTGGATGAGCACCAGCATTCCACGGCGCTGCGCGCCTGGCAGGCGCGTTGGGGTGAATGGTGGGGCGAGCGGGGCCAGCGGCTGGCCCGCTGGAAAGACGGGCTAAGGCTCGCAGCGCGCCGCCAGATGACCCACGGCGCGATAGAACGACGCCACATGCAGCGCCTGCGAGAACCGCCCGGCCTCGATGTCGCCGCTGATGGCCGCCTGCGCTATGAAGCTGACCTCGATCTCCTCCGACGGGTCGAGCGACTGGGCCGATGCATGGGCCAGGTCGGCCGCAGCGCCGCTGCTATTGCTTGCGGTCGTGCGGCGAGCGGCCCAGGCCGAACAAGAAGATGCCGCCAAGCAGAGCGGTGATCAGCGACGCCATGCCTGATCCAAACAAGGGATGGTGCCCCCACAGGGCCAAGTCATGGTGCTTGAGGGCATGGCCGAACGACAGGCCCAGGAAGGCCAGGCCGACGAGCGCGGCGAACAGCAGCAGCGATACGAAAGCGTGTTGAGCATTCATGTGACTTCCTCAGACTGCAACTTCGAATGGCGGTTTTAGCCAAGGCACCGAAGGTTGGCGAGGCCCAGGTTGAGTGGGGCGTCATCAAGCATGAGGACTTCGCCACGTTTCCGGCACCCAAAATACTGTTTAAATCAACAGTATCATGCCGGGTCGCCGTTGCCAGGTGTGAGGTGCACGCCAAGGCGTTCAATCCCGGCGGCCCAAGGGTCGCCGGGCTTTTTTGCCATCGTGGGGTCGCCAGACAATCCGCCGTGCCATGCCACGCCGACAACGCCGCGATCACCACCACGTCTATGTCGTGCTGCTGTCTGAACGCGTCTGGAACGAGCCAGCCTTTCGCAAGGCCAACCCCGGCCATGACATCGTCAAGCCCTGCCTGTACGTTGGCATGACGGGCCTGGACCCCGATCTGCGCTTTGACAGGCACATGGCCGGCGTGCAGGCCAATCGTTTCGTCCTGAAGTACGGCATGCGCCTGATGCCCGAGCTTTACGAGTTCTACAACCCGATGCCCTACGACGCGGCGCGCGACATGGAAGTGGAACTCGCCATCGGCCTGCGTGAGGCGGGCTACGCGGTGTGGCAGGCGTAGACGGGAAAGAGCGGCGTCAGCTCAGTCCCTGAGACCACGCGCCCAGACGCGGTCGGCGGCCTCGAACATCGTGCGGCCGTCCAGCATGGCCGGGTCGCGGACGAGGGCCAACCAATCCAGTGTGTCGTGGTGGCTGCCGGGAATCAGGTCGGTCGACCGTTCCGCCACGAGCCAGGCATGCAGCCTGGCATACAGCGCGGGATGGCGCGCCTGCGCCCAGGCCAGGCCAACGAGATCGCCATAGGCTTCCTCACGCCGCGTGGACCGCATGGCCAGCCAGGCCTGCTGCAGATCCGCGGCCAGGCCGTCCGGGGGCTTGGCGGCGACGAAGCCGGCCGGCACACCATGCCAGGCGCCATCGAGATAGCGGCGGCAATGGCCCAGTTCATGGGCGGCCATCAGCTCCAGGGCCGGGCCGCGCAACGCGGGGTCGAGGGCGTCGATCTGGCGCTGGCCTTCGGGGTTGCCGCGCATCGACAGCACCAGCTTGCAGCGGCCATCGACAAAACCCAGCGCGAGCGGCGCCGTGCCGGGCTCGGCCTGGGGCTGCACGACGATGTCCACCGGCAGGGCGAGCGCCTGGCGAGCATGGGCAATGACAGGCGTGATGCCCTGCAGCCAGCGCATTTCCAGGGCGGTCAGATCGGCGGCGTGAGCGGTCTGCGACAGCGCGACACACACAAAAGCAAAGGTGGAAAAAAGACGTCTCAGCACGGCAGACACTCCTTGAGAGCATCTTCGGGCGTGACCGGACGAGACTTGACTGCCCCGTGCCGCGCATCCGTGAACTATGCGGACCAAAGCCGGGCTAAGGTGTATCCATGAAAACCATGCGCGACCTGATGACGCCGCCGGCCCATATCCAGGGCCGCGTCGAGACCATCATCGTGCGCGGCGCACCGCGCGACCGGGCCCGACGCATCGAGCAGACGACGGCGCTGGCCGGCATTGGCCTGGCCGACGACCGGCTCGGCCAGCGCGGCGAGGCCGAGCTGTCGACGCGCCAGGTCACGCTGATCCAGCTGGAGCACCTGCCGCTGATCGCGGCATTTGCGCGCAGCGGCCCGATCGACCCGGTCGGCCTGCGCCGCAACCTCGTCATCTCCGGCATCAACCTGCTGACGCTGAAGAACGCCAAGGTGCGCATCGGCGCGGCGCTGATCGAGATCGTCGGCCCCTGCGCCCCCTGCTCGCGCATGGAGGAGGTCATCGGCCCGGGCGGCTATGCGGCGATGCGCGGCCATGGCGGCATGACGGCGCGCATCCTGGAGGGCGGGGCCATCCGTGTCGGTGATGTGGTGAGCGTCAGCTGACCTTGCTGCGTGCCCGATCGACGGCGCGTTGGGCACTGGCCGTCGCGCTGAGCTGGTCCCGCAGGAAATCAGCCAGCCGCGGCTGCTGGCTGAAGGCGGCGTTGAAGCGGATGTGCGAGTCGCGAGCGCCATCGGCCGCGAAGGTGGCGCCGCGCACCAGCAGGATGCCGGCGCGAAAAGCCTCCTTCACGACGTTGTCCACGTCGACGCCGGCCGGCAGCGTGCCCCACAGGAACAGGCCGCCCTCACCCGGATGCTCAAGCAGCACGCCGGCCTGGCGCAGCTGCAGCGTTGCCGCGGCGCGGGCCGCGGCCAGGCGCTGCTGCAGGCGGTCCAGGTGCTTGCGCCAGCGGCCGGCGGCCAGCACTTCCAGCAGCACGTATTCGTTGAGCGCGGCCGTCGTCAGCACCGAGATGATCTTCTCGCGCATCAGCGCCTTCAGCAGCGCCGGCTCGGCCGCCATATAGCCCAGGCGCAGCGCCGGGCTCATGGCCTTGCAGAAGCTGGAGTAGTAGATGACGCGGTCCAGCCCCGAGAGCTGGGCCAACCGCGTCGGCGCGCCGGGGTGGAAGTGGCCCTGCACGTCGTCCTCGGCGATCAGGAAGTCGTGGCGCTGGGCCAGCATCAGCACCCGGTGCAGGTTGGCGGCCGTGCTGCCCCAGCCGGTGGGGTTGTGCAGCACGCTCTGGATGAAGAGCAGGCGTGGGCGGTGCTGCGTGCAGGCGGCGTCCAGCGCCTCCAGGTCGATGCCGTCGGGCCGTCGCGGCACCGGCACGATGGTCACGCCGGCCTGGCGCAGGCGGTCAAAGAGCAGGAAATATCCCGGCGTCTCGACGGCGACCGTATCGCCCGGGCGCAGGAAGGCGCGGCAGATCAGGTCGATGGCCTGGGTGCCGCCATAGGTCGTCAGGATGCGGCCGGCATCCACGGCCACGCCCTGGCTGCGCAGCAGCATCGCGATGCGCTCGCGCAGCTCAGGCAGGCCCTGCGGCGGGCAGCGCGAAGCCATGCCGGCCGTGGCGCGGGCCAGGCCGCGCTGCACGGCGGCCGCGGGGATGGCGTCTTCCAGCCAGGTGGCCGGCAGCGCGCCGCTGCTGGCCAGCAGCACGCCGGCCTTCTGGTCGTTCGCCTGCTGGGCCAGCCAGACAGCCTCCTGCTCCTCGCCGGCTTCCACGCGCGCCGCCTGAGTCAAAAGGTCGGGCATGGCGTCCGCCGGGCCCTCGGCGACGAAGAAGCCGGCCGTGCCGCGCGAGTCGATGAGGCTGGCAGCGACGAGGCGGTCGTACGCGACGACGACGGTGTTGGGGCTGACGCCCAGCCGCGACGCGAGCTGGCGGATGGAGTTCAGTCGGGCCCCGGGCGGCAGCTGGGCGCTGGCAATCAAGGCATGCAGGCGCTGCTCGATCTGGTCGGCCAGCGGCGTCGGGGAGTCGCGGTCCAGAGAAAACATCAGCGCAGCAGCATCAGGGCCAGCACAACCAGGGAGGTGGCCATGATGACATTGAAGGCGCGGCGGCGCGCCGGGCTGGACAGGAAGCGGGAAATGCCGACGCCGAACAGCGCCCACATCGAGACGCAGGGAAAACCGATGAGGGCGCCCGCGAAGCTGACGAACAAGGCGCCGCTGACGATGCTCCACTGCGCCGGCATGAAGACCGACGCCACCGTCACCGCGCGGATCCAGCTCTTGGGGTTCACCGCCTGGAACAGCGCGGCCTCCGCGAACCCGACCCGTTCCGGCGGCCGGCCATTGGCGGCGGGCGCCACGGCCAGCTTCCAGGCCAGCACCAGCATGTAGAGGGTGCCGGCCAGCTTCAACATTTCGTGCAGCACCGGCCAGGCCGTGAAGACGGCACCCAGGCCCGCACAGGTCGCGAAGGTCAGCACGGCCACACCGGTGTTGGTGCCCAGGATGGCCGGCAGCGTGCGCCGGTAGCCGTAGTGGGCGCCGTTGGCCACCAGCATCATGTTGTTGGGGCCAGGGGTGCTGGACATCAGCAGGCAGTAGGTGGCGAAGGGCAGCATCTCGTTCATGGGGCCATTGCAGCGCCCGGCGGCTGGGACGTGAAGCTACAGCGCGCGGTGCCGTGCGGCGTGCTGTATCAATGCGGCGACCGACACAATGGCCGTATGAGCTTCACCCTTCGCGCCGCCTGGGCCCTGGCCGCTGCCGTCGCCGCACCCGTCTGGGCCGAGCCGCCCGCCTATCGCACCCAGGGCCAATGCGACGGCCTGCCCGCCATCACCTCGTTGAAGGTCGCGCCCGAGTTCTGCCTCGCATTGGCCGCCTCCAACCTGGGCCGGCCACGTGGTGTGCTGGCGCTCAGTGCCAACCGCCTGCTCGTCACCGACATGGGCAACTGGAACCCCGGCCATGGCCGGCTGCTGGAGCTGACCCGCGAGCCGGGCCAGCCCTTCAAGGTCACGGTGCTGCTGAAGGGCCTGGACCGCCCGCATGGGCTGCGCAAGGACGCTCAGGGCCATGTGCTGCTGGCCGAGGCGCACCGGATCAGCCGCGTCGAACTGCCCGCGGGCCGGCTGCAGCCCCTCGTCACCGAGCTGCCCACCCAGGGTCGCCACCCGCTCAAGTCTTTCGCCGTCGACGCCGCCGGCGCCCTCTTCGTCAACTACGGCGCGCCGAGCGACCATTGCGAGGCCATGGACGGTGTCGCGGCCGGTACGGCCCAGGGTTGCGGCCAGACGGGCGGCAAGGCGCCGCTGGCGGCGGTCTGGAAGTTCACGCCGAAAGATGGCGGCGCATGGGAGGGCCAGCCCTTCGCGTGGGGCCTGCGCAATTCCGTCGGGCTGGCTTTCCACCCCGACAGCGGCGAGCTCTGGCAGGCCGAGAACAGCCGCGACAGCCTGCCCGGCGACAAATACGACAAGGCAAGCCCGCCCGATGAACTCAATCGCGTCGAACCCGGCCGCCACTACGGCTGGCCGCATTGCACCGGCACCGACATCCTGGACAGCAGCTACGGTGAGCGCCGCTGCCAGGACTTCACCCCACCGGTGAAGCTGCTGCCGGCGCATGCCGCGCCGCTGGGCATGCTGTTCTACGGCAAGGCCGGGCCGGCGAAATGGCAGGGCAGCCTCGTCATGACCTGGCATGGCTACCAGCCGACGGGCCATCGGCTGATGGCCTGGCGCTTCGATGGCAAACACCAGCCCATGGGCGAGCCGCTGCCGCTGATCGCGGGATGGAGCGCCCAGACCGGCAAGCACCCGATGGGCGCGCCGGTCGATGTCGACCAGGACGAGCAAGGCCGCCTGTGGATCACCGAGGACCGCAATGGCGACCTGCTGCTGCTCGCGCCGCGCTAGCCCATGGACTCGCTGATCTCCGCCGCAGCCCGCGCCCTGGCCGCCGGCGATGCGCTGGCGGCACTGAAGCGCGTCGCGCTGCGCGAGGACCCGCCTGCGCTGGCCTTGCGCGGCATCGCGATGGCCCAGCTCGGCGAGCTGGCCCGGGCGCGCGAGCTGCTCAGGCGCGCGGCCCAGGGCTTTGGCGCGCAGGAGGCCACGGCACGGGCGCGCTGCGTCGTCGCCGAGGCGGAGGTGGCGCTGGCCATGCGCGACTTCAGCGCCGCACCGCGCGCGCTGGAGGCCGCCATGGCCGCGCTCGAAACGCGCGGCGACCGCGTCAACGCGCTGCAGGCCCGACTGATCGCGGCGCGGCGGCAATTGCTGCTGGGCCGACTCGATGCCGCGGCAGCCCTGCTTGCGCCGCTTGACGACCAGGCATTGCCACCCCTGCCCGCTGCCGTGGCCGCCCTGGCCGCAGCGGAACTGGCGCTGCGCTCGCTGCGCATGGCCGAGGTGCACGCCGCCCTCGCACGCGCTCGCGACGCTGCCGCACGGGCCGGCGTGCCGGCGCTGATGGCCGAGGCCGCCGACGCAGCTGCCGTGCTCGACCACACCGCCGCACGCCGGCTCGTGGCCGGCGCCTGGCAGCCGCTGCGCCTGCACGAGGTGGCCGCGCTGATGGACTCGGGCGCCGTCGTTGTCGACGCATGCCGCCACGCGCTGAGTGCCGGGGAGTTGCGCGTGCCACTCGTCCGCCGCCCCGTCCTGTTCACGCTGTTGCGCGTCCTCGCCGAGGCCTGGCCCGGCGAGGCCGAGCGCGACGCGCTGATCGCCCGCGCCTTTCGCATCCGCGAGGTCGACGAAACCCATAGAGCGCGGCTGCGCGTCGAGATTGGAAGGCTGCGTGCCCTGGTCAAGCCCGTCGCCGGCATCGAGGCGACCGCACGCGGTTTTGCGCTGCGCGCTCCGGAGGTGGCCGTGCTCTCGCCACCGATGGAAGGCGAGGCCAGCGAGCTGCTGGCCCTGCTGTCCGACGGCGCCGCCTGGTCCACCTCGGCCCTGGCCCTGGCCCTGGACGCCAGCCAGCGCACCGTGCAGCGCGAGCTGGCCGAACTGGAGGCCGCAGGCCGCGTGCGCGCCATCGGCCAGACGCGCTCGCGGCGCTGGCTGGCGCCGCCGCTGACCGGATTCACGACGATCTTGTTACTCCCCGCCGCACTGCAGCTTGGCTAAGGTTCGCCCATCGCAAGGAGCAAACCATGAACACAGTGATCCACCCCGCCGAGATCGTCCGCGAATACGGCCCCTTCGAAGGCGGCAAGAGCGTCGCCGGCGTCACCCACGACGGTCGGCGCGTCTGGGCCGCCACCGGCGCCGCCCTGGTCGCCTTCGACCCCGCCAGCGGCGAGGCCCAGCAGCGCATCGAGCGCCCCTGCGATGCCGGCACGGCCTTCGACGGTCGCTACCTCTGGCAGCTCGCCGAAGCCCGCATCGACAAGATCGACCCCGCGACCGGCAGCGTCGTCGCGTCCATCCCGGCGCCGGGCCAGGGCGGCGACTCCGGCATGGCCTGGGCCGAGGGCAGCCTGTGGGTGGGCCAGCACCGCGGCCGCAAGATCCACCAGATCGACCCCGCCACCGGCGCCATCCAGCGCACCATCGAGTCCAACCGCTTCGTGACCGGCGTGACCTGGGTCGATGGCGAACTCTGGCACGGCACCTGGGAGGACGACGCCAGCGAGATCCGCCGCATCGACCCCGCCGATGGCAGCGTGCTTGAAAGCCTGCAGATGCCCGCCGGCACCAATGTCAGCGGCCTCGAATCCGACGGCGCCGACTTGTTCTACGCCGGTGGTGGCGGCACCGGCAAGGTCCGCGCTGTGCGCCGACCCAAGCGCGCTTAACCACTGAATTCCCCTGAGCAGAACTCACCCGAACCCCGGGTGGAGCCGCTGCATTGCCTTCACCCACCCAAGGAGCCTTTGATGAACGCCCCCATTTCTCATCCTGTCGTCACCCGCGATCTCTGGATCGCCGAACGCAAGAACCTGCTCGCCCGCGAGAAGGAACTGACCCGGCTGCGCGACCAGGTCGCCGAAGAGCGCCGCACCCTGCCCTGGGTGCGCCTGGACGATGCCGTCTACGTCTTCGACACGCCGGCCGGCCCGCGCAAGCTGAGCGAGCTGTTTCAGGGCAGGCGCCAGCTGTTGGTACAGCACTTCATGTTCGGCCCCGGCTGGGAGCAGGGCTGCAAGAGCTGCTCCTTCATGGCCGACCACCTGGACAGCGTGGCGCCCCACCTGGCCCAGCGCGACATCGCGCTGCTGGCGGTGTCGCGCGCGCCTCTGGCCGACCTCGAGGCCTTCAAGCGCCGCATGGGCTGGCAATTCGCCTGGGCCTCGTCCAACGGCAACGACTTCAACCGCGACTTCCACGTCAGCTTCACGCCGGCGGACCGGGTCGACGGCGAGGTCTATTACAACTTCCACATGACACCCTTCCCGAATGAAGAGGCGCCCGGCATCAGCATCTTCTGCAAGGACGACGACGGCCAGGTCTTCCACACCTACTCGACCTTCGGCCGTGGCGTCGAAGTGATGATGGGCAGCTACAACCTCATCGACCTGACGCCCAAGGGCCGCGACGAGGCGGGTCTGAGCTACACGATGGAGTGGGTTCGCCACCACGACCGCTACGAATCGGCAGCACCCGCGGCGGCAGCCTGCTGCGGCGGCGCCAAGGCCTGACAGTCATGAGCGCCACCAGCCTCTGGCCCTGGCTGGCCCTGGCCGGCGCCGGCGCCCTGCACGGCTTGAACCCGGCCACCGGCTGGGGCCTGGCCGCCTGCTCAAAGGACGCGCGCCGCGCCCTGCTGCCGATCGCGCTCGGCCATGCCGGCGCCGTCGGTGGTGTGGCGGTGCTGGTGGCTTTGGGCGGGACCATGGGCAGCGGGCAGCTGCTGTGCGGCCTGCTCTTGCTGCTGGCGCTGGCGCTGCGGCGCGCCAAGACCGGGCTGGCGTTGTGGTCCTGCCTGGTGGCCAGTGCCCATGGCAGCGGCATGATGCTGGTGCCAGCATTGGTGCCGCTATGCCTGAGTACCTCACCCGCCCGCGAGATCACTGCCTCGGGCTCGCTGCTGCTGGCCTTGGCGGCCGTGGCTGTGCACATGGCGGCGATGCTGGCCGTGACGGCGGCCCTGGCCCTCGTGGGGAAACGGTGGATTTCTATACTGGCCGCCCTTGCCAACCGCCTGCGCGGCGCCCGCCATGACCCAAGCCCTCACTCCTCCGTCAATGCCCGCGCCCGGTGATGAACTGCAGGCTGTCGTCGAGGCCTTGCGCGACGAACGCAGGCGCTGGCGCGAGGCGCACCGCCGCGGCGGCGACGGCCGCGAGCTGCCGTCGCGCGAGCTGCTGGCAGGCATGGTGCAGTGCCTGTCGGGCGCGCTGTTCCCGATGCGCCTGGGGCCGCCAACGCTGCAGCCCGAGAACGAGGATTTCTACGTCGGCCACACCATCGGCACCGCCATGGCAACACTGCGCCAGCAGGCCGCGCTGGAGCTGCGTCACGAGGCCCGCCAGCGTGGCGATGACACACCCGGCCAGGATGCCGCCGAGCTGGCCACTCGCTTCCTGCGCACATTGCCCGGCGTGCGCGTGCTGTTGGACAGCGACGTGCTCGCTGCCTACCAGGGCGATCCGGCGGCGCGCAGCGTCGACGAGGTGCTGCTGTGCTACCCCGGCGTGCGCGCCCTGATCAGCCACCGCCTCGCGCATGAGCTCTACAAGCTCGGCCTGCCGCTGATCGCCCGCGTCGTCGCCGAGCTGGCGCATGCCGACACGGGCATCGACATCCACCCCGGTGCCACGATCGGCAGCGGCTGCTTCATCGACCATGGCACCGGCGTGGTCATCGGCGAGACGGCCGTCATCGGCGAGCGCGTGCGCATTTATCAGAACGTCACGCTGGGCGCCAAGAGCTTCCCCACCGACGGCGACGGCAATCTCGTCAAGGGCAAGCCGCGCCATCCCATCGTCGAGGACGAGGCCGTCATCTATGCCGGCGCCACCGTGCTCGGACGTGTCACCATCGGCCGCGGGGCCGTCATTGGCGGCAATGTCTGGCTGACGCGCAGCGTGCCGCCGGGCAGCCTTGTCACGCAGGCGGACTCCCTGGCCGGCACAACCTGAAACAGCGAGCGCCCGCCGTGGCGCTAAGGTGGTGACATGCAAGCCGATGAACAAGAGATCCGTGATCTCGTGACGACTTGGATGGCCGCCACGCGCGAGGGCGATGTCCAGGCCGTGCTCGCACTGATGACGGATGACGCCGTCTTCCTGACGCCCGGCCGGGCCCCGATGACCAAGAGCGATTTCGCCAAGGCCGCCGAGGGCCAGGCACGCGGCGAGGCGCCGAAGTTCGACGGGCACAGCGAGATGCTGGAGATCCAGGTGCTGGGCGACTGGGCCTTCATGCGCACCCGCCTGAGCGTGACCGCCACGCCGCCGGATGGCTCGCCGCCGACACGTCGCGAGGGCCACACGCTGACGCTGCTGCGCAAGGACGGTGGCCGCTGGAAGCTGGCGCGTGACGCCAACCTGCTGGCGCCGGTAGCCTAGCGCTCACTCTGATCAAGCCCCAGCCAGCGCGCCAGCGGCGCCAGCGTCGGGCCCTGGATGAGCAGGGACAACAGCACGACGACGAAGGCCACGTCGAAGAAGCGCCAGCCGTTCGGCAGGCCGGCCAGCACCGGGTAGGTGGCCAGCACGATGGGCACCGCGCCGCGCAGGCCCGACCACGCCACGAAGCACTGCGCCCGCCAGCCAAAGCCCAGCGGCGCCAGGCACAGGAAGACCGCAGCGGGCCGCGCGACCAGCATCAGGCCGGCCGCCAGCAGCAGGGCCGGGCCGATCAGGCGCAGAACCTCATGCGGCGTGACCAGCAGGCCCAGCAGCAGGAACAATACCGCCTGGGCCAGCCAGGTGTAGCCGTTCAGCCCGGGCAGGCTCATCGCCGCCACGCGTTCGGCCCGGTGGCGCACCAGCAGGCCGGCGACGTAGACGGCCAGGAAGCCCGAGCCGCCGCAGCGGTTGGTGACGGCGAACAGCAGGAAGCCCAGGGCCGCCATCAGCAGCGCCGTCAACCCGTCGTGGTCGTCGGTGATGGGCAGCTTGCCCACCCACCATGCGGCCAGCAGGCCGCCCAGCACGCCGGCAAGCAGGCCCAGGCCGAGTTGCTCGCCCAGCAGGGGCAGCAGGTCGACCAGGCTGTTCACCTGCGCGTCTCCCGGTTGGCCGAAGGGCATCAGCCAGGCGATCAGGCCGATGGTCAGCACCATGGCCATGGGGTCGTTCAGCGCCGACTCCACCTCGATGGTGGCCGCCAGGCGGGGCTCCAGGCGCAGCTTGCTGGCGGCGAACTGCGCGAACACGGCGGAGGCGTCGGTGGACGAGACCGCCGCGCCCAGCAGCAGGCCTTCGGTCCACGGCATGTCCAGCACCGCCTTCGCGATGCCCGCGACGATGGCGGCCGTGATCGCGACGCCTACCGTGGCCAGCAGGCTGGCCGGCAGCATCGCGCGGCGCACCTCGCTCCAGCGCGTGCGCAGGCCGCCATCGAACAGGATGAGGGCGAGCGCGAGATTGCCGACGGTGACGGCCAGCCGGTGATCGTCGAAGGGCAGGCCCAGCGGCCCATCCACGCCGGTCAGCATGCCAACCGCCATGAAGACGAGCAGATGCGACAGGCCGAGGCGGTGGGTGTAGAGGGCGCCGGCGATGGCGACAAGAACGAGCGCAGCAATGGCCGCCGTCAGCAACTCGGGGCCGGCGGCGGCGCTGTGGATCACAAAGTTCAGCCTGCCGCGGCGGGCACGATGTCAGGCGCGTCGGGCGACGAGCCTTTGCGCGTTGGTGCCGGGCCAGCCGGCGCAGGTGACTGCAAGCCGACAACGTTGACGGTGTTGGTGGCGAACGCCAACCGGATGCCGCGCTGCTGCAGCTCGCGCATCAGCGCCAGGTTCAGCGTCTGCTGGTGGTCCATGTAGACGTCATAGCTGGGATCGTTGACGCGGTAGACCACCTCGAAGTTCAACGAGTTCTCGCCAAAGCCCTTGAAGTGGGCACGCACCAGTTCCAGCTTGGGGTCGGCGTCGATCAGCGCCTTGACCAGCGGCGGCACGGCAGCAGCGTCATCGGCGGACGCATCGGACGTGATGCCGAAGGTGAAGGCCACGCGGCGCGTCTGCAGGCGCTTGAAGTTGGCCACCGTGCGCTTGAGCAGTTCGGCGTTGGACATGACGATCTGCTCGCCGCCCAGGCTGCGGATGCGCGTCGTCTTCAGGCCCACGCGCTCCACCGTGCCGGTGACGTCGCCGACGGTGATGGAGTCGCCCACCTCGAAGGGCTTGTCCACCGCGATGGCGAGTGACGCAAACAGGTCGCTGAGGATGTTCTGCACGGCCAGCGCCAGCGCGATGCCACCGATACCCAGGCTCGCAACAAAGGCCGTGATGTTGACGCCGAGGTTGGATAGCACGGCCAGCACTACCACCACCCACAGCGCACCGCGCAGGCCCCAGCTGAGCAGCGTGGCCGAGGCCGACAGCGCCGCCGTACCGCCATGGCGCATCTGCTGGGCCGTGAGCACCTGCGCCACCGCCTGCTGGGCCCACAGGCCGAGCTGCAGGGCCACGACGGCGAACCACAGCTGCGACACGCGGTCATGCCAGCGGTCGTCCAGCGGCAGCATGTTGAGGCCCACCAGCAGGCCGACCACCCAGATCAGCGCGCCATTGGTGCGCTCCAGCACGCTGACGAGGCCGTCGTCCAGCGTGCTGCTGGTGCGCTGCGACAGTTTGCGCAAGCGCTGCACGACGAAGCGCAGGCCGACCTTGATGATGACGATGGTCAAGGCGCCGGCCAGCACGGCGGGCAACACGTCGGTCCAGCCCACATCGGGCCACGCGGCCTGCATGCGCGCAATGAATTCATTCCAGGTCATCGCGACCTCCTGCAGTCTTCAATCCCATGACCGTAGGTGCGCCGTTCCCGCCAGTCTGTCAGCGGGTGACAGCCGGCGGTGTGGGCCTCGGCTGACAGGGACGGCCGTCGTGGACGGGGTGTCGGCTGACACCGCGCAGCGGCGTCGACATCTAAGGTCTAAGCCTCACGGTTTCCGCCTTGAAACCCTTTGAAAGAGGATCCGCCATGGACACCACCACCCACCATGACATGCAGGCCCTGTTCTGCCAGCTCGGCCTGCCGGATTCGCCGGCCGAAATCAAGCAGTTCATCCGCCTGCACCGGCCGCTGCCGCAGACGCTCAACCTGTCGGAGGCCCCGTTCTGGAACGCCAGCCAGGTCGCCTTCATCCGCGAGCAATGGCATCAAGACGATGGGGACTGGTGTGGGCAGATCGACCAGCTGAACGCCGCGCTGCGCGAGCACCCGGACCCGTCGGAGCTGGAACAGGCGGACTGCACGCGGGATCCAAGCCATCCGGATTGCCAATGAAGCAACCGTCCTGGGCAGCGCTGCTGAATCGCAACGCCGCGCTGCTCCGACAGGCCGCAAAGCCGCTTCGCGAGCGCCATCGTCCGCCGTCCAGCGCGGGCAGCTGGTTGATGGGCCTGGTGATGGCCGCGGACGGGCCGCGCCGCTACTACCTGTTCCGGCCCGCGAGCGCGCGCTTCGGCGAACGGCTGCCGTTGCTCGTCATGCTGCATGGCTGCCACCAGGACGCCAAGAGCTTTGCCGCCAGCACGCGCATGAATGCCGTCGCCACGCGCGAGCGCTTCCTGGTGCTCTACCCCGAGCAGCCACGGCTGTGCAACACCCAGGGCTGCTGGAACTGGTTCGACACACAGTCGGGCCGCGCCTTCGCCGAGGCCGGCTGGATCATGAAGGCCGTCGACCAGGTCTGCATGCTGTACACGGCCGACCGCGAGCGCATTGCCGTGGCCGGCCTGTCGGCCGGCGCCAGCATGGCGGCCCTGCTGGCCACGCGCTACCCGCAGCGCTTCAAGGCCCTGGTCATGCACTCGGGCGTGCCGCCCGGCACGGCGAGTTCGCCGGTCTCGGCCGTCGGTGCGATGCAGGGACGGCGCCAGCCGCTGCCACCCGGCTCGGCCCAGGACTGGCCGCCGCTGATGGTCATCCACGGTGACGCGGACCGCGTCGTGTCAGCCCGCAACGCCGGTTCTGCGGCGCTGATGTGGTCCGAGGCGGCCGGCGCACACCAGGAGCCGGCGCAAGAACAGCGCCGCGGCAAGCGCTACCCGATGCGGGTGACGCAGTTCAAACGCTCGCGCGAGGTGGTGGCGACGCTGGTGGAGGTCGACCGACTGGGCCACGCCTGGAGCGGCGGCGCGGCGCGCCAGCGCTTCAGCGACGCCAACGGGCCGGACGCATCACGCATGGTCTGGCGCTTTGTGGCGCGGCAGTTTGAGGCAAAGCAGCCAAAGATCCAATCCCTTCGCTGAGCGCTGGCATTGCCGGACCGCTTGCACTTCAATCCATGATTCGATAATAATGGAATCATGGATGAACAAGCCGTCGAGCAATTTGTAATCAAGGCCCTCGCAGCCCTGGCCCAGCCGCTGCGGCTGCAGGTATTCCGGGCCCTGGTCGTCGTCGGTGATGCGGGGCTGACACCCGGCGCCATCCAGGAGGGGCTGGGCGTAGCACCAGCCACGCTGTCCTTCCATCTGAAGGAACTCGTCAACGCGGGCCTGGTGACCCAGGAGCGCGCCAGCCGCAACCTGATCTATCGCGCCCAATACGACAGCATGAACTCGCTGCTGGGCTATCTGACCGAAAACTGCTGCCAGGGCGCCACCTGCGCCGTGCCGAGCGGCACGGCATCCTGCTGCTGAGATCGCCATGACCACCCACGTCCTCATCCTCTGCACCCACAACTCCGCCCGCAGCGTGCTCAGCGAGGGCATGCTCAACCACTGGGCGAAAAAGCTCGGCCGTGACGTGCAGGCGCACAGCGCCGGCAGCGCGCCAAGCGGCCGCATCAATACCCTCGCGCTGGAGGCCCTGAGTAACGCCGGCGTCGACACTGCCGGCTACCGCAGCAAGAGCTGGGATGAATTCAGCCAGGACGGCGCACCACCGCTGTCCATCGTCATCACCGTCTGCGACAGCGCGGCCGCCGAGCAGTGCCCGGTCTTCTTCGGTGGCAGCGGCGGCCAGCCGGTCAAGGTGCACTGGGGCTACCCGGACCCTTCCAATGCCGAGGGCGGCGATGAGGGCAAGCGCCGCGCCTTCGAGCTGACGCGCCAGGCCATCGGCTTTCGGCTCCTGCAGCTGCTGCAACTGCCACTGGCCACGATGAGCAAGGCCGAGCTGCAGCAAGCCCTCGTCGGGATCTCGAAGGCATGAACCTGCCTCGCCGACTCCTCGCCGAAGCCCTGGGCACGGCCCTGCTGCTGGCCATCGTCATCGGCTCCGGCGTCATGGCCGAGCGCCTGTCCGGCGGCAACGTGGCCCTCGCGCTGCTGGCCAACACGCTGGCCACGGTCGGCGGCCTGTACGTGCTGATCGAGGTTTTCGGCCCGGTCAGCGGCGCTCACTTCAACCCCGCCGTCAGCGCCGTGATGGCTTGGCGTGGCGAGTTGCCTGTCGCCGCCCTGCTGCCCTATGTCGCCGCGCAACTGACCGGCGCAATGCTGGGCGCGTGGCTGGCCCACGCAATGTTCGACATGAGCGTGCTGCAGTTCTCGACCAAGCTGCGCGCCGGCACGGGGCAGTGGATCGCGGAGGGCGTCGCGACCTTCGGCCTCGTGCTCGTCATCCTGCGCGCGCCGGGCTCGCGCGTCGCGGCCATGGTGGCGGCGTATATCGGTGCGGCCTACTGGTTCACCGCGTCGACCTCCTTCGCCAACCCGGCGGCCGTGTTCGGCCGCATGTTCAGCGACAGCTTCGCCGGCATCGCGCCCGCCAGTGCACCGGGCTTTGTCGTTGCTGAACTGGTGGGCGCCGTGATGGCCGTGGCGGTGAACCGCGTGCTGTCAGGCACGGCCGCCGAGGTCACGGCCCGAAGCGCGGCCTGACCGTGACTTGAACGCGCGGGGCTGCGAGCCCCGCCTTTTTGACCCAGGTAGTTGCTATTGACAACGAACAAAGCGGACCTCAACATGCGCCCGGATAGTTGCTATACACACCCAAATGACCGAGTCCGCCCCCGGCAGCCTGTTGCGCGAAGTGGCGCGCCTGTACACCCGCGCCCAGCGCGTCGTGGCCGACTGCTGCCGCACCACCAGCACGCAATGCCATCTGCTGACCGAGCTGGGCCGCTCCGGGCCGCTGCCGCTGTCGGAACTGGGCACGCGGGTCAGTCTGGAGAAGAGCTGGGTGTCGCGTGCCGTGGAGGCCATGGCAGCCCGTGGGCTGGTGAGCAAGGAGCCGAACCCGCTCGACGCAAGGAGCTGGCTCGTCACGCTCACCGCCGACGGCGAACGCACCGTCCGTGAGCTGAACCAGACCCTCGACGACCATGCCCAGCAGCTGCTGGCATCCCTGAGCGAGCGCGAACGCGCCGCCGTCGAGACCTCTTTGCTGACGCTCCTGAAGGCCTTGCGCGAAGACCCGGCCGCGACCTGCTGCCTGCCGCCCCAAGTGCTGAAGGAGCCCATCCAGGATTCCAAACCATGCTGTTGAACGACACCCCCTCCCTGCGCCAGGCCGGCGCCGCCGACTGGCCCGCCATCGAAGCCCTGCTGCTGGCGAACAAGTTGCCCACCGAGGGCGCGCAGGCGCACCTGCCCACCTATCTGCTTGCCATCAGCAACGGCGAGCTCGTCGGCTGTGCCGGCGCCGAGGTCTACGGCCACGTCGCCGGAACCATCGCGCTGCTGCGCTCGGTGGCCATTGCGCCGGGCCTGCACAAGCAGGGCATCGGGCGCCTGCTCGTCGAGCGGCTGCTGCAGGAAGCCCGCTCGCGCGACATCGCGGCCCTCTATCTGCTGACCGTCACGGCGCCGGAGTACTTCGCGCAATACGGCTTCAAGCGCATGAAGATCGAGGACGCACCGGCCGCATTGAAGGCCTCGGCCGAATTCCAGGGTGCCTGCCCGGCCTGCGCGGCGCTGATGACGCTGGTGCTGCGTGAAGCGCCGGTCGCCGATGGCCCGCTGCCGGTCGCGGTGCTTGGCGCCGGGCCGGTCGGGCTGGCGGCCGTCGCCCAGCTGATCGAGCGCGGCCTGCCGTTTGTCGCGCTGGAGGCCGGCGCGACGGTGGGCGCCAATCTCGTCGACTACGGCCATGTGCAGCTGTTCTCGCCGTGGCAGTTCGACGTCGACCCCGCGATGGCCCGCCTGCTGTTGCCCACTGGCTGGACAGCGCCGCCGGCGGCCGAGCTGCCCAAGGCCGGCGAGGTGGTCGAGCGCGTGCTCAAGCCGTTTGCGGCCCTGCCGCAGGTGGCCGGCGCGTTGAAGCTGGGCGCACGCGTCGTGGCCGTCAGCCGCGAGGGTTTCGACAAGGTCAAGAGCGCCGGGCGCGACCAGGCTGCCTTCCTGATCCGCTACGAGCAAGGCGGCGAAGTGCACGAGCTGCGCGCCCGCGCCGTCATCGACGCAACCGGCACCTGGAACCAGCCCAATCCGGTCGGCGCCAACGGCCTGCACGCCATCGGCGAGACCGAAGCAGGGGCGCAGATCTTCTACGGCATTCCGGACGTGACGGGCGCGCAGCGGGCGCGCTACGAGGGCCGGCGCACCCTGGTCGTCGGCGCCGGCCACTCGGCCGCGAATGCGCTGCTGGCGCTGGCCGAACTGGCCAGGCAGTCGCCCGGCACGCGCCTGGCCTGGGCCGTGCGCACGCCGACGCTGCAGCGCGTCTTCGGCGGTGGCGACGCGGACGCCTTGCCTGCCCGCGGCGCGCTGGGCGCGTCGCTGCGCCGGCTGCACGATGGCGGTGCACTGGAGTTCTTCGCTGGCCTGCGCATCACGCGGATCGAGCGCGTGGGCGGGCAGCTGCGCCTCAGCGGTTTGGACCCGAAACAGCAGCCCGTCGTCGTTGACGGTGTCGACGAAATCATCTGTGCGACCGGCCAGCGCCCCGACCTGTCGCTGGCCAGCGAGCTGCGCGTCAAGCTCGACCCGTGGCTGGAATCCACCGAAGCGCTGGGGCCGCTGATCGACCCGAACCTGCACAGCTGCGGCACGGTGCGCCCGCATGGCCACCGCGAGCTGGCCCACCCGGAGCCGGGCTTCTACACCGTGGGCGTGAAGAGCTATGGCCGCGCACCGACCTTCCTGATGGCGACGGGCTTCGAGCAGGCGCGCTCGGTCGTCGCCGCTATCGCGGGCGACCTGACGGCGGCGGACCGGGTCGAACTGGAGCTGCCGGAGACGGGTGTCTGCTCGGTCAACCTGGCGGTCGAAGGCGAAGCGTCCGGCTGCTGCGGCCCGGCAGCGGTGGTGGCCGTGGCCGCGCCCAAGTCGGGCTGCGGCCCGAGCAGCTGCGCCCCCAAGCCGGCGCCGGAGCGCGCCTCGCGCTGCTGCGGCTGAGCATGGCGGCCAGCCGCCTGCGCGTCGTCGGCTCGCTGGGCACGGCCCAGACGCTGGCCTGGGCCTCGACCTACTACCTGCCCGCCATGCTGGCGCGGCCGATGGCGGCGGAGCTGGGCGTGTCGGAGCCGACGGTGTTCGCGGCCTTTTCCGCGGCCCTGGTCGTCTCGGCGATCGTTGGGCCGCACTCGGGCCGCCGCATCGACCATTGGGGCGGCCGGCCGGTGCTGATGGTGACCAGCCTGCTGTTCGCCGTCGGTCTGGCGCTGCTGGCCCTGGCCGATGGGCCGGCCGGGCTTTTCGCCGCCTGGCTGGTGTTGGGCGTGGCGATGGGCAGCGGGCTCTACGAGGCAGCCTTCGCGTCGCTGGTGAGGCTGTACGGCCATGACGCGCGCAGCGCCATCACCGGCATCACGCTGATCGCGGGCTTTGCCAGCACCGTCGGCTGGCCGTTGACGGCGGCGCTGGAGCACACCTTCGGCTGGCGCGGCGCCTGCTGGACCTGGGCGGGGCTGCATCTCCTGGTGGGCCTGCCACTGAACGCCTGGCTGCCCAAGGCCGCGGCGCTGGCGGTGCCCACCCAGGCGCCAGCGGCCGCGAACGGCGAAGCGCCGCCGATGCGGACCGCCGCGCTGCTGGCCTGGGTGTTCGCAGTGACCTGGTTCATCAGCACGGCGATGGCTGCGCATCTGCCACGGCTGCTGGGCGCCGCGGGCGCCGCGCCGGCGGCGGTCATCTTGATCAGCGCCCTGGTCGGCCCGGCCCAGGTCGCGGGCCGGCTGCTGGAGTTCGGTTTCCTGCGGCGCTTGCACCCCTTGCAGTCGGCGCGCGCCGCGGCGCTGATGCATCCGCTGGGCGCGGCCCTGCTGGCCGTCATCGGCGCGCCTGCCGCCATGGTGTTTGCGCTGTTGCATGGCGCGGGCAACGGCGTGCTGACCATCGCCAAGGGCACGCTGCCGCTGGCCTTGTTCGGGCCGCTGGGCTACGGGCAGCGCCAGGGCGTGCTCGTGCTGCCGGCGCGCCTGGCGCAGGCGCTGGCGCCATGGCTGTTCGGCCTGCTGCTGGCGGACTTCGGAACCGGCGTGCTGTGGTTGTCGACCGGCCTGGGCCTGAGCGCGCTGGCCGCCCTGCTTTTCATCCATGTGCCCGCGCGCACCACCCAGCCATTCATGGAGGACCCGCCTTGAAGATCCGTACTGCCGCCCCCGAGGACGGCGCCGCCGTCGCAGCCATCTATGCGCCCATCGTGGCCCACACCAGCATCTCCTTCGAGACGGAGCCGCCGGACGCGCAGGAGATGCGCAGCCGCATCGAGAAGACGCTGGCCAGCCTGCCCTGGCTGGTGGCCGAGGACGCGACCGGCGCCATCTGCGGCTATGCCTATGCCAGCAAGCACCGCGAACGCGCCGCCTACCAGTGGTCGGTGGACACGACGGTCTACGTGCGCGAGGACACACGCGGCCAGGGCGTCGGCCGGGCGCTGTACGAGAAGCTGCTGCCGCTGCTGGCCGAGCTCGGCTACTTCCAGGCCTTCGCCGGCATCGCCCTGCCCAATGCGGGCAGCGTGGGCCTGCACGAGGCGGCGGGCTTCGAAGCCCTGGGCGTGTATCGCAACGTCGGCTTCAAGAACGGCGAGTGGCGCGACGTGGGCTGGTGGCAGAAGGCGCTCAGGCCCCTGGACACACCCTCGCCGCCCCAGGCCTTCAGCGCCCCGCGTTGATCTGCTGGATCAACGCCCGGTGGCTGGGCAGATCGGCGATGGCGCGGTCGGCAAAACGCTGGATCTTGGCGAACAGCTTGTCGGCGTCCACCATCTGCGGGAAATCGCTGCGGCCGGCGCTGAGGTCGGTGGCGAAGCCCATGCCGTAGAGGATGTACTGGTAGTTGAAGAAGGCGAAGGTTTCGGTGTCGAGCACGAAGTCGAAACGGCCCGGCGGGCGCAGCTGCCATTCCTCCAGCAGGCCGGCGAGGCGGTCCGGGATGGTGGAAGACTGGGCGTTGTCGCGCCAGAAGGGCTCCTGCCGCTGGCTCAGGCAGTAGTGCAGCTTCAGGAAGTTGATGATGTTCTCGAAGCGCGCCGTCATCAGCTCGTTGAAGCGCCGCGCCGGCGCGTGCATGGGGCCGCTGTGCGGCAGCATCTCCGCGATCATGCCGATGGCCGCCTCGATGAGGACGAGGCCGGTGGCCTCCAGCGGCTCCAGGAAGCCGGCCGACAGGCCGACGGCGACGCAGTTCTTCACCCACTGCTGCTCGCGGTAGCCGGGCGTGAAGGGGATGCTGCGCATTGCCAGGTCTTCGTTGCCCGCGCCGCAGTAGCCGCGCAGGATGTCGGCGGCACGGTCGTCGCTGAGATGGTCGCTGGAATAGACGCAGCCGATGCCGCGCGCGCCGTTCAGGCCGATCTCCCACAACCAGCCCGCCTCGTGGGCGGTAGCGATGGTGGAGCTCTCCATGACCGCGTTGGCATCCAGCGGCACCTTGCAGGCCAGGGCGCGGTCGACGAAGAGCTGGTGGCGCACGGACTTGAAGTTCGAACCCATCGCCCGGCCGATGAGCTCGGCGCGAAAGCCCGTGCAGTCGATATAAAGCTCGGCCTCGAAACGGCCCAGCTGGGCGGTGTCGAGATGGGCGATGGCGCCCGTCGCATCGAGAACGACGTCAGTCACCGTGCCTTCGACGTGGCGCACGCCGAGCTCACGGGCGCGCGCGGCCAGCAGCTTGGCGAGCTTGAGCGCGTCGAAGTGGTAGGCGTAGTTCAGCGGCGCCGCATAGGGCGCCTCGCCGGCCCGCTTGGGCGCGCGGTGGGCTTCGGCAACGCGCACCTGCAGCGTCATGGCCTCGGCGAAGGGCATGCGCCCGGCCTCGTCCTGCAGCAGCCAGTAGGGCACGAGGTTGAGATCCTCCGTGTAGAAGGGCGCCTCGAAGGGATGGAAGAACTGCTGATGCTGGCCCGCGGTGGGCGTGCGCGCCCAGTCGACGAAGCGGATGCCCTGCTTGAGCGTGGCCGAGGTCTCGCGGATGAAGCGCGCCTCGTCGATGCCGAGGAATTGGAGCGTGCTGCGGATGGTGGGGAAGGTGCCTTCGCCGACGCCGACGCTGCTGATGTCGGGCGACTCCAGCACGGTCACCTCCAGGTGGCTGCGCTCGGACAGCTTGAGGGCCTTGGCCAGGTAGGCGGCGGTCAGCCAGCCGGCCGTGCCGCCGCCGACGATGAGGATGCGTCGCTTGTTCATGCGCGTGTGTACAGGTTCTTCAGCCACTGCTGGCCGGTCTGGGCGCCATGGCTCCAGTCCTCGTCCTCGTCACTGGGCTGGGCGACGTAGCCGGAGGGGTTGAGCAGCTTCACGCGCCCGACGCGGAAAGCCGAGACGCGGTGGGTGACGAAGGTGAGGCCATGCTCCAGCGCCGTCGCGGCGAGCAGGCCGTCGCGGGTATTGGCATAGGGCAGCTGGGCCCGGCGGCGCACGACGGCCGCATCCACCGGCAGCACGCGGCCTTCGAAGGCGGGAATGACGCGGCTGTCGATCCAGTCGCGCACGACGAGTCCGGCGGCGCGGTCCTTGCGGCCCAGGCGGGCGGCGGCGTTCTCGATCTCCAGCAGGTTCAGCGCCGAGATGAAGAGTTTTTGCCGCGGCAGGCCGGCGGCCCAGGCGGCGAGGCCGGCGTCGGACTCGCCGGCCTTGGCCTTGCGCAGTTCGAGAACGATGCTGGTGTCGAGCAGGAACATGGCGCCCTCAGGGGAGGTTTTCGCGGTGATCCCAGGCGCCATCGGCCGCGGCGTCGGCCGCATCGATCGTCACGACCTCGGGCATGGCCAGCAGCTCCAGGATGCTCTCGCCCTCGCCGGTCAGGCGGCGGTACTCGGCAATGCTCATCAGCACATGAGTGGGCTGGCCGCGGTCGGTGATGACGACCGGCTCGACCTGCGCCGCCCGCTTGGCGAGGCTGACGTCACGGTTGAAATCGCGGCTGGTGAGCAGTTTCATGGCCTCGTCAATGTACCTACCTACCTGCAATCGCGCAATTGGGATGTAGGTACATAGGCCCGGATCTGTTCGACCCAATGGACATTGAAAACCCGGCTGGCAAAGTGTTCCACGTGGTGAGAGCGCTTTCACCAAAAGAGGCAGACAACGTTGTACAAAACCGCGCGGCGGTGCGTGGCAACGGCAAAAAATCTACAGGAACAGCCATGGAATTCGACCTTCTTGCCATCATGGGCGACGTGTTCGCCAAGCATGGTCCCGCTGCGGCCGCGGCCGCCAAGACCTACGCGCCGGGCGATTTCAGCGTCCACTTCTTCCTGCAGCTCGGGCTGATCATGCTGGCGTGCCGCGTGGTTGGCTGGGCCGGCCGCAAATTCCTGGGCCAGCCCCAGGTGGTTGGAGAAATGATCGCGGGCGTCATCCTCGGCCCGTCGCTGCTGGGCCTGTTCTTCCCCGACGTGCAGTCCGCCATCTTCCCGAAGGAGATGCGCAGCGTGCTGTACTCCGGTGCCCAGCTGGGTGTGGGGCTGTACATGTTCCTGGTCGGCACGACGCTGCGACTGGACCACTTCGCGACCAAGGCGAAGAGCGCGATGGGCGTGTCCTTCGCCGGCATCGCGGCGCCCTTCTTCATCGCCTTCCTGATCACACCGCTGCTGCTCCAGGTTCCCGGGCTGTTTGCCGAAGGCATCTCCACGGCGAATGCGACCCTGTTCATGGGCGCCTGCATCGCGCTGACGGCCTTCCCGATGCTGGCCCGCATCATCAACGAGCAGGGCCTGGCCAACACCTCGCTGGGCACCCTGACGCTGACGGCCGGCGCCTTCGACGACGCCGCCTCCTGGTGCGTGCTGGCCCTGGTGCTGGCGGCCTTTGGTGCGGGCCCCGGCGTGGCCGTGCTGGCCATCGGCGGCGGCGTGCTGTGGGCGGCCTTCGTCATGCTGTTCGGCAAGAAGCTGCTGGCCCCGCTGGGCCGCATGGTCGAGCGTGATGGCCACATGAGCAACACGGTGCTGGGCATCACGCTGATCTGCTTCTGCACGTCGGCCTTCATCATGGACGCCGTCGGCATCCATGCCATCTTCGGCGGCTTCATCCTGGGCGCCGTCATGCCGCGCGGCCTGTTCGCTGCCGAGCTGAAGAAGAAGGTCGAGCCGCTCACGGTGATCCTGTTGCTGCCGATGTTCTTCACCTACTCAGGCCTGAACACGCGCCTGGACATGATCAATTCGGTGCAGCTGCTGCTGATCGCCGCCGGTGTGCTGGTCGCCTCGGTGCTGGCCAAGTTCGGCGCCTGCTACCTGGCTGCGCGCATGGCCGGTGAAGACAACCGCACCGCCCTGGGCATCGGCGCACTGATGAACTCGCGCGGCCTGATGGAGCTCATCATCATCAACATCGGCCTGCAGAAGGGCATCATCGGCCCGGCCCTGTTCTCGATGCTGGTGCTGATGGCGGTGGTGACGACCATGATGGCCACGCCGCTGTTCGAGATCTTCTACGGCCGCAAGGCGCGCGCATCGGGTGAGCTGGAAGCCGTGCCCGGCACGCCGGCCAGCAACCCGGCCTGAGGCCTCGTTTCGCTCTCCTCGCCATCGCTGAGAGGTGTCGGTGGCGTTCTCAGGGGCAAGGCTGCAGGCCTGCCCCCTTTTTTATGCCCTGAGTTGGCGCGCTCCTTGCTGCGACTCCGAGACCTGCCGAGGACATCCATGAGCGAGCTTGCTCCCGACGTCGTGGCCCGCCCGCCCGCGCCGGCGCCCGTCGTGCATCCGCCCACGAGGGCGCCCACTTACACCCTGAGCCAGGGCGTCCTGGCCTGCGCCGGCGTGTTCACCATCATTGGCGTGCTGGCGATCGGCTCGTTCAACCTGGGCGTGCTGCTGCTGCTGGGCTCCTTCGGCTCGACCGCAGTGATGATGTTCACCTTCCCGGAGCTGCACTTCTCGCAGCCCCGCAGCGTCATCGGTGGGCATTTCATCTGCACAGCGGTGGGCCTGGCGGTGCTGGCGGTGTTCGGCCCGGCGTGGTGGTCGCTCGCCGTGGCCGCGGCGGTCTCGGTGGCATTGATGATGCTCACGCGGACGATGCACCCACCCGCGGGCTCCAATCCCGTGATCGTGTTCCTCGTCGCACCCAAGTGGGGCTTTTTGCTCTTTCCCACGCTGTTTGGTGCGCTGACGATGGTGGTCGTCGCGGTGCTTTATCACCGGGCCACGCGGCGGCCGTATCCGGCGTACTGGTACTAACGCACCAACGGACGCACCTGCTCGACCAGAGCGAGCAGGAACTTGCCGGGCTCCTCGTGGGGCGCCAGATGCGCCGAGTGCTCGAACCAGACGAGCTTCTTCACCGGCGCCTTCAGCTGGGTCAACCAGGGTTCGATGACCGAGGACGGCGTGGTCAGGTCGTGGCGGCCGAGGAACATGAAGACCGGGAAGCGCGTCTCGCGGATGCGCGTGTGGTCGACGCGGCGCATGTCGGGCAGTAGGGCCGGCACCGACAACTGGCCGCCCTGGTCGATGGCCAGGCGGTCCTCGAACTCGTAATAGGGCGACAGCCGCGCAGCGCGGAAGTAGAAATCGGCGTTGTCGCGGTAGGCGGCCAGGCCGCCATAGGCCATCACCCATTTGCGCGCGACATTGACCTTGGCGAAGGGGATCTCGCCCTCACCCGGATAGGGCGCGATGGCTTCCAGCTCGGTCAACGCGACCGTGTCATGGCGCTTGCGCGCCTCGGCCAGCAGCGCCTCATATTGCGCCTTTTCGTTGGCCTGCAGATTCATCAACGGCCCGACACCGACATAGGCGCTGACCCAGCTCGGCTTGGCCATGGCCGCATCCAGGCCGATGACATTGCCCCAGGAATGGCCCAGCAGGACGACGCGCTCGACCTGGAGGCGCTGGCGCACCATGGCGATCAGCTCGATGAGGTCGTCCGCCATCTGCCGGCGTGTCAGCGAGGCCTTGTTGGCCGCCTCGCCACCGTGGCGCAGCGTCTTGCCGGTGCCGCGCTGGTCCCATTGCACGACGGTGAAGAAGTCCTCCCAGCCGCGCTGGTAGGGCCAGCTGCGCCCCATCTCGGCCGCGCCCGGCCCACCGTGCACATAGACCAGCACGGGGTTGGCCTTGTCGGCGCCGCGGATGGTGATCCATTGCTTGAGCCCACCCAGCTCGACGGCCTCGCTGATCTCGACCGCATTGGGCGCCACGAGGCGCTGCTGGTCGGCAATCATGGGCCGCACTGTGGTGTAGGCGGGCTCGGCAGGGGGCGGCGCGACGGGGGCGTCGGCAGCCTGGGCCAGACCCGCAAACAGCGGCAGCACGGTGGACAGGATTCGACTCACGTTCATGGCAGGAATGCAGGGAGGACGGCCCACCATAGCACCGTGAATGCAGGGACCGCCGGCGGCGCCGCACCGACGACAATCGCCGCCACAGGCCTCGGGAGGAGCGGCGTCAGCGAACGTCGGCCGACGCCACATTTCCAAGAACGGCACCAGGCCGGACCTGCCATGAACGCCCTGCAAGACGCCGCGCGCCATCTGCGCGCCGCCATCCAATCCGCCACCGTGGGCCTGGTGGGCCGCGAACCCCTGGCCGAGCTCATCGTGCTGGCCGCCGTGGCCCAGGAGCACCTGCTGGTCGTCGGGCCGCCCGGCACCGGCAAGAGCGCCGTCGTGCGCCGCGTCGCCCAGGCCCTCGGCGGGCGCTATTTCGAATACCTGCTGGGCCGCTTCACCGAGCCCTCGGAACTCTTCGGCCCTGTGGACCTGCGCAAGCTGCGCGAGGGCACGGTGGAGACCGACGTCACCGGCATGCTGCCCGAGGCCGACGTGGCCTTCCTCGACGAGGTCTTCCTCGGCTCGACGGCCATCCTCAACACATTGCTGGGCATCCTCAACGAAAGGCGCTTCCGGCGCGGCCACACCCAGCTGCCCTGCCCGCTGCGGGTCTGCGTCGGCGCGGCCAATGCCCTGCCCGACGACGAGGCCCTTGCCGCCTTTGCCGACCGCTTCCTGCTGCATGCCTTCGTCGAACCGGTGCCCGACGAGCAGCTCGAATCCCTGCTGCAGGGCGGCTGGCGCTCCGACTTCGCCCACATCGACGACAGCGGTGCCCTGGCCCATCTGGACCTGCTGAGCCGGCATCTGCAGCAGGTGCAGATGGACGCTGTGCGCCCGGCCCTGGCCGACGCGCTGCGCCAGTTGCGCGCCGTGGGCATCCGCCCGTCCGACCGCCGCATCGTCAAGGCCCAGCGCCTGGTCGCCGCGGCCGCCGTGCTGGCCGGGCGCCTGCAGGCCCAGCCCTCGGACCTGTGGCCGGTGCTGTACGCCCTGCCCACCCAGGCGGCCCAGCAGCAGGCTCGCGATGCGCTGAAGGAAGTGTTCGCGCTGGCCGAGCACCCCCATCTGCATCACGCCGTCGAGGAAGCCACGCTGCAGCCGCGCTCGCGCATCGCCCGCCTGCTCGACACCGCCCGCGCCTGCCTGGAGCCGGCGGGCGAGCCCGCCCCGGTGCGGCTGGAAACCGTGCTGCGCGAGATCGACGCCAACTTCTCGGCCGAGCAGCTGCCGGCCGAGCTGGCCGAGGTGCGCGCCCAGCTGCGCGCCCGGCTGGACGCGACGACGTCGGCGCCATGAGCGGCTGGCGCTGGCGGCCGGTGGAGCAGGCCCTCGCACCGCGGGCGGCCGTCGCGCGCGGCGCCGTCGCGGCCAGCCTGCTCGAGCGCCTGTCGCGGCAGCTGGCCAGCGAGCGGGAGTCATTGCAAATGGTCGCCGCGCCGGGCTGGCTGGTCGTGCTCGGCACGGCCGACGCGCTGCCCTGGGTGGACGGCATCCGCTATGCCGCACCCAGCCCGCAGGCGCCTTCGCTGTGGCTGCCCACGCATGCCGAGCCCGATCTCGCCCATGACCTCGTCGACCGCGCGCTGCGCCGCCACCATGGCCGGCAGCCGCTGCTGCTGTGGCCAGATCCGACCGTCGCCCTGCCACTGGACGCGCCGCAGGCCGCCAGCGATGCCGTGCTGCAGCGCTGCAGCGCTGCGCGGCCCTGAAGCCTGCATGAACGCCCCAACGGAACTCCCTGCCCCGCTGCAGCCCTGGCGACCCTGGCTGGGCTGGTTCGAGCCCCTGCTGGCCGACGCCCTGGGCCAGCTGGTGCGCCGGCTGGCGGAGCTGGCCGGTCCCGCATCGGCCAACACCGGCCGCGTCGCGACCGAGCCCGACGGCCTGGGCGACCTGCGCCTGCGTGGCACCTACGAGCGGCTGCTGACCAGCGAATGGCTGCTGGCCGACGAGATCCCGGACGAGTTCCTGCGCCGGGCCGCGGCGGCCGAACATCTCTTCCTGGCCCCGCAGCTGCGCGCCATCCCGTCGGAGCGCATCGTCGTGGCCATCTTCGACGCCGGCCCGCGCCAGCTCGGCGCGCCGCGCCTGGCGCAGCTGGCGGCCTGGGTGCTGCTGGCCCGCCGCGCGGTCGATCTCGGCGGCACGCTGCGTTGGGGCCTGCTGCACCAGCCGGGCCAGCTGCACGAAGCCGACGCGCCGCAAAGACTGCTGCAACTGCTGAACGGCCGCTGCCTCGCAGCCGGCGGCGCGGCGCAGGAGGCCGCCTGGAAGGCCGCGCTGCTGGAGCAGGGCGATGTCGATGCCGAGGTCTGGTGGGTGGGCGCCGCGGGTGCCGCGCCGGCGCGCCGGGAGCGCCGCCTCGTGCTGCGCCCGACGCTGGCCGGCGACGCACTGGAGGCCGAGCTGGTCGCGTCCAGCACCACACGACGGGCGCGCCTGCCGCTACCCGCCGACGACGTGACCACCCGGTTGCTGCGCGGTCGCTTCGAGGTCGAGGCGGCCGCCGCCCCACGGCCCGTCAAGGCCGACGCGAAGTTGCGCATGGCACTGAACCGCGCGCCGCTGTTTTCCCGCTTTGGCAGCCATGTCGCCGTGCGGGCACTGACCGGCCACGCCATGCTGGTGCTCAAGATGCCGGCGCCCGGCCAGGGCGGCCGCGTCAGCTGGCGGCGGCAGGAATGGTCGTCGGCACGGCCCCTGGTCGCCGCGCAATTGCACAAGGGCCAGTCCTTCGGCCTGGCACTCGACGACGAGCAGCTCTACTTCTGGCAGGTCGACCGCTTCGCCGCACGGCCCCGGCCGTCGCGGGAGGATTTCGAACCCGCCGTGTCGGCCGGCCGCTGGATGCCACTGAGCCTGCTGGGCGCCGGCGCCGAGCGGCTGGTCTGCGTCATCGACCGCCGCAACCGCCTGCTGGCCTGGACGCCTTCGCTGGCGCCGGTTCACGAGATCGACAAGCAGGTGATCGGCATGGTCAACCTGGACCATGAGCGCCTCGCCTACGCGGTGTTCTGGGGCAATGGCGTCTGGCTGCGCGAGCTGGACAAGGACGGCGATGAGACCCCGCTGCGCCGCCGCCTGTGCAAGGTCGACGAATCCCAGGCCGCGGTGTTCTTCGCGCTGCAGGCCCTGCCCGGCGGCCAGGCGCGCCTGGGGGCACTCGCGGTGCGGCAGCAGAAGGCGCCGCATGAGAGCTGGCGGCTGTTCGCGGCGGCCCGACCCGAGCTCGCCCTGGATGCCGAGGGCGGTGCAGATGAGCGCGAGGTCGTGCTGCAGCCCGGCGAGCAGGCCGTCGGCGTCTTCCACGCCAAGGCAGGCGCGGCCAGCCTGGTCTTCCTCAGCGCCGGCCGCGGCATGCTGCGGCTGCAGACGCGCGAAGGCCGGCGCAACCTGTTCAACAGCACGACACCGATCACGCAATGCACCGTCTGCCCCCACACCGGTCGCGTCGCCGTGCTGACCCAGGCCCGTGAACTGATCGTGCTGTCGTCCGACGGCGGCCGCCTGATGACGGTGCAGGACGCCGGCGGCGAAGCGGCGGAGGGCCAAGATGACTGAGGCCCTGGACATCCGCAGCGCCGAGGTCAGCCACCCGACGCTGCTTGGTCACCACCCGGTGGCCGCGCTGTGGTGGCCCGCCGGCTGGCAGGGCGAAGCCGCGCGACAGCGGGACATGCTGGCCGCCTGGACCGCTGGCGCCAGCCTGCACCGCTTTGCCGAGGGCGACCTGCTCTGCCTGCCCCAGCCGCGGGCCATGGACTGCGACCGGCTGTCGGCCTGGCCGCTGCGCCGCGTGGCCGGCGCGCTGTGCAGCGCGGCCATCGAGCCCGCGGCACTGGCCGGCCGCGCCACGGCCGATGTCTGGTTGGCCGAGGGCGGGCGCCTGCGCCCGCTGCAGCTCGCCGCGGCCGAAGCGGTCGATCCGTCGACCTGGCTGCAGGTCGACGTGCCGCTGCTGCAGCCCCTGGACCTGCGGCTGCCAGAGCCGCCGCGCGAGCTCGTCGCCCAGCCCAAGGAGCTGCACGACATCCTCGGCCCGGGCATCCCGCGCGAGCCCTCGCCCGAGGCGCGCCGCCTGCTGCAGGCGCTGCGCGATGCGCCGGCGCGTGCGGCCTCGTCGTCCGGGCGCTCGGCGGCGCAGCCGGCCATCGGCGCCCGCCTCGGCAAGCTGCTGCTGGTCGCTCTCGCCATCGGGCTCGTCATCCTCGTCCTGGCCTTGCTGTTCGGCAGCGAGACCAGTCTCACGCCACGGCTCTGGTGGCTGCTTCCCCTTCTCTACTTCGCCCGGCGAGGCTGGCGGGACTCCGACGAAGGCGCGGCGCCATCGCGGCCGTTGCCCTCGGCGGCGAAGGCGACCGCGCCCGGCCTGCGCCAGCGCCTGACGCGCTCACGGGTCGTGCCCCAGCGCTGGCGCGAATGGGCTGCGCGGCTGGCCATCACTTCGGGCCTGAGCCGGCTGCTCGGCGCCCAGCACGCGGCCTATATGCGCCGCATGCTGGCGATGTTCGACGAAGGGCGGCTGGACGAGGCCCTGCGCCACGCCATCCCGCTGGGGGGTGAATCGCTGGGCCAGGCCTTCGGCCGCCTCGGGCCCCGCCAGGACCTGCGCCTGGGCGAGCGCGGTGGCGCCGCCACCTCCGTCGACTTCGGCGCCGACCTGGAGGCGCATCTGCGCAGCCTCTACCGGCGCAGCGCCCAGCAGCTGGAAACCGCCGGCCGCATCGACGAGGCCGTCTTCGTGCTGGCCGAGCTGCTGAAGTCGCGCCAGGAGGCCCTGGACCTGCTGGAGCGCCACGGGCGCGCCGCCGATGCGGCCGAACTCGCCTTCCGCTGGGACATGCCACCGGCCCAGATCGTGCGCCTTTACGCGCTGGCGGGCGACTGGAAGAAGGCCGTGCTGGTCGCGCGCCGCGACGGCGCCTTTGCCGCCGCGGTCGACCTGCTGCAGGCGCGCTGGCCCCAGGCGGCCGCCCAGTTGCGCCTGGCCTGGGCCGAGGCCCTGACCGCCAATGGCCGCTGGCTCGAGGCCGTGCAGGTGATCTGGCCGCTGAGGGTCGAGCATGGCCGCGCCGCGCCCTGGCTGGACGTGGCCGAAGCCGCCGGCGGTGGCCAGGGCGTGCGGGCCTTGGCCTGGCGCGCCCAGGTCTGGCCCGACTCGCTGCCCACACGCAGCGCCTTGATCGAGGCCCTGCAAGGCGACGCCGACCTGCAGGCCGAGCGCTGGGCGCTGGCCGAGGAATTGCTGCAGCTGCCGACGCCGACGACGCCCGCCGCGCGCCGGCTGGCGGCCCTCATCGTCGGCCCGCTGCTGGCCGACCAGGCCGGCCCGCGGCCGCTGCCGCTGGATACCGCCAGACTGCGCCAGCTCGTCACGCTGGCCGGCGACGCGGCCCTGTCGGCCGACCTGCCTCCCCTGGCGGCCGACCCGGCGGCGCGGCCGCTGGAGAGCCGCCAGCAAGCCCTCGAAGCCGAGCTGCCACCGGTGGGCCTGCAGGCCATCGTCGATGCCATCCCGCTGGCCGACGGCGAGCTGCTGCTGGCCCTGGGCGAAGGCGGTGTCGTGCGCCTGGACGCGCGGGGCCGGCGGCTGGCGCATTTCGCGGTGCCGGCCCAGCGCCTCATCGCGGCAGACGACGGTGGCATCGCCCTCGCCCTGGCCCGCCGCGAGGAGGTGTGGCGCGTCAGCCGGCTGGAGCTCGCGCGCGGCCGCTGGAGCGACCTCGGCCTGCACCGCTTCGACACCTTCGCCGATGGCTTCGACGGCGTCGGCTGGAGCGTGGGCATCGGCAACCGCGTCGAGGTGCTGGACGTGCAGTCGCCCGGCCTGCGGGACGTGCTGTGGCGCGTCGCCGACCTGCCCGGACCCGTCGTGCAGATCGACCGCGGCGACGTCCGCGAGCGCTGGCTGCTGGCGCCGCCTTCAGAGCAGATCCCCGCCCAGCAGTGGACCTATCTGCTGCAGGGCCGGCGCCTGCAGTCCCGCGAGGAAGTGCCGCCCACCGACGGCAACACGCTGGGCCGCGCCTTCGTGCACGGGCGCGGCCTGGTCGATCTCATCACCGTGTCCGGCACCGAGACGGAAACCCGTGTACGGGCCCGGGAGATCGCGCCCGGCGGACCGGCGGGCGGAGAGATCGTGCTGTCCGGCGCCGAGGTGCTGAAGGGCGGTGGCGACTGGTTCGTGCTGTCCCGCTTCGACGGTGAACACGACCTGCTGGAGCTGGCCCACTGGCACAGCGGCCTCGTACATGCGCGCTGGCGCTGGCCCGAGCAGGACGAACCGCAGATGCGCCAGCACCGCGGCCGCTGGTTGGTGTTCGATGCGCGCGGCCGAGTCGCGGTGCTGGACACGCGCAGCAGCCATCTGCGCGGGGTTTCGGTACGCTAGCCACGGGGCCTCGCGGGTGTAAGACTTGGCAATGGCTCGGCGATTGCTCTTGATGACCTCGCACCCCCTTCTCCGTCACGGCCTGGCTTCGCTGGCGCTCGTCCTGCTCGGCGCCTGCGCTTCGCCTTCCGGCATCACGCTGCCGCGCCAGCAGGCATGGGTCGAGGGCAAGCGCGTCGAGTACGTGACGACGGACATCTCCGACGGGACGATGGCCGCGCAGGCGGGCATCCACCACGTGCCGCGCCTGGCCGGCGCCGTGGGCATGGGCAGCGCCTCGCTGACCGAGCGCGTCTACAAGTTTGCCGATGGCGCGCAGATCAGCGTCTTCGCCTCCGGGCCGGCGGCCGTGGGCGCGACCAAGCCAGATCCGAACTACAGCCCCCTGTGGCGGCTGGTGCTGGTGCGCTGGAAACCGGCCAGGCCGCCGCGCGAGCTGCGCTCCGAAGAGGCGGTGCTGGACGCTCAGGCCTCGGGCGACGTCGAGCTCGACGTGACGGGCATCGTCGTCAACTGCCCCATCACGCGCGGCGTGGACGGCAGCGCCTTGCGCGGCGTGCGCTGAATGCCGACCAGCAACGCCAGCCCCGGCACGCGGCGCAGCACGAGATAGGCGCCGCCGCTGATGGCAAAGGTCAGCACGATCAGCAGCACCGCCTCCAGCCCCCAGGGCAGGGCCAGAGGTTTGAGCCACTGGCTCAGCACGACGATGACGCTCTGGTGCAGGATGTAGAGGCAGAACACCGCCTTGCTCGCCTCGCGCAGCAGCGGCGACTCCTTCGTGAAGGCGCGCTGGGCCCATCCGCCCGCGGCGACGATGGCAAACCAGGTCAGCGAGCCCCGCAGCGTGCGGGCGGCGGTCAGGACGGCATCGCTCGGCGTCGCCTCGGCGTACTGCTGGCTGAAGACCATCAGCACGGCCCAGCCCGCCAGCGAGACGCCGAGGGCCACCCAGCGCAACCGCAATGCCGCCGCCCAGAAGCCCTGCGCCAACGGCGTGCGGCTGGCCCAGCCGATGGCAAACAGCCAGCCGTATTGCAGGTGGTTGTAGAGGTCATGCACCAGGTCGTGCTCGATCGGGAACCGCGGCTTGATGAAGATGCGCATCAGCGCCAGCGGCACCGCCGGCAGCAGCAGCCAGGCCCAGGCGGGCAACCGCAGCTCGCCGCGCAGGCGGATGAAACGGGCCAGCAGCGCCCCCAGCACCGCATACAGCCACAGATAGGGCAGGAACCACAGGTGGTTCCAGGTCGGCACGTCCATGCAGTCCTGGCCGCGGCAGTATTTGCCGCCCTTCAGGTAGGCCTGCCAGAAATCGAGGTAGCCGCCATCGCCCGGCAACTGCGCCGGCACCTTGGTCAGCACCTCGAAATAGGCCTGCGGCGTGACGATGACGGCCATGCCGAATAGCAGCGGCAGCAGCAGGCGCAGCGAGCGGTCCTTCAGCGTGCCCAGGGCGCCGCGCTTGGTGAACAGGCCCTGGCAGGCCGCGCCGGCAATCAGGAACAGCAGGCCTAGTCGCCACGGCGAGCTGAGCTGCATAAAGGGCTCGAGGGCGCCGCTGGCCGCGGGGCTCTTCACATGCCAGTCCCAGGTCACGTAGTACATGCCGACGTGATACGGGATCAGCAGCGCGAAGGCGGCAACGCGCAGGCCGTCAAGGAAGGGGAGGCGGTTCGTGTTCATGGCCGCCAGCTTCGCGGTGGCACGGCGCGCGAGCCAGCGCGCTGGGGCGAGTGGCGCCGCCCCAGGGGCCAACGGCTCTCAGCCTCTCAGGGCAGGCTGCTGAGCCGGATGCTGGCCGCCGCGTCGGGCGCGCCGCGCAGCTCGGTCAGCAGCACCGCCTTGCCGTTGGCACGATGGAAAACATAGCGGCCGACCTGCGCGAAGCGGTCCGCGCCCACGGTGACGGGCGCCAGCGAGGCACGTGCCTGCAACGCCATGTCGGTCGCGTTGAAGGTGCCGACCCGTGTGAAGCAGGCGTAGAGCATGTCCAGGCGAGGATCGCAATTGAACTTGTCCTGCTCCAGCACCACCAGCTGGTTGCTCACGAGGCTGTCGCTGATGGACAGCGCCGCATAGCCGAAGCTGGCCGTGGACGTTGCCGCCGACATCGCGAAGGAGCCGGCATAGCGCATGTCCAGGCTCGGATCGCTGGACGCCGTGAAGACCTTGCCGCAGGCGGTGTACAGCCGCGAGGTGGTCGCCGAGGTCCACACCTGGCCGCAGATTTCATAGTCGCCGTGATAGGGCGAATCGACGGCATCGCGCGGGCCGGTGGCTTCCAGCGTGACGTTGTAGATGTCATTGGGCGACACGTCCCGGGTCGAGAAATAGATGCGGTCACCGGCGGCGTGCAGTACCGGCCGCACCGGGCTGTAGATGTTGGCCGTGGCGGTCTTGTCGATGCCGTTGGCCGTGTCCACCCAGTGCAGGTAGGCCCAGGTCGGCGCCGAGCCGAAGGCGTAGATGCGGCCCTGGCCGTCCAGCACGACGGCGCCGACCGGCATGCTGACCGCAAACCGGCTGACCGCCATCGCCGCGCCCGGCGTGGCCGGCACGAGGTCGACGAATGAAACGGCGCCGTCATGTCCCACTGCCGCGCGCCGGCCGTCGGGCGACAGCGCCACCGAGGTCGGCACCGAGGCCAGCGCGACGCTGCGCGTCTGCCCATCGGCGAGCGAGCGCAGGTTCAGCGCGGCGGCCGGCGCCTTGGACACCGACACGACGGCATCCAGGCTCGCGCTGTAGGCAGCGGCAACGACGTCATGCGGCAGCGTGACGGCGTCAGCCAGCACCTGCGGCGGTTGGCCGGCCTCGGGCTCGGCGAAGTAGCCCACCTTGAGCTTGACCGGCACGACGAAGGGGCTGCCGCGCGCGGGCGAGGCGCATTTCGAGTCGATGCAGACCTCGACGGTGATCGTGTCGTCATAGCTGCCCAAACCGAGCACGCCGGGAGACGACAGCCCGACCTGCAGATCCAGCCCCGAGTCGGTGCGCGGTGATTCGCCAATGAAGTTCAGGGCCTTTTTTGTGTAGGTCACGCGGTAGTAGTAGCCCTCGGCGGGCGGACGGTCCACCAGCAGCGCGAGCTCGACCTTCTCGACCTGGTTGCGCCGGTAAAGGTCGCGCTCCACGGTCACGCTGGACATCGACATGTGGGCGCCGATGTCGTTGGACGGGGTCACCGGCGTGGTCGTGTCGCCCGGCGTGCTCGACCCCCCGCCACCGCCACCGCCACAGGCGGCCAGCACCAGGCAAGAGGCCATCAACGCCCACCGCACACGCCTGCCCATCGCGCCCCCCGGCCTGTGGCCTTTTGATTGGGCGACGATGCTAACCCGGTCAGCGGCTTGCTTCGTTAGCACACGTATCGACCGTCAGCCGGCGATCGCGTCCAGAACCCCGCGGTAGCCGCGTGACACGCGCAGCGTTCCGCCGCAACTCAACGTCAGCACGGCCTCGCCACTGGACAGGCGCTCGATGCGCCGCACATGCACCGGATTCACCGCGTGGCTGCGGTGCACGCGTACAAAGCGCGCGGCCCAGCCGGGGCGGCCCAGCGCATCGGCCAGCGTGGCGCGCTCCAGCAGGCTGCGCGGGGGCAGGTGCAGCTCGATGTAGTTGTCGGCTGCCGAGATCCATTGCACTTCGGCCAGCGCAATGCGCTCGCCTTCAACCCACCACTCGCCCACTGGCGCCGCGGGGCGCGCCAGCGACTCGCGCACGCGCGCCAGCGCCGCTGCCAGCCGCTCGGCCGTGTAGGGCTTGAGCAGATAGTCCAGCGCCGCCAGCTCGAAGGCCTGCAGCGCGTGCTCGGCGTGCGCCGTCGAGAAGATGATGCAGCGCACACCGGCCTCGCGCAGCGCGGCGGCCAGCTGCACGCCGTTGCCGCCGGGCATCTCGATGTCGAGCAGCGCCAGGTCGGGCGGCGTGGCGAGCGAGCGCACGAGGGCCAGGGCCGACGGCGCGTCGGGCGCCTCCATCAGCTCGGCCACGTCCGTCTCGGCCGCCAGCAGGCGGCGCAGCTTGGCGCGCGCGGCGGGCTCGTCGTCGACGATCAGCGCGCGCATGGCAGCTCCAACGTCAAGCACATGCCGCCACCGTCGGGCCCGAAATTGACGCTGGCAGCATCGGCATAGCGGGCTTCCAGCCGCTCCCGCAGATTGCGCAGCCCCAGGCCGCCATCAGGGTCAGGCGGCGAATCGGGCACAGGGGTGTCGCCATGGTTGCTGACCTTCAGATGCAGCCGCTCGCCGACGCGCTTCGCGACGACGCTGACCGTGACGCGGCCGCGATGCCGCGCCACGTCATGCTTGACGGCGTTCTCCACCGGCGCCAACAACAGCAGAGCAGGCAGCCGGCAGGCGCTCGCCGCCTCGTCGGTCTCGATATGCACGACCAGCCGCTCCGGCCCGAAGCGGGCCTGCATCAGCGCGAGGAAGGGCTGCACCAGCGCCAGCTCCTCGCCCACCGTGTGCTCGGCGCGCTGTTGGGCTGCCAGCGTCTGGCGCAGCAGGTCGGCGAGCTGGCACAGCAGCTTGTCGGCGCGCGGCACGTCCTCGTACATCACCGAGCTGATGAGGTTGAGCGTATTGAACAGGAAGTGCGGCTGCACCTGATCGGCCAGGCGGGCCAGGCGCACCTCGGCCAGCTCGCGGCGGGCCCGGTCCAGCTCCTGCGCGCGCAGGGCCGCCGCCTGGGCCATCCAGACCCCGCGCGAGATCAGGCAGAAGCTGAGATAGCTGACGGCGTCCTTGCCACCCTCAAAGACAAGCACCGTGGCCAGATCGTCGGGGTGGTAGCCCACGCCGGCCAGGCCGTAGACCGCAAAACGCAGGCCGAACATGCCGGCGATGTGCAGCAGGCTGAACAGCGGCATCGCGGCCGCATGCGCCGCCAGCTGGCGCTGCCAGGACCGGCCCCGCAGTTGGCCCAGCAAGGCATGCACACCCAGGGCCAGCAGGCCGATGACGCTGACCGAGCTGAACTCCCACAGGAACGGCTCCCAGGGGTGGGTGCCGCCCGAAAGGCGGTAGGTCTGCAGCGCGGAGATGCTCAGCAGCAGGCCGATGATGGCCAGCACGGCGACATAAGGCAGGCGCCAGCGGCGCGGCAGGATGGTCATGCCGCGAGGTTAGCCCGGGCAGGGGCTGCGCCTCGGCGCTTCGCCCCGGCCAGGGCGCCATTCGTCCCAGGACCGTCAGCGGTTGGGCCGTGGTTTGCTGTCGGCCGCGCCGTGCTCGCCACCCTTCACCATGCCGCCGCGGCGATCGGCATCCAGCCCCGGCGTAGCGCGCAGGTCAGTGTCAACCTGACCCTGCTTCAGATCGCGCGCCGCACGATCCACCTGAGGGTCGGGCTTGGCGTTGGTCGCCGAGTTCTGCTGGTCACGCTCGTGCGGCAGCGACGGCTTGCCCTCGGGGCGGGCGGCGTCGGGGTTGATGGTCTTGCTCATCGCCTGGCGTGGCTCTTGCCAGCCTGCTCGGCATCGCGCATCTCGCGGGCCTCGTCGATGCTGCGCGGCGCGGCCTCGCGGGCGGCTGGTTCCACACCGCCGCTTTTCACGAACTTCTCGGCGGACTCGCGGTGGCGGCGCGCGGCGTCGTAATTGCCTTCGCCCTGCAGACCGTCGCCCTGGGTCGGGCTTTTGGAGGTGGATTTCATCGCGGGCTCCGGAAGAAGATCAGTTGAACAACTTTCGGCGACGAGCGCAGCGGTCGCGGTCATCCAGGCCGCCTTCGCCCTGTCGGCGCAGGCCGACAGGGCGGTCGCGGCGGCGCGCCGTCCTACAAAGCGCGCAGTCGGCGTCCGGGCCTCTGGCAAGACGGCGCGGCAGAGCATGGGTCGTCATGTCCTCCACCCCTGCTGCCTCACTGCCTCCGCCCGCCGACACCGCAAGCACCGGCGAGGGCAAGGCGCATTGGGAAGGCGAAGGCCCGCAGTGGCGCCTGGTGCTGGCGGGCGACGGCGCCGATGTGGCGCTGCCAAAACCGCCCGCCGAGTTGCCGGTGGCGGCGGGCACGCGGCTAGGCTTTGACAGCTCGGCGCTGTCGCACTGGCAACCGCCACTGGCCGGCGCGCTGTGGCAGCTGCTGGCGCCGCTGGCGCGAGGCGGCGTGCAACTGGACCTGGCTGGCCTGCCGCGTGGCCTGCAGCCGCTGCTGTCGCTCAGCCTGCCCAAGACCGAGGCCGCGCAGAAGAAGAAACCAGCCGCCGATGATGAGCCTCAGGCCGAGCCCGAATGGCGCAAGACCCTGGTCTTCGTCGGCGACATGCTGGGCGCCGTCGGCCGGCTGGCGCGGGGCAAGAGCGCTATGCGCATGAGCGACTGGCTGTGGCAGATCGAGCAGACCGGCCCGCGCAGCCTGCCCATCGTGCTGCTGGTCAGTTCGCTGGTGGGGCTGATCGTGGCCTACATGGGCGCCGAGCAGCTGAAGCGCTTCGGCGCGCAGAGCTACATCGCCAATCTCGTCACCGTCGGCGTCGTGCGCGAGATCGCGGCCCTCGTCGTCGGCATCGTGCTGGCCGGCCGCGTGGGTGCGGCCTTCGCGGCCCAGATCGGCAGCATGCGCGCCGGCGAGGAGATCGACGCGCTGACGACGCTGGGCGTGGACCCGGTCGAGCACCTGGTGCTGCCGCGCATGCTGGCCCTGCTGGTGACCGGCCCACTGCTGACGCTGTGCGCTGGCGCCGCTGGCCTGGCCGTGGGCTGCGGCGTGGCCGTCGTGCTCTACGACGTGCCGGCCGCGGCCTACCTGGCGACGACGCGCGAGGCGCTGGAGGGCTGGGACCTCTTCGTCGGCCTGCTCAAGGGCAGTGTGTATGCGGTGCTGGTGGCACTGGCCGGCTGCCGCCAGGGGCTGAATGCCGGTCGCAGCGCCCAGGCAGTGGGCGAGGCGACGACGGCGGCGGTCGTGCAGGCCATCGTCTGGATGGTGGTGGCTGCCTCGGCGCTGACCGTCATCTTCCAAAGGCTAGACATCTGATGGACAAGGGCGAGGTCCTGATGCGTGTCGAGAACCTCAGCCTGCACGCCGGCGGCAAGGAGTTGCAGCATGGCCTGAACTTCGAGGTCAAGGCGGGTGAGGTGCTCGCCATCGTCGGCGCCAGCGGCTGCGGCAAGAGCACACTGCTGCGCCACATGATCGGGCTGCAGACGCCGCAGACCGGCCGCGTGCTGTGGACGGCCGGCGGCAAGGAACGCGATGTGCACGGCGACGATCCGCCGCGGCGCGAGATCGGCGTGGCCTTCCAGGCCGGCGCGCTGTGGAGCAGCATGACCGTCGGCGAAAACATGATGCTGCCGCTGGAGCTGTACACCGAGCTGGACGAGGCCGAGCGCGAGCGCCAGGCCCGCTTCAAGCTCGCCCTGGCAGGTTTGAACGACCCCGCCACCTTCGACGCCGAACCGGCCGCGCTGTCGGGTGGCATGCGAAAGCGCGCGGCCATCGCCCGCGCCCTGATGCTGGACCCGCCGCTGCTGTGCCTGGACGAGCCCTCGGCCGGCCTGGACCCGCTGACCTCGGCGCGGCTGGACGACCTCATCAAGCAGCTGAAAAACGATGTCGGCTCGGCCATCGTGCTCGTCACGCATGAGCTGGAGAGCCTGTTTGCCGTGGCTGACCGCGTGCTCTTTCTCGACGTCGAAGCGCACACGGCCACGGCGCTCGGACCGCCGGCAGAGCTGCGAGATCAAGGGCCCGAGCCGGTGCGCGAGTTCCTGACCCGTGGCCAGTACGAACCGCAGAAGGAAGCCGCGTGAAGCGCCGCCGCGCCAGCCCCCTGGCCATCGGCGCCTTCGTCGTCGGTGCGCTGGCCCTGCTCGCCGTGGCCCTCGTCGTGCTGCCGGGCCAGCACTGGTTCAAGCAGCCGCAACGCGTCGTGATGTTCTTCTCCGGCTCGGTGTTCGGGCTGCAGAAGGGCGCGCCGGTGGTATTCCGTGGCGTGCGCATTGGCGACGTGACCGACATCAGCGTGCACTACGACAGGGAAACCGACAGCTTCGCCATCCCCGTCGTTGCCCAGCTGGATGCCGACGCCGTGCGCGGCCTGAACGGCCGCAACGACAGCGACGACATCGGCCACGCCTTGCCTGCCCTCATCAAGCGCGGCCTGAGCGCCCAACTCGGCACGCAAAGCCTGCTGACCGGCCAGCTCTACATCGACCTGGACATCCGCACCAAGCAGCGCGGCACGCTGCGCGGGGGCTTTCGCGGCGACATGACGGAGATCCCGACCGTCGCGACCGCCTTCCAGGCGCTGAAGAACCAGCTCGAGAGCGTGGACCTGCGCAAGATCCTCGATGACCTGAGCCAGATCGCAAATTCTGCTCGCTCGCTGATCGCAGCGCCCGAGCTGAAGCAGGGCCTGAAGGACTTCGCGGCCACCGCGGGCCACGCGCGCAAGCTGGCCGCGCAGCTGGAACAGCGCGCCGCGCCGCTGACGCGCAGCGCCGAACGCGCCATGGCCAGCGTGGATAGAGCTGGCGACAAGGTGTCCGGCGCGGCTGACAAGGTGGGCGTCGGCGCCGACAAGGCCAGTGCCGTGCTCGACCCGAACGGCCCGGTCATGCGGGACCTGCAACGGGCCCTCGCAGAGCTGAGCCGCGCCAGCGCCTCGCTGCAGGAGGCCGCGAGCAGCGATGGCCCCTTGCTGCAGCAGACCGAGCGCACGATGCGCGACTTGTCGCAAGCGGCGCGGGCCTTGCGCCAGCTCGCCAACACGCTGGACGCGCAACCCGAGGCGCTGCTGCGCGGCCGCAAGCCCGACACCACGCCCGCACCGGAGCCCGCACGATGAAGCCGATCGCCCTGCACCGCCGAGACCTGGTCCTGGGCCTGCTGGCCGCGGCCACCCTGGCCGGATGCGCCACGCGCGACGCGCCGCCGCGCCGCCTCTATGGCCTGACCAGCACGCCGCCCCTGCCGGCCAGTGCCAAGCCCGGCCAGGACGGCCGCGCCTGGGTGCTGAGCCCGCAGATCGCGCTGCCCGAACTGCTGGACCGCGACGAGATCCTGGTTGCCGAGGGCAGCGCGGGCCTGAGGCCCTGGCCCGAGGCGCGCTGGGCCGAGCCGCTGCGTGACGCGCTGCCGCGCGTGCTGGCCGAGGACCTGGGGCGGCTGCGCCAGCCCTACCCGGTCACGTTGGGCGCCAAGTCGCAGCCCGACAACGGCGCGGAGTCGCTGCGCCTGGTCGTGCAGGTGGATGAATGGCTGGCTCGCCAGGATGGCGGTGGCCTGCAGCTGACGCTGCGCGCGCGCTGGCGCTGGGCACCGCTGCACGCGCCGATCAATACCGCCCTGCCTGCCGCCGGCGCCGCCGAGCTGACCGTCCCGTGCGCGGCGAACGCCGATGCACTGGCCGACGCTTACCGTCGCAGCATCCTGGAGCTGGCCGCACGCATGGTCGCGGCCTCCTGAACCCGTCACTTCAGGGAGACCCTGAGGCGATCGCGCGGCCGGCGCGGAAACAATAGCGGCCGCAGGGGCGGCTGCCTCGTTTAAAAAAGAACCGCGCCCGGGCCGCCCGAGGGCGCCTGAGGGAGTAAGTGATGCTGGAAAGTTTGAGGTCCTGGGTCTTCGTGCTGGCGCTGCTGATCGGTGGGCCTTATGTGATGTTCAGCGGCGCAAACGACTCGCGCGACATCAAGCGCCTGCAGGCCAATGGCCGCGAGACCACCGCCACCGTGGAAAGCATCGAGTGGCGCAAGAAGCGCAGCGGCTCGGAGAGCGGTTTCCGCGGCCACATCGTCTTCAAGACGGAGGCCGGCAACCTGGTCAACGCCGAGATCGGCCTGCCTCAACAACAGGGCCAGGCCATGAAGGACGGCAAGGCCGACCCCATGGTCAAGGTGCGCTACCTGCCCAATGAACCCAGCGTCGTGCGCTTGGCCGACATGCAGGACAACACCAGCGAAACCCGCTGGATCGGCGCAGTCATGTTCCTCGCCGGCCTGGGCCTGTTGTGGTGGCGCTGGCGCAAGAACTCGGGCGGGCCGGCGGCAGTCGCGGCTTGATGGAAGTGGGGCCGGCGATGCCGGCCCCGGATCACTGCGCCACCGTCAAGCGGGCCGCGAACGCCTTGTGCACGCCCAGCAGGGCAGCGGCGCGCTGAGTCTGCACCTGGATCAGCGCATCTGCCGCCGCGAGGCGCTCCTGCTCGACGCTGAGCAGCGCGTAGAAGTCGGTCACGCCGGCCTCGTAGCGCTTCAAGGCCAGCTCGCGGGCACGCCGCGTCGCGTCGGCGGCGGTGGCCTGGGCCGCGGCCTGAAGCTCCGTCTCGCGCAGCGTCGACAGGCTGCCCTGGGCGTCCTGCAGGGCCGTCAGCTGGGCCTGCTCGGCACCGGCGACAGCAGCCTCGTAGCCAGCGCGGGCCGCGCTCTCCTCGGCCTTGCGAGCGCCGAAGTCGAGAAAATTCCAGTTCAGCGCCGCGGCCAGGCTGTGGATCTGCGTACCGCTCTTGAACAGGTCACCGGCGCTGCCGGCGCTCCAGCCGATCTGGCCGGTCAGGCCCAGGCTGGGCCAGCGCGCGGCCCAGGCGACATGAGCGCGTGACGCGGCAGCCTGGGCGCGCACGGCGGCGGCCTTCACGTCAGGGCGTTGGGCCAACAGGCCGGCGGGGTCAGGCAGCTGCCCCAAGCTGATGAGGCGGGGTTCGGGCATGGCAGGCAGGGGGTCGCTGTCGGCCTTGTCGCAGTCGGCTGGCGGCTGGCCGCGCAGCACGTCGAGCTGCAGCCGCGTGAGGCAGGCCGCGTTGCGCAGCGCCGGGACGCTGGCCGAGGTCTGCGCCACCAAGGCTTCAGCGCGGGCCTGGTCCAGCGCGGTGCCGCGGCCGGCGCCGACGCGGGCCTTCACCAGATCGAGCAGCTGGTTCTGCACGACCAGGGTCTCCTTGGCCAGATTCAGGCGGTGGCCGAGGCCGATGAGCTGGGTCTGCAGGTTCAGCGCCGTACCGGCCAGGCTGAGCTGGGCGGCGTCACGATCGAGCGCTGCGCCTTCGGCGTCATAGCTGGCGGCCCGGGCGTTGGATGCGGCGCGGCCCCACAGGTCCACCTCCCAGCCCGCCGTCGCATTGACGCCGTAACTGGTGAAGTTGTTGAACACGCCCTGCTCGTTGGGCGCGCGCTGGCGGCTGGCGCTGGCACCCAGGCCCACGGTCGGGAAGCGCTGGGCACCGGCGGCCGTCGCAAAGGCTTCGGCCTGCTTCAGCCGCGCGGCGGCGGCACGCAGGTCCCGGTTGTTGGCCAGCACCTCGTCGACGACGCGCTGCAGCTGGGCGCTGTCGACGAAGGCGGCGGTCATGGTCGCGGCGCCAGGATTGGCCCCGGCCTCGATGGCAGGCAACTGAGCGAAGGTCGCGGGCGCCAGGTTCTGCGGTCCGGAGGAAAGGCCGGGCGCGGCGCATCCGGCCAGCAGGACGGCGGCGGAAGCGGCGGCGAGAGGGGTCAGGCGGGCGAGCATTTCAGTGGCCCTCCTTCTTGGGTGCAGCATCGTCGATGCCGGGATGGAAGGCATGCGCGGAAGCGTCGATCTGGGCTCGCACCGTGGCGGCGCGGGCGCGACGCTTCTGGGTGCTGGCGCGCAGCAGGCTGTAGAAGACCGGTGTCAGGAAGATGCCGAACAGCGTCACGCCCAGCATGCCGGCGAACACCGCGATGCCCATGGCACGGCGCATCTCGCTGCCCGCGCCGCTGCCCAGGATCAGCGGGATGACGCCGGCGCAAAAGGCGATGGACGTCATCAGGATGGGGCGCAGCCGCAGTCGGCAGGCCTCGATGACGGCCTCGCGGATGGTCTTGCCCTGCTCTTCCAGCTCCTTGGCGAACTCGACGATCAGGATGGCGTTCTTGCACGCCAGGCCGACCAGCACGACGAGAGCCACTTGCGTGAAGATGTTCAGGTCCCCCGCCTGCCCGAAGGGCGGAAAGTGCGACAGCCAGACGCCGAACAGCGCCGACAGGATGCACATCGGCACGATCAGGATGATGGCCAGCGGCAGGCTCCAGCTCTCGTATTGCGCCGCCAGCACGAGGATGACGAGCAGCACCGAGAAGGCCAGCACGGCGGCCAGCGTCGGCACCTTGATGTTCAGCCCGGGCACGGTCACGTCGCGCGTCAGGCGGTCCTGGTAGCTGAGCTCGGTGAACTCGTAGCCGAAGCCGCGCGGCAGCGTCTTCAGCAACTGCTCGATCTCGGCCTCCGCCTGGCCCGACGAGAAGCCGGGCTTGGGCGCGCCGTTGATGTCGGCCGACGGGAAGCCGTTGTAGCGCGTGACGCGGGTCGGGCCGAAGGTCGGCTCGACGCTCATCAGCGAACCCAGCGGCACCATCTCGCCGGCGTCGTTGCGGGTCTTCAGCTGCGTGATGTCCTCGGCCTTGGCGCGGAAGGGCGCGTCGGCCTGCACGATGACCTGGTAGGTCTTGCCGAACTTGGTGAAGTCGTTGACGTAGAGCGAGCCCAGGTTGATCTGCAGCGTGTCGTAGATGGAGGCCAGCGGCACGCCCATCTGCTTGGCCTTGACGCGGTCGACGTTGGCGAACAGCTGGGGCACGTTGATGTCGTAGTTGGAATACGGCGTGCCGATGCTGGTGTTCTGGTTGCCATAAACCTGGCCCAGCGTGCCCCAGACCGCGCCGTACAAGGCCTGCTCGCCCTGGCTGCTGCGGTCCTGCACCTGCACCTTGAAGCCGCCGGCGATGCCCAGGCCGTCGACCGGCGGCGGCGGCACGACGAACATGCGCGCGCCCTGGATCTCCTGGATGGCGCCGTTGACCTTGCCGAGGATGGCCTCCTTGCTGAGGTCGCGCGAGGTGCGCTTGTCGAAGTCCTCCAGGCCGAAGAAGACGATGCCCTCGTTGGGCGCGGCCGAGAAGCCGGCGCCCGACAGGCCGGGGAAGGCCACCGAGTCCTTGATGCCGGGCACCTTGAGCGCGATCTCGCTCATGCGGCGGATGACCTCCTCGGTGCGGTCCAGGCTGGCGCCGGCCGGCAGCTGGGCGATGCCGATCAGGTATTGCTTGTCCGGCGCCGGCACGAAGCCGCTGGGGATGCGCGCCATCAGCAGGGCCGTGGCGCCGAGCAGCAGCGCATAGACGATCAGGGCCAGCGACTTGCGCTTCAGGATGCCGGTGACGCCCTTGCCGTAGTCCGACGAGCGGCGCTGGAAGAAGCAGTTGAACCAGTGGAAGAAGCGGCCGAAGACCTTGTCCATGCCGCGCATCAGCGCGTCCTTGGGCGCGTCATGCGGGCGCAGCAGGATGGCCGCGAGGGCCGGCGACAGCGTCAGCGAGTTGAAGGCCGAGATCACCGTCGAGATGGCGATGGTGACGGCGAACTGCTTGTAGAACTGGCCCGACAGGCCCGGCACCAGGGTCAGCGGGATGAAGACCGCGCACAGCACCAGGGCGATGGCGATGATGGGACCCGAGACCTCCTGCATGGCCTTGACCGTCGCCGCATGCGGCGTGAGGCCGTCCTGGATGTTGCGCTCGACGTTCTCGACCACCACGATGGCGTCGTCCACCACGATGCCGATCGCTAGAACGAGGCCGAACAGCGTCAGCGTGTTGATGGAGAAGCCCAGCAGCAGCAGCACGGCAAAGGTGCCGACGATGGACACCGGCACGGCCACCAGCGGGATGATGGAAGCGCGCCAGGTCTGCAGGAAGATGATGACGACCAGCACCACCAGACCGACGGCCTCGAACAGCGTGCTGACGACCTTCTCGATGGAGGTCTGCACGAAGCGCGTCGGGTCGTAGACGATGTCGTAGTCCACGCCCTTGGGGAAGCTGGGCTTGAGGCGCTCCATCGTCTCGCGGACGTTGTTCGAGATGGCCAGCGCGTTGGAGCCGGGCGCCTGGAAGACGGCGATGGCCGCGGCTTCCTTGTTGTTCAGCAGGCTGCGCAGCGCATAGGTGTTGGCGCTGATCTCGACGCGGCCGAGGTCCTTGACGCGCACCATGGCGCCCGTCTTGGGCTCGCTGCGAACGATGATGTTGCCGAACTCTTCCTCGGTGGCCAGGCGGCCCTGGGCGTTGATGGACAGCTGGAAATCGGTGCCCTTGGGCGAGGGCGAGGCGCCGAGCACGCCAGCCGCCACTTGCGTGTTCTGCTCGCGGATGGCACCCACGACCTCGCCGGCCGTCAGGTTGCGGGCGGCCAGCTTCTGCGGGTCCAGCCAGATGCGCATGGCGTAGTCGCCGGCGCCGAAGCTCAGCACCGAGCCCATGCCGGGCACGCGCAGCAGGTCGTCACGCACGTTCAGCGTGCCGTAGTTGCGCAGGTAGAGGGCGTCGCGCGAGTTGTCGGGGCTGACCAGGTGGACCACCATGGTCAGGTTGGACGCGGCCTTCTCGGTCGTCACGCCGATCTGGCGCACGATGTCGGGCAGGCGCGGCAGCGCGCGGTTGATGCGGTTCTGCACCGCCGTCTCGGCGGCTTCCGGGTGGGTGCCGATCTTGAAGGTGACCGTCAGCGTCATGCCGCCGTCGCCGGTGGCCTGGCTGTCGAAGTAGAGAACGTTCTCGAGGCCGTTGATCTGCTCCTCGAGCGGCGTCGCCACCGTCTCGGCGATGACGCGCGGGTTGGCGCCCGGGTACTGGGCGCGCACGACGACCTGGGGCGGTGCGACCTCGGGGTATTCCGAGATCGGCAGCAGCGGGATGGCCAGCGCGCCGATGAGGAAGATGAAGAGGGACAACACGGTCGCGAAGCGCGGCCGGTCGATGAAGAAGCGTGAGATGTCCATGGGCTACCGCCTTGGGATTACTTCGAGGCGGCGGAGGCCGGGGCGGGAGCGGGTGCTGCGCCTGGAGGGGCTGCGGGGATCGGCATGCCGTTGGCATCGACCTTCAGCACCTGGGGCGTGACCGGGGCGCCGGGGAAGGCGCGCAGCAGGCCGTCGACGATGACCAGCTCGCCGGCCTTGACGCCCTCGACGACGCGCATGCCGTCGATCAGCGCGCCCGGCGTGACCGGGCGGGGCTGCACGATGTTGTTGGCGCCGACGATGAGGACGATCTTGCGGGTCTGGTCGGTCGAGATCGCGCGGTCGGGCACGACGACGGCGTTGTAGCTGCCGCTGCCGATCAGCTTGATGCGGGCGAACAGGCCCGGCGTGAACAGGCCCTGCTTGTTGTCGAACACGGCGCGGCCGCGGATGGAGGCGGTGGCCGGGTTCAGGCGGTTGTCGACGAAGTCCATCTTGCCGGCGTGCGGATAGCCCTGCTCGTTGGACAGGCCCATCTGCACCGGGTTGGCGACGTCGCGCGACGAGGTGCGGCTGCCATCGCGGGCGGCGCGCATGTACTTCAGGTAGGTTGCCTCGCTGGCGTCGAAATAGGCATAGACCTTGTCGCTGGAGACGACGGTCGTCAGCACCGGGTCGCCCACGCCGACGAGGTTGCCCGGCGTCACGTTGGCGCGCGAGGTGCGGCCGCTGACCGGCGCCGTCACGCTGGCGTACTCGACATTGAGCTTGGACTGCACCAGGGCCGCCTCGGCCGCCTTCTGGTTGGCCTCGGCCGAGCGCAACGCCGAGCGCAGCTGGTCGATCTCCTGTTGGCTGACGGCGTTGATGCTGATCAGCTTCTCGGAGCGGGCCAGATCGGTCTTGGCGAGCTCGGCCTGGGTACGGGCGGCGGCGATCTGCGCCTCCACCCGCGCCACGTCGGCCTTGAAGGCGCGGGCGTCGATGGTGAACAGCGGGTCGCCCTTCTTGACGAGCTGGCCTTCCTTGAAGCGCACCGCGTCGACGGTGCCAGCCACGCGGGAACGCACGTCGACGGTATCCGGCGCTTCCAGGCGGGCGGTGAACTCGTCGAACTCCTGCACTTCGCGCTGGGTGGCAGGTGCCACCGACACGGGCGGCGGGCCGCCATGAGCCCCCGGGCCGCCGCCCTCCTGCTTCTGACCACAGGCGGCGAGCAGGGCGATGAGGACGGGAGACAGGGTCAGCGCCAGATTCTTCTTGGACATGGGGGGCTCCGAATGCAAGCGGGCGACTGTAAGCACATCGACCCGACGCCGTTACCCCAAAACCTAAAGCCCATTCAGGCTGCTGACATTCCTTGTCAACAGGCTGGAACTGTGAACAGCAGGTTGTTTGCGCGCTGGCTCCGTGGCGGCCAACTGTCGGCAGGCTCCGAGCCCTTGCGCCCCAGCGGTTCGCGCGCAAACAGCCGTCAAAAGCCGCTGGGCGCGCGGACCCGGCGGCTTTCTGACGTAACGCACGGATTTCATGACCCCGTGCAGATGATTTATTAGTGGACGCCGTGCATCTTCTTCTTCATCCACGGCGTCAGCAGCATCAGGATGACGCCAGCGCCGATGGGGATGGCGGTGAAGATCAGGAAGAAGACAGACATCGAGTAGTGGTTGGAGATGTCGTCGATGTAGGAGCCCGTCACGCCGGCCAGCTTGTTGGCGATGGCCGTGTTCAGGAACCAGACGCCGAACATCAGCCCCAGCAGGCGTGCGGGCGCCAGCTTGGAGATATAGGACAGGCCCACGGGCGACAGGCAGAGCTCGCCCATGGTGTGCAGCAGATAGGCCAGGCTCAGATAGAGCATGCTGACCTGGGCCGTCTTGGCGCCCTGGGGGATACCGGCCGAGCCGTAGGACAGGGCCGCAAAGCCCAGGCCGAGCAGCACGAGGCCGACGCCGAACTTGACCGGACCGGCCGGGTTCCAATGCCTCTCCCACATCTTGGAGAACATCGGCGCCAGGATGACGAGGAAGAAGGAGTTCAGCACGCCGAACCAGCTGGCCGGCACCTCGGACTGCTCCAGCGCGAACTCGCGCGCCAGCATCCAGATCACCAGGCCCCAGATGACGGCGAAGGCCAGGCCCAGCATGGTGTTGGCCAGCAGGTAGCGGCTGCCGGTGCTGCGGTTGAGCTTCCACAGCAGCCAGGTCAGGATCACGGCCGGCAGCACGGTCATCAGCGAGTTGACGACCTTGAAGATGAAGCCGCTGGTGCCCACCAGCGCGCGGTCGGTGTAGTCGGCCGCGAAGATGGTCATCGAACCACCGGCCTGCTCGAAGGCGAACCAGAAGAAGATCGTGAAGAAGGAGAAGACGAAGATGGCCTTCAGGCGGTCGGCCACGACGTGGGCCGGCGCTTCGTCAGCCGCGGCCGCAGCAGCGGCCTTGGCGCGATCCTCGACCTTCGGGGGCGCGCCGATGTCGCCGAAGATGTGCTGGCTGAAATAGAACTGCAGCGCACCCAGGATCATGAACAGGCCCGCGAGGCCGAAGCCCAGGTGCCAGGACACCTTCTCGCCGATATAGCCGCACAGCAGGATGCCGAAGAAGGCGCCGGCATTCACGCCCATGTAGAACAGCGTGTAACCGCCGTCGCGGGCGTTGTCTTCCTTGGGGCCGTAGAGCTGGCCGACGATGGCCGACACATTGGGCTTGAACAGGCCCGTGCCCAGCACGACGAGGCCGAGGCCGATGTAGAAGCTCGGCACCGTGTTCAGGAACATCGAGATGTGGCCGGCCGCGATGACGAAGCCGCCGAACAAGACGGCGCGGCGCGTGCCGAGGTAGCGGTCCGCCAGGTAGCCGCCCAGCACCGGCAGCAGATAGGCCATGCCCGTGTACCAGCCATACAGCGACGTTGCCTCGGCACGGCTCCAGCCCCAGCCGCCCTTGGCGACCTCGGTCACGAGGAAGAGCACCAGCAGGCCGCGCATGCCGTAGTAGGAGAAGCGCTCCCACATCTCGGTAAAGAACAGCACGAAGAGCTGATTGGGCTGGCCGAGGATGGTCGCCGGGGTAGGCGCCGCTCGGCCGGCCGTGGCCGGGTTGGCCACGGGGGTGGTGGTAGTCACGTCAGTCGTTCCAGGTGAAACCGCGAGGAGGCGGGCGGGTAGCCCGTGCGGAAGCCTGGAATTGTCCCGCCAGCAGGGCGTTTTCCGCGGACGGGCGGCCCAGGGATTGCCCTGGGTCGGTTCAAGCCCGCGGTATGCCGAGGAACTCAGGGCGCAGCGGCGTGCGGTGCGCCCGCGGCGGCGGCGAGAACGGGCTCACGCTCCGGCAGGATGTAGACCAGGCTCTTGCCAGCGCCCAGTGTGGGCAGCACGACCTCGTCGAAGAAGGCCGGTTCGACGACGACGCAGCCCAGCGTGATGCGACGGTCTTCCAGCCTGGCCGAGGCCAGGCGCTCTGGGCGGCGCTGGCTGGCCGGCGCGGGACGCAGCCGGTGGATGGCAAGGTTGGCTCCGTAGTCGAACCAGACAATGCGCTCGCCGTTCAGGTTGACGCCCGGCTGGGCTTCGAAGCGGCCGGCCGGTGTCACGCGTTCGTTGACCTTGAGCGCCGCCGGCTGCTTGCCGCGCGAGCTCTGCGGCTCCTGGTCACCGGGCGTCAGGCCCAGCAACACGGGGGCGCGGCCGACGAGACTACCGTCCGCGGCATAGATCGACAGCGTCGCCTGGCGCTTGTCGACGATCGCAAAAGGGCGGCCGTCCCGGGCGTCACTGGCCACCGGCCTTGAGATGACCTGCGCACCAGCCGAAGCCGTCGCAAAAAGGCTCCACACTGTGGCGATGCCACACATGACGGCCCTGGCCCGATCTGCCCAACTGCTGCCCACTCGACGCCCCTTGTCCCGGGCGGCGCAACCATCGCGCCTGCCTTGGCGGGCAGTCTAGGAAAGCAGTCTTGTAACCAACAGACAAGGACTTCACGGTTTGGCGTTGTTACCTCGTCTTGACCCGGCCTGGGCCAGCACCTGGGGCGGTGCAGCGCCTGGGAAGAAGGCCATCAGGGATTTCTTTTCCGGCAGCACGTAGACAACGGCACGGCTCTGGCCCAGGTTGGGCAGGACGGTGCGCTCGAAGAAATCGACGGGAACGTTGATGCAGCCCCAGCTGATGCGGTTGTCGGCCGCCGTCTTGGTGGCCAGGCGCTCCAGGCGGCGCTCCTTGGGGTTGGAGTTGATCACGCGGTGCATGGACACGGCGGCGTCGTAGTCCACCCAGACGACCTCCTTGCCGTCGGCGTTGCGGCCAGGGGCCGACACGAAGCGGCCGGCCGGCGTCGTGCGCTCCTGCGGCTTGATCTGCTCGATGCTCTTGCTGCCGATGCCAGCCACCGTGAGGTCGCCAGAGGCATAGCCGAGCAGCACCGGACTGGTGCCAAGCAGGCGGCCACCAGCGGTGAAGACGTAGACCTGGGCGCGGCGCTTGTCGATGATGGCGAAGGCGCTGCTGCCGTTGTCGGCCTCGCGCACGGCCCAGGCGGCCACGCGGGTCACGTCCAGCGGCGCACGGACCTTGCCGAAGTCAAGCTGGCGGTCGATGACCGCGGGCGGCTGGGTTGGGGCGGGCGCCTTGGCGACAGCCGCCGGGCGATGGGCGGACGCCACGGGCTTGCGCTTGAAGCTGCCGCCAAAGAAGGTGAAGAAAACGGCCAGTGCCAGGGCAGCGATGACGCCACCCTGGCCGAGGCCGATGAGGATGTCACGCCGCCGGGCTGCGGCGGCGAGATCAGCGCGTTCTCCGAAACGCATGGTTTGTGACGGAGACAGCGCTCAGCCGACGACGATCAGTGGCGGTCGGCGCGGGGGGCGGGCGCAGCCGGCTGGTCGTACGACGGGCTCGGCGTGGTCGTCGTGGTCGTGGTCGTCGTGTCAGTCGTCGTGGTGGTCGGCGTCGCGGCGGTGCTGTCGACCGGCGGCGTCACCTTGGCCGGGTCGTCGGCGGGCGGCTGCTGCTCGGCCATGGCGGCCGTGGCGGCGGTGCTGTCCGCAGGCGCCGCTGCATTCGGATCAGCCGGCGCCGCATTCGGGTCGGCAGGGGTCTGTTCGCTGGTGGGCGAAGCCGTGGCAGCGGCCATCGGGTCGGTAGGCTGCTTTTGATCTTCGGTCTGGGCGAAAGCCAGGCCGATGCTGGTCACGAGAACGGCGGCGGTCAGTGCACTGGTGGCGGTCTTGAGGGCGGACATGGGGGGAACTCCTTTTGAAAGCGGGAACCGGCCTGGAGCCGGGTGGCTGGGCCGGGCATTTCCACCGGCTGAGGTCCACTCTAGGCCTGCACCCTTGCGCCCGGCGTCGGCGCCGAGCGTCATCTCATGTAGGAGGCTCCCCCAGTCCGTAGCGGCCGGTTACGCCGTGTAGCTGCCGTGCCTCGCCGCTCGCATTCGCCTGAGCCTTCGCAGCCTCAGAGATTGAAGTCGTAGTCCACCGTCAGCGGTGCGTGGTCGCTGAACATCTGACCGGTGTAGATGGCCTCCCGCCGGGCCAGCGCCGCTATGCCGGGTGTGGCGAGGTGGTAGTCCAGCCGCCACCCGACGTTGTTGGCGCGCGCCGCACCGCGGGCGCTCCACCAGGTGTATTGCTCGGCCTTGTCGTTCAACGTACGGAAAACGTCGACGACACCCCCGTCGTCGAAAAGCGTGGTCAACCAGGCGCGCTCCTCGGGCAGGAAGCCGCTGTTCTTCTGGTTGCCGCGCCAGTTCTTCAGGTCGATCTCCTTGTGCGCGATGTTGACGTCGGCGACGAGGATGAACTCGCGCTCGGCCTTCAACGCCTGCAGATGAGGGTAGAGCGCCGCCAGGAAGCGGTACTTGACCGCCTGGCGCTCCTCGCCACTGGTGCCGCTGGGAAAGTAGACGCTGATGAGGCTGAGCTTGCGGCCGGGCTTGTCGAAACGCTTCTCCACCCAGCGGCCCTCGCAGTCGAACTCGGGCATCGCCAAGCCCGTGATCAGGTCGCTGGGCTCTTCCTTGGTGTACAGGCCCACGCCCGAGTAGCCCTTTTTCTCGGCGTAATGGAAATGGCCGTTGAGCAGGTCGCAGCTGCGGAACTTGGCTTCCACGACATCCGCCTGCGCCTTGAGCTCCTGCACGCCGACGGCATCGGCCTGCTGCTTGTCGAGCCAGTCGAAGAAGCCCTTGCTGGCGGCGGAACGCACGCCGTTGAGGTTGGCGGTGATGAAGCGCATCGGATTAGGGAGAGGGTTTGACCTGGAGAAGTATCGCAGTGCAGCAAATGCACAACACAGCGGCACGCTTTCATCACGGAACCGTCATGTGATCTTTACGATCCAGTAGGAATCAGAGGCGCCGCGAGCGCCCATTTCTTTACCCACTTGCCCGCGAACCCGTCAACCCGAGGATTTCTCATGCCCAAATACAGCCTTTCACCGACCCTGCTCGCGCTGGCGCTGAGCACGGCCTTCCCGATGGCGGCGCTGGCGCAAGCCACGCCGACAGCCGAAGCCAAGAAAGACGTCAGCCAGCTCGAAGCCGTCATCGTCACCGGCAGCCGCCGGGCCGAGAACCTGAAGGAAGTGCCGCTGTCGATCTCGGCGATCAAGTCCGAGGATCTGGACACCTACAACGCCAGCGGCCAGGACGTCCGCGCCTTATCTGGCAAGGTGCCGAGCCTGAACATCGAGTCCGACTACGGCCGCACCTTCCCGCGCTTTTACGTGCGCGGCCTGGGCAACACCGACTTCGACATGAACGCCTCCCAGCCGGTCGGTCTGGTGTACGACGATGTCGTGCAGGAAAGCATCGCGCTCAAGGGCTTCCCGGTCTTCGACATGGCCCAGGTGGAACTGCTGCGCGGCCCGCAGGGCACGCTGTTCGGCCGCAACTCGCCGGCCGGCGTCATGAAGTTTGATTCGGCCAGGCCCACCAAGCGCCTGGAAGGCTACGCCAACATCGGTTTCGGCCGCTGGAGCGCCGTCAACCTGGAGACGGCCGTCAACGTGCCGGTGAACGAAGACCTGCAACTGCGCGTGGCGGGCCTGGCCCAGCGCCAGAGTGACCGCGTCCACAACCCGGTGACCAGCGCGACGTCCGACCTTGAAGGCTACAACGACAAGGCGCTGCGCCTGCAGGCCCTCTACAAGAGCGGCAACTTCGAGGGTCTTTTCAAGGTCCAGGCCCGCGACTTCAAGGGCACGGCCACGACTTTCCGCGCCAACATCATGAAGCGCGGCACCAATGACCTCGTCGATGGCTACGACGACAGCTCCTACCCCTCCGACGGCTACAACTCGCAGACGCTGAAGTCCAGCGAGATCAGCGCTCGCCTGCGCTGGGATTTCGACGGCGTGTCGCTGTACTCCATCACCGCCCACGACCGCGCCAAGTTCTACAGCCGCGGCGACGTGGATGGTGGCTTCGGCTGCCGCTTCTGCGGCATCCCGGACGGCCCGAAGTACTTTCCCGCAGGCTCGAACACGCCCTACCCGTCCGTCATCCCGTTTGACGCGCAGACGGCCGACGGCATCCCCTACCTGCGCCAGACGACCCAGGAATTCCGCCTGCAGTCCAACACCAGCGCGCCGTTCCAGTGGATCGCCGGCCTGTACTACTTCAATGAGAAGCTGCAGGTCGACAGCTTCAACTTCGACAGCTTCGCCGCGGGTGACCCGCAGAACGGCTATGCCGTGCAGCACCAGGAAGCCAAGTCCTGGGCGGCCTTCGGCAATGTGAAGTACGCCGTCACGCCGGACTTCAAGCTCACCGCCGGCCTGCGCTACACCGACGACAAGAAGGACTTCGACGCCGTGCGCACCTGGACGCCGGGCAAGGCCAACAACGTCGACATCATCGGCCCGTTCTACACCCACCCCAAGTCGACGAACTGGAGCTGGGACTTCGGCGCCAACTACAACCTCGACAAGTCCACCAGCGTGTTCGCGCGCGTTGCCACCGGCTACCGCGCACCGTCCATCCAGGGCCGCGTGCTCTTTGGCGACTCGATCTCGGTGGCGAACTCCGAGAAGGTGCTGTCCGTCGAGGCCGGCTTCAAGGCCGACCTGCTCGACAACACCGCCCGCGTCAGCGGCACGGTGTTCAAGTACCGCGTCAAGGACATGCAGCTGACGGCCGGCTCGGGCTCGACCAATCAGAACCGCCTCGTCAACGCCGCCAAGGCCGAGGGCCAGGGCTTCGAGCTGGACGCCCAGGCCATCATCGCGCGCGACTGGCGCACGACGCTGGGCTTCTCGTACAACGACACGAAGATCAAGGACGCCAATCTCTTCGTGCAACCCTGCGGCAATGCCAACTTCCAGTTCCTGGAAGCCAACACCGGCTGCACGGTGCTCGACCCGGCCGGCCCGCTGGCTGGCACGGTCAGCATCAACGGCAACCCGCTCCCGCGCGCACCCAAGGTCACCTGGAACTGGACGCTCAAGTACAGCGTCGAGCTGGGCAACGGCGAGCTGAGCGTGCTGACCGACTGGGCCTACAAGGACAAGTACAACATGTTCCTGTACGAGGCCGTCGAGTACAAGGCCAAGTCGGCGCTGGAAGGCGGCCTGCGCGTGGGCTACGGCTGGAACAACGGCAAGTATGAAGTGGCGGCCTACTCGCGCAACATCACCAACCACCGCCAGGTCGTCGCCGCCATCGACTTCGACAACCTGACCGGCATCGTCAACGAGCCCCGCAGCTACGGCGTTCAGTTCAAGGCTTCGTTCTGACCCCGTAAGACGTCATGCGGGCCCCGCCCGCGACTTGGTGAAAACCATCGACGGCCCGGCCCCTTCTAGGGGTCGGGCCTGTTTTTTTGACCCCTAGAATCTTTGTCACATGTCCGCCGCGCCCACCGACTCTCTCGCCCAGTCCTTTGTCGCCTTCGCCGTCGAGGCTGGCGTGCTGCGCTTTGGCGAGTTCAAGACCAAGGCCGGCCGGCTCAGCCCCTATTTCTTCAACGCCGGCCTTTTCGATGACGGTGCCAAGCTGGGGCGACTGGCTGGCTTCTACGCCGAGCGGCTGATTGCCTCGGGCCTGCAGTTCGACATGATCTTCGGCCCGGCCTACAAAGGCATCACGCTGGCCGCCGCTGTATCCATGGAGCTGGCGCGCCGCGGCCACAACGTGCCGTTCGCCTACAACCGCAAGGAAGCCAAGGACCATGGCGAGGGTGGCACCCTCGTCGGCGCGCCGGTCCAGGGCCGCGTGCTGATCATCGACGACGTCATCTCCGCCGGCACCTCGGTGCGCGAATCCATCCAGATGATCGAGGCCGCCGGTGCCACACCCTGTGGTGTGAGCATCGCGCTGGACCGCCAGGAGAAGGCGGCCGAAGGCGGCGTCGACAGCCCGCAGTCTGCCGTGCAACAGGTTCAGCAGCGCTACGGCCTGCCGGTCGTCGCCGTGGCGGGTCTTGCCGACCTGCTGGCCTTTCTTGAAGGCGCGCCGGAGCTGGCCGCCCACCGCCCGGCCGTGCTGGCCTACCGAGAGCGTTACGGGGTCTGATGCGCGTCCTGCCCGCCCTGCCCGTTCTTGCCGGCCTGTTCGTCGCCAGCACCGCGCTGGCGCAAGACGTCACGCCCGCCAAGGGCATCTACACCTGCACGACGGCCGATGGCCGCAAGCTGACCGGCGACCGCCCCATCCCCGAGTGCACGACGCGCGAACAGCGCGTGCTCAACCCCGACGGCTCGCAGCGCGCGACGCTGCCGCCCTTCCTCAGCCCCGAGGAGCGCACCGCCAAGGAGGCCGCGGACCGCCGCGCCGCGGCGGAACGCATTGCCCAGTTGGACGCCATCCGCCGCGACCGCACGTTGATGCTGCGCTATCCCACCGAGGCCGCCCACCAGCGCGCCCGCAACGCCGCGCTGGACGACTCCAACAAGGCCATGCGCATGTCTGAGCGCCGCATCAAGGACCTGAACATCGAGCGCAAGCCCTTGCTCGACGAGGCCGAGTTCTACAAGGGCCGCCCGCTGCCGGCCAAGCTCAAGCAGATGCTGGACGCCAATGACGCGAGCATCGAAGCCCAGCAGGTTCTCATCGAGAACCAGAAGGCCGAACTCGTGCGCATCAACAAGACCTTCGACGCCGAGCTCGCCCGGCTGAAGAAACTCTGGGCCGGCGCCACGCCGGGCTCACTGCCACCGCTTGGCGAGCTGCCGCCGACGGCACCGCCGCCGACGCCCAAGCGCTGAGTTCAGCTTCGGGCAAACCCTGGGCTAACCGAGCTTCTTCTTCAGCAGTTCATTGACCAGGGCGGGGTTGGCCTTGCCCTTGGTCGCCTTCATCGCCTGGCCGACCAGCGCGTTGAAAGCCTTGTCCTTGCCGGCCCGAAACTCGTCGACCGACTTCTGGTTGGCGGCCAGCACCTCGTCGAGGATGGCCTCGATGGCGCCGGTGTCATTCGACGTCCTGAGGTCCTTGGCGTCGATGACTGCATCGACATCCTTGCCCTCGCCGCTCCACAAGGCTTCGAAAACTTGCTTGGCAGAGTTGTTGGAGATCGTGCCGTCGGTAATGCGCACGATCAACTTGGCCAGCAATTCCGGGCCGACTGGCGCGGCATCAATCTCGCGGTCTTCCGAATTCAGCCGGCGCGACACCTCGCCCATAACCCAGTTTGCAACCAGCTTCGGAACCGCACCCGCGGCCTTCGCGGCCTCGTAGTAGCGCGCCGTCGCCAGGCTCTGCGTCATCATCGTCGCGTCATAGGCGGGCAGGCCGTCGACGCTCTCGAAGCGCGCCGCCATCACGCGCGGCAGCTCGGGCATCTCACCCTTCACACGCTCCACCCACTCCGGCGCAATGACCAGCGGCGGCAGGTCGGGGTCGGGGAAGTAGCGGTAGTCCGCCGAGTCTTCCTTGCTGCGCATCGCGCGGGTCTCACCCGTGTCCGGGTTGTAAAGGATCGTCGCTTGGCTGATTCGGCGGCCGTCCTCCAGCTCATCGATCTGCCAGTTGACCTCGTAGTTCACTGCGTCGACCAGGAAGCGGAAGCTGTTGAGATTCTTGATCTCGCGGCGGGTGCCATAGGGCTCGCCGGGCTTGCGCACCGACACGTTGACGTCGCAGCGGAACGAGCCTTCCTGCATGTTGCCGTCGCAGATGCCCAGCCACATGACGAGGGCGTGCAGCGTCTTGGCGTACTCGACCGCCTCGGCTCCCGAGCGCATGTCGGGCTCGGAGACGATCTCCAGCAGCGGCGTGCCGGCGCGGTTCAGGTCGATGCCGGACTGGCCGTGATAGTCCTCGTGCAGGCTCTTGCCTGCATCCTCCTCGAGGTGGGCGCGGGTCAGGTTGACCTTGTGCTTGACGTCGCCGACGAAGAACTCGACCGAGCCGCCCTGCACCACCGGGATCTCGAACTGGCTGATCTGGTAGCCCTTGGGCAGATCCGGGTAGAAGTAGTTCTTGCGCGCGAAGATGGACAGCGGCGCCACCTTGGCGCCAACCGCCAGGCCAAAGCGGATGGCCCGCTCGACCGCCGCGCGGTTCAGCACCGGCAGCGTGCCGGGCAGGGCCAGGTCCACCGGCGAAGCCTGGGTGTTGGGCGCCGCACCGAAGGCGGTCGAGCTGCCGCTGAAGATCTTGCTCTGCGTGGAGAGCTGGACGTGGTTTTCGAGGCCGATGACGACCTCATAACCGCGGATGAGCTTGGAAGTTGGCATATTCAGAATCCTGCGGGCGCGGCCAGATGCCAGTCGGTGGCCTGCTGGAGGGCATGAGCGGCGTGCAGCAATTGCCCTTCCTTGAAGTAGTTACCGATCAACTGCAGGCCGACGGGCATGCCGCCGTCGCCCAAGCCCACCGGCACGCTCATGCCGGGCAGGCCAGCAAGCGAGCCGGGCAGCGTGAAGATGTCGGCGAGGTAGGCCTGGGTCGGGTTGTCCTTGCCCTCGCCATGCTTCCAGGCGACGGTGGGCGCCACCGGGCCGGCGATGACGTCGCACTGGGCGAAGCACTGCTGGAAGTCGTCAGCGATCATGCGGCGCAGCTTCTGAGCCTGCAGGTAATAGGCGTCGTAGTAGCCGTGTGACAGCACGTAGCTGCCAATCATGATGCGGCGCTTGACCTCTGGGCCGAAACCCTCGGCGCGCGTCTTCTTGTACATATCGAGAAGATCGTCGTACTTGGCCGCACGATGGCCGAACTTGACGCCATCGAAGCGACTCAGGTTGGAACTCGCCTCGGCCGGCGCAATGATGTAGTAGACGGGAATGGCCAGTTCGGTGCGCGGCAGGCTGACGTCCACCAGCGTGGCGCCCAGCTTTTCCAGCTCGGCCAGACCCGCGCGCACGGCGGCGTTCACGTCCGCCGACAGGCCCGCTGGGAAGAACTCCTTGGGCAGGCCAATGCGCAGGCCCTTCAGCGGTTTGCCGGCAGAAGCGCCCTCGCGGGCCGCCAGCATCTGCGCATGAAAGTCCTGCGGCGGTTGCTGCACGCTGGTCGCGTCGCGCTCGTCGAAGCCGCTCATGCTGGACAGCAGCAGCGCGCAGTCCTCGGCCGAGCGGGCCATGGGGCCGGCCTGGTCCAGGCTGGAGGCGAAGGCGATCATGCCGTAGCGGCTGCACACGCCATACGTCGGCTTGATGCCGGTGATGCCCGTGAAGCTGGCCGGCTGGCGGATGGAGCCGCCGGTGTCGGTGCCGGTCGTGCCGGGCACGAGGCGGGCTGCCACGGCGACGGCCGAGCCGCCGGACGAGCCGCCGGGCACGCGACTGACATCCCAGGGGTTGTGCGCCGGACCGTAGGCGCTGTTCTCGTTGGCCGAACCCATCGCGAACTCGTCGCAGTTCAGCTTGCCTAATGAAACCGTGCCGGCCGCGTTCAGCTTGGCGACAACGGTCGCGTCAAACGGGCTGCGGTAGCCGGCCAGGATCTTGGAGCCGGCCGTCGTCGGCATGTCGGCCGTGACGTAGATGTCCTTGTGCGCAATCGGCACGCCGGTCAGCGCAGCGGCATTGCCGGACGCCAGCACCGCGTCAGCGGCAGCCGCACGGGCCAGCGCGCCGTCGGCGTCCACATGCAGGAAGGCGCCCAGGCTGGCGTGGGCGGCAATGCGCTCCAGCAGGCTTTGCGTCGCCTCGCGGCTGGACAGGGCACGGCTTTTCAGGGCGGCGGCCAGCTCGGCCACGCCCATGTCGTGAACGGGCTTCATTCGATGACCTTGGGAACGAGGAAGAGGCCGTCCTCGACGGCCGGGGCGCTGCGCTGGTTCAGCTCGCGCTGGTTGGTCTCGGTGACGGCGTCATCACGCAGGCGCAACTGCACCTGCTGGATGGCCGACAGCGGCGTGTACAGCGGCTCGACGCCGGCCGTGTCGACGGCGCTCATCTGGTCCACGATCTTGAAGAAGTCGTTCAGGTTGCCCAGCAGCGCCGCAGATTCAGCCGGTTGCAGTTCCAGCCGGGCCAAATTGGCGATGCGGCTCACGTCATCGGGAGTGAGGCTCATGAGTCGTTTTCAGAAGTAAGGATTGAGCCAGAAACCCAGTATTGGCGGGCTCAAAACGAAGGGGTTCGGTTATTATCGCCGTCCATCTTCATGGCCTTCGGGGCTGCCCTCTCAGCGACAGATTTCGTCGCGGTCCGGGCGGCCTTGCTGCTTTAAGCACCCCCCATTTTCAGAGCCGCGCCCCGCCGGCGAGGCTCCTTCCGCGCCCACCCATGTTCGCCTCCCTGCGCCGCTATTTCTCGACCGACCTCGCCATCGACCTCGGCACCGCCAACACCCTGATCTACGTGCGTGGCAAGGGCATCGTCCTCGACGAGCCCTCGGTCGTTTCCATCCGCCACGAAGGCGGCCCCAACGGCAAGAAAACCATCCAAGCCGTTGGCCGCGAGGCCAAGGCCATGCTGGGCAAGGTGCCCGGCAACATCGAGGCCATCCGGCCGATGAAGGACGGCGTCATCGCCGACTTCACGGTGACCGAGCAGATGCTCAAGCAGTTCATCAAGATGGTCCACGACTCGAAGACCTTCAAGCCGAGCCCGAGGATCATCATCTGCGTGCCCTGCGGTTCCACCCAGGTGGAGCGCCGTGCGATCCGCGAGAGCGCCCTGGGCGCCGGCGCCAGCGAGGTCTACCTGATTGAGGAACCCATGGCCGCCGCGATCGGCGCCGGGCTGCCGGTGGCCGAGGCCTCGGGCTCGATGGTCGTCGACATCGGCGGCGGCACCACCGAAGTCGGTGTCATCTCGCTGGGCGGCATGGTCTACAAAGGCAGCGTGCGTGTCGGCGGCGACAAGTTCGACGAGGCCATCATCAACTACATCCGCCGCAATTACGGCATGCTGATCGGCGAGCCCACGGCCGAGGCGATCAAGAAGAACATCGGCAGCGCCTTCCCCGGCTCCGAGGTCAAGGAGATGGAGGTCAAGGGCCGCAACCTCTCCGAGGGCGTGCCGCGCAGCTTCACGATCTCCTCCAACGAGATCCTGGAAGCCCTGACCGATCCGCTGAACCAGATCGTTTCCGCCGTGAAGAACGCGCTGGAGCAGACGCCGCCCGAGCTGGGCGCCGACATCGCCGAACGCGGCATGATGCTGACCGGCGGCGGCGCACTGCTGCGCGACCTGGACCGCCTGCTGGGCGAGGAAACCGGCCTGCCGGTGCTGGTGGCCGAAGACCCGCTGACCTGCGTCGTGCGCGGTTGCGGCATGGCCCTGGAGCGCATGGAGCGCCTGGGCTCGATCTTCACGTCGGAGTGAACCGGCCTTCTTCCCACGCTGAAGCAATGCAACCACAGAGGCACAGAGGCACGGAGAACAGACCGGCTCCGCATTTCCTCTGTGCCTCTGTGCCTCGGTCGTTGCGTTTATCGTCGCAACCGCCACTGTCGGCCTGACCTCGCGGCGCCATGCCCCTCGGCACACTAGACCGCACCCCCCCGCCGTTCTTCCGCCAGGGTCCGTCGGCGCTGACCAAGCTCGCGCTGTGTTCGGCGCTCGCGCTGCTGCTGATGGTGGCGGACGCGCGTTTCAAGCTCATGCAGCCGGTGCGCGGCGCCTATGCGCTGGTGCTGCACCCGGTGCAGCGCCTGCTGCTGACGCCGGTGGACGCCTGGGAGACGGCTGGCGACTACCTGCGCGGCACCAAGCGCGCCATGGAGGCCGAGGACCAGGCCAGGCGGCAGCTCAGCGCCCAGGCCGAGCGCCTGTCGCGCGCCCAGGCGCTGGAGGCCGAGAACGACCATCTGCGCAAGCTGCTGGGCCTCAAGCCCTCGCTGATTGCGCCCTCGATGCCTGCCGAGGTGCTGTTCGAAGCACCCGACCCCTTTTCGCGCCGTGTCGTCATCGACAGGGGTGCCACGCTGGGCGTGGTGGCTGGTTCGCCGGTCATCAATGAGGCCGGCGTGCTGGGGCAGGTAACGCGCGTCTACCCGCTGTCGGCCGAGGTCACGCTGCTGACCGACAAGGAGGCAGCCATCCCGCTGTTGAACGCCCGCACGCAGATGCGCAATGCCGCCGCCGGCCGCGCTGACGGATCGGGCATGGAATTGCGCTTCCTGGCGGCGAACGCCGACATCAAGGTCGGCGACCTGATGACGACCTCCGGCCTGGACGGCGTCTACCCGCCGGGCCTGCCGGTCGCCAAGGTCAGCGTCGTCGAGCGGCGCGGCGATTCCAGCTTCGCCCAGGTGCTGCTGGCACCCATTGCCCAGCCCGACAGCGCCCGCCACGTCCTCATCTTGCTGCCGCAGGACCGTCATCTGCCTGCCAAGAAGGAAGCGGAAGCGGCCGCCGCCGATGAAGCCGCCTCCGCCGCGGCCACCAAGGCCGCCGTGCGCGCCGCCAAGAAGGCCGAGCGTGCTGAAAAAGCTGCCGCCAAGGCCTCGGGAGCCTCCCAATGATCATGCCGCGCGCCGCCGACCAGCTGCTGCTGCCGGCCAACCCCTGGTTCATCGGCTTCACGCTGATCGTCGCGCTGATGATCGACATGGTGCCGGCCGGCCGGCTGGCGGCCTCGCCTGACGTGCTGGCCGTCGTGCTCGTGTTCTGGGGCGTGCACCAGCCCCGGCGCGTCGGCGTGTTGTGGGCCTTCATCTTCGGCCTGGCCATGGACGTGCACGACGGCGCCCTGCTCGGGCAGCATGCGCTGGCCTACAGCGGCCTGAGCTTCGGCGCCATCACGCTGCACCGCCGCCTGACCTGGTTCCCGCTGGGCGCCCAGGCCGTGCAGGTGCTGCCGCTGTTCTTCGGCGCCCATGCGCTGGCCTTGATCGTGCGGATGATCATCGGTGGCATGTGGCCAGGCTGGGGCGTGCTGCTGGCGCCGGTCTTCGAGGCGGCGCTGTGGCCCGTGGCGAGCTTCCTGCTGCTGGCACCGCAGCGCCGTGCGCCGGATCGCGACGCCCACCGGCCGCTGTAGACGTCCGTGGTCGTCCTCAAGAACCTCCACCAGGAGCTGTCGCGCTTCCGGCTGCGCGTGCTGGCCGCGGGCGCCTTCGTGCTGTTCTGCTTCGGCCTGCTGGTCGCGCGCCTGCTGTGGTTGCAGGTGGTGCAGTACGACAGCTTCGCCGAACGCGCCGAGTCCAACCGTATCGCCGTCGTGCCCATCGTGCCCAATCGCGGCCTCATCAAGGACCGCAACGGCGTCGTGCTGGCGAGCAACTACTCGGCCTACACGCTGGAAATCAACCCCGAGAAAGTCGTCGATCTGGACGCCACCATCGAGGCCCTGGGTCAGGTCATCGAGGTCCAGGCCCGCGACAAGCGCCGCTTCAAGCGCCTGCTGGAAGAAACCAAGCACACCGACTCCCTGCCCATCCGCACCAAGCTGACGGACGAAGAGGTCGCCCGCTTCACGGCACAACGCTTTCGCTTTCCCGGCGTGGAGATCAAGGCGCGGCTGTTCCGCTCCTATCCCCTGGGCGAGGTTGGCGCCCACCTGATCGGCTATATCGGCCGCATCAACCAGGCCGAGAAGAAGGCCATGGACGATTGGGAAGAAGAAGACCTCGCCAACTACCGCGGCACCGAGTACATCGGCAAGCTGGGCCTGGAACAGGCCTATGAGAAGGAGCTGCACGGCGCGACCGGTTTCGAGCAGGTGGAGACGAGCGCAGGCGGCCGCGCCGTGCGGCGCCTTGCCCACAAGCCGCCGACGCCCGGCAACACGCTGAACCTGTCCATCGACATCAAGCTGCAGGCGCTGGTGGAGCGGCTTTTCGGCGAGCGCCGCGGCGCGCTGGTCGCCATCGATCCGCGCAACGGCGAGGTACTGGCCTTCGTCTCCAAGCCGACCTTCGACCCCAACCTCTTCGTCGACGGCATCGACGCCGACTCCTGGCGCGACCTCAACGAGGACATCGACAAGCCACTGCTGAACCGGGCCCTGCGCGGCACCTACCCGCCGGGTTCGACGTTCAAGCCGCTGATGGCCATGGCGGCGTTGAACAGTGGCAAGCGCTCGCCCAGCACGGTCATCATCGACAACCTGACCTACAGCTTCGGCGGCCGCACCTTCGGCAGCCCCGAGACCGATCGCGCCGGCCCCAAGGACATGCGCCTGGCCATCGTCAGCTCGTCCAACGTCTACTTCTACAGCCTGGCCAACGAGATGGGCGTGGACCTGATCCACGACCAGCTGGAGCCCTTCGGCCTGGGCCGCAAGACCGAGATCGACGTGCAGGGCGAGGTCACCGGCGTCCTGCCCTCTCAGGACTGGAAGCGCCGCTACTTCGCCAGGAGCCCGGCGAATCAGAAGTGGTTCCCCGGCGAGACCATCTCGCTGGGCATCGGCCAGGGCTACAACAGCTTCACCATGCTGCAGATGGCCACGGCCTACTCGACCATCGCTTCCGGCGGCCAGCGCTACAAGCCGCGCCTGGTGCGCGAGATCGAGGACGTGGTGAAGCACGAGCAGCGCCGCATCGCCAGCGATGCGCTGCCCGCGCTGCCGCTGAAGCCCGCCGACGTCGCCGTCATTCAGAACGCGATGAACGGCGTGACGCTCGAGGGCACGTCGCGCCAGGTTTTCCTGGGCGCGGGCTACCAGAGCGGCGGCAAGACCGGCACCGCCCAGGCCGTCGGGTTGAAGGCCGGCGAGAAGTACAGCAGCATCAAGGCAGACGAGCGCAAGCGCGACCATTCGCTCTACGTCGCCTTCGCGCCGGTGGACAACCCGACGGTGGCCCTGGCCGTCATCGTCGAGAACGCCGGCTGGGGATCTTCCTCCGCTGCGCCGATTGCGCGCCGCGTATTCGACTATCTGCTGCTGGGCCAGTACCCCAGCGAGGAAGACATTGCCAAGACGCAGCTGGGCCAGACCTTCGCCCCCATCGGCACACCGCGCAAGGTGGCGGACGTGCCACTGTCCGGCTGGCAGCCGATAGCGCCCTCGGTCTCGGCCTCCGCAGCTTCGGCGCCCCCCGCACCCACCTCGGGAGCCTCGCGATGACCGTCATCGAACGCCCGCCCCTGTGGCAACGCCTCAAGCCCTGGCTCAGCGGCTTCGACATCCCGCTGCTGCTCGCCGTGCTGTGGATGTGCGGCTGGGGCCTGCTGTGCATGTACTCGGCCGGCTACGACCATGGCACGCGCTTTGCCGACCATGCCCGCAACATGGTGCTGGCACTGGGGCTGATGTTCATCGTCGCCCAGGTGCCGCCGCAAAAGCTGATGGCCCTGGCCATTCCGCTGTACACGATCGGCGTGATGCTGCTGATCGCGACCGCTCTCTTTGGTGTCACGAAGAAGGGGGCCACGCGCTGGCTCAGCATCGGCGTCACGCAGATCCAGCCGTCCGAGCTGCTCAAGCTGGCGACGCCGCTGATGCTGGCCTGGTGGTTCCAGAAGCGCGAGGGCCTGCTGCGCTGGCCCGACTTCATCGCCGCCTTCGCGCTGCTGCTCGTGCCCTTTTTGCTGATCGCCAAGCAGCCCGACCTGGGCACCGGCATCCTGGTGCTGGCGGCCGGCCTTTACGTGATCTTCTTCGCCGGCCTGCCGTGGAAGCTCATCGTGCCGGCCCTGGTGTTGGGCGCCGCCGGCGCGACCGCCCTGGTGCTCAGCGAGGACGCCATCTGCCAGCCCGACCTGAAATGGCCGGTGCTCAAGGAGTACCAGAAACACCGCATCTGCACGCTGCTGGACCCGTCCAAGGACCCGCTGGGCAAGGGCTTTCACATCATCCAGGGCGAGATCGCCATCGGCTCCGGCGGCATGACCGGCAAGGGCTTCATGCAGGGCACCCAGACTCACCTGGAATTCATTCCCGAACGCACCACCGACTTCATCTTCGCGGCCTTTGGCGAGGAGTTTGGACTGATGGGGGCGCTGGCCCTGCTGGCCGGCTTCACCGCGCTGATCCTGCGCGGGCTGATGATCGCCTCCGACGCGCCGACCCTGTTCACCCGCCTGATGGCCGGCGCGGTGACGCTGTCCTTCTTCACCTATGTCTTCGTCAACATGGGCATGGTCAGCGGCATCCTGCCGGTCGTGGGCGTGCCCCTGCCCTTCGTCAGCTATGGCGGTACGGCGATGGTGACGCTGGGGTTGTCGCTGGGGCTGCTGCTGTCGATCGCCCGCGTCAAGAAGCTGGTGAAGACGTAGCCGGAAATCTGATCGTGAACCGCGCCCCCGGCCCCTGGCCGTCGGGCGTCTCGCCCCCCACGGCGCGCCGCACGCGCGCGTCATCCAGGGTCAGCTCGGCCTCGTGGTGCTGCACGATCTCCTGCACGATGGCCAGCCCCAGGCCCGAGCCTTCCACACCGCTGCCGAGCGAGCGATAGAAGGGCTGGAACACCTTGTCGCGCTCGGCGGGCGCGATGCCCGGCCCGGTGTCCTCGACCTGCAGCACGACAACTTGGCCAAAGGGGTCCTCCACCACGCGCACCGTCACCAGGCCGCCGGCCGGCGTGTAGAGCAGCGCGTTGTCGACGAGGTTGCGGATCAGCTCCCCGATCAACACTGGCTGGCCATGCACACGCAGCCGGCTTTCATCCGGCACCACGCCGTCGTAGCCCAGGTCAATGCGGCGCTCCAGCGCGCGCGGCACGAAATCGCGCACCGTGTCGATGGCGATCTCGGCCAGGCTGACGGGTTCACGCCGCATGGCCTGTTCGGCGTCTTCAGCGCGGGCCATGGACAGCAGCTGGTTGACCATGTGGGCCGCTCGCTCGCTGGCGCGGGCAATCTGGGCCAGCGAACGTTTCAATTCATCGGGGTTGGAGCGGCCAGCATCGATCTCGCGCTGCATGAACTCGGCCTGGGTACGCAGGCCAGCCAGCGGCGTCTTGAGCTGATGGGCAGCGTCGGCCAGGAAGTGCTTCTGCCGGCTCATCGATGAGTCCAGCCGCGCGAGCAGGTCGTTGATGGCCTGCACCAGCGGCGCGACCTCATCGGGCACGCGCTGCTCGTCAATGGGCGACAGGTCTGAACTCTCGCGCGAACGGATGCGCCGCTGCAATTCATTCAGCGGCGAGATGCCACGCGCCAGCGCCAGCCAGACCAGCAGCACCGCCAGCGGCAGGATGACGAACTGCGGCAGGATGACGCCTTTGATGATCTCGTTGGTCAGCCGGGCGCGCTTGCCCAGCGTCTCGGCGACCTGCACCAGCATGGTCTTGGCCGACCCGGCCTGCCCCTCGGGCGCCACCCAGAGATAGGCCACGCGCACGGCGTCGGTGCCGACCTCGTCGTCGCGGAAATGCAGCTCCCAGGGCACGACGGGGGCATCCTCGGTCGGCACCGCCAACGTCGCATCGCCACTGAGCAGTTCGCCACGCAGGCCCAGCACCTGGTAGAAGACCGTGTCCGACGCGTCCGCCCGCAACAACGCCGCGGCCTCGGGCGCCAGCGCATAACGGTCCTTGCCCTTGACAGGCGCCGCCTCGGCCGCCACCTGCAGCCCGAGGCTGCGCGCCATCTCGCCCAGCTCGCGGTCGTAGGGCCGGCTGGCAATGCCCTGCGCCACCAGCCAGGTCAGCGCGACGCTGATCGGCCAGATCAGCAGCAGCGGCGCGAGCATCCAGTCGAGGATCTCGCCGAACAGCGAACCCTGCGCAGCAGGGGCGCCCGCCCGAACCAGCGTGCCCTGTTCGGGGCTGGCGCCGTCCTTGTTGGGCATTTAGGAGTTGATCTTCTCTAAGCAGTAGCCGAGGCCGCGCACCGTCGCGATGCGAATCGGCCCCTGCTCGATCTTCTTGCGCAGGCGGTGGATGTAGACCTCAATGGCGTTGTTCGAAACCTCCTCGCCCCACTCGCACAGGCGCTCGACGAGCTGGTCCTTGCTGACCAGCCGCCCGGCGCGCTGCAACAGCACCTCCAGCAGCGACAGCTCGCGTGCCGACAGCTCCAGCATCTGCTCGTTGATATAGGCCACGCGGCCAGTGGCATCAAAGGTCAGCGGCCCATGCTTGATGAGGCTGCTGGCGGTGCCCAGGCCGCGCCGGGTCAGGGCGCGCACACGCGCTTCCAGCTCCTGCAGCGAGAAAGGCTTGGCCATGTAGTCGTCGGCGCCCAGGTCCAGCCCCTTGACGCGCTGCTCGACGCTGTCGGCCGCCGTCAGGATCAGCACCGGCATCGTCGAGCCCCGTGCGCGCAGCTTGCGCAGCACTTCCAGCCCATGCAGGCGCGGCAAACCCAGGTCGAGGATGACCAGGTCGAACTCATGCGTCGCCAACGCCGAGTCGGCCTCGGTGCCAGAACTGACCCGGTCGACAGCGTAGCCAGAGGCCCGCAAGGCCCGCAGCAAGCCATCGGCCAGCACTTGGTCGTCTTCGGCAATCAGGATGCGCATAGGTTTTGTCTCCGCCGCCGATGTTAGGCGGTGGCACGCTGGCTCATGCCATGAGCCACCCCACACCTAGGATGCTCCTCAATCCTGATCCGCTAGCTGCCGCGGATCGGGGGACAAACCACTGTACAAACCCACAGCTTGCCCCATAATTCAGCCCATTCCCCACGGAGATTCGCATGGACGCCCCCGTCAAAGCCCTGAACACCGAAAAAGCCAAGGCCCTGCAGGCCGCCCTCGCCCAGATCGAAAAGCAGTTCGGCAAGGGCTCCATCATGCGGCTCGGTGAAGGCGAGGTCATCGAAGACATCCAGGTCGTCTCCACCGGCTCCCTGGGCCTGGACATCGCACTGGGCGTCGGCGGCCTGCCACGCGGCCGCGTCGTCGAGATCTACGGCCCTGAGTCCTCCGGCAAGACGACGCTGACGCTGCAGGTCATCGCCGAGATGCAAAAGCTCGCCGGCACTTGCGCCTTCATCGACGCCGAGCACGCACTGGACATCCAGTACGCCCAGAAGCTCGGCGTCAACCTGCAGGAACTGCTGATCAGCCAGCCCGACACCGGCGAGCAGGCCCTCGAGATCGTCGATGCGCTGGTGCGCTCCGGTTCGGTGGACCTGATCGTCATCGACTCGGTCGCAGCACTCACCCCCAAGGCCGAACTCGAAGGCGAGATGGGCGACAGCCTCCCCGGCCTGCAGGCCCGCCTGATGAGCCAGGCCCTGCGCAAGCTGACCGCCACGATCAAGAAGACCAACTGCATGGTCATCTTCATCAACCAGATCCGCATGAAGATCGGCGTCATGTTCGGCTCGCCCGAGACGACCACCGGCGGCAATGCGCTGAAGTTCTACGCCTCCGTGCGCCTGGACATCCGCCGCATCGGCTCGATCAAGAAGGGCGAGGAAGTCATCGGCTCCGAGACCAAGGTCAAGGTCGTCAAGAACAAGGTCAGCCCCCCGTTCAAGACTGCCGAGTTCGACATCCTCTATGGCGAGGGCATCAGCCGCGAGGGCGAGATCGTCGACATGGGCGTGGTCGCCAAGGTCGTCGAGAAGTCCGGCTCCTGGTACGCCTACCAGGGCGAGAAGATCGGCCAGGGCAAGGACAACGCTCGCGAGTTCCTGCGCGAGAACGTCGACGTGGCCCGCGAGATCGAGAACAAGATCCGTGAATCCCTGGGGGTCGCTCCGCTGACCACGGCGGCCGAGGAGTAAGCCGCTGGGCGGGCCTCCCCCATGGCGACCCGGGCGCCGCTGTCGTTGAAAGCCCGCGCCATCGGCCTGCTGGCCCAGCGCGAGCACAGCCGTGCCGAGTTGCGGCGCAAGCTGTTGCGGATCGAGCAGCAACGGCGGCAGCGTGCGCGCCTGGCCGCGGCGCAGGCCGCCGGCGAGGGCGAACCGTCGGCGGCTGTCGAAGAGGAAGATGGCGCTGAGGACGTTGCGGTCGCGGTCGATGCCTTGCTCGACGCCCTCGCGGCCACCGGTTACCTGGACGAAACCCGTTTCGTCGAGTCCCGCCTGCATCTGCGCGCCAACCGCTTTGGCGCCCAGCGCATCCAGCAGGAGTTGGCCCAGCACGGGCTCAAGCTGGGTGCCGAACAGCAGGCAGCCCTGCGCGAAACGGAGATGGAACGCGCCCGTGAAGTCTGGCGCAGGCGCTTCGGCGAGGAGCCTTCGCGCGAGGCGGCCGAGCAGGCGCGCCAGACCCGTTTCCTGCTGGCACGCGGTTTTGCCCCCGAAGTGGTGCGCCGCTTGCTGAGGGCCTAAGGGCCGCTTGACCGAGCGCGCAGGGGGAGTTTTCACCCTCCGTGCTACATTGCCGCCTGCCCCAAAAACGAGGGTTCACCCGGTTACAAGCCCCTTTGCCCCTCTGGCAGAGCGGTGCAAAAACCGGGCCGACCCCGTCCCGGCATCGGCCGGGGTGATTCGCCATTCCCCCGTTTCATGCCTGTCGCCCACCCGTCCGTCCCGCGCCGCCCGCTGCATCGCCGCGCCCTCGATGTGCAGGTGTTCGCGCGTGATGACGGCTTGTTCGACGTCGAAGCCAGCCTGACAGACACCAAGACACATGACGTGCCACTGGCGGGCGTGCCGCGCAAGGCCGGCCAGCCTATCCACGAGATGCACCTGCATCTGACCGTGGACGCGACGCTCACCATCACCGCAGCCCGTTCCGAGACGCTGTGGATGCCGTATCCGGGCGCCTGCGACCACCATGGCAATGCCTATGCCCGCCTCATCGGCCTGAACCTGATGAAGGGCTTCCGGCAGGCCGTCGGTGAACGCCTCGGCGGCACGCGCGGCTGCACCCACGTCACCGAGCTGTGCCAGATCTTGCCGACGGCCGTCATCCAGGCCATGGCTGGCTCCGTCATCGACACACGTGAGAGCCCCCACGCGCCTTCGGCGCTGCCCCCCGAGGGGGCTGAGACGCCTAGGGGCGGCCCGTCGCCGTCTCGCGAAGGCGATGCCGCCGGCAACCCGCCCTTCCAGCTCGACCGCTGCCACGCCCTGCGCCGCGACAGCGTGACCGTCGCCAAGTTCTATCCCCGCTGGCATCAACAAACCGCTGCCCAGCCGGCCACTTCCGAATCCTGACTTCCCCGACCCGAGAGACCCAGCCATGAAAATCCACGAATACCAGGGCAAAGAGATCCTGCGCCAGTTCGGCGTGCCGGTGCCGCGCGGCATCCCGGCCTTCACCGTGCAGGAAGCCGTCGAGGCCGCCCAGAAGCTGGGTGGCCCGGTCTGGGTGGTCAAGGCCCAGATCCACGCCGGCGGCCGCGGCAAGGGTGGCGGCGTCAAGGTCGCCAAGACACAGGACGACGTCAAGGCGCTGGCCGAGAAGATCCTCGGCATGCAGCTGATCACGCACCAGACCGGCCCTGAAGGCCAGAAGGTCCGTCGCCTGTACATCGAAGATGGCGCTGACATCAAGAAGGAGCTCTACGTCTCGCTGGTCACCGACCGCGGCACGCAGAAGGTCGCCTTCATCGCGTCGAGCGAAGGCGGCATGGACATCGAGGAAGTGGCCCACTCCACGCCCGAGAAGATCATCACCGAGATGATCGACCCGCTGACGGGCCTGAGCGAAGCGCAATCGCGCAAGATCGCCGCGGCCATCGGCCTGACTGGCGCCTCCATCGACCAGGCCGTCGACATCTTTGCCAAGCTCTACAAGTGCTACATGGACACGGACGCGTCGCTGGTTGAAATCAACCCGCTGAATTGCGACAGCAAGGGCAACCTGATGGCCCTGGACGCCAAGTTCAACTTCGACGCCAACGCGCTGTTCCGCCACCCCGAGATCGTGGCCTACCGCGACCTGGACGAAGAAGATCCCGCTGAAGTTGAAGCCAGCAAGTTCGACCTGGCCTACATCAGCCTGGACGGCAACATCGGCTGCCTGGTGAACGGCGCCGGCCTGGCCATGGCCACCATGGACACCATCAAGCTGTTTGGCGGCGAGCCGGCCAACTTCCTGGACGTCGGCGGCGGCGCCACGGCCGAGAAGGTCACCGAGGCCTTCAAGATCATGCTCAAAAACAAGAGCGTGAAGGGCATCCTGGTCAACATCTTCGGCGGCATCATGAAGTGCGACACCATCGCCGAAGGCGTCATCACCGCCTGCAAGGCCGTGAACCTGTCCGTGCCGCTGGTCGTGCGCATGAAGGGCACCAACGAAGAACTGGGCAAGAAGATGCTGGCCGAATCCGGCCTGCCCATCATCGCGGCCGACACGATGGCCGAAGCGGCCACCAAAATCGTCGCCGCAGTCGCCTAAGCCCGCCCAGAGGAATCAGACATGTCCATCTACATCAACAAAGACACCAAGGTCATCACCCAGGGCATCACCGGCAAGACCGGCCAGTTCCATACCCTGGGCTGCCAGGCCTATGCCAACGGCAAGAACGCCTTCGTCGCGGGCGTGAATCCGAAGAAGGCTGGCGAGAAGTTCAGCGAGATCCCCATCTACGCGACCGTCAAGGAAGCCGCCTCGCAGACCGGCGCGACCGTGTCGGTGATCTACGTGCCGCCCGCCGGTGCCGCCGCCGCGATCTGGGAAGCCGTCGAAGCCGACCTGGACCTGGCGATCTGCATCACCGAAGGCATCCCGGTCCGGGACATGCTGGAAGTGCGCAACAAGATGAAGGCCAAGGAAGCCGCTGGCGGCAAGCGCACGCTGCTGCTGGGCCCCAACTGCCCCGGCCTGATCACGCCGGAAGAAATCAAGATCGGCATCATGCCGGGCCACATCCACCGCAAGGGCCGCATCGGCGTCGTGTCGCGCTCCGGCACGCTGACCTATGAAGCCGTGGCGCAGCTGACCGAGATCGGCCTGGGCCAGTCGTCGGCCGTCGGCATCGGCGGCGACCCGATCAACGGCCTGAAGCACATCGACGTGATGAAGGCCTTCAACGACGACCCGGACACCGACGCCGTCATCATGATCGGCGAGATCGGCGGCCCGGACGAGGCGGAAGCCGCGCGCTGGTGCAAGGCCAACATGAAGAAGCCCATCGTCGGCTTCATCGCCGGCGTCACGGCGCCCCCCGGCAAGCGCATGGGCCACGCCGGCGCGCTGATCTCCGGCGGCGCCGACACGGCCGATGCCAAGCTCGCCATCATGGAAGAGTGCGGCTTCACAGTCACGCGCAACCCGTCGGAAATGGCCAAGCTGCTCAAGGCCCTGCTCTGAGCCTGCTCCTCGTGAGCAATTCGAGGGCCGTTCGCTGAACGGCCCTTTTCCTTTGCTGCCTGCGTAGTTGCACGCAGACGCAGCCCGCCCGGGCGGACCGACACTCGGGCGACCAACACCGAGCCTGCCATGGACCTGCTGAACGCTGCCTTCTTCATCGCGCTGCTGAAGATCATCTGGGTCAATATCCTGCTGTCCGGCGACAACGCCGTCGTCATTGCGCTGGCCTCGCGCAATCTGCCGCCCGGCCAGCAGAAGAAGGCCATCGTCTTCGGCAGCGGCGCTGCCATCCTGCTGCGTGTCGTGCTGACGCTGTTCGCCGTGCAGCTGCTGCAGCTGCCCTGGCTGAAGCTGATCGGCGCCGTGCTGCTGCTGTGGATCGGCATCCAGCTGCTGGCCGACAGCGAAGACGACGCCGACGTGCACGCCAGCGGCAACCTGTGGACGGCCGTGCGCACCATCCTGATCGCCGACCTCGTCATGAGCCTGGACAACGTCATCGCCGTCGCGGCCGCCGCCAACAGCGCGCCCGAGGGCGCCCGCCTGATGCTGCTCATCATCGGCCTGGGCCTGTCCATCCCACTCATCATCTTCGGCAGCACGCTGCTGTTGAAGCTGATGGAGCGCTTCCCGGTCATCATCACGCTGGGGGCCGCCCTGCTGGGCTTCGTCGCCGGCGAGATGGCGACGACCGATGCGGCCGTGCACGAGTGGTTCGAGGCGCATATGCATGGCCTGGACTACGCCGTCAGCATCAGCTGCGCGGTCCTGGTCGTCGTCGTTGGCATGGCGCTGGCCCGCCGCAGCAAGCGCGAGGCCGCCTAAGATCGACCGCATGGCAAGCGGCGGCAAATCCGGCAAGGCAGGCAGCTTTTGGCAGCGCCTCATCGGTCGGGTGCCCGATCCTGCTGGCTCACCGTACGGCGATCCGTCGGCCCTGCCGACCGTGCAGCAGACTCAAGGCCCCGGCGCGTCCACGCCGCAGGTCAGGGCCGCACAGCCGCCCCCCGACCTGCGCGATTTCGAACTCGGTGCCGAGATCGGCCGCGGCGCGATGGCCGTGGTCTACAAGGCCACGCAACGCTCCACGGGCCGCCAGGTCGCCATCAAGCGCCTCGCGCTGAGCCGCGAATTCTCGGCCGAAGACCTGGCGGACGTGCGCGAGCGCTTCATGCGCGAGGCGCGTGCAGCCGGCCAGCTGGAACATCCAGACATCCTGCAGGTCGTCGATGCCGGCCAGGACGGTGCTGACGCCTGGATCGCCCTCGAATACGTGCTCGGCCGCGACCTGAGCAGCTTCAGCAAGGCCGGCCAGCTGCTGCCCGCTCGCGAAGTCGTGCAGATCGGCGCGCGTCTGGCGCGGGCCCTGGCCTATGCCCACAGCCAAGGCGTGGTGCACCGCGACATCAAGCCCGCCAATGTCATGCTGGACCGCATCAATGGCAGCCTGAAGCTGATGGACTTCGGCATTGCCCGCGTTGGCGACGGCAGCCGAACCCGCACCGGCCTCGTGCTGGGCACGCCGTCCTTCATGTCTCCGGAGCAACTTGCCGGCCTGACGGTGGACGGCCGCAGCGACCTCTATTCCCTGGGCGTGCTGCTCTACCAATTGCTCAGCGGCGCACTGCCCCACCAGAGCGAGTCCATGGCGCGGCTGATGCAACAAATTGCGACCGAGCCAGCGCCGGACGTCCGCATCCATCGCCCCAGCCTGCCCGAGGCCCTCGCCCTGGTGCTGGCCCTGGCGCTGGAGAAGCGCCCCGAGCTGCGCTACGCCGACGGCGAGCAGATGGCTCGTGATCTCGAAGCCGTGCTCGTGCTCGGCCTGCAGGCCGAACCCGCTGCGCCCGAAACGGCTGCAGTGGCTTCCCCCCAGGATGCGGCCTTCGCACAAACACTGCGCTTGGCGCCTGAGGAAGCAGGGCAGAATCCTTGCTCCTCTGCCGAGCCCCACGAGCCACCGCAAGCCTCATGACCCTGGAGTTCTTCAGCGCCACCGACGTGGGACGTGCGCGCGACAACAATGAGGATTCGGTCGCCCTGGACGAGGCCGCAGGCCTGACCGTGCTGGCCGACGGCATGGGCGGCTACAACGCCGGCGAAGTGGCCAGCCAGATGCTGACCAGCTTCGTCAGTTCCGAGCTGGGCCGCTGGCTCAAGGACGCCGGCCGCGAGGCCCGGGCCGGCGAGGTCAAGCGCGCCATGGACATCTGCGTGGACAACGCCAACCGCGCCATCTTCAACGCCGCCAACACCAACCCGCGCTATGCCGGCATGGGCACGACGCTGGTGCTGGGCGTCTTCCGCCCCGAAGGCCTGCTGCTCGGCCATGTCGGCGACTCGCGCGCCTACCGGCTGCGCGCCGGCCGCCTGACGCAGATCACGCGCGACCACTCGCTGCTGCAGGAGCAGATCGACGCCGGTCTGCTGACCGTCGAAGAAGCCGCGTTTTCCAGCAACAAGAACCTCGTCACGCGCGCTGTCGGCGTCGAGGACACGGTGCTGATGGAGCTCCATCTGCACGAGGTCCAGCCGGGCGACACCTACCTGTTGTGCTCCGACGGCCTGTCCGACATGCTCGACGATGACAGCCTCGCCAACCTGCTCAACGGCAATCCGGCCTTGCCCGAAGCTGCACGCGCACTGATCAACGCAGCCAATGACAGCGGCGGTCGCGATAACATCGCGCTCATCCTGGCCCGCGCAGAAGGACGCCAACGTACCGAAGGACGGGGCTGGTGGCCCTTCGGTCGACGCGGCGGCAACTGACTTGCTACCCCATGCAAAGTCAGGGCACGTACAACAGAACTTGAGGTCATAAATGGGCAAACTGGTGGTTTCGCTCGACGGCGTCGTGATCAAGGAGGTGCAGATCACCAAGGACAAGACCACCCTCGGTCGACGTCCCTACAACGACATCGTCATCGACAATCTCGCGGTCAGCGGCGAACACGCCGTGCTGCAGATGGTCGGCGCCGACGTCTTCATTGAAGACCTCAATTCCACCAACGGCACGTACATCAACGGCAAGGCGATCAAGAAGCAGCTGCTGGCCGACAACGACACGGTCGAAATCGGCAAGTACAAGATCAAGTTCCTGCTGAACGACGGCGGCGACTACGAGAAGACCATGATCCTCAAGCCCGGTTCCGGCGCGCCGCCGAGCCTGGGCCTGGGCTCCAACTTCGGCTCGCTGGGTGCGGCCGCCATCGGCCCGGCCTCCATCAAGGTGCTGACCGGCGCCGCCGCGGGCCGCGAGGTCGCGCTGACCAAGGTCGTCACCACGCTGGGCAAGCCCGGCGTGCAGGTCGCCTCCATCACCAAGCGCCCCACCGGTTATGTCTTCGCCCACGTCGAAGGTAACCAGCGCCCCAGCGTCAACGGCATCCCGCTGACGGGCGAATCGATTGCACTCCGCACCGGCGACCTGATCGAGCTGGCCGGCACGCAGATGCAGTTCATCCAGGGTTGATCGCCCGAAGTCCAGGCCGGCCGCGGCCTTCGCGGCTGCTGTGACTTCCTCACGATAGCGACACCCCCAACTCGGTAATCCGACCGTCCGACCCACGGGGCGGGTGCGTACATTCTTGGCTCGGCCTCGCCTGATGCGAGCCACCCATTCCGAGCCACGCACCGCATGAACATCCGCGTCCTGGGCTGCTCCGGCGCCATTGCCGCCGGCTACAAGACCACTGCCTTCCTGCTGGACGACGATGTCCTCATCGACGCCGGCACCGGCGTGGGTGACCTGCCGCTGGATGCGCTGGCCGCGGTCGACCACATCCTGCTCAGCCACTCCCATCTGGATCATGTGCTCGGCATCCCGTTGCTGGCTGATGCGGTGCTGCGCCTGCGCGCCGCGGCGGGCCGCCCGCCCATCCAGGTCCACGGCCTGCCCGAGACGTTGGCCGCCCTGCGCCAGCACATCTTCAATGGCGTGATCTGGCCCGATTTCACCGTCCTGCCCAGCCGCGAGGCGCCGGTGCTGAGCCTGCACCCCTTCCAGATCGGCGACCGCGTCGACCTGGGAGGCCGCCTCATCGAAGTGCTGCCGGCAGCCCACACCGTGCCGGCCGTCGGTTTCGCCGTCGATGCCGGCACCGCGAGCGGCCACGCGCACTGGGTTTTCACCGGCGATACCGGCCCCAACCCGGCCCTGTGGCGGCGCCTGGCCGACCTGCGCCTGTCCCATCTCGTCATCGAGACGGCCTTCAGCGACGACGAGGCCGAGGTGGCCCACGTCAGCCAGCATCTTCATCCGGCGGAGCTGGGCCGCGAATTGACCCATCTGGCCGGCAGCGTCGACGTGCGCATCACCCACATCAAGCCCGGCGAGGTCGAAGCCGTCATGCAAGGCGTGCAGGCCTTGAACAGTCCCCATCGGATCAGCGCGCTGCAGGCCGGCCAGGAGATGCAGCTCTGAAGCGGCGCAGCTGGACCGACCCCTGGGTCGCTGGCGGCCTGGTCGCATTGCTGGGATCCCCCAGTCTTTACGTCGTCTTTGGTTCGGATCACACCTTGGTGATGTCCGAGCGACTTGCCGTGCTGTTGTTGACGGCGTGGAGCTTGGCGCTGGCCTGGGTCGCCTGCGGGTCAACCCGTAGGCTCTTGCTGGCCGCCTGGCCGGTGGCCGCGTTGCTGCCTCCGTATGCCTACGTCCTTGTGCGCTTTGGCACCGTGCCGGGCGACGCCTTGCTCATCGCCGCGCTGCATACGGCGCCGGCGCGCAGTTGGGAACTGCTCAAGTCTTTTGGTTGGGCCTGGCTCGCTGCCTGGTTGATCGTCTCGCTGGGTTACGGGCTGCTGGCATGGCGGGTCCGGCCGATGCGAGCCGGCGCCGAAACGCGCAAGCGCTGGCTGGCAGGTTTGCTCATGTTCACGATGGTTTCGCTTGGGCTGCGGCAGACGCTGCCGCAAACCGCGCACTGGCCGTCCGCATTCGACGGCGAGACTGCAAGTCTCGTCTACCCCATCAACGTCGCCGTGTCTGCCCGGCGCGTCTGGAAGACGTCAGTTGCAAGCCCGGGGGTCTCAGTACACGGACGGGCGCAACCGGCGTGGGGCAACCAACCGTTGACCGTCGTTCTGGTGATCGGGGAAAGCGTCCGTGCCGACCACCTGAGCCTTTACGGCTACGCGCGCGACACGACACCAAGTCTTCGCCGCATAACTGATGACCTTATCGTGTTCTGCGACGTGGCATCGACGGCGCACTACACCCATGTGGCGGTTCGCAACCTCGTCGGCATGGCGGGGCCTCAAGGCACCGCGTCCATGGTGCAGACCTTCTCGGAAGCGGGCTTCACCACGGCATGGTTGTCAAACCAGGAGCGCAGCGAGCTCAGCGAACGTGCCAATGTTTCCGACCATTCCGACAACGACTACAACTTCCATCTGCGCCGCGACACCGCGCTGTTGGCGCCGTTCGAATCCTTTCTCAAGCAGGGCGGTCCGCGGCAGTTCATCACTCTGCACATGATCGGCAGCCACTTCCCCTATGAAGAGCGCTATGGCGCCGCCTCAGCGGTCTTTCGCCCGACGCTTGCGGACATCGGCGTGCCGGGTCATCCTGGTGCCGAAAACAAGGCGGCGGCTGTCAACTCCTACGACAACACCGTGGTCGAGCTCGATGCGTTCCTGAATCGCGTGCTGGCCGCGCTGGCCAAGCAAGACCGCCCCGTCCTGTTGCTCTACACGTCGGACCATGGGGAAGATCTTTTCGACGACCAGCGCCAGCGTTTCATGCATGCGCTAGGAGCCCCGTCGTCCTGGAACACCCGTGTCCCCCTTCTGGTTTGGTCCAACGCGGCCTATGCGCGGCTTAACGTGAGCGGGCTGAAAGCCTTGTCGGTAAGGCGCGAGCAGCGGATTAGTCATCGAGACGTGTTCCCGACCCTGCTCGAGTTGGCCGGCGTCGACTGGGATGACCACGCGCAGCGTCCCGGCTTGGCCAACCCTGCATGGCACGAGGCAGCCAGGACGCTCTACGGACCGACGGTCACGACCCAGTGGGATTTTGATGAGTTGCTGCGACGCGAACAGGGTCCCGCCTGCAGGCCGCCCATCGCCCGCCAGCAGCAAGAAGAGTCATCCCAGCCAATGGCGAGTGACAACTTGCGTCACAACAACTGACGAAAAGCGTCAGCCCATACGGCCTGGCGCAGCAGATCGTGCCGAATGTCACGCCAAACGGGGCAAAACCAGCTGGCATGTCCTCTGCTTTAAGTATTGCGCCCCTCAACGCCTCTTTCCTCACGGAGTTTGCACCATGAACATCAAGCAACGCGCCCAACAAGGCTTCACCCTGATCGAACTGATGATCGTCGTGGCCATCATCGGCATCCTGGCTGCCGTGGCTATTCCGCAGTACAAGGACTACACGGCCAAGGCCAAGCTCGGCAATGCCATCACCGCTGCGGATCCGTGGAAAGCGGCCATCGCCCTGTGCACCCAGGAGACCGGCGACGCGACCTTTGCTGCCTGTGGCCCTAGTGCCAACGGCGTTCCTGCGGACGTCACCACCAACGGTGGCAAGCTGGCCACCGAAGTGGCATCAGTCACGAGCGCCGCCGGTGTCATCACGGTGACGCTGGCCGCTGCTTCGGTG